>NZ_JBIBWV010000017.1:0-151845 GCF_043081625.1 Streptomyces sp. NPDC014861
GCGGGGGGGGGCGGTTAGGGGGCGTGGTTGCGGGGGGGGGCGGTTAGGGGGCGTGGTTGCGGGGGGGGGCGGTTAGGGGGCGTGGTTGCGGGGGGGGGCGGTTAGGGGGCGTGGTTGCGGGGGGCAGCCTGCGGCCTCGGCGGCGGGGCGGTGGGCCGGTCGCTGTTCGGGGGTCGTACGCGGGGAGGTGTTCCGGGGCGGTACGCGGGGAGGTGCCCGGGGGCGTGCGCCGGTCGGATGAACCGGCGCGGCTGCGGTCGCGTCGCCCGGACGGAGGCCCGAGGATCGGCCATGGTGTCCGGGATCCGGCTCGGACGCAGGACGACGGAAGGACGGCACCGCCCCATGCTCGGCACCCGGTACACCCACGGCTCCCCCTGCTGGCTCGACCTCGGCAGCCCCGACACCGTCGCGGCGGCGGCGTTCTACTCCGGCGTGTTCGGCTGGGAGTTCCGGTCGGCGGGTCCGGAAGCCGGGGGGTACGGCTTCTTCCAGCAGGACGGGGCGACGGTCGCCGCGCTCGGCCCGCTCACCGAGGAGGGCGCGCGGAGCGCCTGGACGGTGTACTTCCGGACGACGGACGCGGACACGTCCCAGATGGTGACGGCCGCCGAGGGCGGTCGGGTCCGGGTCCGCGCCATGGACGTGATGGACGCGGGACGGACCGCCGCGCTCACCGACCCGGGCGGCGCCGAGTTCGCCGTGTGGCAGGCGGGGTCGGTGAAGGGGCTGGACCGGACCTCCTCGCGCAACGCCCTCGTCTGGGTCGAACTCCACACGCCCGATCCGGAGGCCGCGCTGGCGTTCTACCGCTCGCTCTTCGAATGGCGCTGGGCGGAGATGGACGCCCCCGGCATGACGTACCGGGTGATCTCCACCGCCGAGGGCGACCAGGACACCGCCTCGTTCGGCGGGACGGCGGCGCTCCAGGACTCCGGCGAGCGGTCCCGCTGGATCCCCTATCTGGAGGTCGAGGACGCCGACGCGACGGCGGCCGCGGTGACCGCCTCGGGCGGCACGGTCCTGCTCCCGCCCTCGGACATCCCGGACGTCGGCCGCCTCGCCTGGTTCGCCGACCCCTTCGGCGCCGAGTTCTCGGTCCTCAAGCCGGCGCCGATGGGCTGACGACCCCGAACCCGAACCCGAAGCCGGGGCAGACGGGAGTCCGACGACAAGCCCTAGCGGGGGAACAGTTCGAACGTCACCGCGGGGCGCCCGCCGAAGCGGTCGGCCGAGGCGGAGGTGGTCTCGGTGACGAACTCGCGGACGTACTCCTCCGGCTTCTGGTCCGTCAGGGCCTCGATGTACGCGCGGTGGCAGAGCAGCGACTCGATCGCCCGCTCCAGGCCGGGGCCGGCGTCGACGGCGTGGGTGGGGGTGCTGGAGACGGCGACGGCGACCCAGCGGACGCCGTCCCAGGGGGCGAGGCCCTGGTCGCCGAGTTCGGGGAAGATCCAGCGGTTGCCCGCGTCCGAGGCCGCGTCGAGGGTGGCGCGCCCGACCGCGAGGTGGTCGGGGGAGTTCCGGGGCGCCCCCGGGCCGTCGCCCCAGCCCTCGTGGTGGTTGAGGGTCACGACGAGTTCGGGGCGGTGGCGGCGGATCGCCGCCGCGATGTCGCGGCGCAGGGCGGTGCCGTACTCGATGACGCCGTCGCGGTGGTCGAGGAACTCGACGGTGTCCACGCCGACGACGGCGGCGCTCGCCCGCTGCTCGGCCTCGCGGAGCGGGGCGCAGACGTCGGGGGCGATCGTGTCGATCCCCGCCTCTCCCCGGGTGACCAGCAGGTACACGACCTCCTTCCCGGCGTCGGTCCAGCTCGCGACGGCGGCCGCGCAGCCGTATTCCAGGTCGTCGGGGTGGGCGACGACGGCGAGGGCGCGCTGCCAGTCGCCGGGCAGTTCGGGCAGCTGGGGCAGGCCGGTGGCTTCGGTGTCGGTCATGCCCGCAGGATACGGGCGGCCTCGGCCGCGGTCGGGCGGAAGGCTCCGCCGAGGATGACGGAGCGTGACTTGTGGCGTGGGCGGTCGGGGTTGAGTCCGCGCCGCGTGGCGAGGGCGACGGCGAGACGCTGGGCACGGACCAGGGCGGCGACGGGGTCGACCGCGTCGGCGGTGAACAGGGCGCCGGTGGACTCGACTTCCTCGCGGAGACCGGCCGGGACGGGGCCGACGCACCAGACGAGGCTGTGCCGGTCGCTGATGCTGATGGGGCCGTGCCGGTACTCCATCGCCGGGTACGACTCCGTCCAGACGCGCGCCACTTCGCGGAGCTTGAGGGCCGCCTCGTCGGCGAGTCCGACCGTCCAGCCGGTGCCGAGGAAGGTGAACTGGCCGCGCCGCTCCCAGGCGGTGGGGAGGGGTTCGTAGAGGGCGAGTTCGGCGTCGGTGACGGAGGCTGCGAGATCCACCCCGAGTCCGGCGCGCAGGAGTTGGAGGGTGGTGGTGGCGAACCGGGTCTGGACGACGGAGCGTTCGTCGGCGAAGGAGAGGTCGACGGTCCGGTCGGCGAGCCGGGCCGCGGGGCTGTCGGGGACGCCGGTGAGGACGACGGTGGGGATCCGGCCCGCCGCGCCCGCGAGGAGGTCGACGACCTCGGTGGTCGTACCGGAGCGGGTGAGGGCCACGAGGCGGTCGTAGCCGCGGCCGAGCGGCGTCCGTTCGGAGGCGGGGAAGGCGTCGGTCTCGCCCGCCCCCAGGTCCTCCCGCAGGGCCGCGTAGGCACGGGCGATCAGGTACGAGGTGCCGCAGCCGACGACGGCGACCCGCTCACCGGGCCGGGGCAGCCGATCGGCGAGCGAGCCGGCGAGGGCGGCGGCGCGGCGCCAGCTGTCGGGCTGACCGGCGATCTCGGCGGTGACGTGTGCGCTCATGGCCCGAGTTGTAGCGGGCCGGGTGGGGGTGGGCCATGGGCGTTCGGGGTCCGGCGCTTGGACTTTCGCGCGGGGACCGGGTACCGGACTCGCGTACGGGACTCACGTGACTCACGTAGGGGACTCATGTGTGGGACTCGCGTACGGGACTCGCGTGCGGCGGGGAGCGGAGAGCCTCGGCGCGCGCCGGACCCCCGTCGGTGTACCGGGCCCCGGCCGGCTGCCGACGGACCCCGTCCGGGCCGGGTCCCGTCGGCGTACCGGAGGCGCTGTCAGAGCTCGTCGCGGGAGAGGGCGAGCAGCCGGTCGAGGACGCGCGGGCCGCCGGCCCGTACCCCGTCGTGCTCGAACTCGTCGGTGACCCAGGTCCGCGCGCCGCGGATCGCGGCGGCCGTCGCCAGGGAGTGCGCGGTGTCGACGTACATGTCGTCGTGGTACACGGCGGCGGCCACGGGCACCCGGTTCGCGGCGAGGACCTCGGGGTCGTACAGCGGGGTCCAGTCGTCCCGCCGGGCGAGGAGTTCGGCGGTCTCGCGCAGCGGGCGGAGGGCGGGGTCGGTGGTGAAGTGCCAGGGGTGGACGGTCTCGCCGGTGAGCAGGACGGGCCGGCCTGCGGCGAGCGCCCCGGCGGCGTCGAACTCGGGGAAGTCGGCGCGGACCCGTTCGGCGGCCCAGGCGGTGGGGCCCCGTCCCTGGGCGTAGATCGCCTCGTGGAGGACGGCGTAGAGGGGGTGTCCGGCGTACGAGAGGTGGGTCTGGACCTGCTCCAGGAAGGTGTCGGCGAGGGCCGGACCGTCGGGGGTCGGCACGAAGGCGCCCTCCAGGAGGTGGTGGAGCTGGTGGGTGCCGTCGCCGGAGCCGAGGAGGATGCCGAGGGACTGGAAGGCCTCGACGGTGAGGAGTCCGCCGCCGGGGAGGACGACCTCGTGCTCCAGGAGGTGGGCGGCGATCGCGCGGACGCGTTCGGCGTCGCGCGGGTAGCGGGCGAAGTGGGCCTCGTTCTTGCGCCGGACGCGCGGATAGGCGGCGGCGTACACCTCGTCGGCGGTGGCGTCGAGGGACGGCAGGCCGCCGGTGATGAGGACCCGCTCCAGGCCCTCGGGGGCGGTGGACAGGTAGTGGACGGCGCAGAAGCCGCCGAAGCTCTGGCCCAGGACCGTCCAGGGGGCGCCGCCGGTGAGCCGGCGGCGGATCAGCTCACAGTCCGTGACGATGGAGTCGGCGCGAAAGTGCGTCAGGTGATCGGCCTGCGCGGCGGCGTCGCCGCGCAGCGGAAGGGTCTGGCGGTTGGCGGGGGTGGAGCGGCCGGTGCCGCGCTGGTCGAGCAGGAGCACCCGGAATTCGCGCAGCGCGCGGTCGAGCCAGGCCTGCCGGCCGATGAAGCGGCGGGCGCCGAAACCGGGGCCGCCCTCCAGGTAGACCAGCCAGGGGCGCCGCTCGCGCTCGGCGTCGCTCAGGTCACTGGCGACGATCTCGCGTCCGAAGACCTCGATCTGCTCGCCGCCGGGGCGGGCGTGGTCGAGGGGGACGGGGAAGTGGTGTTCGGTGACGACGACGCCGGGCTGGCGGTAGGTGGTCAACGTGGTCAACGGTGCTCCTGCTGCTGGTCCTGCTCCGCGCTCCCCCGCCCGCACAGTGGATCACAGTCCGCCGCCGGGCGCCGCACCGGCCCGCCCTGGAGGGCGGTGCGCCGGGGGGGCGAGCGGGCCGGGGGCAGGCGGGCCTGGGGGCGGCGGGTCCGGGGGCAGCGGGTCTGGGGGTCAGGCGGTCCGGGGGGTCAGTCGGCCCGGGGGGGCAGACGGCCCGGGGGGCAGACGGCCCGGGGGTCAGTCGGCCCGGGGGTCAGTCGGTCTCCATCACCGCGATGACGTTGCCCGCTGGGTCGGTGAACCAGGCGATGCCGGCCGGGCCGCCCTCCTCGTGCTCGCCCTCGCCGGGCCGGACGACGCCCTTGTCGTCGGCCTCGAACTCGGGGTAGCGCTCGAAGGTCACGCCCCGGGCGAGCAGGTCGTCGACGACCCGGCCGACGTCGTCGACCTCGAAGTTGAGGATCGTGTGGGAGGCGGGGGTGTGGTTCTCCTTGGGGTACACGAAGACCCGGGCCCCGCCCGGCAGGGTCAGGAACATCATCCGCATGTCCCCGGTCCCGGTCACCTCCACGGAAAGGCCGAGCCGGTCGCCGTAGAAGTCCCGGGCGGCGTCGAGGTCGTCCACCGAGAAGCTGCTGTACGCCGTCGTCTCGCCGAACATGGCGTGCTCCCTTCCGGGGCCCCGGAGGCGGGGCGCCCACCCTTCCAGGATCCGCCCGATCGGCGCGGGGCGCTCAGGGCGCGATCGGCAGCTGCCGCTTGTGCTCGGTGAGGTCGTAGCGGCGGACGATCGAGGCGTGGGCGGCCTCGCCGACGGGCTTGCCCTCCAGGAAGTCGTCGATGTCGTCGTACGTGACGCCGAGCGCGTCCTCGTCGGGCTTGCCCGGGTCGAGGGTCTCCAGGTCGGCGGTGGGCACCTTCCGGACCAGGCCTTCGGGGGCGCCCAGCTCGGCGGCGACGGCGCGGACCCGCCGCTTGGTGAGGCCGGTGAGCGGGACGAGGTCGGCGGCGCCGTCGCCGAACTTGGTGAAGAAGCCGGAGACGGCCTCGGCGGCGTGGTCGGTGCCGACGACGAGGCCGTCCTGGGCGCCGGCGACCGCGTACTGGGCGATCATGCGCTGGCGGGCCTTGATGTTGCCGTGCACGAAGTCCTGGTGGTGGGCGTCGCGGAAGACGACCCCGGCGGCCAGGGTCGCGTCGAGGGCGGCGTCGCTCGCCGCCTTGATGTCGACGGTGAGGACCTGGTCGGCGCGGATGAAGCCGAGGGCGGTCTGCGCGTCCCGCTCGTCGGCCTGTACGCCGTACGGCAGGCGCATGGCGTAGAAGGTCGCCTCGTGGCCGGCGGCGCGGGCGCGCTCGACGGCGAGCTGGCAGAGCCGTCCCGCGGTGGTGGAGTCGACACCGCCGCTGATGCCGAGGACGAGCGAGCGCAGGCCGGTGCCGGTCAGGCGCTCGGCGAGGAAGGCCACCCTGCGCTCGATCTCGGCGGCCGGGTCGAAGCTCTCGGAGACCTGGAGCTCCCGGGCGATCTGGTGCTGGCGGGCGGTGGGCGCCGGGTCGGACACGGGAAGCTCCTCGTCGGGACGGGTACGGGCGACGGATCCGACTCTACGGCGTCGCCGGGGGCACGGGTCTCCCCGGCTCCGGGGAGCGGCGGCTCAGGGGAGCGCCTGCCGTCGGACCCGGGCCGGAGGTCGGCCGTTGTCGAGGGCCAGGGGTCAGCCGGCGGACCCGGGCCGGAGCTCGGCCGTTGTCGAGCCAGGGGTCAGCCGGAGTCGAGGGCGCGGTTCAGGCCGGTCGCGGGGTGGTCGGTGAGGGCGCGGAGGAAGATCTCCTCGTAGGCGGGGTCGCCGAGGGAGGCCCGGACGTCGGCGGTGTAGTGGGCGTGGAGGGCACGCAGGCCGGGGAGGCCGCGGCGGGGCTGGCCCGTGGCGCGCCAGTACGCCTCGCCGGTGCCGGACGCGTCGGCGGCTCGGGCGCCGTCGCCCGCGGCGGCGTAGGCGGTGGCGAGGACGTCGAGGCCCAGGGCGGTGCCGAGTCCGGCGCCGAGGGCGCGGGTGCCGGCGAGCATGGCCCGGGCGTGGTCGCCCGCGACGGCCGGGTCGCCTTCCAGAAGGGCGGTGAGGGCGAGCTGGTACTCCAGGGCGGTGCGTATCCAGTGCTCGTCGAGGGTGTCGCAGAGGGCGCGCAGGGCGAGGGCGTCGGGGCGGGCCTCGGCGAGCCGGCCGAGGCCGGTGAGGGCGAAGACGCGGACGAGGTGGCAGCGGAGCATGGCCGCGGAGTCCGCGGGGCCGCCGCGGGCCGCGGCGAGGACGTGGTCGACGACGAGGAGGGCGGCCCGGGCGCGGCCGGTGGTGAGGGCGAGGAGGCCGGCCAGGGCGGCGGCGTCGAGGGTGAGCTCGCCGGGGCGGTACGGCTCCGAGGGCGTGCCCGGCCGGTCCGGCGGGTGTTCGGTGTGGCGGGCCTCGCGGGCGCAGCGTTCGCTGATGTCCTGGGCGGGGCCGAGGTCGCCCTGGAGGACGAGGGTGACGCCGAGGGCCCACAGGGCGCGGGTGCGGGGGCGGCCGCGGGTGTCGCTGAGGAGGAGGGCCTGTTCGAGGCCGTCGCGGGCCTCGCGGAGCCGGCCGCGGCAGGACCAGGCGAAGGCGACGGAGCCGACGAGGTCGAGGGCGGCGTCGGGGTCGGTGCGCAGGAGGCGGTCGAGGGCGGTGCGCAGGTCGGTGTGGTGGGTGTCGACGGCGCGGTGCCAGTCGAGCTGGGGGCTGCCGTGCCAGGCGTCGGGTCCCTGTCCCGCGAGGGCGCGGAAGTGGGCGGCGTGGCGGTCGGCGACGGTGCCGGTCTCGCCGAGCCGGTCCAGCCAGCCGGCTCCGTACTCGCGGATGGTGTCGAGGAGGCGGTGGCGGCCGGCGCTGTCGGCGGGGCGGACGACGGAGGCGCGGACGAGGCCGTCGAGGGCGGCGGGGAGGGTGTCGGGGGTGAGGGGGCCGCCGGCGCAGACGGCGGCGGCGGTGGGGAGGTCGAAGGGGCCTCGGAAGACGGAGAGGCGGGCCCACAGGAGGCGTTCGAGGGGGTCGGCGAGCTCGTGGCTCCAGCCGATGGCGGCGCGCAGCGTCTGGTGGCGGGCGGGCCAGACGCGTTCGGGGTGGGCGAGGAGGTCGAAGCGGGCTTCGGGGGATGCGGTGAGGCGGCTGCCGAGCTGGTCGCGGACGGCTTCGGCGCCCTGGAGCCGGATCTGGGCGGCGGCGAGCTCCAGGGCGAGGGGTATGCCTTCGAGGCGGACGCAGATCTCGCCGGCGGGTCCGGCGGCGGGCAGGTCCTCGCCGGCGGCGGTGCGGAGGAGGGCGAGGGCGTCGTCGCCCGCGGGCGGGAGCGGGTCGAGGAGGACGGTGTGCTCGCCGGGGACGCCGAGGGGGCGGCGGGAGGTGGCGAGGACGGTGAGGCCGGGAGCGGCGGCGAGGAGTTCGGTGACGAGGCGGCCGCAGGCGTCGGCGAGGTGGTCGCAGCAGTCGAGGACGAGGAGGAGGCGGGTCTCGGCGAGGCGGCGGCGCAGGGCGCCGGAGTCGGTGCCGGGGGTGTGGTCGGCGAGGTCGACGGAGTCGGCGACGAGGGCGACGAGGAGGCGTTCGCCGTCGAGCTGTCCGAGGTCGGCCCACCAGGCGCCGTCGGGGTGACGGCGGCGGACGCGGTGGGCGGCGCGCAGCGCGAGCCGGGTCTTGCCGACGCCGCCGACGCCGGTCACGGTGACGAGGCGGTGCTCCGCCAGCGCGGCGGTGATGCGCTTCAGTTCCGTGCGGCGGCCTGCGAAACCCGGGTTCTCGTCCGGTAGATGTCCACGCACGGGAGCAGTGTCCCTCATGTCCGGCCCGAAATCTCCTGTCGGAAGCTACGGCTTGGGGGGCTCCCCCGGCGTGGCGAGGTCGTCGACGGCCTCGGCGGTGACGACGGCCCCGGTGGAGCGCCTGCCGCGGCGCAGCCGGCGTTCGAGCCGGTTGGCGAGGGTGGTGAGGGCGAGGTTGAGGAGGACGAAGAGGACGGCGACGACGGTGAAGCAGGCGATGGTGTTGGCGCCGTAGTTGGCGCTCATGGGGCGGACGGAGGCGAGGAGTTCGGAGAAGCCGAGCATGGCGCCGCCGAGGGCGGTGTCCTTGACGATGACGACGAGCTGGCTGACGAGGGCGGGCAGCATGGCGGTGACGGACTGGGGCAGCAGGACGTACGCCATGGTCTGGCCCTTGCGCATGCCGATGGCCTTGGCGGCGTCGGTCTGGCCGGCGGGGAGGGCGAGGATGCCGGCGCGGACGATCTCGGCGAGGACGGAGGCGTTGTAGAGGACGAGGCCGGTGACGACGGCGTAGAGGGGGCGAGTCTCGGGGCTGATGTCGGTGAACTCGGCGTAGGCGGCGTTGGCGAAGAGCATGAGGATGAGGACGGGGATGGCGCGGAAGAACTCGACGACGGTGCCGGCGCCGGCGCGGACGGCGCGGTGGTCGGAGAGGCGGGCGATGCCGAGCAGGGCGCCGAGCGGCAGGGCGAGGGCCATGGCGAGGGCGGCGGCGACGACGGTGTTCTTCAGGGCGGGCAGGAGGTAGGTCTCCCAGACGCGTCCGTCGGTGAGGAAGGGCTCCCATTTGGCCGCCTCCAGCTGGTTCTTGGCGGCGAGTCCGTCGATCACCCACCAGACGACGGCGCCGAGGGCGGCGAGGAAGAGCACCGTCCACAGCAGGTTGCGGCGGCGGGCGCGGGGGCCGGGGACGTCGTAGAGGACGGTGGCGGGTTCGCTCCCGCCGGCGCGCTTCGCCGCCCGTCCGGTGGTGGCGCGCTTCGCCGTGTCGCCCTCGCGGGTCGGCCGTGTCGGCTTCACCGTTTGACCGCCACCTTGCGGGCGAGCCGGCCGAGGAGGAGTCCGGTGGGGAGGGTGAGGCAGATGAAGCCGAAGGCGAAGAGGGCGGAGATGAGGATGAGCTGGGCCTCGTTCTCGATCATCTCCCGCATGAGCAGGGCCGCTTCGGCGACGCCGATGGCGGCGGCGACGGTGGTGTTCTTGGTGAGGGCGATGAGGACGTTGGTGAGGGGGCCGACGACGGAGCGGAAGGCCTGCGGGAGCACGATGATCCGCAGGATCTGGGGGAAGCTGAGGCCGATCGCGCGGGCGGCCTCGACCTGCCCGAGGGGGACGGTGTTGATGCCGGAGCGCAGTGCCTCGCAGACGAAGGCGCTGGTGTAGGCGGTGAGGCCGAGGACGGCGAGCCGGAAGTTGATGGTGGTGAAGCGGTCGGCGCCGAGGTCGACGCCGAGGGTCTGGAAGAGGCCGAGCGAGGTGAAGACGATGATGACGGTGAGGGGGATGTTGCGGACGATCGTGACGTAGGCGGTGCCGAAGCCCCGCATGAGGGGGACGGGCCCGACGCGCATGGCGGCCAGGAGCGTCCCCCACACCAGTGAGCCGAGGGCGGACCAGAAGGTGAGCTGGACGGTCACCCAGAAGGCGCCCAGGAGGTCGTAGCCCTCCAGGAAGTCGAACACGGCGGCCGGCTCACTCGACGATCACGCCGATCTTGGGGGCGGGTTCGTTCTGGTAGTTCGCGGGGCCGAAGTTCTTCTCGACGGCCGCGTCCCAGGCGCCGTCCGCGACCATCTTCTCCAGGGCGGTGTTGATCTTCGCCTTGAGGTCGCTGCCCTTCTGGACGCCGATGCCGTAGTTCTCGTTGCTCAGCTCGAAGCCGCCGAGCTTGAACTTGCCCTTGAACTCCTCCTGGGCCGCGTATCCGGCGAGGATGGAGTCGTCGGTGGTGAGGGCGTCGATGACGCCGTTCTCCAGGCCGGTCAGGCACTCGGAGTAGCCGCCGTACTCCTGGAGCTGGGCGTCGGGGGCGATCTCGTCCTTGACGTTCTGCGCGGAGGTGGAGCCGGTGACGGAGCAGAGCCGCTTGTCGTTCAGGTCGGACGGCTGCTTGATGGAGTCGTCGTCGGCGCGGATCAGGACGTCCTGGTGGGCGAGGAGGTAGGGGCCGGCGAAGTCGACCTTCTCGGCCCGCTCGTCGTTGATCGAGTACGAGGCGGCGATGAAGTCGACGTCGCCGCGCTGGAGCATGGTCTCCCGGTCCGCGCTCTTGGCCTCCTTCCACACGATCTGGTCGGGGTCGTGACCCAGTTCCCTGGCGATGTACGTGGCCACGTCGACGTCGAAGCCGGTGTAGGTGCCGTCCGGGGTCTTGAGGCCGATGCCGGGCTGGTCGTACTTGATGCCGATGGTGATCTCCTCGCCGTCGTCGTGGTCGGCGGGGACCGCGCCCTGGGCGAGCGAGGCGGTGCCGAGGGCGAGGACGACGGCCGTCGCGGAGGCGACGAGGGTCCTGGTGGTCCTGAGCGGGTTCATGGTCATCACCCCGGGGGGATCAGTGGTGGAGGATCTTGGAGAGGAAGTCGCGGGCGCGGGCGCTGCGCGGGTTGCCGAAGAACTCCTCGGGGGTGGCCTCCTCGACGATCCCGCCGTCGGACATGAAGACGACCTGGTGGGCGGCGGAGCGGGCGAAGCCCATCTCGTGGGTGACGACGGCCATGGTCATGCCGTCCTGGGCGAGCCGGCGCATGACCTCCAGGACCTCGTTGATCATCTCGGGGTCGAGGGCGGAGGTCGGTTCGTCGAAGAGCATCACCTTCGGGTCCATGGCGAGGGCGCGGGCGATGGCGACCCGCTGCTGCTGACCGCCGGAGAGCTGCGCCGGGTACTTGTCGGCCTGTTCGGCGACGCCGACCCGGTCGAGGAGGGCGCGGGCGCGTTCCTCGGCGCTCCTGCGGTCCTTCTTGCGGACCTTGATCTGTCCCAGGGTGACGTTGTCGAGGACGGTCTTGTGGGCGAAGAGGTTGAAGGACTGGAAGACCATGCCGACGTCGGCGCGGAGCCGGGCGAGCTCCCGGCCCTCGGCGGGCAGGGGCTTGCCGTCGATGCGGATCTCGCCGCTGTCGATGGTCTCCAGGCGGTTGATCGCCCGGCAGAGGGTGGACTTCCCCGAACCGGACGGGCCGATCACGACGACGACCTCGCCGCGTCGGATGGTGAGGTCGATGGACCGGAGGACGTGGAGCGTGCCGAAGTGCTTGTCGACCCCGCGCAGCACGACGAGCGCGTCGCCGTCCGGGCCGGAGAGGTCCCGGACGGGTACCTCCGGGTCGGGCACTTCCGGGACGGGCATGTCACCCTCCTGGCTCACGCCCCCCTCTGCCGTTTCCTCCTCGGTCTCATGCTCCGCCCTGCACCGCGGGGACGCACCCCGGGGGCCTATCGGGGCGGCCCGCGGCGGGGTCCGGTGGGGGCGCGCGTCACCTGCGGTCCGGCCCGGGTGGGCGGGGGCGGCGGGGCCCGCGGAGCGTGCGCCGCCTGCGGTGCGGCCCGGGTGGGCGGAGACTGGGAGCGGAGCCGTACGCGCGAGGAGGAGGGCCCGTCATGAGGAGTGCCGCACCCAAGGTCAGCACGCTGCCGGCGGAGCACCGCGAGCGGCTGATGGCCTTCGCCGAGGATGTGTACTTCGAGTCGGGCGACCGGCTCTTCGAGGAGCAGCAGCACGCGGAGCGGTTCTGGATCGTGAAGACCGGCGCGGTCGGTCTGGACGCCAAGGTGCCGGGGCGGGGCGCGCCGGTGATCGAGACGCTGCGCCACGGGGAGCTGGTGGGTCTGTCCTGGCTGTTCCCGCCGTATCTGTGCCAGTCGGGGGCGGAGGCGATGACGCCCGTGCGGGCCTACCAGTTCGACGCGACGGCGGTGCGGTCGATGTGCCACTCGGATCTGGAGTTCGGGTCGGCGGTGTACTACTGGGTGGGGTCGATCCTGGCGCACCGGCTCCAGGTGACCCGGGTACGGCTCCTCGACCTGTACGCGCCGCACGGGAGCGGGATCATGGCCTGAGCGCGATGTGAGGCGTCGAGGGTTCTCCCGCACGGGAGTTGACCTCTCGGGGGCGCGGTCGTACGGTCCGCCCGTACCGCGCTCCGCCTCTGTCCGCTCCTCCGCCGCAGCCGTCGGGAGCAGCCCATGGACGTGCCCGGCCCTGTGTCCGGCTCCGTGTCCGGTTCCGTGTCCGGCTCCGCGTCCGGTTCCGAGCCCGTCCTTGTGTCCGGCCGCCGGCGTGCCCGGTGGGAGCGGCGTGCCCGGTGGGAGCGGCGGGAGTGGCGGCGAGGGCGGCCGTTCGGTGCGGGGCTGCTGCTCGTGCTGGGCGGGGCCGAGATCCTGCTGGTGCAGCGGGCGGGGCCTGCCGCGCTGCTGTCCGCGGGTGCCGACGTGCGGTACGCGCTGCCGCTGCTGATGTGCGCCTGCGGGCTGTCGGTGGTGCTCCTGCCGCGCGGGCGGCGGGCGTGCGCGGTGGCCGGGGTCCTGGCCTCGCTCGGCTCCTGGGTGGCGTGCGACCTGGGCGGTTTCCTGCTCGGCATGGCGCTCGGGCTCACGGGCGGTCTGCTCGCGCTCGGCCGGCCGCGCGGAGGGGCGGGACCAGGGCCGGAGTGATCTCCGCCGCACCCGGGCCGGGGGCCGGTCCGGGGAGGCTACCCGGCGGTACGGTGACGGGACCGGGCGACGGGCGGGAGGCCCCGATGACAGCACCTGCGGACGCGCGCGAGGCTCTGGCCCTCGTCACCGACGACTTCACCGAACTCCCCTGCGCCGGGGGTCCGTCGGCGGACGGGGCCGCGGGTGACGGGCCGATCGGCTGGCCCGGGTACGGGCGGGCCAGGGCCGCGGCGGCCGCCCGCTCCGGCGCCTCCGAGTCGGTGGTCTGTGGTACCGGCACGGTCGGCGGGACGCGGACGGTGCTCGTCTCCTTCGAGTTCGCCTTCCTCGGCGGCTCCATCGGCGAGGGCACCGGCGCCCGGGTCGCGGCGGCGCACGCGTACGCCCGGGAGCACCGGCTGCCCGTGACCGTCCTGCTGGCGACGGGCGGCAGCCGGATGCACGAGGGGATGCGGGCCCTGGTCCAGCTCCAGCGGCTCGCGGGCGAGTCGGCGCTCACCCGGGCCGCCGGCCTGCCCCAGCTCGCGGTCCTGCGCGACCCGACGACCGGGGGCGGCTGGGCCACCCTCGGGGCCGGCTCCGACGTGGTCCTGGCGCTGCCGGGCGCGCAGGTCGGCTTCGCGGGGTCGCGGGTGCGGCCGGCGGACGCCGATCCGGCCGCGTACACCGCGGAGTCCCAGCTCGCCCACGGACACGTCGACGCCGTCGTCCCGGCGGAGGAGCTGCGGGCGGTGCTGGGCGGCTGGCTGTCGCTGCTGACCCGTCCCGCCGCGGGGCCGGTGCCGCCGCCGTACGCGCTCGGCGGCACCGAGCCGTCCGCGAGCGGGCGGGAGGCGGTGGCGCGGGCCCGCCGGGCGGAGCGGCCGCGCGCCGACCGGTATCTGGCCGAGGTGTTCACCGCGCGGGCGGAGCTCTCAGGCGACCGCGCGGGCGGCACCGACCCGGGGATGCGCTGCGGCTTCGGCCGCCTTCCGGACGGGCGTACGGCGGCGTACGCGGCGCAGTGCGGGACGGCGACCCGGCCGGCCGGTTTCCGTACCGCCGCCCGGCTCGTGCGGCTGGCCGGTCGGCTGGGGATCCCGGTGCTGACGCTGATCGACACCCCGGGCGCCGCCAATGACGCGGAGGCGGAGCGGGCGGGGGCGGGTCCGGCGATCGCGGACCTCTTCGGCGCCGTCGCGGAGGCGCGGGTGCCGGTCACCGCGCTGCTCGTCGGCGAGGGCGGCTCGGGGGGCGCGCTCGCCCTCGCCGCGCCGGGCAACACCTGGGCGACCCCGGACGCGTACTTCTCGGTGATCGCCCCCGAGCTCGCCACCGCCATCCTGAAGCGCCCCCCGGAGGAGTCGGACACGACGGCCGACCGGCTCCGGCTCCGGCCGGTGGATCTGGTGGAGCTGGGCGTCGTCCGGGGCGTGGTCGGGGCCCGGCCCGCGGATCCGGGGCACTGACGCGGGGGTGCGGGCGGGCCCCGGCGGGGGCCAGCGCCGGGGTGCCCGGTGGTTCAGTGGCCGAGCTTCTTCTTGAGCTCGGCCTTGTTCATCCGCGACCTGCCGTGCAGGTTGCGGCGCTGCGCCTCCGCGTAGAGCTGGTCGTAGGTCGGCCCCTGGGCGCCGCTGTGGGAGCGCAGGCCGCCACGGCGCGACGAGGACATGTCGTCGGTCGAGCTCTTGCTCGCGGTCTTCGACTCGCCCGCGCGGGCCCGTTCCTTGTTCACGGTCCGGGCGGCGATCTCCTCCGCGCGCCGCTCGCTCTCGCCGCGGTCCAGCGCGCTGTCCTTGATGTGTTCGTACTGCCTCTCGCGCTTGGCGTTCGATCCGCGGGGCATCGTGCACTCCTCTCGTTCGGTTCAGGCGTCGGGCCGTCCGCCGGCCTCCAGGCGCCGGGTCCAGCGGACCGCCAGGCGCAGCAGCAGGACCAGTGATGCCACCCACACGGCGGCGAAGGCCCAGATCAGGGCGGGGGCGGAGGTCGCCACCGCGAGGACGAGCAGGGTCACCGTCGTGGCGGCGAGCACCGCGGCGGCGAGGCGCCGGCGGCCGGTGGCATGCGGTCGGCGGAGGGAGGGCCGGTGTCCGGCCATGCGCCGGACAAGGCCGTGGTCGCCGCGCAGGTCCTCCTCGATCTCGGCCAGTACGCGCCGCTCGTACGCGGAGAGCCGGATCTCGTCCATCGCGGCCACCTCCTCCGGTGCGGATCCCCGCCGGCGGCGGGGTGTCCCCCTTCGGCTGCTACCCGCCTCCCGCCGCTTCAGACAGGCGTCGGCGGAGCGGTCGAGGCGGAGCTCGCGCACGGGACTTCCTCGCGTCGCAGCGCGTGGGTGGACGCTCGCCCGGATCCTCGGTGAGCTCAGGTCGGGTCTGCCGGCCGGCGGCGCCACGGCGGACGCGAGGGCTTGCTGATCTCCAGCCAGACCACCTTGCCCGGGGTCTCCGGGCCCCGGTCCGACGCACCCCAGTCGGTTGCCAGCCGGTCGAGGACCATGAGTCCGTGGCCTCCGGGCAGCGAGGGCGAGCGGGGTGCCATCCGGCGGGGGTGCTCGGGGCTGCGGTCGGCGACCTCGACGCGCAGCAGGCCGTCGGCGTGCCGGAGGACGAACTCCTCCGGTCCCCCGCCGTGCAGGCAGGCGTTGGTGACCACTTCGGAGACCAGGAGCAGGACGTCCTCGACGCGCTCGCGCGCGAGGGCGCTCTCGGCGGGGATCCAGCCCCAGTCGGCGAGCGCCCGCGCGGTGAAGTCGCGGCAGCGGGAGACGGCTCCCGCGCTGCTGTGCAGCAGGAGCCTCCGGGTCTGCGCGGGCGTCCCGTCTCCCGGGGCCGTCCCGTCCTCCCGCACGGCCGGAGGGCCCGTCACGCCGGATCCCCGGGAGGGTCTCCGCCCGTCCCGTCGGCGGCCAGGGCCTCGCCCACGTCGGCGTGGATCCGGAAGACGCGACGGGCCCCGGTGATCTCGAACATGCGCTCCACGGGAGGTCGCAGCCCGGCCAGCTCCAGCCGGGCCCCGGACTCGGCGGCCCGTGCTCGGGCCCTGAGCAGCAGGTTCAGGCCGGTGGAGTCGCAGAAGTCGAGGCCCGCGCAGTCGACGACGATCCGCCCCGCGTCCTCGTGCTTCTCCAGCGCGGTGCGCAGCGGTTCGACCGTGTCGTGGTCGAGCTCGCCGCTGGGGACGACCACGACGGTCTCCGTGCCCCAGGCCGGCCGGACGTCCACCGTGAACCGGGGCCGCCGTGCGGGCGGCGGTCCCCCGCCGCGCGCGCCCTGCTCGCTGTCCATGCGCACCTCGCCTTCACCGATGAGACCATTTTCGGCCAGTTCGGCGCGGTCTGCGAGGAGAGGCGGCCGGGTGGGCGTCAGACCGTGGCGGGAGGCGGGGCCCAGCGGCGGTGGCGGGCGACACCGGCGTCGACGCCGTACTCCTTCCTGAGGTGCTCCGGGATGGCGTAGTGCATCACACGGCCCCGGGTGAGCGTGGACAGCTCGAAGGCCGAGGTGAGGTGGCCGAGCCGGTCGAGCGCCCAGGCGGCGAACGGCGAGGCGTCCTCCACCGACTCCAGGACACCCAGCAGCGCGGGCAGCGCCTTGACCGCCGTGTCCCAGCGGCTGCGGGGCACGTCGAGCCAGTCGCCGCAGGTGTCGCCGACGAGGTGGCGGATCAGGGCGGAGACCACGGGGTCGAACAAGGTGCCGGGGACGACCTCCTCGTACAGGTCGATCAGCTGCCGGGTCAGCAGGACGCCCTCCTCGGAGGGGCCCATGTGGCGCAGCAGGTAGAGGTCGAGGTAGCGGCGGGCCTCGTCGAGGGTCTTGGGTACGGCGGTCTGGTCGACGCCGAGGATCGCGCCGACCACCCGCCAGGCGTAGTAGTACGCCTCGGCGCCCTCGGTGGACATGTGGACGCCGAGCCGGTGGAGGCTGTCGAGGACGAGCATCGAGAAGAACATCTGCCCGCCGATCATGTCCTCCTGGCAGATGGGCACGCCGTCGGCGGCGGTGTCCCAGCGGTCGGAGCGGATCAGGTGGTGGCGGATGGAGGCGTGCAGCAGGCGGACCTTCTGGGCGGCCGGGACGAACCGGCCGCCGGCCTCGAAGGCGTCGGGCCGCATGAGGTAGACGGTGAACTGGCCGGTCTCGGCCATCCGCTTGCTCGGGTAGTGCAGGCCGTGGGTGGCGGAGAGCAGGCGGGCCACGCGCGGGACGACGTAGCAGGCGGGCATGGCGGCGAAGGAGAGGGCGGTGTTGATGTGGACGTTGTTGTCGGTGAAGAAGAGCCGGGCCTTCTCCATCTCGTTCCAGTCCACCCAGGAGGGCGGGGCGGCGGTGGTCTCCAGGTACTCGCGGGCGACGTCGGGCAGCCCGGCGGGGAGCTCCTGCCCCGAGACGGAGACGTAGCGCATGAGGGAGTTGAAGAGGCCGACCTCGCCGCGCTCGAAGAGGGTGGCGACGACCGCGTCGGCGAGCTCGTCGCCGCTGTTCCGCAGGACGTCGAGGGACACCTCGGTGTACGGGGTGGTGGTCACGGGTGCGCTCCAGGGTCGGGTCAGTGGTGACGGACGGCGGCGCGGTGGGCCAGGTCCGTGAGGGCGCCGTGAGCGGCGGCGGGCAGGTCGAGCTCGTCGAGGGAGCGGACGGCCTCCTCGACGCGGCCCGCGATCATCCGCTCGACGCGGGCGGGCGCGCCGAGCTCGTCCATCAGGGCGCGCACCTCCCGCAACGCGTCCTCGCCGGCCGGTCCGTCCCCGGCGAGCGTCCGGCGCAGCAGCTCGCGCCGGGCGGGGTCGGCGGCGTGCCAGGTCTCGGCGAGGAGCACGGTGGGGCGGCCGGTGCGGAGGTCGTCGAGGGGCGCCTTTCCGGTGCGGGCCGGGTCGCCGAAGAGGCCGAGCAGGTCGTCGCGGAGCTGGAAGGCCTCGCCGAGCGGCAGTCCGTAGCGGGAGAGTCCCTCGCGGAGCGCGGTGGGGGCGCCGGCGAGGAGGGCGCCGAGGAGGAGGGGGTGTTCCACGGTGTACTTGGCCGTCTTGTAGCGGATCACCTTGAGCGAGGTCCCGGTGTCCGGGAGGCCGCCGGTGTGCAGGATCTCCAGGGCTTCCCCGGCGACGAGTTCGCGGGCGAGGGCGGCCCAGAGGGGCCGGCCACGGGAGAGGTACGCGGCGGGCAGCCCGGACTCGGTGTAGAGGCGGCCCGCGAGGGCCATCAGGTGGTCGCCGAGGAGCAGGGCGAGCCCGCGGGCCGCCGCGCGGGGCCGGTGGCGGGGGCCCGGCAGCGCCGCGAAGGCGCGGTGGGCGGTGGGGCGGCCGTGCCGGAGGGGGCTGTCGTCGATGAGGTCGTCGTGGACGACGGCGGCGGCGTGGACGAGTTCCATCGCGGCGGCGGCGCGCACCAGGGCGTCGCTGTCGGGCTGCCTTGCGGCGCGCCAGCCCCAGTAGCAGAAGGCGGCGCGGAGCCGCTTGCCGTGCCGGGCGGTGGTACGGAGGGCCTCGGCGAGCGGGGCGAGGGCGTCGTCGACGGCGAGGAGTTCGGCGGCCTCGGCGTCGAGGAAGCCGGCGAGGACGGTGTCGGTGCGGTCCTTGAACGCCTCCGGCGTCCGGTCGTCACTCATCGGGGGTCGCCGCGGCGGCCCTGCGGGCGACGGCCTCGCGTGCCAGGACCTCCATGTGGGCGAGGCCGCCGGCGCCGTCGGTGTCGGGGGCGAGGCGGTCGAGGGCGAGCCGGCCCCTGGCGCGGAGGTCCGCGGCGGCGTCCCGGGCGAGGTCACCGGAGTCGGAGCGGTTGAGGAGGGAGCGGAGGGACCCGGCGGCTCCGCCGATCGTCTCCACCACGAGGTCGGCGAGGCCGGCGGCGAGCAACAAGGCCTTCTCGTCGGGGCGTTCGTCCTGGTCGGTGCGGTGCGTCATGCGGTCCGGCTCCTGGAGGAAGGGGTGCGGCGGCGCCCGTGCCGGGCGCGTACCGGGCCAGGATGGACCATGGGCGGGCCGCTCCGGCGGCCCGCTCACCCGATCAGGTGATCATGACCGGAACTCCGGCGGACGGGCGTCGACGACCGACCCAAGGCTCTGCGAGGGGCTGGTGCCGCCCCGGAAGTGACCGGGGCGGCCCGGCGGGTACTACGGGACCCAGTGGTTGCCGGAGACCGTGATCATCACCTGGAGCTGGATGCTGGCGGAGAAGTAGCTGCCGGTGTCGATCGGGGTGGCGAGCATCTTGTTCCACAGGGCGTCGAGCCACGCCTGGCTGCCGGAGTCCGTCATGGCGGCCACGGCGAAGGGGGCGAAGAAGGCGGCCTCGCTGCCGGCGGAGATCTGGGTGCCGTTGAGCTTGTACCCCATGGCGATCTTGTTCGGGTCGCCGCCGGTCTTGCCCTTGATCCAGGTGTTCATCTTGCGGGCGGCGGCGAGGGACTTGGCGTCGCCGCTGGTCACGGCGTCATCGGCGATGCGCCACGGGGTGCGGCAGGCGTTCCACCAGTACTGGCCGTCGTTGGGGTCCTCCAGGACCTGGTTCGGGGCCGGCTTGGGGCTGGTGTTGGTGTCCACGACGAAGTCGGGGAGGAGACCGGTGCCCGGGGCGTAGCCGGACTGGAGGGCGGCGATCTGCGTCTGGTGGGCGGTGCGGACCGCGTCCCAGCTCGTGTCGCCCGTGGCGGCCCTGAAGGCGCGGAAGTGGTCGACCATCCAGTCCGAGGTCCGGGAGATGTAGTAGTACTGGTCGCCCGCGCTGCTCCAGTCACCGAGCTTGAGCAGCTTGGTGGTGGGGTTCAGCTCGTCCTTCTTGATGGCCGCGATGTGCTTGAGGGCGAGCGCCTTGTAGTCGTACGTGCCGCCGCTGCCCCACTGCTTGTCGGCGAGGAGCAGGCCGTAGGCGACGTCCATGTCGCCGTCGGTGGCGCCGTCCCCGCCGTTCACGCTGCGGCAGTTGACGTCCTGCTCGGCGGCGAGGAGGTCGGGGTTGATGGACGAGGGGTGGTCGAGCTTCCACTTGACCAGACCGTCGAAGATCTTCTTCGCGTCGGGGTCGGCGCCCGCCATGGTCGCGGTGACGACCATGCCGTAGCCCTGCGCCTCGGCGACGTACGGGTGGTCGGCGTCGGGCGAGATGACCTGGTACCAGCCGTTGCCGCAGTTCTGCCGGACGAAGGAGGACTTCCAGCGGTTGTAGTAGTCGACGACCTTCTGGTCGAGCGCGGCCTGGCCGCCGGAGGGCTTGAGCATGCCGGCGGCGTAGGGCTTGAGGTGACTGCCGAAGGGGACGGCCGGGCCGGTGCCGCCGCCTCCGCCGGTGGGCGAGCCGTAGACCTGGAACTCCCAGAGGGAGTAGCCGTACGGGGTGCCCCGCCCGGTGCCGTACATGCGGACGTACCGGCCGCTGCCGGAGACGGTGAGGTCGTCGACGGCGCCGTCACCGGCCGTCGTGGCGTACACGTCGGTCCAGTTCGAGCCGTCGGCCGAGGTCTGGATCCGGTACGTCTTCGCGTACGCGGCCTCCCAGTCGAGCTTCACCCGGGAGAGGGTGTGGTTCGCTCCGAGGTCGATCCTGATCCACTGGGGGTCGACGCCCTCCAGGCTGGCCCAGCGGGTGCCGGTGCTGCCGTCCACGGCGAGGGCGGGCGCGAAACCGGAGCCCTCCACGGAGGAGGAGGTGGCGGTCTTGCCGGCGGAGACGAGGCCGTCGGCGGCCTCGGCGCGGGTCTCGGGCACGAGCGTGAGGGGCAGGGCCAGCAGAGCGGCGAGTCCGAGCGGGATGACGCTTCGTCGGCGCATGGCAACTCCCTTTCTCTTCAGTTCTCTTCACGGCCATTGCTCGTTAGGAAACGTTCCTAACTATCGGCGCGCCGAGCGTAGAGAGCACCGGGGGCCCCGCGCAAGACCTGTGCGCGGAGCCCCGGGGGTCGAGCGGCCGGAAACGGTCTACCGCGAAGGCGCCGGGGGCGGCGTCAGGGCCTCGGCGAGAGCCGTGGCGAAGCCGTCCGGGTTGTCGAGCATCATGTTGTGGCCCGCGCCCGGGACCTCCAGGACCGGCACGCCCATGGCCGCGGCCCGCGCCGCGGCGGCGTCCGGCAGGCTCTTCTCCCCCACCAGGAACGCCCGGGGCATCGTGAGCCCGGCCAGGACGTCGCCGGGCTCGGGGTCGCCGCCCTCGACGAGCGCGACCGCGCTGCGGTGCACGGCCCTCGGGTCGGCGAGCCGCAGCCGCGCCGCGTAGTCGGCCCGGTCCGCGAGGGCGAGCATCCGCGCGAACCCGCTGCGGACGAACTCCTCCTCCGACTGTCGCGCCACCGGCCTGCTGAACGCGCCCCCGCCCGCGTACAGGTTGGGCTCGGCGACGACCAGCCGGGCGATCCGTCCGGGCCGCGCCGCGGCCAGGTGGAGGGCGACGGCGCCGCCCATGGAGTGGCCGACGAGCTGGACGCCGGTCAGGTCGAGGTGGTCGAGCAGCGCGGCCACGGCGGCGGCCTGCCCCTCGGGCCGGTAGTCGAAGTCGGCGGGCCGGTCGCTCAGTCCGTACCCGAGCAGGTCGACGAGGAGCGCGCGCCCGCCGCCCAGCGCCGGGTGCGCGGCGATGTGCGCGAAATCGGAGGCGGCGGTGCAGCCGAGCCCGTGGAGGAAGACGCGCACGGGCCCGTCACCCGGGAGGTCGATCCACCGCAGATACGCCTGGCGGTCCGTCAGGAACAGTTCTCTCATGCGGTCAGCCTACGAACGGGGCGCGGACGGCAGGCTGCGGACGGTGGACGGTGGACCGGGCGGTGGGCGGTGGGCGGTGGGCGGTGGGCGGTGGGCGGTGAACCGGGCGGCTGACGGTGAGCGGTGGACCGGGCGGTGGGCGGCGGACGGCAGGCGGCGGACGGCAGGCGGGAAGCGCGGAGAGGGCGGACGGCGCGGAGGTGGCGGGCGGCGCGGAGGTGGCGGGTGGCCGGCCGACGGGTGGGGAGGACGGAGCCCGGTCGGCGCCCGGGGCCGCTGGGGTACGGTGCTCTTCCATGGCATCGAGCACCGCACTGTGGTCCTTCGCTCTCGTCGTGGGACTCCTCACCCTCACTCCGGGCCTCGACACGGCCCTCGTCCTGCGCACGGCCGCGCTCGGCCGCCGCACCCGGGCCTGGGGCGTCGTCCTCGGCATCCAGACCGGCACCCTGATCTGGGGCGCGCTGACCTCGCTGGGCGTGACGGCGCTGCTGACCGCCTCGCACCTCGCGTACGAGATCCTCCGGTGGGCCGGCGCCGCCTACCTGCTGTGGATGGCGGGGCGCATGATCGCCGCGACCTTCCGGCGCGAGGGCACCGGAGCGGGCGCGGAGGTGGAGGTCGGCGGGGCGGACACGCTCTCCGGCGGCTGGCGGCAGGGCACGCTGACGAACCTCCTCAATCCCAAGGTCGGCGTCTTCTACGTCGCCGTCCTGCCGCAGTTCATCCCGGCCGAGGCCCCGCACTTCGCGATGGGCCTCGCACTGACCTCCGTCCACGTGGTCCTCGGCATGGTCTGGTCGACGGTCCTCATCGCCTCCGCGACCGCGCTGGGCACGTGGCTGCGCGGCGCCCGGGCCCGGCGGGTCCTGGACCGGGTCACGGGCACGGTGATCGGCGCGTTCGCGGTACGCCTCGCGGTGAGCGACTGACGCTCCGCGCCCCCCGGGGCCGCGTCACGCGTACTGGGCGATCTGGATGAGGTTGCCGCAGGTGTCGTCGAGGACGGCGGTGGTGACGGGGCCCATCTCCACGGGGGGCTGGGTGAAGCGGACGCCGAGGGCGGTCAGGCGGGTGTGCTCGGCGTGGACGTCGTCGACGGCGAAGGAGGCGGCCGGGATGCCGTCGGCGACCAGGGCCTCCTTGTAGGGGCGGACGGCGGGGTGGCCGGAGGGCTCCAGGAGGAGTTCGGTGCCTTCGGGGGCCTCGGGGGAGACCACGGTGATCCAGCGGTCCTCGCCGAGCGGCACGTCGTGCTTGGGCACGAAGCCGAGGACGTCGGTGTAGAAGCGGAGCGCCGTCTCCTGGTCGTCGACGAAGACGCTGGTCAGGTTGATCCTCACGGGGTGTCCTCCGGGGGTGCGGGGGTGAGCCATCGCGTGACGATGTGCTCCAGGGGTCGGGGGTCGAGGTCGTGGAACTTGTAGCGGCCCTCACGACGGGCCGTGACCAGACGGGCCGCCTCCAGCACGGCGAGGTGCTGGCTGACCGCCTGGCGGGTGAGGGCGAGGCCGTGCCGGGTCGCGAGCCGGGCGCATATCTCGAAGAGCGACTGTCCGTTGCGTTCGGTCAGCTCGTCGAGGATCACCCGGCGCGTCGGGTCGGCCAGCGCCTTGAACAGATCCTCCTCCATGCCGCCACGATAGGCAAGCCGCCACTTGCCTATCAACTCGGGGGCGACTGTCGGTGGCGGCACCTAAGGTGGGTCGCATGCCCGGGTCGCGTGCGCGGGTGGCGTACCCGGGTCGCGTACCGGCCCGCCCTGACGAGGGAGAATCCTTTGAGCACGGCCAAGCGGAAGGGCGCCACGGCGTCTGCCGCGCACCTCGCCGACAGCCACGAACTGATCCGTGTGCTCGGCGCGCGTGAGAACAACCTCAAGGACGTCAGCGTCGAGATCCCCAAGCGGCGGCTGACCGTCTTCACCGGGGTGTCCGGCTCCGGCAAGAGCTCGCTGGTCTTCGACACGATCGCCGCCGAGTCGCAGCGGCTGATCAACGAGACGTACAGCGCCTTCGTCCAGGGCTTCATGCCGACGCTCGCCCGGCCGGACGTCGACGTGCTCGACGGGCTGACCACGGCGATCATCGTGGACCAGCAGCGGATGGGCGCCGACCCGCGCTCCACCGTCGGCACCGCCACCGACGCCAACGCGATGCTGCGCATCCTCTTCAGCCGGCTCGGCACCCCGCACATCGGCTCCTCGCGCGCCTTCTCCTTCAACGTGCCCTCGGTGAGCGGCGCCGGGGCCATCACCGTCGAGCGCGGCGGACGGACCGTGAAGGAGAAGGCGAGCTTCTCCATCACCGGCGGCATGTGTCCCACCTGCGAGGGCCGGGGCCGGGTCTCGGACATCGACCTGGCGCAGCTGTACGACGACACCAAGTCGCTCGACGAGGGCGCGCTGACCATCCCGGGCTACACGGCGGACAGCTGGTACGGCCGGATCTTCCGCCTCTCCGGCTTCCTCGACCCGGCCAAGCCGATCCGGAAGTACACCAAGAAGGAGCTGGAGGCCTTCCTCCACAAGCCCGCCACCCGGATCAAGGTCGAGGGCATCAACGTCACGTACGAGGGCCTGATCCCCAAGCTCAAGAAGTCCTTCCTGGCCAAGGACGTCGAGTCCCTCCAGCCGCACATCCGGGCCTTCGTGGAGCGGGCCACCACCACCCAGGTCTGCCCGGAGTGCGACGGCACCCGGCTGAACGAGGGGGCCCGCTCCTCGAAGATCAAGGGCGTGAGCATCGCCGACGCCTGCGCGATGCAGATCAGCGACCTGGCCGCGTGGGTCGGGGAGCTGACGGACCCGTCGGTGGCGCCGCTGCTCGAATCGCTGCGCCAGACCCTGGACTCCTTCGTGGAGATCGGCCTCGGCTATCTGGCCCTGGACCGTCCGGCGGGCACCCTGTCGGGCGGCGAGGCGCAGCGGGTCAAGATGATCCGGCACCTCGGCTCGTCGCTCACCGACGTCACGTACGTCTTCGACGAGCCGACGGCCGGCCTGCACCCGCACGACATCCAGCGGATGAACGAACTCCTGCTGCGGCTGCGGGACAAGGGCAACACCGTCCTCGTCGTGGAGCACAAGCCGGAGACGATCGCGATCGCGGACCACGTGGTGGACCTCGGTCCCGGCGCCGGCAGCGGCGGCGGCACGGTCTGCTTCGAGGGCAGTCTGGAGGCGCTGCGGGGCAGCGGCACGGTCACCGGCCGGCACCTGGACGACCGGGCCTCGGTGAAGGACGGGGTGCGGACGGCCACCGGGGTCCTGCCGATCCGCGGCGCGACCGCCAACAACCTGCGGAAGGTGGACGTCGACCTGCCGCTCGGCGTCCTGGCGGTGGTCACCGGCGTGGCCGGATCCGGCAAGAGCTCCCTGGTGCACGGCTCGATCCCGGCCGACGCCGGGGTGGTCTCGGTCGACCAGAGCCCGATCCGCGGCTCGCGGCGCAGCAACCCGGCGACGTACACGGGTGTGCTCGACCCGATCCGGAAGGCCTTCGCCAAGGCCAACGGCGTCAAGCCGGCGCTGTTCAGCGCCAATTCGGAAGGCGCCTGCCCGAACTGCAACGGCGCCGGCGTCACGTACACCGATCTGGCGATGATGGCGGGCGTGGCCACCACCTGCGAGGAGTGCGAGGGACGGCGGTTCCAGGCCGCGGTCCTGGAGTACAAGCTCGGCGGGCGGGACATCAGCGAGGTGCTGGCGATGCCGGTGTCCGAGGCGGAGAAGTACTTCGGCGAGGGCGAGGCGCGGACGCCGGCGGCGCACCGGATCCTGGAACGGCTGGTGGACGTCGGCCTCGGCTACCTCACCCTGGGGCAGCCGCTCACCACCCTCTCCGGCGGCGAGCGGCAGCGGCTGAAGCTCGCCACCCACATGGGCGACAAGGGCGGGATCTACATCCTCGACGAGCCGACCACCGGCCTCCACCTCGCCGACGTGGAGCAGCTCCTCGGGCTGCTCGACCGGCTGGTGGACTCCGGGAAGTCGGTGATCGTGGTCGAGCACCACCAGGCGGTGATGGCGCACGCCGACTGGATCGTGGACCTCGGTCCCGGCGCCGGTCACGACGGCGGCCAGATCGTCTTCGAGGGGACCCCGGCCGACCTCGTCGCCGCCCGCTCGACCCTCACGGGAGAGCACCTGGCGCGGTACGTCGGCGCCTGATCAGCCCCGGCCGGACACCGGCCCTCCGAGCAGCGCCGACGGCGCGAGGAGGACCGGCGTCCCGGCCGGCGCGGTGGCGTCGCTGGGTGTCGCGGTCCACGCCAGCGCCGCGACGGCCGCCCGCCGGTGGTCCGTCCACTCCATGAGGTGGTGTACGGCCTCCGGCTCCGGTGGTCCCGCCTTGAAGCGAGCCTCCGTACGAACCCAGGCGCGCAGGAGCGCGGGGCCCGGGTCGGCGTGCGCCGCCGCCTCCCGCAGCTCAGCCTCGGGCAGCAGGCGGCGGAGGACGGGGAGGGGCCCGGGCCGGCGGCCGGCCGGTTCGACGTCGACGCCGATGCCGCCGGGGCCGGCCGCCGCGGTCACCAGGCCGTCCGCGTGGCTCAGGCTGACGCCGAGCCCCGGGTGTCCGGCCAGGTACGGGCGGCCGTGACCGGGCCGGCCGCACTCGGGGCAGCGCTGGGCGAGCCCGGTCGCGTCCGGGGGCAGCCCGGTGAGCCGGGCGGCGCAGAGCCGGAGCAGGAGGCGGGCCGCCAGGACGTCGTCGCGGCGGGCGGGGACGCGGATCGCGTCGAGGCGGCGCAGCTCCCAGGGGGCGAGCAGGTGCGGCCCGAGGCCGGGGAGGTCCAGGACCTCCCGGGTGGTGGCGAGGACCGCGAAGGGGGCGGGGGTCACCCGGTGGGGGTGAGGAAGCGCTCCCGGACGCGGGCGAGGGTGCGGAAGTCGTCGATGGTGACCTCCTGGAGGTCGATCGACGTGCCGGAGATGTCCTCCAGGAGGTCGATGAACTCCAGGAAGTCCATGGAGTCGATGAGCCGGGCCTCGATGAGGTCCTCGTCGACGTCGACGGGTCCGTCCAGGCCGGGGTTCTTCTCGTGGATCCAGGCGGCGACGCGTTCCATCGGGGTGGTTCTCCTGTCGGTGCGGTGCGGTCAGGCGGTGGAGGCGGCGAGGGCCTCGTGAAGGCGGTCGAGGGCCCGCTCGGGGCTGCCGTGGGCGAGGAGCAGGGCGTGGATCCAGCGCTCGACGCCGAAGGCGACGCAGGCGCTGTAGGCGGGGCCGTGGGTGCCGGCGCGGATGTCCAGGCGCTCGCCGAAGAAGTTGCGGTGGCGGTTGACCGAGGCGATGGCGGTGCCGTCGGGGGCGCTGTACTCGTGCTTGACGGGGTCGAGGGCCATCAGCCGGGCGCGGGAGCCGCCCTTGTCGTAGAAGGGGTCGTCGGCGGTGGCGCGCGTCAGGTCGAGGCCGAGGAGGGCGGCGGTCTCCTGGATGAACTCACCGCCGCGCTCCAGGTGTTCGACGGCGCCGTCCTTGGTGCCGAGGTAGACGACCTCGCGCATGTGGAAGCCCCAGAGGCGGCGCAGTCCGTCGTAGTGGGTCTCGTTGCGGAAGCAGCGGCCGGCGGCGGAGATCCGCAGGCCGTCGTCGCCGACGTCGGTGCCCTCCAGGGAGAGCAGCAGGCCGTAGCAGGTGGCGGAGGGCAGGAGGTAGCCGGTGGGTTCGAGGGGGCGGCCGCCGGGGGCCATGCCGGCGGCGAGGCCGTCGTAGGCGTCGGGGGTGAACCGGCCGGCGGAGACGCCGAGATGGGGGAAGTTGCGGAAGTAGTCGAGGCGGGCGAGGCCTTCGGCGGCGAGCAGCGGCGGGCCGGTCACCTCGGGGGCGGAGAGCCGGGCGGCGAGGCCGGTGAGGAGTCCGTCGAGGCCGCGCAGCAGGGCGGTGTGCACCGGGTCCAGCGTGATCAGGCCCGGGCCGGGGCTCCTCAGGCCGATGGCGGGCGGGGTCGTGGCGCTGGTTGTGCTCATGGAACCGTTCCCTCTCGGCGTGGGCGGTCGGTCGGCGGCGTTCTCGGTCGCGCGGGCCGTCCGTCGCCGTGCCGGCCGGGCGCGGGCGGTGGGCGCGGCCCTGCTCGCGGTCGCCGTCGACCGGGGCGCAGCGGTCGTGCCGGGGCCGAGGGGTCGGGTCGGCTCCGGCTCTGCGCACTCGGACAGTAGGCCAGCCGCGCGATGGTTGTCTAGACCAAAGATCCCGGACCAACTGGCCGCCCGAAGGCGTGATTTCGGGCCATTGGCCGACACGCGGGGCATACCGTCGGGTCACTTGACACCGGCGCTGGTCTACACCAATTCTTTCCCTCGTCCTCTGCGGTCCCTCCACCGTCGCCAGGTCCGCGCCCCGTCCCGCCGTGCCCCCGCTCCCCCGGGCCCGCACGCCGCCCGACCCCCGCTGGAGGGACCCTTGACCACGCCATCCGCCCCTGCCGCCCCGCGCCGCCCGCGCGCCCCCCACCTGCACCGGGCGGCGACCGAGCGGCCGTACTTCAGCGACGACGGCGAGTCCTACCTGGCCGCGACGACCCTGCGCGAGCTGCGGAAGACCCGGCCGCTGCGGGTGCTCTCCGAGGAGGACTTCGCGCACTGGCAGACGTACGGCTACGTCATCGTCCGCGAGGCGATCCCGGCGGCGTCCGCCCGTCGGCTCCTCGACTTCGCCTGGGACTTCCAGGGCCTCGACCCCGACCGGCCGGACAGCTGGTACGAGGACCGGCCCTTCCGCTCGGAGCTGGACCAGCAGCTGCACATCTACGGCTTCGTCGAGGCCTACCACCACCAGCTGCTCTGGGACAGCCGCCAGGCCCAGCGGGTCTACGACGCCTTCGTCGACGTCTGGGACTGCGAGGAGCTGTGGGTCACCCTCGACCGGCTCAACCTCAACCCGCCCAACGTCCGCAACCGCGACCGCGCCCTCATCGAACCCACCGACCGGGGCTTCGACATCGAGCTGCACTGGGACATCGACACCACCCTCGGCGTGCCGCCGCAGCGCGTGCAGGGCATCATCGCGCTCAACGACACCACCCCCGAGACCGGCGGCTTCCAGTGCGACCCGGAGCTCTTCCGCCGCTTCGAGGAGTGGAAGCTCGCACAGCCCGAGGGCCGCGACCCGATCCGCCCCGACCTGGACCGCGCCGAGTTCCCGGTCGTCCGCCCCGACCTGCACCCCGGCGACCTGCTGATCTGGAACGGCCTCCTCGCCCACGGAGTGGCCCGCAACGCCTCCGCGGACGGCGTCCGCGCGGTGCAGTACCTGTCGATGATGCCGGCCCTGGAGGAGCACGCGAAGCTGCGCCGCTCCCGCGTCGAGTCCTGGCGCCACCTGCGCACCCCGCGCTGGAACCGCACCCTCGTCGGCGACCCCGTGCTGCACGAGTCCAAGCGCTACCCGACCGCCGAACTGAGCGAGCTGGGAGCCAGGCTGCTGGGGCTCACCTCCTGGCACGAGCCCGCCGACGGGGCGGCGGAACCGGCCGCCGCGCCGACCGGGGAGACCGCGTGCGCCGCGTCTGCCTGACCCTGCCCACCCACCGCGCCTGCACGGGGACGATCGCCGCCGTCGCCGAGGAAGCCGCCTACGGCGCGCGGGAGTTCGGCGTCGAGGTGCACCTGCTGATCCTGGACTCCTCGGCACCGGCCGACCTCGCCGCCCACCGGGCCGCGGTGGCCGCCCTGCCGCCGGCACCCGGTGTCGTCGTCCACCACCTCGACGAGGACCGGCAGCGCGCCTTCCTGGAGGAGGTCCTGGCGGCGGCCGGGCCCGCCGGCGCGGACCGGCTGCTCGACCTGATGCTCCCGGACGCGGTGTCGTACGGCGCCTGCACCAACCGCGCCTTCCTCATCGCCGAGGCACTGGGCTGCGCGTCGGTGCACCGGCGCGACTCCGACAGCCGCTACCAGCTCAGCGACGGGGCACCGGTCTTCCCGATCCACCACGAGCTCACCGCGCTCGGACGGCGGGCGGCGGACGTGGCCGGCGAGGTCACCCGCAGCCGCCTCGACCCCGGCTGCGCGGACCGGACCGTCGTCCTCGCCGGCGCGTCCTTCATCGGCGAGCTGTCCGTGGACGTCGCCGAGCTCCGCGCCCTCGACCCGGAGGCGTACCACGAGGTCGTCGGCCTGTCGGTGCCCGCCGGATACCCGGAGATCTGGCGCCGGAACCTGATCGACGAGGCGTTCCGGGGCGCCGGCGACACCCCCTTCGCCACCGACCTCACCACCCTCACCCTGGTCGCTCCGACCCGCGTCGACATGTGCAACGTCGCCCTCGGCAGCGAGGTGTACGGCCGGGTCCCGCTGCCGCCCGCCACCGACACCATCGGCACCGACTACTTCCTGCTCCACCTCGTGCAGAAGGCCAGGCTGCCCGGGGTCCTGCACAACCGACATATCGTCAACTACCACACCGAGGAACGCCGTTCGGACGCCGGATTCCTCGCCTACCAGCTCCGCTTCGCCAAGTACCTGCTCGCCGTCGCCCACCTCGACGCGGTGTACGCGGGCCTCGCCTCGGCCGGCGACGCCCTCCTCGACCCCGCCGGGCGGCCGCGGCCCGCCGCAGTCGCCGCCCTGGCCCGCGAGAGCACCCGGATCGACCCGGCCGGCAACGCCGCCCGGCTCGACGTCCTGGACCGCCGATACCGCTCCCTCGGTGGCCGGTACGCCGCCGCCGCCGAGCTCTTCGCCGAGCGGCGCGGCCGGCTCCTCGCCGAGGCCCGCGACGACATGGCGGACTTCGCCCTGCTCGTCGACGCCTGGGGCTCCCTGACCGCGCACGCGAAAGGCACCGCCGTGAACCACCCGCCTCGCCCCCCGAGGAACCGCACCGCGCCCGCACCGGCCGTGGCTCCGTGACGACCGCGCACGCCCCGGAAGGCGTCACCGGCTCCCGCACCCTCACCGTCCGCTACGCGGGCGGCGGCTCCCGGCGGGGCCCCGTCACCATGGGCCAGGCCAACATGATCCGCTGCATCCTGCGGGACGAGCCCGACACCATCAACATCCACGACGTGTGGCCGGTCCCCGACGGCACCGGCATGGACCGGGCGCTCGACGCCCTCGCGGCGCTCGCGGTGCGCCACGAGGCCCTGCGCACCACCTTCCCGTACGAGGCCGGCAGCGGCGCCGTCCCCACCGAGCAGGTCGTCGCCGCCGCGGGCTCGTTCACCGTCACCGTCCTCGACCACGACGTACTCCCCGAGGACCCCGACGCGTACGCGGAGGCGGTGGCCCGCGCGGCCCGGGACACCCGCTTCCGCCTCGACCTCGACTTCCCGCTGCGGCTGCGGATCCTCGCCCGCGCGGGCCGGCCCGTCCGGGTGGCCCTCGCCGCCAGCCACGCCGTCACCGACGGCAGCGCCCTCGGGGTCCTGCGCGACGAATGGCTCGCGCTGCTGACCGGCGAGGAACTGCCGCCGGTCACCTCGCTCACCCCGCTGGACCTCGCCGCCGAGGAACTGAGCCCGGCGGGACGGCGCAAGTCGGCCGCCTCCCTGGCCCACTGGGAGCGCATCCTGCGCACCGGTCCGCAGGCGATGTTCGCCGAGGATCACGCCGGCGGCACCGAGACCGAGACCCCGGGCCTCACCCTCCGCTCGGCGCGCGGCGCCCGCGCCCTGGCCGCCGCCGCCCGGCGCACCGGCGCGCTCCCCGGCACGGTGCTGCTCACCGCCTGGTGCGTGCTCGCCGCCCACCGGGCCGGCCAGTCCGTCTGCGTCGCCGCCGTACCCACCTCGAACCGCTTCCTGCCGAAGCTCGCCCGCTCGGTCAGCACCCTCTCCCAGGACGCCCTGCTCGACCTCGACGTCCGCGCGCCGTCCTTCGACGCCCTGCTCACGAAGGCGTGGGGCGCGGCGATGAACGCGTACCGGCTCAGCCGCTTCGACGCGCTCGACCTGTGGGAGCTGATCGGCCGGGTCACGACCGAACGCGGCAGCCAGTTCGCGCGCGACGCGGTCTTCAACGACATCAGCGCCCTGCCCAGCACCCTCGCCGCCGCGGCGGCCCCCGAGGGAGCCGCGCCGGAGCTCGAACTCGTCTGGGGCGAGGGGCAGTCGCTGCCGACCAGGCTGCTGACCTTCGTGTACGAGACGGAGCCGGAGCTCCGCCTCGCCACCTGGGCCGATCCCGCGCTCTTCCCCAGGGCGGCGGCCGAGGAGCTGGTCACCGGCCTGGTGCTGCTCCTGGAGGCCGTCGCCGAGGGCGACCTGCCGCTCGACACGCCCGGTCCGCTGACCGGGGTGACGGGGGTGCGGCCGGTGGCGCGCGGGCCCGAGTGGGTGCGGGTGGACGGCTGCTGGGTCTCCCCCGCCGCCGTCGCCGACGCCGTGTCCGACGCGCTGTCCGCCCTGCTGTCCGAGGCCCTGGACGGATCGCTCTCCGGTGCCCCGTCCGGCTCGCCGCCCGGCTCGTTCGGCGGGGCTCCCTCGGGAGGGTGGGACGTCGAGGTCGTGGTGGAGGCGGACGCCGGGGGCGACCCGGACGGGGCGCGGCTGGCCGCCTGCATCGGGACCGGCGGACGGAGCGGGACGGACCTCGACCTGACACCGGATCAGGTGCACGCGGCGGTGATGGCGGTGCTCCCGGGGCGACCGGGGGTGCTGGCTCCGCACCGGTACGTGTTCGTCGAGGGCCCGCCGCGGCAGCCCGCCGCGGCGCAGCGGATTCTCAGGGAAGGAACCGGCCGGGGCCGGGATGCCACATGACCACCGAAGACACCGCCGCGGCGGACCCGTCCCCGCTGCCCAGCCCGTGGCGGTCCCGGCTCTTCCGGCTCTTCTTCACCGCACGCAGCGCCTCGCTGCTCGCCGACGGCATGCTGATGGTCTCCGTCACCACGTCGGTCCTCGGCGCCGGGTTCGGGGCCACCGGTGTGGGCTACGCGCTCGCCGCCTGGATGGCGCCGATCGTGCTGCTCATCCTCTTCGGCGGAGTGCTCGCCGACCGGTTCAGCCCGCAGGTCATGATGGTGGGCGCGGACGCGGTCCGGGTGGTGGCGATGCTCGTCATGGCCGGCCTGTTCGCCGGGGGCGGGGTACGGCTCTGGCAGATCATGGCCCTGATGGCGGTGAGCGGCGCGGCGACCGCCATGTTCCAGCCGGGCCTGGCGAGCATCGTGCCGCGCGTCGCGGACGACATCCAGCGGGCCAACGCGCTGCTGCGGATCTCCGAGTCGATGAGCACCCTCATCGGCCCCGGTCTCGCCGGGTTCCTGGTCGCGTACTGGGACCGGGCCGGTTCCTTCGTGGTGATCGCGGTGGCGTACGCGGTCAGCGCGGGCGGTCTGCTGCCGCTGCGGAAGCTCGCCTCCGCCCGGGACGAGAGCGACGAGGGCGACGCGCCGATGTGGCGGCGGCTCGCCACCGGCTGGCACGAGTTCCGCTCGCGGTCCTGGTTGTGGGGCGTGATCTCGCTGTGGGCGGTGTACGGCCTCTTCGTCTTCGGCCCGTCGCTCCCGCTGGGCGCGGCGCTCCTTACCGAGCAGCACGGTGCCACCGGTTACGGCTGGATCGCCTCGGCCGACGGCCTCGGCACGATCATCGGCGGTCTGCTGGGGATGCGGGTCCGGCCGCGGCGGCCGCTGGTCGCGGGGGTGTGCGCGATGTTCTTCTTCGCCCTCAACCCGCTGGCGCCGGCCCTCGGCTGGAACTTCTGGCTCACGGCGATCACGGGCATGGTGGCCGGCTGCGGCTTCGCCTTCTGGGGCGTGATGTGGGCGACGAGCGTGCAGTCCCACATCCCGCTGGCCGTGCTGAGCCGGGTCTCCGCGTACGACATCGCCGGCTCGATCATGGTGATCCCGCTGGGCCGGGCCCTCGCCGGGCCCGTGGCGGAGTCCTTCGGCGCGGACCGGGTGCTGCTGTTCTCCTCCGCGATGTCCTTCCTGCTGCTGGGCGCGATGCTCTGCGTCCCGGCCATCCGCGGCCTCGGCCGGCGAGACCGGCCGGCCACGACCGGGGAGAAGGCGACCGCCGCCCGGGAACCCGTCGAACCCGCGGCGCCGTGAGGGTCGGGCCCGGCCGGAGGACTCCGGCCGGGCCCGGGCGTGTCACTCCCAGTCGTCCCAGGACGGCTCGGCCTCGTCCTCCCCGAAGAAGAGCGGCTCGTCCTCGGGTGCCGCCGCCGGGGCGGCGGGGGCAGCCTTCCGCGCGGCCGGGGCGGGTGCGCCGCCGGCCGGGCGGGCCGCCCGCCGCTCGGGCGCCCGCGTCACCGGACGGGCCGGGGCCTGGGCGGGGGCGGCGGCCGGCGCTTCGGCCGGGGCCGCGTCGCCCGCCGGGGCGGCGCCCTCCGCCGGGGCCGTGGCGCTCGCGCCGTCCTCGGACGCGAACCCGGCGAGGGCTTCCAGGAGGCCCTCCCCGTACTTGGCGAGCTTGGCCTCGCCGACGCCGCCGACCGTACCGAGCTCGGCGACGCTCGTGGGGAGCGTCGTCGCGATCTCGCGGAGCGTCGCGTCGTGGAAGACGACGTACGCGGGCACGCCCTGCTCACGCGCGGTCGCCGCGCGCCAGGTGCGCAGCGCCTCGAAGACGGGCAGGGCGGCGGCGGGCAGGTCGACCGGGACGCGGGACTTCCCGGACCGGCCGCCGCTCTCCTTGCGCGGCGCCGTGGCCTTCGCCGCCTCCTTGCGCATCGGGACCTGGCGCCGGCCGCCGAGGACCTCGCCGCTGGCCTCGGTGAGGACGAGGGTGCCGTAGTCGCCCTCCACGGCGAGCAGCCCGAGAGCGAGGAGCTGGCGGACGACTCCCCGCCACTCGGCCGTTCCCAGGTCGGCGCCGATGCCGAAGACGGAGAGGCCGTCGTGGTCGAACTGGATGACCTTGGCGGTCTTCTTGCCCTGGAGGATGTCGATGATCTGGCCGGCGCCGAACTTCTGGCGCCGCTCGCGGGCCAGTCGCCACACGGTGGAGAGCAACTTCTGCGCGGCGACGGTGCCGTCCCAGGACTCGGCGGGGGTCAGGCAGGCGTCGCAGTTCCCGCACGGCCCGGACTCCTGGCCGAAGTAGGCGAGCAGGCGGACGCGCCGGCACTCGACGGTCTCGCACAGGGCGAGCATGGCGTCGAGGTGGGCGGCGAGGCCGCGCCGGTGGTTCTCGTCGCCCTCGGAGCCGTCGATCATCTTGCGCTGCTGGACGACGTCCTGGAGACCGTAGGCGAGCCAGGCGGTGGCGGGCTCGCCGTCGCGTCCGGCGCGGCCGGTCTCCTGGTAGTAGCCCTCGACGGACTTCGGCAGGTCGAGGTGGGCGACGAAGCGGACGTCGGGCTTGTCGATGCCCATGCCGAAGGCGATCGTCGCGACGACCACGACGCCGTCCTCGCGCAGGAACCGTGCCTGGTTCGCGGCGCGGGAGGCGGCGTCCATGCCCGCGTGGTACGGGATCGCGTCGACGCCGTGCTCGGCGAGGAAGGCGGCGGTCTTCTCCACGGACGACCGCGACAGGCAGTAGACGACTCCGGCGTCGCCCGCGTGCTCGGCGCGGATGAGGTCGAGGAGCTGCCGGGTCGGGTTGTTCTTGGAGACGATCCGGTACTGGATGTTGGGCCGGTCGAAGCTCGCGACGAAGTGGCGGGCCTCCTCCAGGCCGAGCCTGGTGGCGATCTCCCCGTGCGTGGCCTCGGTGGCGGTGGCGGTCAGCGCGATCCGCGGCACCTTGGGCCAGCGCTCGTGGAGGAGGGAGAGGCCCAGGTAGTCGGGCCGGAAGTCGTGGCCCCACTGGGAGACACAGTGCGCCTCGTCGATCGCGAAGACGGAGACCGTGCCCCGGTCGAGCAGCCGCTGGGCGGCCTCCGTGCGCAGCCGCTCGGGGGCCAGGTACAGGAGGTCGAGCTCCCCGGCGAGGAAGGCCTGCTCGACGGTCTGCCGCTCGTACGGGTCCTGGGTCGAGTTCAGGAAGCCCGCCCGGACGCCCAGGGCGTTGAGCGCGTCCACCTGGTCCTGCATGAGCGCGATCAGGGGGGAGATCACGACGCCCGTACCGGACCGCACCAGCGCGGGGATCTGGTAGCAGAGCGACTTGCCGCCGCCGGTCGGCATGAGCACGAGGGCGTCGCCGCCGGCCACGACGTGGTCGATGATCTCCTGCTGCTCGCCCCGGAAGGAGCTGTAGCCGAAGACGCGGTGGAGCACCTCCAGGGCGTCGGAGGATCCGTCGGGGGATCCGTCGGGGCTCGGGGCGGAGGAGTCGGAAGAAGCGTCGATGAGGGCCACCCGAAAAGCCTATCCGCCCGGGCACCGCGACCGGGCCGACCGCCCGAGGCTGTGGAGAACTCTTCCCTCCGGGGATCTTCGGGCGCGTTCTCCACAGGTCACGGGTCCACCCCGGGCTCCCGGGCGGCGGGGCGCCCGGCGGGACAGCCGTCCGGGGCACCTCGATACTGGGGAGGGAACCCTCCTCCCCGAGAGAGGAACCGGCTCTCATGTCTCAGCGCACCGAGAAGCAGCCTCATGGACCGGCGACCGTGACGGTCAAAGGACGGGACATGCGGCTGCGGACCCTCGCATTCGTTCTGGTCGCCGCGCTCGCCATCTGGTTCATCGCCGCCAACACCGGCTCCGTCACCATCCGGCTCTGGATCCCGACGGTGACGCTCCCGCTCTGGATCGTCCTGACCGTCACGCTCCTCGTCGGCTTCGTCCTCGGCTTCTTCGTCGCCCGCCGCCGCAGTCGGCGCTGACGGCTGCCGGGGCTGAAACGGCTGCCGGGGGTGCCGAGCCTGGAAGCGGCTTGCCCGGGGCTGCCCCGGGGTGTCGAGCCTGAAGCGGCTGCCAGGGCTGCCGGGGGTCCGTCGGCGGACGCCGCCAGGAGTCGGCGTCGCTGCTAGGACTCGACTCCGGTGGACGAGTGGCCGGACTCGCGGTCGGACTCGCGGGCCAGCAGGCTCAGCAGGCCCGCGATCTCGTGCCCGGCCTCGGCGGGGTGCCGGAAGGAGGCGTCCGGGTTGACGCTGTAGTGGTTGCGGCGGCCGTCCCTGGCCCGGCCCCGGGCCAGGTAACCGCCCTCTTCGAGGTCGGCGACGATCGCCTGGACGGTCCGCTCCGTCACTCCGCACCGCGAGGCCACGTCACGGAGGCGGGCCTCGGGGTCGCGGGCCACGGCGAGCAGGACGCGCGCGTGGTTGGTGAGGAAGGTCCAACCTGCCTGACCGCTCGCATTCGCTCCCATGAAAATCCCCTCCCCCGGATCGCCCTCGATCATGCGGAACGCGCCTCTCGCCGACCCGGCCGCCTCCCGTCACGCGACGACCACCGAGGGTTCCGCGGCCCGGCCGCGGTACACCCCGGTGCCGCCCTGCCGGCGCCCTGATGGCGCCCCGGTCACCCGGCCGCAAGGACCCGCTTCGCGCCGAGCAGGACGCCGTACCGCTCCCGCGACGCGAAGTCCTCCGGCCGCCACACGGCCGGCCGCCCGATCTCCGCGCACAGGTGGAGGACCGTGCCGTCCCCCGCCCAGACGCCGACGTGGGCGCCGTAGGCCCGCTCGGTGGCGTTGTACAGCAGCAGGTCGAGGGGGCGCAGGTCGGCGACCGCTACGCGGGCGGTGGACTCCGTGTCGTCCCACAGCTCCGAGGAACGCAGCTCCGGCGGGCGCAGGCCGAAATGGCGCAGCACCTCGTAGGCGTACACCTGGCAGTTGGCGCCCGGCCCGAGTCCCGGCCGGGCGGCCACGGAGGCGGCGCCCGGGAAACGCGAGCCGTCGTGGCGGACGGTCAGGAACTCCGCCGGCAGGCGGGAGATGATCGACTCCATCCCGCCATCATCCCGGGCGGCGGGCGGCGGACGGTCGGAGGCGAGCGGCGAGCACCGGGCAGTGAGCGCCGGGCAGTGGGCGGCGGGCGGCGGGCGGCGGGCGATGGATGGCGAGCGGTGGGCGGTGGGCGCACCGTCTCAGCGCCCGGCCCGGCGGGCCGGAAAGCCGTGCGTACGGGCCCGCAGCACGACCGCCAGGACGGGGACGAGCAGCACCAGCAGCGTCCAGGGGAAGGCACCGCTGCCGACGGTGTCCAGCAGGAGCCCTCCGACCACGCCACCCGCTGCCATGGCCACGTTCCACAGCGTCACCAGCATGGCCTGCGCCCCGTCCGCCCGGTCGCCGCCCGCCTCGCCCCCGGCCGTCTGGAGGAGCGTGGGCACCCCGCCCCAGCCCAGCCCCCACACCACGGCGGCCAGGTGGACGAAGGGCGGGTGGTCGGCGAGGACGCCGAGGAGTGCCGCCGCCAGCGCCACCAGCAGCGTGGCCGCCACGGTCAGCCCGCGCAGCCGCCGGTGGATGCGGGCGCCCACGACCCAGATGCCCACCAGCGAGGCCGCGCCGAACTCCAGCAGCACCAGGTCGGTGCTGCCGCCCATGCCGAGGTCGTCGAGGAAGGCGGCCACGTACGCGTACAGGAGGGTGTGGGCGAGGACGAAGACCAGCGTCACGAAGAGGACGGCCGGCACGCCCGGCATCCTCAGCGCCCTCAGCATGCCGGGGCGTTGGCCGGAGCGCGTCCCCGGCCGGTCGGGGACCGCGGCCGCGATCCACGCCAGGAGCACCAGGGTCAGCCCGGTCATCGCCAGGAAGGCGGTCCGCCAGTCGGTGACCTCGCCCAGGTACGTCCCCGCCGGTACGCCCAGCGAGAGCGCGACCGGGATGCCGGCCATGGCGACGGCGAGGGCACGGCCCTCCAGGCGCGCCGGGGCCAGGCGGCGCGCGTAGCCGGCGAGCAGGGCCCAGGCGAGTCCCGCCGCCATGCCCGCCACGAACCGGGCGGCCATCGTCAGGCCGTACACCGAGGAGACGGCCGTCACGGTGTTGGCCAGCGCGAAGCCGGACATCGAGGCCAGCAGCAGCCGCTTGCGCCGCCATCCGGCCGTCGCCGCCGTCAGCGGGATCGCGGTCAGCGCGGTGCCGAGGGCGTACACGGTGACGGTCTGCCCGGTCGCCGAGGCACTGACTCCGAGGTCGGCGCTCATCGCCGGCAGCAGCCCCGCGGGCAGGGTCTCGGTGAGGCTGGTGACGAAGACGGCGGTGGCCAGCGCCAGCAGTGCGAGGAGGGGGAGTTTCCGGGCTTCCTCGGCCGGGCCGCTGTCCGCCGCTCGTACGGGGGCCGCCGGCGTGAGATCGGATGCGGCGTCCGGTGGGGTGCTCATGGGGTGCTCCAGTCGGCCTGGGTCGGGGACGGTTCCTGTCGGCGCGGAGTCCGGCGGCATCCGCCGCCGCGCCGTGCCGAGCACGCAGCGCGTGCCGGTGCCCCGACTGTGGAGAAGCGCGCTGCGGAAACCCTTCGGGAAAACTTCGGGTCGGCTCGTGCGGGCACCGCCCGCCGACCGCCACGGGCGCCCCGATCCGGGCGGATAGGGTGATCGGCATGCGCTTCGGGGTGCTCGGTCCGGTCGTGGTCGCGGACGACGACGGCGGGGAGATCGCGGTCCCCGAGGCCAAGGTCCGCGCCCTGCTCGCCGTGCTGCTCGCCCACGACGGCGAGACGGTCCCCGCCGACCGCCTCATCGAAGCCCTGTGGCCCACCCGGCCGCCGGGCAACCCGGCCGGTGCCCTCCAGGCGCGGGTCTCGCAGCTGCGCCGGGTCCTGGGGCGGGACCGCGTGGTGCGCCGCCCTCCGGGCTACCGGCTGGAACTGGGACCGGACGAGGTCGACGCCTCGCGCTTCCGGGCGCTGGTGGCACGGGCCGCCGCCGCGCCCGGTCCGGCCGACCGGACCGGCCTGCTCACCGAGGCGCTGGGACTGTGGCGCGGGTCCGCGTACGCCGACTTCGCGGACGCCGGTCCCGTCCGTCCGGCCGCCGCCCGGCTGGACGAGGAGCGGCTGGCCGCGCTGGAGGAGCGTGCCGGCGCCCGTCTCGCCGCCGGCGGCGACGCCGCCCTCGTCGCGGAACTGGGCGAGCTCGTCGCCGCGCACCCGCTCCGCGAACGCCTCCACGCCCTCCGCCTGCGCGCCCTGTACGCCGCCGGACGGCAGGGCGAGGCACTCGCCGCGTACGAGGCCCTGCGCGGCCGTCTCGCCGAGGAACTGGGCGTAGACCCCGGCCCCGAACTGACCGCCCTGCACGGCGCGTTGCTCCGGCACGCCCCCGAACTGACCTCCCATCACACCGCATGGCTCCGCCACACACCCGAAGTACCGTTCCAGCAGACCGCGTTGCTCCACCACACACCCGGCCCAGGATCGCCCGCGCGCCGCCCCTCCCCCGCCGGCTCCCCGCCACCGCGTCCCTCCGCCCTCCCCACCCCGACCGGGAGCCGCCGCGCGTCCACCGGAGGTCTCCCGGTCCCCCCGGGAGACCTCCCCGCGCCCCCGGCGGGGCTCCCCGGACCCGCCACCGGCCTGCCCGCGCCCCTCACCGCCCTCATCGGCCGTGACACGCTCCTCGCGCGCGTGCGGCAGTGCCTCGGTACCGCGCGGCAGGTGACGCTCACCGGACCCGGCGGGGTGGGGAAGACGCGGGTCGCCGTCGCGGCGGCGCGGGCCTCGGCTCCGGGCGCGTGGCTGGTCGAGTTCGCCGGCGTACGGACCGGCTCCGCCGACGACCTGGCCCAGATCGTCGCGACCGCGCTCGGCCTGAGGGACGACGCCCGTACCGCGGGGCCGGACGGCGCCGTGCTCTCCCCGGTCGGCCACCTGGCCGCCGCGCTGCGCGACCGGTGCGGGCTGCTGGTGCTGGACAACTGCGAGCACGTCGTGGACGCCGCCGCCGCACTCGCCGCGCGGCTGCTCGCCGCCGCCCCCGGCCTGCGGGTGCTGGCCACCAGTCAGGAGCCGCTGGGCCTGAACGGCGAGACGGTCGTCCTCGTCGAACCGCTCGCCGAGGCGGACGCGGTCCGGCTCTTCGCCGAGCGGGCCGCCGCCTCCGCCCCCGGCTTCCCCGCCGATCCGGCCGCGCTCGCCCCGGACGACCGCGTTCGCGTCGAGGAGGTCTGCCGGCGGCTCGACGGCATCCCGCTCGCCCTGGAGCTGGCCGCCACCCGCGTCCGCGCCCTGGGGGTAAGGGAGTTGGCCGCCCGGCTCCACGACCGCTTCCGGCTCCTGACCGGCGGGCGGCGCGACGCCCCGGCCCGCCAGCGGACCCTGCGCGCGGTGATCGACTGGAGCTGGGAACTGCTCACCCCGCCGGAGCGGCTGGTGCTGAGCCGCCTCGCCGTGTTCGGTGACGGCTGCGACCTGGCGGCGGTCTCCGTCGTCACCGCCGGTGACGGAGTGGCCGAGGCGGACGTGTGGGACGTGGTCACCCGGCTCGTGGACCGCTCCCTGGTGACGGTGACGACCACCGCCTCGGGGCCTCGTTACGGCCTGCTGGAGTCCGTCGCCGCCTACGCCCTGGAACGGCTCGCCGAGGACGGCGCCCCCGACGCCGTACGCGCCCGCCACCTGGCCCACTACCTGGGACTGGCCGAACGCGCCGAGCCGGCCCTGCGCGGCCCGGACCAGCGCGGCACCCTCGACCGCCTCGACACCGAGGCCGGCAACCTGCGCACCGCCCTCGACACGGCCCTGCGGCAGCCCTCCGGCGGCGCGGACGCCGCTCGTCTGGCCGGCGCGCTGGCCTGGTGGTGGCTGCTGCGCGGGCGCCTCACCGAAGCCCGGCGCACCCTGCGCGCGGTCCTCGACGCCCACCCCACCCCGACGGCCGAAGTGCTGCACCGCGCCTTCGCCCTCCTGACCGAGGGCAGGGGCGCCGGCCGGTCCGCCGCCCCGGACGACGCCCTCGCCCTCGTCCTCGGCCGGACCGCCTCCGCCGACCGGCTCCGCGCCCCGTGGCTGTGCGCGTACGGCCTGTTCGGCGCGGGCGCGACGGAGGAGGCCGAGGAGGTCAACTCCCTTGTCCTGGAGGGGTTCGAGGCCTGCGGTGACTCCTGGGGCACGGCCGCCGCCCTGAGCCTGCGCGCGCGGCTCGCCCTGGACCGGGGCGACCTCGCCGGTGTGGCGCGCGACGGCGTGCGGAGCGCCCGGCTCTTCCGTGAACTCGGCGACCTTTGGGGCGAGTTGCAGACCGTTCCCCCGCTTGCCACACTCGCCGAGGTCAGGGGGGAGTACGCGGAGGCCGATCGCCGGCAGCGCGAGGGTCTGCGCATCGCCCGCGAACTCGGCCTGACCGCCGAGGTGTCCGCCCGGCTCTCCGGTCTCGGCCGGCTCGCGCTGCTCGACCGCGACTGGGACCGGGCCGACGCCCTGCACGGGCGGGCGCTCGCGATCGCCGCCGAGCAGGGGTACGCGTACGCCGAGATCCACGCCCGGATGGGGCTCGCGCTCGGCGCGCGCAGGTCCGGCGACCTCACCGCCGCGGAGGACCGGCTGGCGGGACTCCGGGACCGGTTCGCGCAGGCTTCCTCGCCCGCGGGCGAGCATCTGCGCCATGCCGAACTCGGCTTCCTGGCCGAGCTCCGGGGCCGGCCGGACGAGGCGGCCCGGCACCATCTGCGCGCGCTGGCACTGGCCCGTACCCTCGCCGAACCGCGCGCGCTGGCCCTCTGTCTGGAGGGGCTGGCCGGCGCCCTCGCCCCCGGCTCCCCCACGGCCGCTGCCGCCCTCCTCGGCGCCGCCGACGCCGAACGCCGGGGTGTCGGAGCGCCGTTGCCCGTCGCCGAGCGCGGCGACGTCGACCGGATCACCGGCACCCTGCGGGCGGCCCTCGGAGCGGCGGGGTTCACCGACGCGTTCGCCCGCGGGGCACGCGAGGGCGGCGAGACCACCCTCGCCCGCTTCCGCGTCCGGCTCGCATCCCTCGTCGAATAGCGCCCCTTCCGTCACACCGTTCACAGGTGTCGCGGAGGCTTCCGACGGAACCCTTCCGTGACATTTTCACAGCGGCGTCACCCTCTGATGCCCAGTGGGTTCGCACTCCTTCTCAGCGGCCTCGGGCCGCCCCTAAGATTGCGCTGCGTGCCGGTCGACCCGCGGCCTGCGGCAAGGAACCACCATCCGTTCACCGGCTTCGCAATTCGTCATCGGATCCGTGACCAATGGAATTGGGTGACCATGCCTCCTCGGCTCGTCGGCCATCAAGGCTCTCTGACCGGACAGCAGTTCCCGATCGGCACCTCACCGCTGACCCTGGGTCGCAAGGGCGACAACAGCATCGTGCTCACCGGTGAGAACGTCTCGCGCTTCCACGCGGAAGTGCGTCGCGAGAACCACGGATTCGTCCTGTACGACAGCGGCAGCAGCAACGGGACACTCGTCAACGGGACCCGGGTGACCTCGCACGAGCTGCGGCCCGGGGACCTCATCGCGATCGGCACCGAGACGTTCCGCTTCGAGGCGGCCGACCCCATGGAGACCATCCTCGACCTCTCCGTGCTGCGTCCGCTCGGCGTGTCCTCGCAGGCGGACCTGGCGGCCGGACCGGTGCTGGACGTCACGGTGTCGGGCGGCGGCCCCGTCGGCCTGGGCTTCGCCCTGCTCCTCGAACACCTCATGGGGCACCGCGTCACCATCACCGTGTACGACGGCCGCTGGACCCAGGACGGGACGCGGGTCGTATGGAAGGGCGAGGACCAGGGAAACGTCCGCCGGCAGCAGGTCGTCACGGTGCAGAGCCGCCAGTACTTGAACCTCCCCGAGGAGGTCCAGGAACGCCTTTTCCGCGACAGTGCCGCCTTCACCGAGATGTGGCCGGTCGGTCCCGACTCGATCCTCGGCCGCAGCCCGAGAAACCTCCGGATCGCCTATATCGAGGACACGCTCCTCGCCCTCGCCAACGAGAAACCGGACCGTATCCGTCTGGTCCCCACGGCTTTCGACCCGGTCGAGCACCAGAATTCCGAGGCGAAGAACCATGTCCTCGCGATTTGCGAGGGCGGACGCTCACGAACCCGGGAACATTTCGCGGACAGGTTCGGGAACGCCGACAAGTCCATCTATTCGCTGCACGGCCGGCACGTGCAGGACGTCGTCCTGGGACTGCGCGTCAAGTCGGCCCTGAGCGACCCCATGACGGTGCTGCTGACCGTCGCACAGAACCGCTTCCTCCTCAACGCCCTGCGCGGCGAGGGCTTCCTGAACATGCGGCTCACCGATGACGAGGCCGCGGAGGTCGTCGGCATCGATCCGGTCCGGCACGTGTTCGAGGACTGCATCGCCTCCCGTCCGTGCGTCATGGGACGCGACGACCACGGCGACTTCCAGTGCTCGACGCACAGCACCCTCTTCCTGCCCGCGATGGTCAGGGGATCGGCCCTGTGGAAGCGGGTGCGGGAGGGTCTCGCGCTGTTCGGCGTCGCGGAGGACGACCTGAGCGCCGTCACCGCCTTCCGGCTCGACATGGTGCAGCGCCCGAGGTTCACCACCCGCCTCCGCTCGGCCACGCCGACCTCTCCGGGGACGTACGGCTTCCTGCTCGGGGACGCCGCCAACGCCATCCACTTCTGGCCGGGCCGGGGGCTCAACAGCGGTCTGGGCTCGGCGATCTCACTGGCGCGGTCCCTCAACGGGGCCTGGACGGGCCGCCCGTTCCGCGACGCGGACTTCGCGCGGCACGAGGCGGCGATGTCCATGCTCCAGTACCGCCACAAGAGCCGCGCCTGGAACACCATGATCACCACCGACGAGCACGGCGTCAGCCGCCCGATCAAGGAGAAGATCGCCCAGAGCATCGAGGAGCACGAGGGGAAGGACCTCGACAGGGACGCCGACATCGACGCCCTGATGGAACGGCTCCGGTCGATCCGCGGCCGGCTGGCATCCCGCCTGCCCGGCATGCCCGACGACCCGACGCTCCGACGCCATCTGGAGTCCTTGGGCGCCTCGACCCTGCGCACACTGTGGGAGAGCGGCGCCTGGGACACCCTCCTCGTCGGCGGCGAAGAGGTCGACATCGACATCTTCTACCGGCAGGACGCTCCGTCCACGACCGCTCCGGCCAAGGCCCCCGCCGCGCCGTAGGGCGGACGCCGTGCCCGCCGTCCCTCCCCACCCCCCGTCCGCGTTGTCAGTGGGAGCGCTTAGCGTCTTCCCCATACCGCAGTTCGGGGGCGTACGGCCCCCTGTTTCGAGCTGCGTGGACACATCGGTTCAGGTGGAGGGGCGCGGCTCATGGTGTGGCTGGATGCGGGTGAGGGGTACGAGGTCACCCTCGACGACGGCGGGCGGGTGGTCGCCCGCCGTGCCGGGGGGCGGGTGCTGAAGACGGTGCCGAAGGCCCTGCGGGACGACCCCGGGGTGGACCGGCTGAAGCAGCTGTCCGAGTGGCTGGACCGGCACGCGGACGCGTGCGTGGCGCAGGTGGACGCCTGGATGGTGTCCTCGCTCCCGGTGCCCGCGACGCTGATCGCGAAGGTCTGGCCGGACGAGGCGTGGCGGGGCGCGCTGCGCGACATGGCCGTGGTCGGGGAGGACCCGGACGAGGTCGGCTTCCTGCGGGACGTCTCCGAGGACGGCGGTCTGAAGGTCGTCGACCTGGACGGCGAGACGGTGCGGATGACGCCGCGCACGGTGACCCTGCCGCATCCGGTGCTCCTGCCCGACCTGGAGGACGTCCGGGAGTTCGCGGCCGAACTGGGCATCACCCAGCGCGTGGAGCAGATCCACCGGGCCACCTGGACGCGCCCGGAGAGCCTCGCGGCGAACGCCACCGAGGTGCGGGACTACGCGGGCGGCAAGTTCACCTCCCGGTTCGGGCTCGCGGCACGGGCGACCGGGCTCGGCTACCGGGTCTCCGGCGGGTACGCCACGTGCAAGGTCCGCGACGGGGGCCGGAGCACCGAGGCGTCGGTGTGGATCGGCGAGCCCTACTGGGACGGGGAGTCGGAGACCGGCGGGCTGAGCTGGCACGACGAGGACGGCCGCGCGATGCGGCTCGACGGGGTCGGGCCGGTGGCCTGGTCCGAGGGGATGCGCATGGCCGCGGCGCTCTACGCCGGCCGCACGATCGAAGAGGGTGGGAACGCGTGACCGGCACGACCGCGACGAACGACGTCGAGCTGCTGAACGCCGGAGCGGTGCTCCCGGCGGACACCGTGGGGGCGGGACCCTCCGCCGTGGAGCTGACCGCCCGGACCTACCGGCACCCCGTGTTCGGGGAGGACCGGGTCGTGGTGCGGCTGGCTGCCGCCGAACTCGGCGCCGCCGAGGACCTGGCCGCCGGCTTCCTCGGACTCGAGGCCGCCGCCGAACCGGCCGTGGTCGGCCTCGGCCGGCGCCAGGAGCTCGGCTTCCCCGAGTGGGTGCTGGTGCACCACCCGGAGGACGGACACCACGCGCTCGCCGTCGTGCCCGAGCTGGACCGGCTCGCGCGGCAGGCGAAGAGCAAGCCGAAGGCGGCGCTCGACGCCTGCCTCGAACTCGCCGGCCGGCTCGCCTCCTCCGTGCCGCACTTCCTGCCCGTCTTCTTCGAGCAGGCCGCCCGGGTCTTCCTGGCGGTGGAGAACACCACGTACGCCGGGCAGCTGTTCGGCCGTGCCCGCACCAGCGAGGCGCAGCACGGGCTGCCCGTGGACGAGGACCGGCTGGACGCCGTCTTCCTGGAGTTCGCGCTCGCCGGCGCGCTGCCCGTGAAGGTGCTGTCCGGGTACGGCAAGGAGCTGTCCGCGCGGCTGGAGCCCCAGGAGGCGTACGAGCGGTTCCGCCGGCTGTGCGTGCGCCGCACGGCGGGCGGTCTCGCGCCGTCCGCGCAGGCCGCGACCGAGCTGCGGCGGCTCGCCCGGGCCGCCGGGCTGCCCGCCGGGGAGGCCGAGCAGGACCACCTCGCGGAACTGCTGCCGCTGCCGGCCACGCTGCGGGCTGCGACGGGCTGGTGGAAGGCGCAGCGCGCTCCGCTCGTGGCCCTGGCGCGGCGGGTGCCCGAGGCGCGCGGCACGCTGCTCACGCTCGCCCCCGCTTCGGACGACGGCGCCCTGAGCGAACTGTGGCTGGACATCCTGACGGAGTCCGGGGCCGACGCGGGACTGGTCGACGCGGTGCTGCCCGCCGAGGAGCAGTGCGCCGACGGCGCGGCCGGCTGGCTGGAGCGGTTCCACGCCGCCCGGCACAGCGGCTGGGGCCGGCGGCCCACGCCGACGCCGCTGCTCGACCTGGTCGAGCGGGCGGCGGGTCGGATCCGCGCCGATCTCGCGGCCCGGCCCGAGGGCCGCCGCGAACTGCGGATCGGCCTGGAGGACACCAACCTCCTCGACCTGCTGCTCGCCCTCGGCGTCCCGGTCTCCGCCCCCGAGCAGGACGAGCGGCGCCACGGCGTCGCCCTGGACCTGATGGACTGGCACCAGTCGGAGCGGCCCCGGGACCTGGCGGCGCTCGCCGCCGATCCCCGCTTCCACCGCCCGTTCGACCGGGGGGCGAACGCCTTCAACGGCGGCGGTCACAGCGAGGACGTCCTGCGCCGGCTGGCCGCGTCCGAGGGCGGCCGGGTGCTGCTCGCCCGCTGGACCCGGGAGGTGGCCCGCTCGTCCGTCGCGGCCGGACTGCCCGGTCTGCCGGACGCCCTCTCCACTCTGGCCTGGCTGCCGTCCGAGGCGCTGGCCCTCGCCCCCGAAGAGGTGGCCGCGGCGGCGGGCGCCGACCTCGGCGAGACACTGGCGCGCACGCTCCGCGGCGGCCTGTGGGAGGAGTTCCACTGGCCGGAGTGGGAGCGGGCGGTGGCGGAGCTGGCTCCGGCCTCCTCCGACCCGTCCGATCTGACCGTCGTCGAGGCATGGCCGCACCTGATCGTGGCGAACGCCTCCCAGGCCCGGGTGATCGGCGCCGACGCCACCCTCCTCGTCCACGACCTGCGTATCCCGACGCCGTCCGCGTCCTCGGTCCGCAGCCGCGGCTTCCACTACGTGGACGGCGCGCTCCTCGTGTTCTGGACCGAGTACGGCGGCCCCGCCCGCGGGTACTGGCACACGGCGCCCGACCGGCTGTTCACGCTGGACGAGAACGTCAACATGTGGTCGCTGCGCTCCGGGCGGGCCAGCCTGGAGCTGCCGGGCGGCGGGCGCACCACCGGCCGCGGCGTGCTGCACGCCGGGGACACCCGGCTCCCGTCGGAGGTACCCGTCATCTCGGACGGCACGTCGTACTGGGCGTACGAGAACGGCACGGCGCAGGGCGAGAGCGGCTGGGTGGAGTACGACCCCGTGGAGGGCACCTACGGGCGCCGCTCGCAGCCCGGCTTCCTCGCCGACGCGCTGCGGGCGCACGCCCCGGGCGCCCGGCTGGGCGACTTCTCCTCCTGGCTGCGGCCCGCTCCGACGGTCGAGGACTCCGCCGTGGGCGCGCCCGTCGACGGCCTCCTCGGCTGGCGTGTGGTGCGGCTGCCGGAGAACGGCTGGCACGCGGGTGACCTCGCGGGCCGCGAGGTCGTGCTGCCGGAGGGGTCCGACATGCCGCTCGCGGCGCTCTCCTTCCCCGGCGACGCCCGCCCGCGCGCGCTGACCCGCGAGTGGCGGACGCTGTCGCTGGCCGACCCGGACGGCGTCGTCACGGCCACGTGCGACAGCGGCCGGGGCGAGCTGTTCCGGACCGCGACGTCGCTCCTCCCGCCGCTGGAGTTCCTGTACGCGCTCCGCACCCGCGACCCGCGGGGTTCGGCCGTGCTGCGCGCCGCCGACGCCGAGACCGCCCGCGCGCTCCTGAAGGGCGCGGTCGCCGCGGAGCGCGCGGAGGACGTCGCGCTTCTCGTCGGCACCGTGCTGCCCGGACTCTCGCCCGAGCTCGCCGCCGGGGTGACGAAGGTGCTGCGCTTCGCGGTGCGGCAGCAGAAGGCCCTGGACGCGGTCGCCGCCCGGCTCGACCCGGCGGACGAGCCGGTCGCGTCGCGGGTCGAGGGCCCGGCCGACCGGGTCCTCTCCCGGGCGCTCAACGGCGTGGTGGGGTCCGGCTACTCCCGGTGGGGCGCCGACTCGGACGTGACCCACCACTACCTGGAGCAGCTGGCCGCCGTCCGCGCGGCCACGGACGCGCCGGCCGTCCCCGGCCGCCTCCACTTCGACGTGCCGACGCTGCCGTGGTCCGGGCTGCCCTTCACCCCGCTCCTCGACACACCGGCCGTGCTCGCCTACCGGGCGGTCGCGCCCGGCGCCGAGCCGGCGCGCCGCGACGCGCTCCTCGGCGTCCTCGGCAGGGCCGACGCCCTCGGTCTGCTGTCGGCGGCAGGGTCCGCCGACCGTTGGCGCCGGGTCCTGCTTCATCTGACCGACCAGCACCTGACGGCCCCCGACGGCCAGGACCGGAACGTGTCGCACCGCAGCGTGGTCCCGCTCGGCGGCGGCGCGGTCCTCGGCTTCACCGAGCTCAGCGACAGCGTGCCCGGCGGGCGGGACTTCGGTGCCCTGCTGTACGACCCGACCGGTCGGTTCGAGGTGCCCGGCCCGTACACCGTGCGCGGCAGCGCGCCCGTCGGCGACCCCGAGCGGGCAGCGGGCTGGGCGACCGCGTTCCTCCGGGAGGCCGAGGCCCGGGGCGGCGCCGCGCCGTTCCTGCCCGCCGCCGCCGAGGAGTTCGGCCGGCTCACGGGCGCCTCCCGGGCGCTCGCCGGGCTCGTCCTGGTCGGCATGCCGGAGATCGACAGCCACGAGAACAACTTCCTGCCGCTGGAGCTGCGCAAGACCCTCGGGGTGAAGGTCGTCGAGGCCGCCCACGCCCGGGACGAACTGCGGGCCCTCCCGGTCGAGGTGCGGCAGGCGGTCGTGGCGGCGCTGCTGCCGCGGGACCCGGCGCGCCTGTGGACCGACGGCCCGGACGTGGCGGCGGCGGCCGAGGTGTGGAACGCGCGGGTGGGCCGCCGGGCCCAGGTGCCGGACTGGCTGACGGCCGAGGCGGCCCGTGCCGTACGGGGCGGCTGGCCGGCTCCCCGGGCGCTCGCCGGGCTGCTCGACCCCGCGAACTCGCCCGAGCTGGGCGTGGACGTGGCCTGGCACATCAGCAACGACAAGCCCGCGCCCGTCGCTCCGGTCGAGGCGCCGTTCACCGGAGCCGTACTGACGGGCGCCCTCGGGCTGATGGGGTGGCTGGCGCACCGGCTCCCGGCGGGCGATCCGCTGCGGGCGGCGCTGCCGGGCGCGCTCACGGCGGTGCGGCAGCGGCTCGCCTCGCCGGACCTGCTCGTCGCCGTCGGGCACTACACGAGCCTGGCCGAGTTCCGGAAGGTGGCGGGCGCGCCGACGGAGACCGCGCCGGACCACGAGCGGTACGGGGCGGTGCTCATGGCCACCTACGACGGACAGCCGCTGCCCGCGCTGCGGACGGCGCTGCTCGACTCGACCGGCTCCGACCCGTACCTGCCGGCGCTGCGCGGGGAGGACCAGCGGCCGACGTCGGTCGAGGCGGCGCTGCGGCGCTGCCACGACCCGGCGTTCGCACGGCTGCTGGCCGATCCGGGCGCGCCGGCGGCGGGCGGGACGGCGGACGACGGCACGTGGTGGCCGCAGGATCCCTCGCGGTCGGTGCCCGGGCTCGTCGCGGAGGCCGCGGCGGCGCACGGCCTCGGGGCCGACGCGGCGACGCTGTACCTGATGCTGCTCGCGCTGCCCGACCCGACGGACCGGAACACGGCACGGTGGACGGGGTGGAAGCCGGCCCGTCTGAAGGCGGCGCGGGCCGAACTCGCCGCCACCGATCTGGTGGTCTCCGCCGTCCGGGCCCGTGCAGGACGCTCGCTGTTCCTGCCGGGGCCCTGGACGGACCAGTCCGCGCCCGTGCTGCCGGTCGAGCACTGGAAGGCGGCCCTGTACGGCCTCCCGGCGGGCGGCCGTCCCGTCCTGGGCGTGCTGGTCCCGGCCGAACCCGTCGCCGAGCTGTACGCCCGCGCGTGGCAGCGCGTCGTCGACGGCGACCTGCCGCGCTTCGAGGAGCTGAAGGTGAAGCGCACCCGCCGCCGGCGCTGACCGCCGCAGCGCACGCGGCCCGCGGATCCGCTCCCACCCGGTGGGGGGCGGATCCGCGGGCCCGGCGCCGGAGCCCGCACCGTCGCGGGGAGCCCCACCGGCTCCCGGCGGCACCCCGCGGGGCCCGTCCCCGCCCCCGTACCCGATCATCATGGCGATCACGGGCACGCCCGTGGCCGTCCCGCCGACCCGACGCAGGACCGTCCCGAAGGAACCGCGCATGACCGTCACCGAACACTCCGTCCCCGCCCGGCAGGTCCGGCCCGCCGAGGAGCGGCACGCGGCCGAACTCGCCTTCCTCGCCGCCCAGGACCCGGGTCCGCGCCCGCCCGGCTGGCTGCTCACGCCGCGGGCCGTCGTCACGTTCGTGTGCGGCAGCGGAGGCGTCGAGCTGGCGCTGCCCGAGAAGCGCGACGGCCTGCCGGCGAAGCTGGCGATCGGCCCGAAGTTCGTCGGCGAGCGGGCACTGGTGGAGCGGTGCGTCGTCACGCTCGCCGGTGAGCGGGGCCTGCTCCTGACCGGCGAGCCCGGCACCGCCAAGTCGATGCTGTCCGAACTCCTCGCCGCCGCCGTGTGCGGGACGAGCGCCCTCACGGTCCAGGGCACCGCCGGCACGACCGAGGACGCCTTCCGCTACGGCTGGAACTACGCGCTGCTCCTCGCCCAGGGCCCCACCCCGCAGGCGCTGGTCGACTCCCCCGTCCTGTCCGCCATGCGCACGGGCCGGGTGGTGCGCGTCGAGGAGATCACCCGCTGCCTGCCCGAGGTGCAGGACGCCCTGGTGTCGCTGCTGTCCGACCGGCGCGTCACCGTCCCCGAACTGACCGCCACCGAGGACGCCGTGGTGAGCGCCGCCCCCGGCTTCACGGTCATCGCGACGGCCAACCTCCGGGACCGCGGCGTCTCCGAGATGTCGGCCGCCCTCAAGCGGCGCTTCAACTTCGAGACCGTGGACCCGATCGCCGACGCCGACGCAGAGGCGCTGCTGATCCGGCGTCAGGCCGTCGCCGCGGTGCGGCGGGCCGGGGCGGAGTTCGGTGTCGACGACGCCGTCCTGGACGCCCTCGTCACCGTCTTCCGCGATCTGCGCTCGGGCCGGTCCACCGAGGGCTGGGACGTGGAGCGGCCCGGCACGGTCATGTCCACGGCCGAGGCGGTGCAGGTGGCGGCGTCACTGGGCCTCTCCGCGGCGTACCTGCCCGGCGGCGACGTCCTCGACCTGCTCCCCGGGCACCTCCTGGGCGTCGTCCGCAAGGACGACCCGGCCGACCACGCCCGGCTGCTCGGCTACTGGGACGGGCCGGTCCGCCGCCGGGCGGAGACCGGCTCGGCCATGTGGCGCCGTCTCTGGGACCTGCGCGGGAGCCTGCGTTGACGATCCCCGACCCCCGGGCGGCCGTCGACGCGCTGGCCGCGTCGCGCACGCCCTACCTGCTGGGGGTGCGCCACCACAGCCCGGCCCTGGCCGCCGTGGTGCCCGCACTCCTGGACGCGGCGGACGCCGAGGTGGTCTGCGTCGAGCTCCCCGCCGACTTCCAGCCGTGGCTGGAGCACCTCGCCGACCCCGAGACCGTCGCGCCGGTCGCGCTGGCCGGGGCGGGCGAGGGCGGACGGCTGTCGTTCTACCCGTTCGCGGACTTCTCCCCGGAACTCGCGGCGGTGCGGTGGGCCCGCGCCAGGGGCGCGGAGGTCCTCTGCTGCGATCTGCCGCTCGGCGACCGGGGCTGGAACGCGGAGCCGGTCGCGCCCGGGACACCCGGGATACCTGAGGCACCCGTGGTACCAGTGGTACCCGGGACACCCGGGACACCCGGGACACCCGGGACGCCCGGGACGCCCGAGGCCTCCGGGGCACCCGGGGCTGTCGGGGTGCCCGGGGCTGCCGGGGTGCCCGGGACTACCCGGGCACCCGAGTCGTCCGAGGTTTCTGGGGCGCCCGAGGCGTCCAGGCCGGCGGTGGCGACCGCCCCCGGGCGGCGTCTCTTCGCCGACGCCCTGACCGCCGCCGGCACCGGTCGGGACGGTGACGACCTGTGGGACCGCGCCGTCGAGGTGCTGGCCCCCGGATGCGCGCCCGAGGCGGTGCGGCGGGCCGCGCTCGGCGTGGGCTGGGCGCTGCGCGCCGACGCCGCCGTGCCCGCCACCGACCTGGCGCGCGAGGCCCGGATGCGCGCGGTCATCACGCGGGCCGCGGCGGGCGGTCGCCGGGTGGCGGCCGTGATCGGCTCCTTCCACGCGCCCGCGCTCGCCGGGGAGGCCGCGGCAGGCCTGGACTCCGACGGCACGGAACCGGGCGGTACGACCTCCGACGGCACGGCATCCGGTGGTACGGACCCCGGCGGTACGGCCTCCGGCGGTACGGATTCCCGCCGCGCGGACCGCGCCCGCGCGGAAGGGCAGGCCGGCGGCGCGACGCTCGGGACCGCCGTCACCTCCTTCGTCCCGTACTCCTTCGACCTGCTCGACTCCCGCTCCGGCTATCCGGCCGGCATCCGCGATCCGCGCTGGCAGCAGGCCGTGTTCGAGGCGGGCGGCGCGCCGGAGCGGCTGCGGGATGCGGCCGCCGCCGCGCTGACGGGGCTGTGCCGCGAGCTGCGCCGCGCGGGCCACACCGCGGGGACGGGCGAGGCGACCGAGGCGCTGCGGCTCGCCTGCGATCTGGCGGCCCTGCGCGGGCTCCCCGCGCCCGGCCGGAGCGAACTCCTCGAAGCCGTGACCACCGTGCTCGGCCAGGGCGAACCCCTCGGCCGGGGACGGGCGTTGGCACGCGCGCTGGAAGCCGTGTTCGTCGGCACCGTACGCGGCAGGCTCACCCCGCACGCGCCCCGGTCCGGCCTGGGCCCGTCCGTCGAGGACGAGCTGGGCAGGCTCCGGCTGCCGCGCCCCGACGACCCGGAGCCGCGCGAGGTCCGCCTCGATCCCCTGCGGTCGCCGCTGGACGGCCGCCGCGAAGTGCTGCTCCAGCGGCTGCTGGTGATCGGCTCGTCGTACGGGGAGCCGGTCGCCGTCGCGGCGACCGGGGACGGCACGGCGCTGGGCACCAAGTGGCGCCTCGCGTGGACGCCTTCGGTGCCCGCGCGGCTCGACCTCGCCGGGGTGCGCGGGGTGACCGCCGCGCAGGCGGCCGCGGGCACCCTGGGCGAGACCGCACGGCGCGAGGCCGCGGAGGGCGGCCCGACACCCCCGCAGGTCCTCGCCGGACTGACCGCCGCCGCCCGCTGCGACCTGCCCGAACTGGTCGGGGAGCGGCTGGCGGAGGCCGCGGCGGTCCTGCCAGGGACGGCGACCCTTCCCGAACTCCTCGACGCCCTCGACCTGCTGGAGGGGCTGCGGCGCGGCCACTACCCCGGCACGACGCCCGAGGCCCGGGAGGCGGCGGGCGCGCTCTCCGGCGAACTCCTCGACGCCGCCGTCCGCGCGCTGCCCGGCCTCGCCGGGAGCGACTCCCCCGCCGACGCGACCGCCCTCGTCGCGCTGGCCGACCGGGCCGCCGCCCGGCAGCTGGGCCTCCGGATGGACCGGGCCCTGGCCGATCTCGCCGCCGACGGCTCGCCCCTCGTCCAGGGCGCGGCCCTCGCGGTCCGCGTCCTGCTGGACCTCGATCCGGCCGCGGGGCTCGGCGAGCGGGCGGCGGGCTGGATCGACGCCGCCACCGGTCCCGGCACGCGGCGCGCGCTGGGGAAGCGGCTCGCCGGGCTCCTCACGGCCGCCGGCCCGCTGCTCCAGGTGTCCCCGGACGCCCTCGCGCCGCTCCTCGACCGGGTCGACACCCTGGCCGACCAGGAGTTCCTCGACCGCCTGCCGGCGCTGCGGGGCGGTTTCGACGCGCTGTCGCCCGCCGCGCGCGAGCGGCTGCTCGCCGCGGTGACCGAGCGGCTCGGCGACCGGCTCGACCTCGCGCTCGACGCCCCTCCCGAGCTGCTCGCCCTGTGGGCGGCGGCGGACGCTGCGGGCCTCGCGGCCCTGAAGACACTGGCCCCGCCCGGCCAGGAACCGTCGCGCGCGGCGGGGACCGGGGAGACCTCGACCGGCGCGGAGCCCGTACGAATCGATCCTTCCTCCGGGGCCGGGGACGAGGAGGGCGCGACCGGCGCGGAGCCCGTGCGGTCCGCTCCCCCGGCTGCCGGGACGGTGGCGGGGGCGCCGCTCGCCGCCGTGCCGGAACACGGTCTCCCGACGGCGGACCGGTGGCGGCTGCTGCTCGGTCGCCACAAGGACCGGCTGGGCGGCCGGGCCCGGCGTTACGCGCACGCGCTGGACGAGTTGTACGGGCACGGCCGGGGCGAGGGCTCCGACGCGCTCGACGGCGGGGCGTCCGGGGCGGGCGGCGGGCAGGAGGCGTCGTTCCCGACCGCCCGTGAGTGGGCGGACGAGCTGGAGGCGCTGTTCGGGACCGACGTCCGCGAGGAGGTGCTGGCGGACGCCGCCGACGCGGGCCGGTCCGACGTGCTGACCCAGCTGGACCCGGCCGCGGTCCGTCCGTCGGTCGAACTGCTCTCCTCGGTGCTGTCGCTGGCCGGCGGCATGCCCGAGTCCCAGGTGGCCCGCCTGCGTCCACTGGTGAAGCGGCTCGTGGACGAGCTGACGAAGGAGCTGGCCACCCGGGTGCGCCCGGCGCTCTCCGGGCTGTCCTCGCCCCGCCCCACCCGCCGCCCCGGCGGCCGGCTCGACCTCGCCCGCACCCTGCGCGCCAATCTGGCGCACACCCGGCGGCTGGACGACGGCCGGGTGGTCGTGGTGCCCGAGCGGCCGGTGTTCGGCACCCGCGCGGGCAAGGAGGCGGACTGGCGGCTGATCCTCGTGGTCGACGTGTCCGGCTCGATGGAGGCGTCCGTCGTCTGGTCGGCGCTGACGGCCGCGGTGCTGGGCGGCGTACCGACGCTGTCCACACACTTCCTGGCGTTCTCCACGCAGGTGGTCGATCTGACCGACCGGGTGGAGGACCCGCTGTCGCTGCTGCTGGAGGTACGGGTCGGCGGCGGCACCCACATCGCGGCGGGCCTCGCCCACGCCCGGACCCTCATCACGGTGCCCAGCCGCACCCTCGTCGTCGTGGTCAGCGACTTCGAGGAGGGCGCCCCGCTCTCCGGCCTCCTCGGGGAGGTCCGCGCGCTGGCGTCGTCCGGCGCGCACCTGCTGGGCTGCGCGGCGCTCGACGACGCGGGCGCGCCCCGCTACTCGGTGCCCGTGGCACGCCGGCTCGTCGCCGCCGGGATGCCGGTGGCCGCCCTCAGCCCGCTCGCCCTCGCCCGCTGGGTCGGCGACCGCCTCCGTGGAGAAGCCCGTTGAGCACCACAGCCCTGCCGCCCGTCGCCCCCGAGATCCTCGCCGAAGCCGTCGAGCAGCTGACCGCGCGGCTGCGCAAGAAGCTGGACGCCGCCGTCGCGGAGTGCGCGGGCCGCGCCGTACCGGGACCGGACGGGGCGGTCGAGGTCCGCTTCGGCGAGGACACCCTCGTCACCCTGCGGCCCGGCCCGTCGGGCGCGGTCAGCGACCCGGGCCAGGCGGTCTGCACCTGCCTCCTGGCCCCGCGCTGCCTGCACCGCGCGGCCGTCCTGGGCGCCGCACCCCTCGCGGACGCCGCGTCCGGCCCGGCCCCCGAGGCTGCCGAGGACGACGGGGCCGCCGGGGTCACCGGGGTCACCGGGGTCACCGGGGTCACCGGGGTCACCGGGGTCACCGGGGCCGCGTCCCCGGCCGCGGGCGGGGATTCCCCCGGCCCCGCGGAATCCGGCGCCGCGGAGTACGGCGCCTTGGAGTCCGGCGCCGTGGAGACCCGCCCCGCGGAAGCGGGGTCCGCCGGGGCCGTCCGGCAGCCGGAGGGCTCCGTTCCCGCCGGCGCGCCGGCACCGCTCACGCCCGCTCAGAGCGCCGCCGCGTCGGCGCTCTGGCACGCCGCCGCCGAAGCCCTCTCGGCGGGCGTCGCCGCGGGAGGGACTGTCGTCCAGGCGGAGTTGCTGCGGGCCGCGCACTCGGCGCGGCTCGCGGGACTGCCCCGCGCGGAGGCCGCCGCGCTCAGGGTCGTACGCGGGCTCAGGAGCGCGCGCGAGCAGGGGCGGGGCCAGCGGCTCTCGGACCTGACCGCGGCCTTCCGCGAACTGCTCGCGGGAGCCGCCGGTCCGGCCGTCACCGGGCCCGCCCGGCGCGCGTACGGGCAGGGGGGCAGCCTGCGGGTGTACGGGCTGTGCCGGGAGCCGGTGCTGTCGGCGACCGGGTACGGCGGGGTGACGACCCATCTCCTGACCCCCGAGGGCGTGTTCCACACGCTGTCCGACGTGCGGCCGGGCGGCCTCTCGCGGGCCAGGGGCGCGGGCACGGCGTCGGTCGCGCTCGGCGGCGCCGTCCTCGATCACGCCGGTCTCGCGCGCGGGGGCCTGCTGATCGCCGGCGCGACCGTGTCGTCCGACGGCCGGCTCGGCGCGGGCCGGAGCGTCCGGGCCACGCCGGTGCGGGGCGCGGCCTGGTCGGAGGAGCCCGTCGCGGCGCTCTTCGCCCGTCCGGTACGGGAGGCGGTGGCGTCCGCCCTCGACGCGGCGGAGCTGCCGGGCGAGGCGGGCCCCACGCTGTTGGGCTGCGACGTCGAGGTGCTGGGCACGGCCGAGGACCATCTCGTCGCCCGCGTCCTCGGTGGCGGTCCGGTGCTGCGGCTCCGGGTCGCGCACCCGCACCCGGAGCTCCCGCACACCGCCAACCTGCGGCGCGTCGGCGAGCACCCGGGCCTCGTGCTGCGCGTCCTGGGCCACCCCGACCCGGACCGCGCGGCGACCCTCCGTCCCCTGGCCGTGGGCCCGGTCCCGGACGCCCCGGACTCCCTGCGCCTGCCGGAGGAGTGGCGGGGGCACGCGGACCTGGGGTACGACCGCCTCCAGGGCGAGCACTTCCCCCGTACGGCCTCCGGCGTCCCGGCGCCCGCCCCGACGGTTCCGGACCCGTTGGCCGACGCCCCGCTCTGGCGGGTCCGCCGTCTCCTGGAGACAGGGGTGGCCGGAGGCCGCCGTGCCGTCGCCGAAGCCTCCCGCGGCACGGACCGCGCCTCCCTCACGGTCCCCCTCCGGCGGGCGGGCCTCCCGGGCGCCGCCGATCTGGTGGAGGCGCTGACGGGCGAGGCGGACCGCAGGCCGAGGGACTCCTTCGGCCGGCTCAAGGACCCGTCGCCCGACGCCTACGCCCGGGCCTGGCTGTCCTCGGCCCTCCACCTCCACGCCGCCGAGCGCTCCCTGGTCACGGCCTCCTGGTCCTGACCCCCGCACCGCCGGTGGGAGCCGTCCGCACGGCGGGCGGCTCCCACCGGCCTTCTCCGCAAGGGAGTCGATGCCACACGCCCACCACCAGCCCTCTCCGCAAGGGAGTTGATGTCGCACGCCCACCACCCTAGGGTGACTTAGGTAAGCCTTACCTGAGCAAGGTTGGTGATCGTATGACGAAGGAGCCCGTCGGGCTGGGCACCGTCCAGGAGACCCTCCTCATTCCGCTCTACGGCCGCGCCCTCGACGCACGGGCCCGCCACCCGGTCCTGGGCGACGCCGAGGCGCGGAGGATGGTCGACCGGATCGACTACGACTTCGCGAAGTTCCGCGGTCCCTCCCTCGGCGGCTCCGTCCTGCGCACCGCGATCTTCGACGGGTGGGTCCGCCGGTTCCTCGCCGAGCACCCGGACGGCACCGTGGTCGAGCTCGGCGCCGGGCTCACCACCCGCTCCCGCCGCCTCGACAACGGCCGGGCCCGCTGGTTCGACCTCGACCTGCCGGACACGGTGGAGCTGCGGCGGCGGCTCCTCCCCGACGCGGAGCGGACGGAGACCCTCGCCGCCTCGGTGCTGGACACCGACTGGTTCGAACGGGTCGCGGCGGCCGGCGGGCCGTACTTCTTCGTCAGCGAGGCCGTGCTGCTCTACCTCGGCGAGGACGAGGTCCGCGGCGTCGTCGCCGCGCTGGGCCGACGCTTCCCCGGGTCGGCGCTCGCCTTCGACACCGGCGGCGGCACGATGATGCGCCATCAGGACCGCAACCCGGTGTTCAAGGCCGTCGACGCGCGGATGACCTGGACCTGCGACGACCCGAGGTCCCTGGAGGGCTGGGGGTTGCGGCTCCACGAGAGCAGGACGTTCGCCACCCCGCAGCCGGACGTGGGCCGCGGCTGGCCGTGGCGCCACCGCTACGGGATGCCGCTGCTGGCCCGCCTCGCCCCGCCGGTCGTCAACTCCTACCGGATGAACCTCTTCACCCTGGAGGAGCCGGCCCGATGAGCGTCGCCCCGGCGCCGCACGTCCAGGGCGCCCCCGAAGAGGTCCCCCTGCCCGACGGCCGGCGACTCCACGCGATGGTGCTGGACGGCCCCCGGCGGGACGGGCCGACGGTGGTGTTCGAGGCCGGGGCGGGGGCGGGCCGGTCCTCGTGGGGTCTGGTCCAGCCGGCGGTCGCGCCCCACGCCCGCGCGGTCGTCTACGACCGCTCCGGCCTCGGCCGCAGCGCACCCGACCCGGCCGGCCGCACCCTGGACCGGATGGCCGGGGACCTCGGCGCCCTGCTCGACCACTTCGGCCCCGGCCCGTACGTCCTCGTCGGTCACAGCGCGGGAGGCCCCCTGGTCCGCCTCGCCGCCGCGCGCGACCCCGGCCGCGTCGCCGGGCTGGTCCTGGTGGACCCCACCGACGAGGCGGCGGACGTCCTGTTCGGCCGCGGCTTCCGCCGGATGGAGCGTACGGCCCTCCGCCTCGGCCTGGCGCTGGCCGCCCTCGGGCTGCTGCGCCCCCTGTTCCGCGGCCGGCTCGCCCTCCTCCCGGAGGACGCCCGCCACGACATGGCCCGGGAGGGCTTCACGCCCGGAGTCCTGCGCACCCAGCGCCGCCAGGCACGCACGTACCTCGACGAACTGGCCGCCTGGCGCGACACCCCGCCGGACACCGGCGACATCCCGATCACGGTCGTCTCCGGCGGCCTCCCCGGCGACGGCATGAACACCGCGGTCCGCGCCGCCGCGAACGCCTCCCATGCCCACCGCGCCGGCCTGGCACCGGGAGGCCGGCACGTCGTAGCGGCGAGGTCCGGCCACTACGTCCCGCTGACCGAACCCGAGACCGTCGTCCGCGAGATCCTGGCCCTCCTGCCGGACTGAGCCGCGCGAGGTCCGGCGGTCGGGCGACGGCCGGACCGGCGGCTGCTACGAGGTGGTGAGCTGCTGGTTCGCGGCGGCGGAGCAGCCGTGCTGGACGACCTCGGCGCCGTCGGCCGTGGAGACTCCGCTGACGTCCAGGCACTTGCCGCTGTGCCGTGCCATCAGGGTGGCGAAGCCGTCGGGCGACCTGTGCACCGACCACTGCTGGTTGGCGCCACCGCCGCAGGCGTACTGGAAGACGGTCGCGCCGTCGCTCGTGGACTCGCCGCTGACATCGAGACACTTGCCGCTGTGCCGCGCGACGACGTTGACGTAGCCACCGCCGGCGGGCCGCAGGGACCACTGCTGGTCGGTCGCGCCCCCGCAGGTGTACTGGACGACCTGGGCGCCGTCCGCGGTCGAGGCTCCGGTCACGTCCAGGCACTTGCCGCTGTGCCGCATCCGCAGCGGCACCCAGGTGTCCGCCGCGAGGGAACGGAAGGTCCATGACTGGTTGGAGCCGGTCGTCGGACGGTAGACCCCGACGGGCGCGCCGTCGCTCGTGGACTCGCCGCTGACGTCGAGAAGCTTGCCGCTCGCGCTGTTGACCAGGGTGTGGCGCCCCTCGCCCGTGGTGGAGAGCATCCACTTCTGTTCGGCGGAGGTGCCCGCGGTCACCAGGGCGAGCGAGTCGCCCTGGGCGGCGAGCGCCTTGCCGTTGGCGACGCTGGTGACGCGGTAGGCGGCGGTGTTGCTCCAGTCGGCGGAGGACAGCTTGGTGAACCGCCACTGCTGTGCCGTGGTGCCCGGGCTGGAGGTGCGCTGGACCAGGGTGCTCCGGCCGCCGCTGGTGGCGACCGCGAGGGCCTTGCCGCTGTGGTCGTTGAGCAGCTGGCGCGCGGCGCCGGTGGGGGCGGTGGTGTCGGAGACGTTCACACCGGTCACGCCGGGCAGGACGAAGGTGGTGACGGAGCCCGCGCCCACGGTGGCGGTGAGCGTCTTGCCCGCGGGGGTGAGGTCGCTCTCGCGGTGGAGGTTCCTGGTGCCGTCGGTGGTGTAACGCTGGACGGCCCCGGTGCCCACGGTCTGGAAGCCGCCGAGGTTCAGGGTGAGTCGCTGCGGCTCGCCGGTGGGGTTGGTGTGGACGACGACCGCGCCCTGGCCGGCGGGCCGCAGGGCGGCGAAGGTGTCGGCGTTGTCGGTGTTGATGACACGGGCACCGGGACGGACGAACTTGGTGTAGTTGGCCAGCGCCCAGTACTTCTTGTTCTTGCGCAGCGGTTCGGTGGCCGCGTCCCGCGGGGTGAAGTCGGTCTGGATGAGGCCCCAGTTGGAGTTCTCGCGGCCGGGCGTCATGTTCTCGTAGTCCTCGACGGCCTGCCACAGGACCCAGGCGCGGGGCTCCAGTTCGCGGAAGTCCTCGTTGACGCGCTGGGTGAGGTCGAGGGCGGGGCTCATGTCGGTGAAGCTCTGTCCGACGCTGCCGCCGAGGTCCACCTCGGACATCCACAGCGGGGTGGCCGTCCCCTTGGCGATGTCCCGCGCTCCGGTGCGGCCGCCGGTGCTGTACGTGTGGGTGTTGAGCTGGCCGACAGCGGTCCTGGCGGCCGCGTCGTAGGTGTCCCAGTTGGTGCGGAAGGTGTTCGGGTTGGTCTCGTCCATGGCGGCGATGCGGGTGCCGACGCCGTCGGCGTTCAGCCGGGCCCGCATGGTGGTGAGCATGCGCGCCTGGGAGGCGGGGTCCCAGTGGGAGCCCTCCTGGCGGCCACCCGCGCCCCAGTAGTCGGTGCCGGGTTCGTTGAGCGGGGAGAGGGTGTCGAAGGTGACGCCGGTGGCGGCCTCGGCGCGCTTCATGGCGCCCGAGAGGTACGCCGCGAAGCGTTCGTACTGGTCGGAGCGGAGGTTGTCCTGCGAGGAGTTCCAGTTGCCCGAGACCAGGCCGCTGTGCGTCATGAAGTACGGCGCGGAGTTGGAGAAGGCCTCGAAGGTGTCGGCGCCACGCGCCTTGGCGGCGGTGAGCCACCAGCGCTGGTTGGCGTCGGCGTCCGGGTTCCAGTGGGTGGGGTCGGCCGGGTCCCACCAGTCGGGGGACTCGGGCCCGGGGCGGTTCCACCAGCCGGGGACGGCGCCGCCGGCCCGCATGTAGGGGGTGGTCTCCGGGCTGTCGCCGCCGCCGATGTTGTAGCGGGCGATGGTGAAGCCGAGGCCGTCCGCGCCGTAGAGGGCGTCGGCGAGCGCGTTGCGCTGGGCGTCCGGCCATCCTCCGGTCACGTTCGCGAACCAGGCCAGGGCGGTGCCCCAGCCCTCGAACGGCTGCTGCTGGTAGCTGGGGTCGGGGCGTACGGTCACGGCCTGGCCGGTCTCCTCGGCCGCCGCGGAGACGGTGGGGGTGAGGCCGGTCGTGAGGAGGGCGGCCGCGGCGGCCGCGCCCAGGACGGCGCCGCTCCTGCGGACGCGGGCCGGAGGTCGTTCTCTGCTGGGGCGCATGGTCGGTCTCCCTGAGTGGATCGGTGGTCGTCGAGGGCCTCCGACGGCGGGACCGGGCGGCCGGGAACGCGAGGAGGCGCGGAGGGTGGCGTCGGCCGGCCGGGAACGCGAGGAGGCGCGGAGGGTGGGGCAGGTCCCGTCGGGGGCTCGGGGCCTGCCCCGGTGCGCTCCGGACGGCCGTCGGGCGGCCGAGCGGAGCGGGACCGGCGGGTGCGGCGGCGGTGTCCACTCGCCGCACTCGCGGGCCGACCGGTCCCGGCGGCCGTCGGGCGGCCGAGCGGAGCGGGACCGGCGGGTGCGGCGGCGGTGTCCACTCGCCGCACTCGCGGGCCGACCGGTCCCGACGGCCGTCAGGCGGCCGAGCGGAGCCACTTCTGGTTGGCGCCGCTGTTGCAACTCCACTGGATCAGCGCCGTACCGTCCGCCGTGGACTGGTTCGTCACGTCGAGGCACTTGCCGCTCGCCGAGGCGGACAGCTGCACGGTGCCGCCGGAGCCCGTCACCCTCCACTGCTGGCCGGTCGTTCCGTCGCAGGGGTACTGGGCGATCGCGGCGCCGTCGGCGGTCGACCCGCCCGCCGGGGCCAGGCACTTGCCGCTGTGGCGGGCGATGATCTGCACCCGGTTGGTGCCGGCGGGCTTCAGCCAGAACTGCTGGTTGACGCTGTTCGCGCAGCCCCACTGGATGAGGGCGGCCCCGTCGGCGGTGGAGCGGTCGGCGACGTCGGCGCACTTGCCGCTGTGCGAGGCGGTCAGCGTCTCCCAGGTCCCGAGCCCCCGGACCGTGCCCGCGGCCGCGTCCACGGTGATCTGCGGGTAGTAGTCCATGGTCATGGTGGTGGCGGTGGGGAACTTCAGGGGGAGCCAGACGTACTGGGAGTCGTTGACCATGCCGCCCAGGGAGTTGCCCCAGCGGTCGCCCATGTAGAGGTACGAGGTGCCGGAGGTGCCCTGGACCGGCAGCACGTACGCCGTCTGGGATCCGTAGGTGGTCCAGTCGCCGATGTCCTGGAGGCCGCTCCAGGAGCCGGTCACGCTGCTCGCGGTGGCGTACTTCTGCTGGTTGGGGGCCCAGCCCGTGGCGCCCGAGGTCAGCAGGAAGTACACGCCGCCGCGCTTGAACATCGCCGGCGCCTCGCGCCACTGGCCCGGCCACAGCTTCTGGACCTGCGCCGCGATGTCGGTGTAGTCGGCGGTGAGGCGGTAGACGTGCAGGTCGGCGTTCTCGTTGGCGGCGGAGATCATGTAGCCGGTGCCGTCGGTGTCGACGAACGTGGTGATGTCCCGGGACATGTGGCCGAGCGGCCGGAAGCTGCCCCGCCAGGTGTAGTCGCCGTCGACGGTGTCCGACACGGCGACCGCGGCGCGGGCCTCGGAGTAGTCGGTCGCGCTGCCCTCCTTGTGCATCCACATCACGAACGTGCCGGTCGAGGCGTTGTACATCACCTTCGGCCGCTCGATGTTCGCCCCCGCGAGCTCGGGGTGGCTGCTCGCGGTGAGGACGTGGTGGCGGAACTCCCAGGTCTTCAGGTCGGTGGAGCGGTAGGCGGAGACGTACTTGAAGCTGTTGTCGGCGTTGCGGTTCTCGCCGAACCAGTAGTAGTACGTGCCGACCTTGACGACACCGCCGCCGTGGGCGTGGACGGGGTTGCCCTGCGGGTCCGTGAACTGGGTGGCGTTGGTGACGGTGACGGCCGCCGCGTGAGCGGTGCCGGCCGAGCCGAGCAAGGACAGGAGGACGGCGCAGAGTGCGGTGAGCACGGTGGCCGTCCCCGAGGTGGTGCGTCGCATGATCGCGTACCTCGTGGTCTGGAGGGGGAGGGGATGGACGGGTGTGGCGGAGGGGGCGGGCGAGGGCGCGGCCTCCCGCACGGCATGACCGGTCGTCAGGAGGAGCACGCTCGTGGAACCGCCGCAGCCCCGGCGGGCCGCCGGGGTCCGCGGACGCCGACGGCATGTGATCGCCGCGTCACGGCGAGGTGTCGGCTCGTCGTGTTCGCGTTAACACGAGTGCCTGGGACGAGAGTTTGGGAGGGGCGACAGGGGCTGTCAAGGATCCGGACACGATCCACCGAAGATCTACCGACTGGTATGTTTGCGCCAACACGCCGGGGCCCTCCTCGGGGGCCGCCCGGACGTTCGCGACGGAAGGTCATCGATGGCGACGGACAACAGAACGAGGTCGCCCCGCTCGCGGCCGGCCCGCCAGTGGCCGTCCATGGCGGACGTCGCCACCCTGGCCGGCGTCTCCTCGCAGACGGTGTCCCGGGTGGCGAACAACCGGCAGAACGTCGACTCTGCGACCCGCGAGAAGGTGCTCTCGGCCATGCAGACGCTCGGCTACCGCCCCAACACGGCGGCCCGCGCGCTGGTCACCGGCCGTTTCGGGGCGCTGGGCGTGGTCAGTTTCGACGTCGGCGCGCACGGCAACGCCCGCACGCTCGGCGCCATCGCCGACGCCGCCCGCGAGGCCGACTTCTCGGTGAACTTCATGGGCGTACGGGCCCAGACCGAGGCCGCCGTGCACCACGCCTTCCAGCATCTGATGCTGCAGTCCGTCGACGGCATCGTGCTGGTCGAGTCGCAGATGCTCGACACCCCGTCGCTGCGCCTCCCGCCGTCGATGCCGGTGGTGGTGGCCGACGGCGACACCGGCCACGAGTACCCGCACGTGGACTTCGACCAGGCGCACGGCTCCCGCAGCGTGGTGTCCCACCTGCTCGGCCTCGGGCACCGCACGGTCTGGCACCTCGCCGGCCCGCCCGACTCGTTCGCCGCGCGCCGGCGCGCCGAGTCCTGGCGCCGCACCCTCACGGACGCGGGCGCGCCCGTGCCGCCCGCGGTGCACGGGGACTGGTCGGCGCGGTCCGGGTACCGGGCCGGGCTCGACCTCGCCCGCCGGCCGGAGGTCACGGCCGTCTTCGCCGCGAACGACCAGATGGCCATGGGCCTGATGCGCGCCCTGCACGAGGCGGGCAGGAGCGTGCCCGGCGACGTCAGCGTGGCCGGTTTCGACGACATCGCCGAGGCCGCGTACCTCCTCCCTCCCCTCACGACCGTGCACCAGGACTTCGAGGTGGTCGGCAAGCACTGCGTCGCGCTGCTGCTCGACCAGATCGAGGGCCGTACGGACGGGCCTCGGCGCAGGGAGGTGGAGCCCCTCCTCGTGGTGCGCTCCAGCACGGCTCCGCCCCGGCCGGGCGCCCTGGCCTGAATTCGCCGGCCGGACGCCCTGACCTGAGCTCGCCGCCCGGGCACCCTGACCTGAATTCGCCGCCGGGACGCCCTGGTCCGAGTCCGCCGCCCGGCGCCCTCACCGGAGACCACCGCCGGACCCCGCGGGGCCCGGCCGCCCCCGCGCGGCCACGTGCCGCGAGCCGCCCGTCGTGGTGGTCCCGGCCTGCCGCGACCACCACTCGCGGCGTCAGCCCTCCCGTCCGGGTGCGGCGGGGGACGCCGTGCTGCGCCGTTCCACCAGGGTGGTCGGCACGAGGCGCACCCCCGTGACCGTCTCGCCCGCCAGTTCCCGCAGGACCGCCTCGACGCACCACTCGCCGACCTGCGCGAAGTCCTGGTGGACGGTCGTCAGGGGCGGGATGAAGGAGGCCGCCTCGGGGATGTCGTCGAAGCCGACGACGCTGACGTCCTCGGGGACGCGCACTCCGCGGTCGTGGAAGGCCCGCAGCAGACCGAGGGCCATCTGGTCGTTGGCCACGAAGACCGCCGTGCACCCGGTCCCGTCGGCGAGGCGCAGGCCTGCCTCGTAACCCGATTCGGGGGTCCAGTCCCCGCGCAGGGCGGGCGGCACCGCGCGCCCCTCGGCACGCAGCGTCTCCTCCCACGCCTCCGCTCGGCGGCCGGCGGCGAAGGACTCCTCGGGGCCCGCGATGTGCCAGACCGTGTCGTGGCCGAGGTCGAGCAGATGCCGTACGGCGGCGCGTGCGCCCTGCCGCTGGTCCGTGTCCACCACGGGGAAGTCGGTGGCGTCGGAGTCGACCACGACCACCTTGACGTGCGGCGGCAGGGTGAGAGCGGCGGTGTCGAGCAGGTGCACCTCCATGATCAGCACGACGGCGTCGACCGCCAGCTCGTCGAGGCGGGTGAACGCCCCCTTGACGTTGTCCTGGGTGGGTGCGTCGAGCGGGATGAGCGTGACCGCGTAGCCCGCGCGGGACGCCGATCCCGCGATGGCGTCCAGCGTCCGCACGTTTCCGGTGCTGGTGAGTCCCATCGTGATGACGCCGATGGCCCGGAAGTCACCCCGCTTGAGGGCGCGGGCCGCGCTGTTCGGGCGGTATCCCAGCTCCTTCATCGCGTCGAGGACCCGTTTCCGGGTGGCCTCGACGACGGCCGCGTCGCCGTTGGAGACGCGCGAGACCGTCTGCGAGGAGACGCCCGCCAGCTGGGCGACGTCCGCCATCGAGACACGGCGCTGCCTGGTGCGCGCCCCCCGCCCGCCGCCGCTCGCGGCCGCCGCCGGCCGGCCGGTCGCGTTCTGCTCGGTCACCCGATTCCCTCTCGTTCGCTGCCACTTCGTGCTTGACGCTCCCCTGCGGGAATGTCACCATCACGCTACCGATGATTACGTAAACATTTCTCGTCGGCCGGCCCTTCCGCAGGGCCGGTTCCCGGCCGCGGGCCGCCCTACGCCTCAGGCGGGCGCATCCCTCAGGCCCCATTCCCTCGCTCCCGTCCTCCGGCCCGACCGGTCACCGACGCTAGGACCACGCCATGACGCTCCTGTCGACGCGCGCTACGGCAGCACCACCGCCCCGCCCACGAGCCCGCTTCCGCCTCCGCAAGGAGGCCCTCGTGGGCTGGGGATTCGCCGGCCCGTTCGTCGCGGTCTTCGGCCTCGTCTTCCTCGCGCCCATCGGCTACGCCGGCTATCTGAGCCTGTTCCAGGACCGGCTCATCGGCGGGACCTCCTTCGTCGGCCTCGACAACTACGGCGAGGCGCTGACCGACCCCCGCTTCTGGGACGGGCTGATGCGCGTCGGCCTCTTCCTGCTGGTACAGGTGCCGATCATGCTGGGCATCGCGCTCCTCGTGGCGCTCGCGATCGACAGCGGCCGGCTCTACGGCAAGACCTTCTTCCGCGTCTCGATCTTCCTCCCGTACGCCGTGCCCGCCGTCGTGGCCAGCCTCATCTGGGGCTTCATGTACGGCGACCAGTTCGGCCTGGTGGGCAACATCAACGAGGCGCTCGGCGTCAGCCTCCCCAACCCGCTCTCCCCCTCCCTGGTCCTCGCCTCCATCGGCAACATCGTCACCTGGGAATTCGTCGGTTACAACATGCTGATCTTCTACTCCGCCCTCAAGGTCGTCCCCCGCTCGCTCTACGAGGCGGCGGCGATCGACGGCGCCGGGGAGTGGCGGATCGTGGCCTCGGTCAAGCTGCCGGCCATCCGCAGCGCCCTGGTCATCGCCACGATCTTCTCGATCATCGGCAGCTTCCAGCTCTTCAACGAGCCGAGCATCCTCCAGAAGCTCGCCCCCAACGCCATCACCAACGACCTGACCCCCAACCTCTACACGTACGCGCTGTCGTTCTCGGGACAGCAGCACAACTACGCGGCGACCGTGGCGATCGTGATGGGCGTGATCACCGCGATCATCGCCTACGCGGTCCAGCTTCGCGGCATGCGGAAGGGCTGAGCCATGACCACCTCCCTGACCACCGCGGCCGCCGAGTCAGCCCCGGACCCCCGGGAGCCGCGCGCCGCCGGCACCGCGGCCGCACCGCACCGCGCACGCCCCGCCGCGACCCGCCGCAAGCGCCTCCCGCACACTCCGCTCGACCCCCGGCGCAGCGTCCCGCTGACCCTCCTCACCGGCCTGGTCCTCGTCTACACCCTGCTCCCGCTCGCCTGGCTCGTCATCAACGCCACCAAGAGCCGGCGGGGACTGCTCGACTCCTTCGGACTGTGGTTCGCCGACGACTTCGACCTGTGGGGCAACATCACCCGCACGGTCACCTACGACGACGGCGTCTTCGTCCGCTGGCTGCTCAACACCCTGCTGTACGTCGCGGCCGGCGCGGGCGGCGCCACCGTCCTCGCCGTCCTCGGCGGCTACGCCCTCGCGAAGTACGACTTCCCCGGCCGCAAGGCGGTCTTCGCGGTCGTCATCGGAGCCGTGGCCGTCCCCGGCACCGCCCTCGCGGTGCCCACCTTCCTGATGTTCAGCAACATGGGCCTGACGAACACCCCCTGGGCCGTCATCATCCCCTCCCTGATCTCCCCCTTCGGGCTCTACCTCATGTGGGTCTTCGCCGCCGAGGCGGTCCCCACCGAGCTCCTGGAGGCCGCGCGCATCGACGGCTCCGGCGAGCTGCGCACCTTCTTCCGCGTAGCGCTGCCGCTGCTCGTACCGGGCACCGTCACCGTGCTGCTGTTCTCCATGGTCGCGACCTGGAACAACTACTTCCTGCCGCTGATCATGATCAAGGACCCCGACTGGTACCCGCTGACCCTCGGCCTCAACGCCTGGAACGCGCAGGCCCAGACGGCCGGCGGCGAGGCCGTCTTCGACCTGATCGTCACCGGTTCCCTGCTGACGATCGTCCCGATCGTCGCCGTCTTCCTGCTGCTCCAGCGGTACTGGCAGTCCGGCCTGGCCGCCGGAAGCGTCAAGGAATGAGCGCCCTCCCCTCCTCATCACCCGCCCTTCCGTCTCGCCCGCCTCGCCGCATCGCCGGTCCCTCCGCGTCACCTGTCCCTCCGCGTCACCCGCCTCGCCGCATCACCCGTCCCTCCGCATCACCCGTCCCTCCGGAAGTCCCTCCCTGCCCGCACCACCGACCAGGAGCACCTCCCATGCGCACCCACTCCTCCCGCAGACTCCTCAGCGCCCTCGCCGTGCTCGCCACGCTCTCGCTGACCGCCACGGCCTGTGGCTCCGACGACTCCGACGCCGGCACCGGCGGCGCCCCGAAGGACGTCGCCGCCGCGCTGGAGAAGGGCGGCAAGGTGACGGTGTGGGCCTGGGAGCCCACCCTGAAGAAGGTCGCGGCGGACTTCGAGAAGAAGTACCCCAAGGTCGACATCGAACTCGTCAACGCCGGCACCGGCGACAAGCAGTACACCGCCCTCCAGAACGCCATCGCCGCCGGCTCCGGCGCCCCCGACGTCGCCCAGATCGAGTACTACGCCCTCGGCCAGTTCGCCATCGGCAAGACCGTCGAGGACCTCTCCCCCTACGGCGCCCTCGCCCACTCCAAGAGCTTCACCCCCGGCCCCTGGCAGGCCGTCAACCAGCACGAGGGCGTCTTCGCGCTGCCGATGGACTCGGGCCCGATGGCGTTCTTCTACAACAAGAAGGTCTTCGACAAGCACGGCGTCAAGGTCCCGACCACCTGGGACGAATACGTGGAGGCCGCCCGCACGCTCCACAAGGCCGACCCCAAGATCTTCATCACCAACGACACCGGCGACGCCGGCGCCACCACCAGCCTCATCTGGCAGGCCGGCGGCCGCCCCTACCACTCGCGCGGGACCGACATCGACATCGACTTCGACGACGAGGGCACGAAGAAGTACACCGCGACCTGGCAGAAGCTCCTCGACGAGAAGCTCGTCGCCCCCATCAGCTCCTGGAGCGACGCCTGGTACAAGGGCCTCGCCGACGGCTCCCTCGCCACCCTCTCCATCGGCGCCTGGATGCCCGCCAACCTCACCTCCGGCGTCGCCACCGCCTCCGGCGACTGGCGCGTCGCCCCCCTCCCCCAGTGGACCGAGGGCGACAGGACCAGCGCCGAGAACGGCGGCAGCTCCCTCGCCATCCCCAAGGCCGCCGAGAACAAGGAACTCGCCTACGCCTTCACCGAGTTCGCCACCACCGGCACCGGCGCCTCCACCCGCGTCGCCGAAGGCGCCTTCCCCGCCACCCGCGCCGACCTCGAATCCAAGGCCTTCCTCGACAAGCCCTTCCCCTACTTCGGCGGCCAGCAGGCCAACCGCGTCTTCGCCGAATCCGCCCGCAACGTCGGCGAGGACTGGACGTACCTGCCTTTCCAGGTCTACGCCAACTCGATCTTCAACGACACCGTCGGCAAGGCGTACGTCTCCCCGACGAAGCTCGACGACGGGCTCAAGGCATGGCAGGACGCCAGCGTGAAGTACGGCGACGACCAGGGCTTCACCGTCAACAAGTAGGCCCCACCACCCCGGGGGCGGAGCGTCGGCGCTCCGCCCCCGCGAGCCCGCGCACGGGCTTGCCCCGCCCGTCATGTTTGCGTAAACATTCCGACGTTTCGATCTCAGCACGCCTTCACGTACAGGAGCAAGCAGCGCATGCCCGTTCTCCAGACCGACACGACCGGATTCCTGCTCGACGGACGCCCCTTCCGTCTCCTGTCCGGCGGGCTGCACTACTTCCGGGTCCACCCCGAGCAGTGGCAGGACCGACTCCGCAAGGCCCGGCTCATGGGCCTCAACACCGTCGAGACCTACGTCCCCTGGAACCTCCACCAGCCGCGTCCCGACCGCTTCGTGCTCGACGGCGGGCTCGACCTTCCCCGCTTCCTCGACCTCGCCGCCGCCGAGGGGCTGCACGTCCTGCTGCGCCCCGGCCCGTACATCTGCGCGGAGTGGGAGGGTGGCGGTCTGCCCTCGTGGCTGCTCGCCGAGCCCGACATACGGCTGCGCTCCCGCGACCCACGCTTCCTGGCCGCCGTGGACGACTTCCTCCACCGGCTCCTCACCCCGCTCCAGCCGTACCTCGCCTCGCGGGGCGGACCGATCCTGGCCGTGCAGGTGGAGAACGAGTACGGAGCGTACGGCGACGACACCGCCTACATGGAGCACATCGCCGGCTCCCTGCGCGCCTGCGGCGTCGACGTACCGCTCTTCACCTGCGACCAGCCGGTCGACCTGGAGCGGGGCGCCCTGCCCGGCGTCCTCGCCACCGCCAACTTCGGCAGCCGGTCGGCCCACCACCTGGCCGCCCTGCGCGCGCTCCGCCCCGAAGGCCCGGTGATGACCACGGAGTTCTGGATCGGCTGGTTCGACCGCTGGGGCGCCCGGCACGTGGTCCGCGACGCCGACGACGCCGCCCGCGAGCTCGACGAGGCCTTGGCCGCAGGCGCCTCGGTGAACTTCTACATGTTCCACGGCGGCACCAACTTCGGCTTCACCAACGGCGCCAACGACAAGCACACCTACCGCCCCACCGTCACCTCCTACGACTACGACTCGCCGCTCGACGAGGCCGGGGACCCGACGGAGAAGTACACGGCCTTCCGTGACGTGATCGCCAAGTACGCGCCCGTGCCGGACGCCCCCGTGCCCGCCCCGGGCCCCAAACTGGCCCTCCCCGCGGTCGTGTTGACCCAGAGCGCCGAACTGCTGCCGAGCGCGGACGAGTTGAGCTCACGGGTCGACTCGCGCCGGCCGCTGACCATGGAGGAGCTGGAGCAGGACTTCGGCTTCGTCCTGTACGAGACCACCGTGCCCGTGCGCGGCCCGGCCCTGCTGGAGATCGAGCACGTCCGCGACCGCGCCCAGGTCTTCGTCGACGGGCAGCCCGTGGGCGTCCTGGAGCGCGAGAACCACGAGCACTCGCTGTCCTTCACGGCCCCGCGGGCCGGCAGCGTGCTCTCGATCCTGGTGGAGAACCAGGGCCGGGTGAACTACGGCGAGGGCATCCACGACCGCAAGGGCCTGCTCGGCTCGGTCCTCCTCGACGGCGTCGAGCCGTCGGCGTGGACGAACCGCCCGCTGCCGCTCGCCACGCTGGACGACGTCCCCTTCGCCGTCGGCACGGCCACGCCCGTGGGCCCGGCCTTCCACCGGGGCACCTTCGAGGTCTCCGGGCCGGCCGACACCTATCTGCACCTCGACGGCTGGACCAAGGGCAACGCCTGGGTGAACGGCTTCCCGCTGGGCCGGTACTGGTCCCGCGGCCCGCAAAAGTCGCTGTACGTCCCCGCTCCCGTGCTGCGCGCGGGCACGAACGAGGTCGTCGTCCTGGAGCTCCACGCCGGCCCCCGGGGCCGTACCGTCGACTTCCGCGCGACGCCCGACCTCGGTCCGACCGAGGAGTAGACCGTCCGGCGGCGCCGGGTACGGGCCCGTCCCCCGCGTGCCCGAACCCGGCCCCTCTCCACCCAGCCCTCCCGGCTTCCGGGAGGGCTTTCGCCGCTCCCGGGACGCCGGGCCGCTCGCGTACGGCGGGCGTCAGGGGCGCGCGTAGGACGGGCGCCGGGGGACGCGTGCGGCGGGCGCCGGGGGACGCGTGCGGCGGGCGCCGGGGGACGCGTACGGCGGGAGGCTCCGACCGGGAGGAGCACCGCACACTGCACCGCACACCGCACACCCCACACGGCACCGCCACCGGCGCCCGCCCCGGGCGACCCGGTGCGCGCCTCTGGCCACTCCGGCGCGTCTCCCGCGGCCCCCTCCGGATCCCTTGCGCACTCGTCCGTCTCCACCGCGGCCCCGGTACGCCACGAGGCCCGCTCCCCGAGGGGGCGGGCCTCGTCCGTGCGCGGGGCGCCGGTGCGGGACGGGTCAGTGCGGGAGTCCGACCGCCCGTTCGCCGTTGCGGCGCTGCTGGATCACCACGGCGGCCACGAGCAGGGCGCCCTGGGCGACGTTCTGCCAGAAGGTGTTGATGCCCTCGACCGTCAGGCCGTTCTCCAGCGCGCCCAGGAGGGCGACGGCGAGGAGGGTGCCGCCTACCCCTCCCTTGCCGCCCTTCAGGGCGCAGCCGCCGAGGGCGGCGGCGGTGATGGCCTTGAGTTCGAGGCCCTCGCTGCCGGAGACGGGCTGGCCGGAGCCGGTGCGGGCGGTGAGGAGGATGCCCGCGATGGCGGCGACGACGCCGATGAGGGCGTAGACGGCGATCAGGTACTTGTTGATGTTGATGCCGGCGAGGCGGGCGGCGGTGTCGTTGCCGCCGATCGCGTAGAGGTTGCGGCCGATGTCCGTGTACGTGAGCAGCACGTGCACGGCGATCGCGACGACGATGAGGATCCAGACCATGACGGGCAGACCGGCGATCTTGCCGCGCCCGAGGAAGACGAAGACGGGGTCGTTGAGGACGTACCCCTGGGCGCGGCCGTCGGAGAGGAGCTGGGCGAGGCCCTTGTAGGCGGCGAGTCCGGCGAGGGTGGCGATGGTCGGGTTGACGCGGCCGTGGACGATGACGATGCCGTTCACGACGCCGACGAGGACGCCGGCGCCGACGGCGGCGAGCATGCCGGTCAACGCGCTGGAGCCGGTGCTGGTGAAGACCATGGCGCTGACCACGGAGGCGACGCCGACCTGGGAGCCGACCGAGATGTCGAGGCCGCCGCAGATGATGACGACGGTCTGGACGACGGCGAGGAGGCCGGTGATGGTGGCCGCCTCGGCGATCACCTGGAGGTTCGCGAGGCTGAGGTAGTTCTCGTTGAGGACGCCGAACAGCCCGAGGACGACGACGAGCGCACCGATGAGGCTGAGGTTCTGCCCGCCGAGGGCGGCCAGCGGGGAGCGCTTGCGCGCCGCCGGCGGGGCCTTCTCCGTCTCGGCCGGGGAGGTGGTGGCGGTGGTCATCGGGGGCCTCCATGGGCGGAGTCGTCACGGGGCCGGGCGGCGGCCGGGGTGGTGGCGGTGTCGTCCGGCGGGGCGAGGCCGTCGGCCGGGGTGGTGGTGGTCGGGTCCGGCGGGGCGGGATTTCCAGCCGGGGTGGTCGGGTCCGGCGGGGCGAGGTCGTCGGCCATGGCGAGGTTGAGGATCGCTTCCTCGGTGGCCTCGGCGCGGGCGAGTTCGCCGGTGACGCGGCCGCCCTGCATCACCACGATCCGGTCGGCGAGTCCGAGCACCTCGGGGAGTTCGGAGGAGATCACGAGCAGGGCGACGCCGTCCCGGGCGAGGTCGGCGATGATCCGGTAGATCTCCGCCTTGGCGCCGATGTCGATGCCGCGAGTCGGCTCGTCGAGGATCAGGACCTTCGGCCGGCGCAGCAGCCAGCGGGCCAGGACGACCTTCTGCTGGTTGCCGCCGGACAGCTTGCGCACCTCGTGTTCGAGGGACGGGGTGCGCACCCTGAGCCGGTCGGAGAAGTCCTGGGCGACGGCCTTCTCCTGGCCGCGGCGGACGAAGCGCATCCGGCGGAGGCGGTCCAGGCTGACCAGGGAGGTGTTGTCTCGGATGGAGCGGTGCAGGAAGAGTGCCTGGGCCTTGCGCTCCTCCGGCGCCAGACCGATGCCCGCCCGGATGGCGTCCTTCGGTCCGCGCAGCCGCAGCGGCCGGCCGTTCAGGATGATCCGGCCGGAGCGGAGGGGGCGGTCGCCGGCGAGGGCGAGTCCCAGCTCCGAGCGTCCGGCGCCCATCAGGCCGGCGAGGGCGACCACTTCGCCCGCCCTGACCTGGAGGCTGATGTCGGTGACGTCCTCAGTGGTGACGCCCTCCAGTTCCAGGACGACCTCGTCCCGTGCGACGTCCTGCCGGACGAAGAGCGAGGAGAGGTCGCGGCCGACCATCATCCGCACGACCTCGCTCTCGGTGGTCGCGGCGGCTTCGAGGACGCCGGCGGAGGCGCCGTCGCGGAGCACGGCGATCCGGTCGGCGAGCCGGAAGATCTCCTTCATGCGGTGGGAGACGTAGATGATCGCGATGCCCTGGGCGCGCAGGCGGCCGATGAGGGCGAACAGGGCCTCGGCCTCGTTCTCCGCGAGCGAGGAGGTCGGCTCGTCGAAGGCGATGACCTTGGCGTCGCCGGTGAGGGCACGCAGGATCTCCACCAACTGTCGCTGTGCGGCAGTCAGTTCGGAGCCGAGCCGGTCGGGGTCGATGACCTTCTCGAAGCCGAGCCTCGCCAGGTCCGAGGTGATCCTGCGGCGCAGTTCGGCGCGGTCGAGACGCCGGCCGGCCGTGCGGGGCAGGGATCCGGCGTAGACGTTCTCCGCCACGGAGACGTGCGGGATGATCTCCGGTTCCTGCGGGATGATGCGGATCCCGGCCCGGCGCGCGTCGTGCGGCGAGGCGAAGGAGACCGGCGCGCCGGAGAGCAGGACGCGACCCTCGGTGGGCTGGTGGTCGCCGGTGAGGATCTTCAGCAGCGTGGACTTGCCGGCGCCGTTCTCGCCCATGAGCGCGGTGACCTGCCCGGGCGGGAAGGTCAGGGTGACGCCGCCGAGGGCCTGAACGGCGCCGAAGCGTTTGGTGATGTTCTCGACGGCGACACCGACGCCAGGGGTGTCCCGGGTGAGGGGTGGGGTGTCGGGTGTGGTCATGCTGGCCTCACGTGCTGGAGGGGCGGGGGGGACGGGGGCACATGCGCCGATGGGAGGGGGAGGGCGCGGCGGGCGAGGGCCTGCGGTGGAGGGGAGGTCCGGTGCGGAGAGAGAAGGTGTGGAGAGGGCCGGTGCGGAGGGAGCCGGTGCAGGGAAGGCCGGTGCGAAGGGAGCCGGTACGGGGGAAGCCGGTGCGGCGCGGACGGGGCGGTACGCCGCACCGGCGTCGAGGGGCGGCACTCAGCCGCAGGTGACTCCGGCGGACTTCCAGGTGGCGGCGTCGACCATGGTGGTCGGGGCGAAGGCCTCCTTGGGGAAGGCCTTGCCGTTCTTGAGCTTGTCGTACATGGTCTGCACGGCCAGGGCGCCGACGTCCTCGCCGTTGATGAACAGCGCGGCCTTCATTCCGGACGGCTTGCCCGAGCTCCAGTTCTTGCAGGCGAGGTAGGCACCGAGGCCCACGCCGATGACGTCGTCGGCCGTGAAGCCGGCGTTCTCCAGCGCGGTCACCCCGCCCTGGACGTTCTCGTCGTTGCAGCCCCAGACCACCCAGTGCTTGACGTCCGGGTTCGCGGTGATCGTGGCCGCGATCTTGTCCTGCGCGCCGGTGGGGCTGTTGTCCGTGGGGACGTCGATGTTCCGCACCTCGGAACCGGCCCCGGCGGCGAAGGCCTCCTTGGCCGCCTCTACGCGGTCGGTGCAGACGGTCACGTCCTGCTTCCAGGCGGAGATGGTGCGGGTCTCCGCCGCGTTCCAGCCGGCCTTCTTGAACTCGGCGGCGGCGCGCTTGCCGACCTCGCCGCCCATCTGGGCTCCGCTGAAGCCGATCCGGGGCACGAGAGCGTCGGGAGAACAGGTGGAAGGGTCCGGTCCGGTCGTGCAGATCTGGTCGTCGGAGGTGAGCAGGGCGACCTTGGCGTCCTTGGCGATCTGGGCGACCTGGGGGCCGACGGCCGGGTCGGGGACGACGACGATCAGGCCGTTGCTCTTCTGCGAGATCGCCGACTGGGCCTCGCTGATGGTCTTGTTGGCGTCGGTGCCGAGGTTGACGACCTTCAGGTCGATGCCGAGCTCGTCCGCCCTGGCCTTGGCGCCGGCCGCCTCCCCGACGAAGTACTCCTGGTCGCCCTGCTTCTGAAGGTACGTCAGGGCGATCTTGCCGTCGACCTCGGCGACGTCCCCGCCGCCGCCCGGACCCGCCTCCTGCCGGCCGCTGGAGCAGGACGCCAGTGCGAGGACGGTGGTCAGTCCCAGGACGGCCGCCGCCATCGGACGCCGGTGGTGTGCAGTGAACATGGTCATTCCCCTTGCTCGGACGGGCCGGACGCGACCGACCGGTGAAGCGCGGATCGGCTGGACTCGCGGAGATCCGCGGAGGGAGGGGAACGACGGTTCCGGTCCTGTCCGACGGCGGCGCGAGAGTGAACGGCGGGCGCTTGCTGGAGTGGTGAAGTCACCACGACACGTCATGAACCAACTGGACGCACCACAGAGAAGCGCCGTTTCCATCAAAAGTCAACACGCTGGCTCCCGTCGCCCCGCGGATCGATACGCGCCCGTTACTGCCGCCCCACGAAGCCCTGTTCGCGTCGGACCACCCGACAGACAGCCAGCTGCCGCAAACATCAAGATGTTGAAATCTGTTGAATTCACCCCGGCTCTACGGGCCACGCACGGAGGCGCCGACGCGGCTCTTGACGCTCCCGAACGGCGCGTGCTGCACTGACCCGGCATCGATGTTTACGTTGCCATAGCGTGAGTCCACGGCGGCCGGGACGCCGCCGCGAGGCCCGCCTCCTTCGTCACGCCCTCCCCGCCCCGCGCATCGAAGGGTTCGATCCATGCCCACCCCGCACCCCCCTCTGGGCCGCAGAGGATTCCTCACCGCGACCGCGCTGACCGCGGGCGCCGCCGCACTCCCCGCCGGCCTCCTCCCCCACCGGGCCGAGGCCGCCGTACCGCCGCAGGTGGCCTTGCCCCAGCGGGGCATGTACGACACCGTTCCCGCCTGGTCCTGGACGGACGGCTTCGTCTCCGGCAACGGCGAGTACGGCGCGGTGTTCCACGGCGCCCCGCAGCTGGAGAAGGTCGTCCTCAACCACCACCGGTTCGTGCTGCCCAACGGCACCCGCCACCTGAAGCCCCCGGTCCTGGCGGACCGCCTGGAGGCGGCGCGGGACCGGGCGCTGGCCGGTGACCACTGGGGCGCCGCCGGCGAGTTCGCGGACGGCTGGTCCCTGCGCTGGACCCAGAGCTTCCACCCCGGGTACGAGCTGCGTCTGAGCACACCGGGGGCGACCACCACGAACGACTACGCGCGGGTCACCGACTTCCGTACCGGCGAGATCACGCACTCCTGGTCCGACGGCGCCGGGGTCTGGAAGCGGCGGGCGTTCGTCTCCCGGGCCGACCGGGTCCTCGTGCACGAGCTGCTGCCCGCCGCCGGGAAGACCGTCGACACCGCGCTCATGGTCGACACCGCTCTCGAGGGCGCGCCGGATGACATCGGCTTCACCACGACCGCCACCGTCTCCGGCGGACAGGGACTCCTCGGCCTGCGCGCGGTGTATCCGTCCGGTCTGGGCGCCTTCGGGTACGAGGGCGTCACCCGGGTCGTCGTCACCGGCAGCCGGGCCTCGGTCTCGGCCTCCGGCGGCAGGCTGGTCGTCGCCCGCGCGACCAGAGTCCTGCTGCTGACCAAGCTGGGCCGGTACGAGAGCGCCGCCGAGTGGAACACCAAGCCTCTCCACACCGCCCTGGCCGCACTCCCCGCGGACTACGCCGGACTGCTGAACCGGCACGCGCCGTTGCACCGAGCCATGTTCGACGGGTCCAGTCTCGACCTCGACGTCCCGGCGGCGGACCGGCTGCTGTCCACCTCGGAGCTGACGGCACGCCAGAACGCCGATCGCGGCACCGTCGACCTCGCACTCCTCGAGCGGATGTACGACTGCGGGCGCTACCTGTTCGTCAGCTCCAGCGGCATCCTGCCTCCGCGCCTGACCGGTATCTGGGCGGGCAGCTGGAACGGCGCCTGGGCGGACGACTTCACCACCGACGCCAATGTCAACCTCCAGGTCGCCGGAGGCAACATCCTCAGCCACGGGGACGCCATGAAGGGCTTCTTCGACCTCGTCCTGGGACAGCTCGACGACTGGCGCACGAACGCCGCCCATCTCTACGGGGCCCGGGGCTTCCACGCGCCGTCCCGGACGGACGGCGAGCACGGACACATGCTCCACTTCGACGGCGGCGGCTTCCCGGGCCAGTGCTGGACGGGTGGCGCCGACTGGATGCTCCACCCGCTCCTGGAGTACTACCAGGTCACCGGGGACACCGCTTTCCTGCGCGACAAGCTCGGCCCGGCACTGATGGAACTCGCCCTGTTCTACGAGGACTTCCTCACCCGCACCGACTCCGACGGCAAGGTGGTCTTCGTCCCGTCGTTCTCCATGGAGAACTCCCCCTCCAACACCGGCCAGATGCTCTCCGTCAACGCCACCGGCGACATCATGGCCGGACGCCACGCCCTCCAGGCGGCCATCGACGCCGCCGACGCGCTGGATGTGGAGCAGGGCAGCGGGCAGGGGGTGGCACGCTGGACGGCGCTGCTCGCCCGGCTCCCCGAGTACGCCGTGAACGGCGACGGAGCCCTCGCCGAGTGGTCCTGGCCCGGTCTGCACGACCGCTACAACCACCGCCATGTCCAGCACCTGTACGGCGCCTGGCCCCTGCACGAGATCAACCCGGAGGAACGGCCCGACCTGGTGTTCTCCGCGCGGAAGGCGCTCAGGATGCGCGGCGACGAGAACCACTCGGCCCACGGCAGCCTGCACCGGGCGCTGGCCTGGGGCCGCCTGAAGGACGGCGCCGGCGTCTACGAGAACATCCTCAAGATCCTCGGCGGCAACATGGTCTTCCGCTCCCTGATGACCTCCCACAACCCCGACCTGCACACCTACAACAGCGACGCCGCCAACGCGCTGCCCGCGGTCGTCGCCGAGTCCCTCGTCCACACCCGGCCCGGCCTCCTGGAGATCCTGCCCGCGCTGCCGGAGCAGTGGGCCCGGGGCACGATCCGCGGGGTACGGGGCCGCAACCGGGTCCTCGTCGAGAGCCTCACCTGGGACACCGCGGCCCGCACGGCCACGCTCTCCCTCGTCTCGGACCTCACCCAGACCCTCGACCTCGTCAGCCGCCGCGGCATCACCTCACTGACCGGCCCCGCGACCGTCACGGCCTCCCCGCTCGGCGCCCACGCCAGAAGCCTGACCCTCACCGCCGGAGCACGCACGCAACTCGTCGTCGGCCTGCTCACCGGGACGTACCGCCTGGTCAACCGGGTCAGCGGCAAGGTCCTGGACGTGGCGGACGAATCGACCGGCAACGGCGCCCCGGTCATCCAATGGCCCTGGACGGGCCGGCCGAACCAGCGGTGGCGGCTGTCACCGAACCACGACGGCTCCTTCCGTCTCGTGAACGTCCACAGCGACAAGGTCCTCGACAACCCGGGCGCGTCCACGACCGCCGGCGAGCCGCTGGACCAGTGGACGGACACGGACGCGCCCAACCAGTGGTGGAAGCTCGTGCCCGCCGGCACGAGCGGTCACCACCACCTGGTCAACGGCTCCAGCGGCCTGTACGCGGCCGTGGAGAACGGCTCCGCGGACGACGGCGCCAGGATCGTCCAGCGGCCGGCCGACGGATCGGCCGCCCAGGAGTGGACCCTCGTCGCCCTCTGACGCGAACGATCCGGACCGTCTCCGCGCGGGACATGACGTCGTCTCGCGGCGCGGGCGTGTTCGCTGAGGGGCACGCCCGCGCAGGTGGACCCGGGTGTCGTGACGCGCCTCCCGGGCGTTCGGGAGGCGCGTACGTCCTACGCGCGGTGCTGGACCGTGGAGTGCCCCAGCATCTCGGACATGGCCCGGGTCGCGCTCAGCAGTTCCGCCGAGAGGCGGGCCACGTCCTGCTCCGTGAGACCCCGCGCCGGCATGACGAGGGTGACGACGAGCGGGAAGGACTCGCCGGCCGTGAACACGGGGCCGCCAGGGAGGTGACGCCGGGAATGACGCCGCCGACGGTGGTGGACACCCCCTCGCGCAGCACCTCGGCCCGGATCCGGTCGACCCGGTCCCGGGTGGCCGCGTCCAGGGCCTCCGTCTCCAGCTGTGCGCGCAGCACCGGCTCGGTGAGCCGCTCGGGCAGGTGCGCGAGGAACGCCGCTCCCATCGCCGAGTTCAGCAGCGGCATGGTGGCGCCGACGCGGACCGTGATCGGCAGTGCGTGGGCGCCGTACTCCCAGCGCACGACGACGGGGCCGTGATCGCCCCACACCGCCAGGTTGACCGCGTGCGAGGTACGGTCCCTCAGCCCCGGCAGGTGTTCGCTGACCAGGGCGACCTCGTCCATCCTGCGCAGTGACTCGACACCGAGCCGTCGCATGGCCGGTCCCATGTCGTAGTGCCCGGAGCTGGGCGACATTCCCCGACCCCCGCATCGACCCGGGAGAGAAAACCCCAGGTCAGCGCACCCTTCCCCGGGCCTTCAGCGTCGTCGCCGGGACCTCGGGGGCGGACAGGCGATCGCCGTCGTAGCCCTTGACCTCGCCGAAGCGGTCGCTCGTCATCCACTCCTCGCGGGCCTTGCGGATCTCGTCGTCGGTGCGGCCGACGAAGTTCCACCACATGACGATCTCCTCCTCGAAGGGTTCGCCGCCGAGGAGCATCAGTCCGGCGTCGGAGGCGGCGCGGAGCGGGAGGGACGTGCGGCCGCAGCCAAGGTAGAGCATGGAGCCGGGGAGGACGGGGACGCCGTCGACGTGGGCCTCGCCGGACATGGCGAGGACGGCGTACTCGAAGTCCGGGTCGAGCGGGAGCTCCGTCTCGGTGCCGGCGGCGAGCGCGAGATCGGCCCCGACGATCGGGGTGTACGCGGTGCCGGGCGAGGTCGCGCCGTCGAGGGAGCCGAGGATCACCGTGGCGGTGAGGCCGGGCGCGGTGACCCGGGGCAGGTCGGTGTGGTGCTGGAAGTGCGGTTCGACGTGCCGGTGGGCGTCGGGCAGGGCCACCCAGAGCTGGGCGCCGTGCAGGAGGCGCGCGTGCGGCCGGGGGCTCTCCTCGGAGTGGGAGATCGCCCGGCCCGAGGTCATGAGGCCCAGCTCGCGGGGGCGGATCGTCTGGAGACTGCCGGTCGAGTCGCGGTGCAGGACCTCGCCCTCGTGCAGCCAGCTGACGGTCTGGAGGCCCATGTGGGGGTGGGGCGGGACCTGCATGCCGGGCTCGTCGGCGATGTCGTCGGGGCCGTAGTGGTCGACGAAGGCCCAGGCCCCGACCATCCGCCGGCCGAGGTTCGGCAGCAGCCGCCGCACCTCCGTCGCCTCGCCGAGCTGGACGTGCCGGGGGCTGAGGAGTTCGCGTACGGGCTCGGCGACGACGAAGCCGCGGCCACCGCACACCGCGAGCTCGGCCTGGCGGTCGAGATTGCTCATCGGGGATCGACACCTCTCCAGTGGGGGAATCAGGGAGATCGAAGAGATCGGGGAGATCGCAAGGATCGGGGCGATCGCAGAGATCGGGAAGATCAAGGAGATCGAGGCACAGCATAGATGGTGGAATGTTCAACTACTCTTCGGTGTTGACGAGGGCGGACCACCCCACAGGGTGGCAGATCCGGCACCCCGGAACAGGGAGAGCAAGTGAGCGACACGTACTACGAGTTCGGAACGGCCGCCGATCGCTGGAGCCGCGCGCAGTTGTTCTTCGACGCGAAGGAGTACCAGACCGCCGTCCGCATCCTGCGCGGCCTCGTCGCCGAGCACCCGGACCAGACCGCCCAGCGACTGCTGCTCGCCCGCGCCTACTACCACTCCGCCCAGCTCAAGCTCGCGGAGACCGAGCTGCGGGCCGTCCTGGAGCGCGATCCGGTCGAGCACTACGCGCGGCTGATGCTCGGCCGCACGCTGGAGCGCCAGGGGCGCGCGGACGAGGCCGCCCCGCATCTGCGGATGGCCGCGGCGATGAACGGCGAGCTGCCGTCCTGACGCGGATCTGATACCCCGGCACGGTATGGTCGGGCCCCGGAGGTCCTGATCATGCCCACACCCCGGCCGCGCCCCGGCGAACGAGCGGGAGGTGCCCTCGCGCACCTCCTGCTCGTCGTCGTGCTCGCGCTCGGGGTGGTCATGATGCACTCCACCGGTCACCCCCAGGGCTCGCCCTCGGGCACGAGCGCCGTCGCCGGCACCGTCTCCACCGCCGCGAACGCCATGGACGCCATGAGCGCCGCCGATGGCTCGGGGGGCGGGAGCGGCGCGGCGGCGCACGCTCCGGACGTCGGCGGGTCCCACGGCTCCGGCCTGCCGGACGAGGGGCACGCGCCCGGGTCCGGGATGGACATGACCACGCTCTGCGTGGCCGTCCTGGCCGGCTGGCTGCTCGCCGGCCTCGTCCGGGCCGCGCTCGGCCGCCGCCCCGACTGGCTCGTCCTCCTCCTCGCGCGACTCACTCCCGCGCTCGGGCCGCACGCCCCGCCGCGCCGCCCACCCGACCTCGCCCGGCTGTCCGTCCTGCGGATCTAGGCCGTACCCGTCCGCCGCGAGCCGCTCCGTGCCGCCCGCGCGCCCACCGGTATGAGCCCATGACCGTACGTACAGCACACGAGGTATCACCATGCGTACTTTCCGGAACCGCACCCCCCGCGCCCTCGGCCTGACCGGCGCCGTCGCCGCTGCCGCCCTGCTCCTCGCCGCCTGCGGTGACGAGGGCGGTTCGATGAGCGGGATGGACCACGACGGCGGGACCGCGTCGGCGTCCGCCACCGGCGCCCCCTCCGCCGCCCCCTCGGCGGCCGGGAGCTTCAACGACGCGGACGTGATGTTCGCGCAGATGATGATCCCCCACCACGAGCAGGCCCTGGAGATGGCGAAGCTCGCCGACGGGCGCGCCGAGGACGCGGGCGTCAAGAGGATCGTCGCCGCCGTCGAGCAGGCCCAGGACCCCGAGATCCGGAAGATGCGGGCGTGGCTGAAGGGCTGGGGCAGGCCCGAGTCCGCGGGGGCGGGCCACTCGATGGCCGGGATGATGTCCGAACAGGACATGAAGAAGCTCGCCGACGCCAAGGGCAAGGACTTCGACCGCGCCTTCGCCGAGCTGATGATCGCCCACCACGAAGGCGCCGTGACGATGGCGCGGGACGAGCAGAGGGACGGCCGCAACGCCGAGGCCAGGGACCTGGCCGGTGAGGTCGTCCGCGCCCAGACCTCCGAGATCACCGAACTGCGGAAGATCCTCGACCGACTCGGATAACGGCGTCCGGCCCGCGACCAGTCGCCACCGCGTGGCCCGGTCCGGCGGCCGGGCCGGGGGACCCGGCCCGGCCGGGGGACCCGGCCCGGTCGGGGATCCCGTTCCCGGCTGGGCCGGGTCCGTCCAGGCTGGGCCGGGGCCCTCCAGGCTGGGCCGGGTCCGTCCGGGCTCCTGTCCCCTCCAGGCTCGGGCCCCATCAGGACCGGGGCCCGGCCCGGCTCAGGCCGCATCCAGGCCCCGGGTCCCGTCCGGGCTCCAGTCCCGTCCAGCTCGCGGAACCGCCCGAGCCTGCGGTACCGCCCGAGCCTGCGGTCCCGCCGAGGCTCGCGGTGCACCCACCCGAGCACTGGCAATCACCCGAGCCCTCGACCTCACACGGACTCCCGGCCCCACCCGAACCCTCAGCCCCGCCCAGACCTGGCCCGGCCCCGAACCCTCAGCCCCGCCCAGACCTGGCCCGGCCCCGGGCCCGCCCCTCCGACACCTCCGCCTCGGCGAACGAAGGAACAACGAAAAAACGATGATCACGCCACGCATCCTCAGGATCGCGACCCGCTCCGCCGCGAGCGCCCCCGACCCTTCCCCCTCCCCCGCACGGCCCCTCGCCCCGTCCCGGCGGCTGTACCTCACGCTCGCCGTCGCCCTCGCCCTCCCTCTCGCCCTGACGGCCTGCTCGCAGGCCCCCGACGTCCAGGGCGAGGCTTCCGGATCCGCCCTCACCCACATCCACGGACTCGGCCTCCACGAAGGCACGCTGTACGTCGCCACGCACGAGGGGATCCACTCCCCCGGCGCCGGCGGCGCGCCCGTCCTCGTCGGCGACCGGCGCGACGACTTCATGGGGTTCACGGTTGCCCCCGACGGAACCTTCCTGGCCAGTGGCCACCCCGCGCCGGGCAGCGGCGGCCCCTCGAACCTCGGACTCGTCGCCTCCTCCGACGCGGGCCGCACCTGGACGGAGCAGCCCCTCGGCGGCGAGGTCGACTTCCACGCGCTCGACGCGGCACCCGGCGGGCCGGTCTACGGCTACGACAGCACCAACGGGCGGCTCCGCGTCACCCACGACCGGACGGCCTGGGAGGACCGGGCCACGCTCCGCGCCCTCGACATCGCCGTCTCGCCGACCGCGCAGGACACCGTGGTCGCCACCACCGAGGCGGGCGTCGCCCGCAGCACCGACGGCGGCAGGACCTTCACGCCCGGGTCCGGGCAGGTCCTCTCGTACGTCTCCTGGGGCACGGCGGACGCGCTCCACGGTGTCTCCCCCGACGGGGTCCTCTTCCGCTCCGGGGACGGCGGCACCTCTTGGACCCGGGTCGGTGCCGTGCCCGGGGGCGCGCCGCAGGCCCTGACCGCCGTCGGCGCGCGACAGCTCCTCGTGGCCACGGGCGACGGGGTCTACGAATCACGGGACGCGGGCCGCTCGTTCGTCCGGCGGATGGAGGTGAGGTCCGGGGATGACGGCGGGCACTGAGCGGATCGGTGCGTGAGGGCGCCCGTACGGGAGAAGGAGAAGGCGCCCGGCGACCGGGCGCCCCCGCCTCACCCTGCCGCATCCCGCCTCGCCCCGCCTCACACCACCGCGCTCTCCGCCACGATCTCGCCGCCGACGACGACCGTCTCCGCGACCGTCCCGGGGATGTCCTCCGGGGCGATCCGAAGGATGTCCCGCGAGAGGACGACGAAGTCGGCGAGCTTGCCGACCGTCAGCGAACCTCGTTCGTGCTCCAGGAAGTTGGCGTACGCGGAGCCCATCGTGTAGCCCTCGACCGCCTCGACGGCGGTGAGGGTCTGCCCCTCCGTCCAGGGCTCCCCGCCGTGGAGCGGGCGGCGGGTGACGGCGGCGTGGATGCCGACCATGGGGTCCATCTCGGCGACGTTCCAGTCGCTGGAGAGGGCGAGCACCGCGCCGGCCTCCCGCAGGTCGCGGAGCGGCCAGGCCTTGTGCCAGCGCTCGGGTCCGATGTTCTCGGCCCAGTCCTGGCCGGGTCCCGCGATGTCGGGGGCCGCGTGCCGGGGCTGCATGCAGGCGACGACACCGAGGTCGGCGAAGCGCGGGGTGTCGGCGGGGTCCAGGCACTCCACGTGGACGACCTGGTGGCGGGCGTCGCGGGGGCCGTTGACCGCGCGGGCGTGGGCGACGGCGTCGAGGACCGTCCGGATGCCCCGGTCGCCGGTCGCGTGCACGAAGCACTGGAAGCCGCGCGCGTCGAGGCGGGCGAGCAGGTCGGCGAACTCCTCGGGCGGGTAGAAGGTGTCGCCCCGATGGCGGCCGCAGCCGGCGTACGGCTCCAGGAGGGCGGCGGTCCGGGGCTCGACGACGTCGTCGATGTACAGCTTCAGCGGCCCGACGCGGAAGCGGTCGTCGGCGTGCTCCCCGGCCGCCGTCTCGAAGGCGTCGAGGTCGGCGTCGGTGGTGCCGCGCGGGTGGAAGAGGGCGGCGACGATCCGGGAGCGGAGCCGGCCCTCGGCACGCGCGCGCGTGAAGAGGGCGAGGTCGTCGAGGGAGTTCTGGGGTTCGACGACGGTGGTGATGCCGAAGCGGATGGCGTCGTCGAGGCTCTTGGCGAGCCGCCCGTACTGGCGGTCGGGCGAGGCCCACGGGACGCCGAGGGCGCGCAGCGCGCGGTGGCCGTCCCGGGAGAGGCCCTTGATGGCGAAGTCCTTGACGAAGCCGGTGGGTTCGCCGGTGGCGGGGTCGGTGACCGCGGTGCCGAAGGGGAGGTCGGTGTGGTCGCGGTCGACGCCGAGGGCGCGCAGGGCGGCCGTGTTGAGCCAGGCGGTGTGGACGTCGTAGCTGAGGACGAGGGCCGGGGTGTCGCCGGTGGCGGGGTCGAGGTCGGCGGCGGTGGGCATGCGGCCGCCGGGGATCGCGGAGTAGTCGAACGCCTCGGCCTCGATCCAGGCGGCGTCGGGGTGGGCGGTGTGCCAGGCGCGCACGCGCGCGTGGATCTCGTCGAGGGTGCGGGCGCCGGCGAGCTGGACGCAGGCGTCGTCGGAGCCGAGCCGGACGTGGTTGTGTGCGTCGACGAAGCCGGGGAGGACGAGCCGTCCGCCGGCGTCGAGGACGCGGGTGCCGGGTCCGGTCCAGGCGTCCGCGTCGGCGGCGGCGCCGAGCCAGACGATCCGCCCGTCCCGTACGGCCATCGCCTCCGCCTCGGGCAGCGCGGGGTCGACGGTGTGGATGCGGGCGCCGGTGAGGAGCAGGTCGGCGGGGGCGGGGGTGGTGCCGTTCATGCGGGGTGCGTTCCTTGTCGTACGGGAGGAGTGGCGGCGGTCGCGGGTCAGGCGGCCGGGTGCGGGGTGGCGGTGCGGCGCGCCAGGAGGACGTACACGAGCGCGGCGACGGGCGCGCCGAGGAGCGTGAGGTCGGCTCCGCCGAGCGGGGCGACGAGGGGGCCGGTCCAGAGGGCGGAGTCGCAGGTGAGGGCGGAGAAGAGACCGCCGGTGAGGAGGGCGGCGGCGCCGGCGGGATGCCAGCCCGCGCGGTACCAGTAGGCGCCGGCCGGGTCGGTGCGGTGGAGGGCGTCGGAGTCGTAGCGGCAGCGGCGCAGCAGCATGTCGGCGAGGAAGACGCCGCCCCAGGGGGCGAACACGATGATCAGGAGGGAGAGGAAGGAGAGGAGGGAGGTGGTGAAGTCGGTGAGGAAGAGGGCGCCGAGGGAGCCCGCGGCGGTGACGGCGGCGCTGACCCCGAGGGCGCGGACGCGGTTCCAGGGGATGCCGAGGACCTGGAGGTTGAGGCCGGAGGAGTAGAGGGTGATCACGGAGTTGGTGACGGAGCCGCCGAGGACGAGGGCGAGGAAGACCGGCCGGAACCAGCCGGGCAGCAGGCTCTCGGCGCCCGCGACCGCGTCGGTCATGTCGGTCTGCGTGGCGGCGGCGACGCCCGTGACGCCGAGGGCGACCGAGGAGAGGAAGCCGCCGAGGGCGCCGCTGACGGTCACGGCGCGCAGGCTGGTGGTGCGGGGCAGGTAGCGGGTGTAGTCGGCGGGCATCGGGAGGTACGAGAACGGGCCGGCGAGCATCACCACGAAGGCGAGGCTCCAGCCCACGGCGCCGGGACCGGTCGTCGGGGCCGAGGTGTCGGCGCCGGGCACCAGCAGGACCACGAGGACGCCGAAGCCCGCGGCGAGGACGTAGGCCATCCAGCGTTCGGCGAACTGGACGGTGGCGTGGCCCCAGAAGGAGATCGCGAAGGTCAGGGCGAGGGTGACGGCGAGGGCCAGGGCGCGGGGCAGCGGTCCGCCGGACCAGCCCAGGGAGGCGAGGAAGGCTTCCAGGGCGAGGGTGCCGACGACCGTGTTGACGACGGTGTAGCCGATGCTGACGATCCAGTTGAGGGCGCCGGCGGGGCGGTTGCCGCGAGGGCCGAAGGCGGCGCGGGAGAGGACGAGGGTGGCGGTGCCGGTGCGGACGCCGCCGAGACCGGCGGCACCGATCACGAGGAAGGAGAGGCCGCCGATCACGACGACGGCGGTGGCCTGCCAGAAGGAGAGGCCGAAGGCGACGGCCAGGGAGCCGTTGATCACGTAGGTGAAGGTGAGGTTCGAGCCGAACCAGACCCAGAAGACGTCCTTGGCGCTGCCGTGGCGCTCCGCGTCGGGGATGGGGTCGATGCCGTGTTCCTCGACCTGGAAGACCTCGTCCCGGGTGACCGTCGGGACGGCCGCGGCCGGCGTCTCCTGATCGAGCACCCCGCGCTCTTCTCTTCGCATGCCTGCACCCCTGCCTGGATCTCGCACAGCGATCTCGAACGATGATCTTGAACAATGACCTTGAGCAATGATCTTGAACACCGTTCTAAGTTCTTGAATGACATTCAAGATGAGTGACAGGTTCCGGTCGCGTCAAGACCCTGGGGAAGTCCGGTTAAGGTCGGAGGCGTACGCGGCCGCGCGCGAGGGCGGGGCCGGGCCGGACGAACGGGGCGGGACGACGGTGACAGGGGCGGCACGGCGGCGCGACGGACACGTCACGCAGGAGCGGATGCTGGAGGAGGCCATGGCGGCGATCGCCGAGGACGGCCTCGCCTCCCTCACGATGTCGGCGCTGGCCGAACGGCTCGGCACCAGCGGCGGCCACATCCTCTACTACTTCGGCTCCAAGGACCGGCTGCTGCTCGCCGCGCTGCGCTGGAGCGAGGCCGCGCTCGCCGACGAGCGCCGGGCCCTGATCGCCCGCCGGACCACCGCGGAGCGGAAGCTCGACGACTTCCTGAGGCTCTACCTCCCGCGCGGCCCGCGCGACCCGCGCTGGACGCTCTGGATCGAGCTCTGGGCCCGGACCCCCGGCAACCCCGAACTCCGCGAGGCCCAGCAGGAGCTGGACGCCGACTGGCAGCGCGACCTGGAGTCCCTGCTGTCCGCCGGCGCCGCCCGCGGCCGCTTCGCCCCGCTCGACGCGACCGCCCGCGCCTCCGAACTCCTCGCCCTCCTCGACGGCTTGAGCACCCGCGTCGTCCTCGGCCAGGGCTCCACCCCCGACCCGCGCCCCCCGCTGGACACCGCCCGCGCCGCGGCCGCCCTGCTCGTCCCCCGCGCCTGAGCCTCGCTCAGCCCGCCGCGGGATCCGCGGGGCCGGCGGGGTCCCCGGCGTCCGGGGGCTCCTGGGGGTCCACAGGCCCCCGGGGCTCGACGCGGTCGAACGGCCAGGTCGGCGCGTCCGGGTGACGCTCCATCTGTTCCGCGTACCAGAGGATCTGCTCGGTGTGCAGCATCGGGCGCGAGAGCTTCGCCACCGCCGGGTACGAGGCCGCGATCGCGTCCGCCACCAGCAGCGCCGCCCCGGCGTCCGACGCCGGATCGCCCGGCCGCTCGAGCGGAACCCCGTACCACTCCGCGACGGCCGGCAGCGAACGGCCGCCGGGCCGGTAGCGGTCCGCGTGCCGGTCCAAGACCAGCGGATCGCAGACCGGGGCGACGACGCCGTCCGGGAGACGGTCGGCGAGCGGGGCCAGGCCGTGACGCAGGAGTTCGGCGTGGAGCGTCGAGAGCACGTGGGGGGCGTACCAGACGACGAGGAGTTCGTGGCGGGCGAGGTGGTCGGAGAGGAGGCCGGCGAGCTCTTCGAGGGCTCGGGCGGGATCTTCGGATCCCTTGCCCGGACCTGGGACGGGGGATCCGACGCTCGGATCCAAGATGCTGGATCCAGGATCCGGATCCGAGGTACCGGATCCAGCGTTCGGGTCCGAAATACTGGATCCATGATCCAGACCCGGAGTCTGGGGTCCGGAGCTTGGATCCCGGATGTTGGATCCAGGATCCAGACCCGGAGCCTGGGATCCGGGGGTTGGATCCAAGATGTTGTATCCAGGAACCGGACCCAGCGCCTGGGATCCGGAGCTCGGGGCCTGGATGTTGGATCCAAGATCCAGTACCCAGTCCCGAGCCGTCCCGTCGCTCCCCCGCACCGCCGCCGCCGTGATGCGGTCCCGCGCGGGATCGTTTCCCGTGGATCCGATGTCCAGCGACAGCAGCGGCCGCCGGTGCCAGCCCGGATGGTCTCCGGGCGGCGGCGGGCCCGGCGCGGGAGCGTGCTCGCGGTGGTGGACGTCCCAGCCGCGGCGGCCGTGCCGGAGCAGCCCGGCGCCCGCCGGGACAGGTTCGCCGCAGCGGGCGCAGGTGGCGTCGTACGCGTTGATGCGCTCCTCGGGGCTCACGCCGGGTCGGCGCCGTCCCGGTAGGCCTCCAGGAGCCGGAGCCAGACCTCGCTGAGCGTGGGGTAGGAGGGGACGGCGTGCCAGAGGCGGGAGACGGGGACCTCGGCGGTGACGGCGACGGTGGCGGCGTGGAGCAGTTCGCCGACGGCGGGGCCGACGAAGGTGGCGCCGAGGAGGACCTCGCGTTCGAGGTCGACGACGAGCCGGGCCCGGCCGCGGTAGCCCTGGGCGTAGAGGCCGGCGCCGGCGACCGAGCTCATCTCGACGTCGACCGCGCGGACCCGGTGTCCGGCGCGTTCGGCCTCGGCGAGGCTGAGGCCGACGGCGGCGGCCTCGGGGTCGCAGAAGACGACCTGGGGGACGGCCCCGTGGTCGGCGGTGGCCGCGTGCGAGCCCCAGGGCGCGAGCTCCGTGAGCGCGGTGCCGGCGGCGCGTGCGGCGATGGCGGCTCCCGCGATCCGCGCCTGGTACTTGCCCTGGTGGGTGAGGAGGGCCCGGTGGTTGACGTCCCCGACCGCGTACAGCCAGTCGCTGCCGGTGACGCGGAGGCTGTCGTCGACGTCGAGCCACGAGCCGGGTTCCAGGCCGACGGTCTCCAGGCCGATGTCCTCGGTGCGCGGGGCCCGGCCCGTCGCGAACAGGACCTCGTCGCCCTCGACCGTGTCGCCGCCCTCCAGGACCACGGTGACGGGGCCGCTGCCGCCGTCCCGTACGACCGCCTCGACCGAGACGCCGGTGAGCACGTCGGCGCCCCGGGCCCGCAGCGCCTCCGTGACGAGCTCGCCGACGAAGGGCTCCATGCGCGGGAGCAGCCCGTCGCCGCGGACGAGCATCGTGACGTGGGAGCCGAGGGCGTGCCAGGCGGTGGCCATCTCGACGCCGACGACGCCTCCGCCGACGACGATCAGGCGACCCGGCACCCGGTCGGCGCTGGTCGCCTCGCGGCTGGTCCAGGGGCGGGCGCCGGCGAGGCCGGGCAGCGGGGGCAGGACCGCGCGGCTGCCGGTGCAGACGGCCACCGCGTGCCGGGCGGTGAGGACGTGGTGCTCGCCCTCGGGGCCGTCGACGACCACCGTGCGGGGACCCCGCACGCGCCCGTGGCCGCGGTACACGCGTACGTCGATGGACGCCAGCCAGTCGACCTGGCCGTCGTCCTTCCAGTACCCGACGGTCTCGTCCCGGTGCGTGAAGACCTCCACCGCGTCGAGCGGGCCGTACACCGCCTCGCGCAGCCCGGGGACCTTGCGCGCGTCGGATCGGGCGAGGACCGGACGGAGCAGGGCCTTGCTGGGCATGCAGGCCCAGTAGGAGCACTCGCCGCCGAGCAGCTCGGCCTCCACGATCGCGGCGGTCAGTCCGGCGGCCCGTACCCGGTCGACGACGTTCTCGCCGACCGGTCCCGCCCCGAGGACCACCACGTCGTACTCGTGCTCGTTCTCCACCGTTCGCGTCATGAGGAACAGTCTGCTGGGTAGGGGCCGGAATAGCGCGGCTCGATAGGCCGTTGTGCGGGGCGAGTCCCCAGGGGACCGTGAGGACACCACCGGAGACGGAAAGGCGGAGGAATGAGCACCATCGAGCTCACCAAGGAAAACTTCGACGAGGTCGTGAGCGAGAACGACTTCGTCCTGATCGACTTCTGGGCTTCCTGGTGCGGACCCTGCCGTCAGTTCGGCCCGGTGTACGAGGCGGCGTCCGAGCGTCACCAGGACCTGGTCTTCGCCAAGGTCGACACCGAGGCGCAGCAGGAGCTGGCGGCCGCCTTCGAGATCCGCTCGATCCCGACGCTGATGATCGTGCGGGACAAGGTGGCGATCTTCGCGCAGCCGGGGGCGCTGCCGGAGGCCGCGCTGGAGGACGTCATCGGCCAGGCGCGGAACCTGGACATGGACGAGGTGCGGAAGTCGGTCGCGGAGCAGCAGCAGGCCGGGGGCCAGTGACCCTGTCCGCCCCCGCACGGTGAGAGCCCCCGCTCCGGCGGGGGCTCCGTCGTGTGCCGGCGGCCGGGGGCGGAGGGCCTGTCAGCGCTCCAGGACCAGCGCCAGGCCCTGTCCGACGCCGATGCAGAGGGCCGCGAGGCCCGTGCCGGAGCCGGCGGCGGCGAGCTGGTGGGCGACGGAGCCGGCGAGGCGGGCGCCGGAGGCGCCGAGCGGGTGGCCGAGGGCGATGGCGCCGCCGCGCGGGTTGACGATCGTGGGGTCGAGTTCCGGCCACTCGGCGAGGCAGCCGAGGGCCTGGGCGGCGAACGCCTCGTTGAGCTCGAAGGTCGTCAGGTCGGCGAAGGAGCGGTCGGCCTTGCCGAGGGCCCGGCGGACGGCGGCGACCGGGCCGAGGCCGAAGAGCTGGGGCTCGATGCCGGTGACGGCGGAGGCGCGGACCCGGGCGAGCGGTTCGCGGCCGCTCTCGCGCAGCCCGTCCTCGTCGACGAGGAGGAGGGCGGCGGCGCCGTCGTTGAGCGGGGAGGCGTTGCCGGCGGTGACGGTGCCGCCGTCGGTCCTGAAGGCGGGCTTGAGGCGGGCGAGCGCCTCCAGGGAGGTGTTCTCGCGGACGCACTCGTCGCGGTGGAGCTCAGCGCCGGGGTACGGGACGACCTCGCCGTCGTACAGGCCCTTGGCCCACGCCTCGGCGGCCTTGCGGTGGCTGTCGAGGGCGAAGGCGTCCTGGCGGTCGCGGCCGATGGCGTGCTTGTCGGCGACGAGTTCGGCGCCCTCGCCGAGGGAGACGGTCCACTCGGCGGGCATCCGCGGGTTGGTCATGCGCCAGCCCAGGGTGGTCGAGTGGAGCTGCTGGTGGCTCGCGGGGAAGGCGCGCTCGGGCTTCTGGAGGACCCAGGGGGCGCGGGACATGGACTCGACGCCGCCGGCGATCGCCACGGACGCGTCGCCGAGGGCGATCGCGCGGGCGGCCTGGATCACGGCTTCCAGGCCGGAGCCGCAGAGCCGGTTGACGGTGACGCCGGGGACGGTGGCGGGGAGTCCGGCGAGCAGGACGGCCATGCGGGCCACGTCGCGGTTGTCCTCGCCGGCGCCGTTGGCGTCGCCGAAGTAGACGTCGTCGATGAGGGCGGGGTCGAGGTCGGGGGTGCGGTCGACGAGGGTCTTGACGACATGGGCGGCGAGGTCGTCCGGCCGTACGGAGGCGAGGCCGCCGCCGAACTTCCCGATCGGGGTGCGGACGGCGTCGACGATGTACACGTCGCGGATGCTCATCGGATCTCTCCCGGGTGACCGGCGGACGACTCTGTTCGCCTGGTGAAAGAAGTTTCGCGCTGGTGCGCGCGCAGAGTCTGGGCCCCTCGGCCGCGCCTGTCAACGGCGAGCCGGGCCCGCCAGCCGCGGCCGTCCCTCGGCGGCCGGACAGCCACGCGCCGGTGAGGCGCAGGTGAGGCGCCGGTGAGGCGCCGGTGAGGCGCCGGCCGGGACGTCCCTCGGCGGTCACGCGACCCTCGGCGGTCAGGCCGTCCCCTCGGCGGTCACGTGGTACGGCACCGGTCAGGCCGTCCCGGAGCAGTCACGCGACCCTCGGCCGTCAGACGGTCCCGGGCCGCCGGTCAGGCCGTCCCTCGGCGGTCACGCGACCCCCGGCCGCCAGACGATCCCGGGCCGGTCAGGCCCGTCCCGGGGCGGGGCCTGACGAGTCCCGCCCCGGGGCGCGCCCGTCTTCACCACCCCTCCGTGTCATCCCGCCGACGCTTCCCGCACCAGCGCGACCAGGCCGTAGTCGAGCTCCCGGCCGTCCACGAGCAGGGCCTCGACGGTCAGCGTCCCGGGGTCGATGTCGGCGACGACGCCGTGCCCCTCGTAGATGGGGTAGCCGGACTCGCCGGACCGTCCGGTCCGCTCGACGACGGCCGTCCGGACGGCGCTGTCGGCGACGGCGGCCCCTCCCCGGTCCAGGACGTGCGTCGGCACCAGCAGGATCTCGTACCGCTTCGGGTGAGTGCTCATGAACCGACGCTAAGCGCTGCGTCCGCCTCTCGCCGGGCGGCGGGCGCGCCGGTCAGCTGGACTCGCGCCGGATCACCCGCGAGTCGAGGAGGGAGCGGGCGCTCGGCCCGGGCGCGGTGCCGTTGACGGCGTCGTCGATCATGGCGGCCAGTTCGCGGCCGGGGATCAGGTCGATGCGCACGGTGCTCAGGCGCGGGCGCAGCAGGCGGCCGAGGAGGAGGTCGTCGGCGCCGACGACGGCGGTCTCCTCGGGCACGGTCGTCCCGGCGTCCTGGAGGGCGCGCATCAGGAGCATCGCGTACTCGTCGTTGTAGGCGAAGACGGCGTCGAGAGCGAGCTGCGGCCAGCGTGCGGCCAGTTCCTCCGCGGACTCCTCGGTGTACGCGAGGGGCAGGGGTACGACGGCGGCGCCGGCGGACTCGGCGGCGCGGCGGGCGCCCTCCAGGCGGGGGCCGGAGAACATCGCGAGGCCAGGCTCCTCGGGCACGACGACACCGATCCGGCGGCGGCCGTTCGCGATCAGGTGCTCGACGGCGACCTCGCCGACCCGGGGCTGGTCCAGGACCAGGGAGTGGGTGTCGTCGGCCGGGCGGGTCCCGACGGTGATCACCGCCTTGACCCCGGAGCGCTTGAGGATGTCCACGGCCTCGGGCGTCACCTCCACCTCGCCGGTCGAGACGACGGCGGCCGGGCGCAGCTCCGCCCACGCGCGGGCGGCGTCCTCGGGGGCGAGGCCGACGCTGCCGTACTGGACGACGGTGTAGTCGAGGCGGCGCAGGGCCCACTGGAGGTCGTTGTAGAAGCGGCTGTAGAGGGGGCCTACGGGCACGTGGGCGGTGGGCAGGAGGACCGTCCGGCTGTGGCCCGCGCGCAGGGTGCGGGCGGCCGCGTGGGGGATGTACCCCAGCTCGCGGGCCGCCTCGCGGACCCGTTCGCGGGTCGGTTCGCTGATGCGGACGGCCGAGGTGTTGTTGAGGACGTAGCTGACGGTGGCCCGGGAGACGCCCGCGAGGCGCGCCACGTCGGCGCTGGTCGGCACGGCTCGGGCGGGGGTGCGGCCCGGGGTGCCGTCGGCAGGCTGTTCGATCGACTGACTCATCGCTTCGGCATCTTTCCAGAACAATCCGGCGCCAGGTCTGGCGGATGGCCGGAATCCGGTGCTACACAATGCTGACACGCGTCACTGACACGTGTCACCACCCTGAAACCATCCGCTTCCCGCCCCCTCATCGGGCGTTCTCCCCTGGAGGGCAACGTGGCCCTTTCCTCCCCCGGGACCGGAGCCGGTACGGGCTCCGGCTCCGCCGCCGGCCCCGACTCCCCCACCACCCGGCCCACCCGGCCCACCCGAGGCCTCCTCCCGCTGCTACTCCTCGGCAACACCGCGATGTACACGCTCTACATCGGCGTGCCGGGACTGCTGCTCGCGCTCCAGATCGAGGCCATCGACCCGGCCGACAAGGTGGCGAACTTCGGACTCGTCTCCGGCGTGTCCGCGATCTTCGCGACCGTGTTCAACCCGGTCGCGGGGGCGCTGTCCGACCGCTCCGGACGGCGCAACCCGTGGATCCTGGCCGGCGGACTGCTCGCCGTTCCGGTGATGCTGCTGCTCGGCAGCGTGGACACGATCCTGATGGTGGCCATCGCCTGGTGTCTGGGCCAGGCGGTGATGAACGTGTACCAGGCGGCCATCACCTCCGTGGTGCCCGACCGGGTCCCGCTCGCCTCGCGCGGCAAGGCGTCCGCGGCCGTCGGCCTGGGGCTGCCGATCGGCTCCACCATCGGCGCCCTGGTCGGCGCGGCCTTCTCCGAGGACTACCGGACCGGCTATCTGGTCTTCGGCACGATCGTCGCCGCCACCTCGGTCGTCTTCACCACACTCGCCCGCGAGGAGCGGATGCCGGCCAAGGCACCCATGCCGGTGAAGGCACAGATCGCCGCCTTCGGCAGCGCCCTCAGGGACCACGACTTCCGCTGGGCGTTCATCGGCCGCGCGCTGCTCGTCCTGGGCTACTTCGCGGTGGCCGGCTTCCAGCTCTACATCCTGAAGGACCACACCCAGTTGCCGGCCGGGCTCTCCGCGGAGGAGGCGGTCGCCATCCTCATGCCGGTCAACTCCGTGGCCATGGTGGTCTCCACGGTCCTCGGCGGCTGGCTGTCCGACCGCTACGACCGCCGCAAGCTCTTCGTCGGCGCCTCCGCCGCGCTGGCGGCCGTCGCGCTGCTCATCCCCGCGGTCTCGACCAGCTGGGCGGCGATGCTCGCCTTCTCGATCGTCAACGGCCTCGGCTTCGGCTGCTACATGGCGGTGGACACCGCCCTGGTGACGATGGTGCTGCCGAAGGCGGAGGACGCGGCCCGGGACATGGGCGTGCTGAACGTCGCCAACGCCGGCCCGCAGATCGTGGCGCCCTTCGTCGCCTCGGCGGTGGTCTCGATCGGCGGCGGCTACACGCCCCTGTTCCTCGTCGCCGCCGTCCTGTCGGTCCTGGGCGCCCTCGCGGTCCGCCCGATCCGCTCGGTCCGCTGATCGACGGCGACGTACAACCCGCTCCGTACACTCACGTTCTGACGTACCGTTCGGACATGGACGCGTCGATGGACAGCTCGATGGTGGGACTGCTCGGCCGGGTCACCGGGACCATCGGCCCCGGGCTGGTCGGCGAGGTGATCCTCCGGATCCGCGGCGGGGCCGAGCACTTCCTCGCGTACCCCGCCTCCCCGAAGCAGCGGATCGAGGTCGGCGCACTCGTCACCGTGATGGAACACCTCCCTCCGCGCACCGTCTATGTCACAGCCGTGTACGACGTCTGACACGACGTCCGCCACGCCCTTTGAGCGGCGTCCGTCCCGGGCGGACACTCCCTTCACCGGATCCGCACGGCTCCGGTGAAGGGGGACCTTGCCCATGGGCATCGGCATCCTGGCGGGCGCCGTCGTCGGCGCGCTCGTCGTCCTGATCGTCCTGTTCAAGATGATGTGGCGCGTCGCGGAACCCAACGAGGCGCTGATCATCTCCGGTTCCAACCACAAGAACGAGGGCCTCGGCGAGGGCATGGGGTTCCGCATCGTCACCGGACGCGGCACCCTCGTGGTGCCTGGCGTGCAGGCGGTGCGCAAGCTGTCGCTGGACCTCAACGAGACCCAGTTGTCCGTCGAGTGCGTCACCCACCAGGGAATCCCGCTCAAGGTGCGCGGCGTGGTGATCTTCAAGGTGGGCGACGACTTCGTGTCCATCGCCAACGCCGCCCGCCGCTTCCTCGACCAGCAGAAGCTGATGAGCGAGCGGGTGCACATCGTCTTCGCCGGTCATCTCCGCGCCATCGTCGGCGGGTTGACGGTCGAGGACATGATCCGTGACCGGGAGAAGCTGACCGGGCAGGCCCGCTCGGCCTGCGGCACGGAGATGGAGAAGCTGGGGCTGATCGTCGACTCGCTCCAGATCCACGAGATCGAGGATCCGACCGGTTACATCAAGAACCTCGCCGCCCCGCACGCGGCGGCCGTCCAGCGCGACGCCCGCATCGCGCAGGCGGAGGCCAACCGGCGGGCGACCGAGGCCGAGCAGCAGGCGGCGGCCCGGATGTCGGAGGCGACCCGCGACAGCGAGATCCTCCAGGCCGGCTACCAGGCCGAGCGGGACCAGGCCAGCGCCCGGGCCCGGCAGGCCGGCCCGCTCGCCGAGGCGGCCTCCCGCCAGGAGGTCGTCGTCCAGGAGACCCGGGTCGCGGAGCTGGAGGGCCACCGCAAGGAGCAGCAGCTCCAGGCGGAGGTCCGCAAGCCGGCCGACGCGCTGGCGTACGAGACCCGGACGCTGGCCGAGGCCGAGCGCGACGCCCGGATCTCGTCCGCCCAGGCCACGGCGCGGGAGACCGAGCTGGCCGGCGCGGCGAAGGCCACGGCGACCCGGGTCACCGGCGAGGCGGAGGCCGCCGCGGCACACGCCAAGGGTCTCGCGGTGGCCGAGGCCACCCGGGCCAAGGGTCTGGCCGAGGCGGAGGCCATCAAGGCCCGGGCCGCGGCCCTCGCCGAGAACCAGGAGGCCGTCGTCGCGCAGCAGCTGGCCGAGAAGTGGCCGGAGATCGTCGAGGCCGGCGCGTCGGCCTTCGGCAACGTGGACCAGATGGTCCTGCTCAACGGCGCCGACGGCATGGCGGAGATGTTCGCCAAGGCCCTGACCATGGGCGGGACGGGTCTCGGCCTCGCCCGCCGGCTGCTCGCCACGACGGATCCGAACGGCTCCGAGCGGCCGGCCGCCGTTCCGGCGGCGCGGGGCGGCGACGCGCGGGCCGGCGGCTCGAAGGAGGTGACGACGGTGGAGATCACCGTCGGCGACGACACGTGACCGACCCGTCCGGGCGGCACCTGAGCCGGGGCCCGCGCGCCGTGAAGGCACCGGGCCCCGGCCCGTACTCCCGTGGTCCGCGTCCCCGCGGCCGCTCAGTTGTGGCCGAACTTCCGTTCCTTGCGGTGGGACGCCGTCTCGATGACCGACCGCGGCGCCTCGCTCGCGCCCGCGGTCCCGCCCTTCTCCTTGACGGACACCGCCTCGCGGTGCTCGTGGCCGCCGGTACGGGCGCCCTTGTTCACCCGGGTCTGTTTCTTGCCCACGACGGTGCCTCCCGTGGCCGAATCCATGTGCCTTCAGGCTCGCACGGGAGTGCGAGGTGCGCATCGCGGGACGGATCGGGCGCCTGAACGGGCTACCGGATCCCCTGCCCCGCGGACGGATCCCATGTCCGACGGAACGCGGCGAGGGTCGGAGTCCCGGATCCCCGGTCCAGGACGGCGAAGACGACCTCGTCGAAGTGGCCGGCGAACCGTCCGTCGCCGGCCAGCAGCGCCTTGAAGGCGCCCGCCACCTCGGCCGGGTCGTTCTGGAAGACGCCGCAGCCCCAGGCGCCGAGGACGATGCGGCGGTACCCCTCCGCCACCGCCGTCTCCAGGACCCGCTCGGCGCGGGACGCGAGCGCCGCGGGCAGCCGGTGGGCCTGCTCGGGGTCGCGGCGGCGGACGACGCCGGCGTTGGGCGCGGGCGAGGTCAGGAATCCGACGGTGAAGGGGGGATCGAGCAGGGCACCGCGGTCGTCGCGGAAGACGGGCACCCGGGGCGAGTGGATCACCCGGTCGGTGTAGAAGGCGTCCCGTTCGCCTCGGTGGTGCGCGTAGTAGGCGGGGGCGCGGAGCAAGGTGGCGTGCAGGGCGGAGGAGCGGCACAGGGCCTCCTCCTGGGCCTGGGCTCCGTTGAGGTAGCCGCCGCCGGGGTTGCGGGCGGAGGCGAAGTTCAGGACGGCGACGGGGGTGCCGGGGTCGGCGCCGGTCATCCGGCGGGCGGCGGCGAGGCTGCTCTCACCGGTCACCTCGATCCGGCCCGCGCGGTCCGTGCCGGGGGTGACGGGGACGGGCTCGGGCCCGTACAGGCGGGTTCCGGCCAGGGCGGCCGCGAGGTCCTCGTGGAGGGAGACGGTCCGCCCTCCGGGGGCGGTGTAGGAGCCCGAGGCGACGATCGCCTCGGTCTGCCGCGCGATCTCGCGCAGTCGTGCACTCATGAAGGAAGGATGATCTTCTCGGCGTGTCCGGGACAAACGCTTTTCCTTCACTCCTGTGCCGTCCCGCCCCACTCCCCTCCGAGCGGCGATTTACGGACGTCCGGGGGCACAAGGGGCGCGCGTGGGGGCGCTGAGGCGCTCTTGCACGCCGCCCGGCGGTGCCTTTAGGTGGAAGCAGCGGCTCCCGAACGGATCCGCGACCAGCACCTGGAGGTGCACGGATGACGCTCAGCGGCACCCCGCGCGGCGGTCCGCCCCTCACCGAGGAGGCGGCGGAGGAACTGCTGCGCTGTATCTGCTTCAAGACCGGCCCGCCCCGCACCGTGGGGGCCGAGCTGGAGTGGCTCGTCCACGATCTGCGCGACCCGCGCGAGCCGGTGCGACCGCCCCGGCTGGCCGCCGCGCTCGACACCGTACGGTCCCTGCCGCTGGTGTCGGCGCTCACCTTCGAACCCGGAGGGCAGCTGGAGCTCAGCTCGCGCCCCGCCGGATCCCTCATGGAGTGCCTGGACTCGCTCGCCTCCGACCTGGCGGCGGTGCGGTCGGCGCTCGGCCCGCTCGGCCTGACCCTGAGCGGATACGGGGTCGACCCCTGGCACGCTCCGCGCGAGCGGGTGCTCCGCGAGCCGCGGTACGACGCGATGGAGGCCGCGCTCGGCCGGACGGGCCCCGCGGGCCGCGCCATGATGTGCGAGTCGGCCTCGGTCCAGGTCTGCCTGGACGCCGGCCTGGAGGAGCCGGGACCGCTCGGCTATCTGCGCCGCTGGGAGCTGGCGCACCTCTTCGGCGCGGTGCTGGTGGCGGTCTTCGCCAACTCGCCGCAGCACGGCGGGCGCCGTACCGGCTGGCGCTCCACCCGGCAGTCGCTGTGGGCGGACCTCGACCCCCTGCGGACGCTCGCGCCGTCGGCCGACGGCGACCCGCGCGCGGAGTGGGCGGCCCACGTCCTCGACACCCCGGTGCTCTGCGTGCGCGAGGAGGACGGCCCCTGGCTGGTACCGGAGGGGCTGACCTTCCGCGAGTGGCTGCGGACGGGATCGCCCCGGCCGGCCGACACCGACGACCTGCGCTATCACGTGACGACGCTCTTCCCTCCGGTCCGGCCGCGCGGCCATCTGGAGCTGCGGATGATCGACGCGCAGCCGGGCGCGGACGGCTGGATGGTGCCGGTGGCGGTGACGACCGCGGTCTTCGAGGACGCGGAGGCGGCCGAGGCGGTGTACCGGGCGGTTCGGCCGCTGGCCGACCTCGCCGGTCCGGAACCGGCGCCCCGCAACCCGCTGTGGCTCCGGGCGGCCCGCGACGGACTCGCCGACCCGGTCCTGCACGCGGCGGCCCGCGACGTCTTCGCGGCGGCGCGGCCGGCGCTGCGGAGGATCGGCGCGAGCGGGCGGGTGCGACGGGCGGTGGACGCCTTCCAGGAACGGTACGTGGATCCCGGGGCCTGCCCGGCCGACGAACTCCAGGTGATGACGTCATGACCGGAACGACCGACGCGGGGACGACGGCGGGCGCGGAAGCGCTGCGGAGTCGCGCGCTGGACGCGCTGACCGCGGCCCGGGCCCGCACCGCCCTCCTCACCGACAGCGTGGAGGACGGTGAACTCACCGCGCAGCACTCTCCGTTGATGTCCCCCCTCGTCTGGGACCTGGCGCACATCGGGAACCAGGAGGAACAGTGGCTGTGGCGGGAGGTCGCGGGGCGGGAGGCGCTGCGCCCGGAGATCGACCCGCTGTACGACGCCTTCGCGCACCCGCGCTCCGCGCGTCCGTCGCTGCCGCTGCTGTCGCCCGCCGAGGCGCGGACGTACGCCGCCGACGTACGGACCCGGGTCCTCGACGTGCTGGCCGGGGCGCGCATGGAGGGGCGTCCGCTGCTGGACGCCGGCTTCGCGTTCGGGATGATCGCCCAGCACGAACAGCAGCACGACGAGACGATGCTGATCACCCATCAGCTGAGGACGGGGCCGGCCGCGCTGACCGCTCCCCCGCCACCGTCCCACCCCTCGGGGCCGCTCCCCGACGAGATCCTCGTACCCGGAGGGCCGTTCACGATGGGGACCTCGGACGAGCCGTGGGCCCTGGACAACGAACGCCCCGCGCACACCCGTACCGTGGCCGCCTTCCATCTCGACACCGCGCCGGTCACCAACGGCTCCTATCTGGCGTTCATGGCGGACGGCGGCTACACCGACCGGCGGTGGTGGCATCCGGAAGGCTGGAACCAGATCCGCGAACACGGCGTCGTGGCACCGTTGTTCTGGCACCAGGAGGCCGGACGGTGGCTGCGCCGGCGGTTCGGGGTGACCGAACCCGTGCCGGAGGACGAGCCCGTGGTCCACGTCAGCTGGTACGAGGCGGACGCCTACGCGCGCTGGGCCGGCCGGCGGCTGCCGACGGAGGCCGAGTGGGAGAAGGCCGCCCGGCACGACCCGGTGAGCGGCCGCTCGCGCCGCTACCCGTGGGGAGACGCCGATCCCGGACCCGACCACGCCAACCTCGGCCAGCGGCACCTGCGGCCCGCGCGGGCGGGGAGCTACCCGGCGGGGGCCTCGCCGCTCGGGGTGCGGCAGCTGATCGGCGACGTGTGGGAGTGGACGTCGAGCGACTTCCTGCCCTACCCGGGCTTTCGCCCCTTCCCGTACAAGGAGTACTCGGAAGTGTTCTTCGGCCCCGAGTACAAGGTGCTGCGCGGGGGTTCGTTCGCCGTGGACGCGGTCGCCTGCCGGGGCACCTTCCGCAACTGGGACTACCCGGTGCGGCGGCAGATCTTCGCCGGCTTCCGCACCGCACGCTCCGCGGAGCTCGACTGATGTGCCGTCACATCGCCTATCTCGGCGATCCCGTGGCGCTCGGCGACCTGCTGATCCGGCCGCCGCACGCGCTGCTGCGCCAGGCGTGGGCGCCGCGCACGCAGAGCAGCGGGGTGGTGAACGCGGACGGGTTCGGTGTCGGCTGGTACGCGGACGGGGACCCGGTCCCGGCCCGGTACCGGCGGACCGGTCCGATCTGGGGCGACCTGTCCTTCGCCGACCTGGCCCGGGTGGTACGGAGCGGGGCGCTGCTCGGCGCGGTGCGGGGGGCGACGCTGCCGGGCGCGGACGGGGAGGCCGCGGCGGCGCCGTTCGGGTCGGGGCCCTGGCTCTTCAGTCACAACGGCGCCGTGCCGGGCTGGCCGGGGTCGCTGACGCCGCTGGCCGCCGCCCTCCCGGCGGCGGAGCTGCTCGATCTGGAGGCGCGGACCGACTCGGCGCTCCTGTGGGCGCTGGTGCTGCATCGGCTGCGGGCCGGTCAGGGGCCGGGGGACGCGCTCGCCGGGACGGTCCTGGCGGCGGCCGAGGCCGCTCCGGAGGCTCGGCTCAATCTGCTGCTCACCGACGGCGATCAGGTCGCGGCGACGGTGTGGGGGAACAGTCTGTGGTGTCTGTCGGGTCCCGGCCGGGTGGCCGTGGCCTCCGAACCGTACGACGACGATCCGCGCTGGCAGGAGGTGCCCGAGCGGACGCTCGTCACCGCCTCCCGGGCGGAAGTCGTCCTCACCCCGCTCAAGGAGCCGTCCGCGTGAGCACGTTCCAGCTGACCCGTACCCTCGCCGCGGACGCGGCCGCCGCCGATCTGCGCGCCGACGTGCTGCGCGGGCTGACCCGCTCCCCCAAGGAGCTGCCGCCGAAGTGGTTCTACGACGCCCGGGGCAGTGAGCTGTTCGACGAGATCACCCGGCTGCCGGAGTACTACCCGACGCGGGCGGAGCGGGAGATCCTGGTCGCGCGGGCGCCGGAGATCGCGGCGGCGACCGGGGCCCGGACCCTGGTGGAGCTGGGTTCGGGGTCGTCGGAGAAGACGAGGTTCCTCATCGACGCGCTGATGCCGGAGCTGGCCGCCTATGTGCCGGTGGACGTGAGCGAGTCGGCGCTGACGGGGGCGGCGGAGGCCCTCCTGGCGGACCGGCCGGAGCTGCGGGTCCACGCGCTGGTCGCCGACTTCACGCGGGGGATCACGCTGCCGGGGACGCCAGGGCCGCGACTCGTCGCCTTCCTGGGCGGGACGATCGGGAACCTCCTGCCGGAGGAGAGGCGGGCCTTCCTGCGCTCGGTGCGGTCGATGACGGCGCCGGGTGACGCGTTCCTGCTCGGCACGGATCTGGTGAAGGACGAGTCGACCCTGGTGGCCGCGTACGACGACGCGGCCGGGGTGACGGCGGAGTTCAACAAGAACGTGCTGGCCGTGATCGACCGGGAGCTGGGGGCCGACGCGGATCCGGCGGACTTCGACCACGTGGCCCGGTGGGACCGGGAGCGGGAGTGGATCGAGATGCGGCTGCGGGCCCGGCACGCGCTGACCGTGAAGATCCCCGACCTCGATCTGGTGGTGCCGTTCGAGGCGGGCGAGGAACTGCGGACGGAGGTGTCGGCGAAGTTCCGTCAGGAGGGCGTGCGGGCGGAGCTGGCCGAGGCCGGGTTCGAGGCGGAGCGGTGGTGGACGGACGAGGAGGGCCGGTTCGCGCTGTCGCTGGCGACGGCGCGGTAGGCGCTCGAGGCGGGCTGCCGGGGGACGGCGGGAAGCGGGTCGGCCTGGCTCCCGGTGGGGAGCGCGGCGGTCGGAGATCCGGCGGTCGGCATGGCGGCGCGAGGTCCGGCGGGGAGCGCGGCGGCGCGAGGTCCGGCGGGGAGCCGCGGGGCCGGTGAGCGGGGTACGGCGGTGGGGTGGACGGCGTGCTGGGCCGCCGCGGCCAGGAGCCTGCGGTCCGGATACTGAATGCTGGATATCGGATCCAGTATCCGGACCTCGGCGGCCAGCTCCGGCGTCCGCACCACCCTCCACAGCGACGCCCCGAGCGGGTCCTCCCCCACGTACCCCGCCGCCCCGTGCGGCCGGTAGCCGATCCGTACCGGCTGGACATCGGATCCGGTGTCCACCGCCGCCTGGAAGAGGGCCGGGCGGAACCGCCCGCCGGCCCGCCCGCACCACGTGGAGCCCTCCGGGAACGCGGCCACCCGGCCGCCGGCCGCCAGCGCGCCCGCGACCTCGCGCACGGTGCCGGGCAGCCCGCGGAGCCCGTCGCGGTCGATGAAGAGGGTGCCGCCGAGGGCGGCGAGCGCGCCGAGCACCGGCCAGCCGCGCACCTCCCGCTTGGCGATCATCCGGCCGGGGAGGACGGCGGCGACGAGGGGGATGTCGAGCCAGGAGACGTGGTTGGCGACGACGAGCGCGGGCCGTCCGGCGGGCGGCCGGTTCCCGGTGACCGCGAGCCGGACGCCGAAGGCGCGGACGACCGCCCGCGCCCAGAGCCGTACGAGGCGGAGCCTCCCGGCGGCGGGCAGCCGCCCCACCAGCGGGAGGAGGACCACCCCGAGGAGGACGACCGCGAGACCGGCCGCCAGGCGGGCACAGGCCAGCGGGACGGATGCGGGCCGGAAGGCCGCGCGGGCGGTCCCGGGGGCCGTGCCGGGGGCCGGGTGCGCCGCGCAGCGGCGGCCCGGGGTGCACGGCGCCGTGGGGAGCCACGGCGAGGGGTGCGGGACCGCCCGGTTCACGAGGCCGGGACGAGCGAGAGGAAGTGGCGGAGGTAGCGGGGGTTGGTCCGGCGGAGCGAGAGCAGCACATAGAGGTCGGCGACGCCGAAGTCGGGGTCGTGGGCGGGGGCGCCGCAGACCCAGGCGCCGAGCCGGATGTAGCCGCGGAGCAGGGCGGGAAGTTCGGCGCGGCCCTCGGGGCGGGCGACGCCGTCGGCGTTCCACAGCTTGTGCGGGGTGACCCAGTACTCCTCCGGGGCGAGGTGCTTCGCCTTGACGGTGTCCCAGGTCGCGGCGGCGAGGGTGCCGCCGTCGGCGAGCGGGATCGAGCAGCAGCCGGCCAGCCACTCGTGGCCGGTGCGGGTCATGTAGCGGGCGAGCCCGGCCCAGATGAGGGCGATGACGGCGCCGTTGCGGTGCGCGGGGTGGACGCAGGAGCGGCCGACCTCGACGAGGTCGTGGCGGACGGGGGCGAGGCGGGTGAGGTCGAACTCGGTCTCGGAGTAGAGCCGGCCGGCGACGGCGGCCCGCTCGGGCGGCAGGATCCGGTAGGTGCCGACGACCTCGCGGGTGGTCTCCTCGCGGACGAGGAGGTGGTCGCAGTAGGCGTCGAAGGCGTCGGTGTCGAGTCCCGGTTCGGGTCCGTCGAGGCGGGCGCCCAGCTCACCGGCGAAGACCAGGTGGCGCAGGCGCTGGGCGGCCCGGACGTCGTCCTGGTCACGGGCGAGTTCCACGACGTAGCGGGGCGCGGGCTGTGCCCCGCCGGCCGGGCCGGGCTGGGCGGGGAGCGCCACGGAGGGCTGGATGCCGGCCGGCACGGGGACGGCCGGGACGATGGAGTCGGCGAGCGCGGGCGAGAGTGCGGGCATGGCGGTCTCCTCCGGCGTACGGAAGGTGAAGGGTCGTCGCCGGTCCGCGAGCGGTGCGGTCCGGCCCCTCGTTTCTTCCGTCGTCGGCTGGATTCGACATGACCGGCCGGGGGATCGCGGGTGTGGGAAGGCTGAATGCTCCGCGGCGCCCCCGTCCGGGGGCGCCGCCGAGGTTCTGCTCGGCCGGGCAGGTGTCGCGGCGGTCCACCCGGCCGAGGTGTCGCGGCGGTCCACCCGGCCGAGGTGTCGCGGCGCTCTACTCGTCCGAGGTGCCGCGGCTCTCTACTCGGCCAGGGAGTCGGTGATGGCCTCGGAGGCGGTGCGGGCCGCCTTCTTGGGGTCCTCGCCGTCCAGGACGGCGGTCATGTAGGGCTTGATGGGGTTGTCGCCCTCGACGTCGGCCCACTGGGGGGAGTTCGGGGTGGCGCGGCCGTTGGCCGCGCCGGCGGCCATGGCGGCGGTCGCCTCCTGGCCGGAGACCACGGAAGCGAGGCCCTTCTTGTTGGGCACGTAGCCCATGGCGCGGGCCAGCTCCGTCTGCCACTTCTCGCCCGCGAGCGCCTTGACGACGTCGAGGGCGGCGCTGCGGTCGGGGGCGTTCGCCGGGATGATCAGGTCCGAGCCGCCGGTGAAGACCGCGCCCGGAGTACCGGCCTTCTTGCCCGGGATGGGGAAGTAGCCGAGCTTGTCCTTGAGGGCGGGGTTGGCCTTGACGATGGCGGAGACGGCACTGGGCACGGCGACGATCTGGGCGACGTCGCCGCGGGCGAAGACCTCGGCCTGCGGCGGGTTCTGCTCGTCGGCGTTCTTCGGTCCCGAGCCGAGGGACTGGAGCGACTTGTAGAAGTCCATGCCGCGCAGGGCCTCGGGGGAGTCGAGGGCGCCGGTCCAGAGGCCGCCCTCGTCGACGGCGAGCTCGCCGCCCTCGTCCCAGATGAAGCCGGCGAGGGTGTACCAGTCCTGGCCGGCCAGGTAGATGCCCTGGGAGCCCTGGCGGTTCAGCTTCTCGGTGACCTGGAGCCACTCCGCGCGCGTGGCGGGCGGGTCGGTGACGCCGGCCGCGCTGAAGAGGTCCTTGTTGTAGATCACGATGCGGTTGGCGGCGTACCAGGGGATGCCGTACTGCGAGCCGCCGAGGTTGCCGGGCTCGGCCAGACCGGGCAGCCAGTCCTCGCTGCCGAGGTCGCGGACGGACTCCAGGGTGAGGTCGTAGAGCCGGTCGGTGTCGGCGTACTGGGCGACCTGGGTGTTGCCGACCTCGATGAGGTCCGGTCCGCCGCCGCCCTTGATGGCCTCGGTGACCTTCTTTCCGATGCCGGTCCAGTCCTGGATGGTGACGTTGAGCTCGACGTCGCCGTGCTCGTCCTCGTACGCCTCGGTGAAGCGCTTCAGGAAGTCCTCGCTGACGCTGTCCCGCATGAGCCATATGTCGACCGTGCGGCTCTCGCCCCCGGTCCCGGGCAACAGCCCGCAGCCCGCGAGGGCGAGTGCGGTGGCGGCAGCCAGGGGACATGCGAGCAAGCGGTTCTTCACGGAGGTCACCTTCGGTTCAGCACGCGGTGGTGCGGCATGGGGAGCTGACCCGACGTGGGGGGACCGAACGGGGTGTTCGCGCGGGTATGTGGCCTGGATTCTGGTCTGGACCAACCGAGTGGTCAAGTCCTTGACCATCCCGTTCCCGGAGCGGGCGGGACAATCGGCACTGTTACCCACGGGTACGGGCGAAGGGTGGCGGACCGCCCTCGCCGTGTCGCGCGGTGCCGTGCCCTGGGGCACGGTGGAGGGAACCCCCGCCGGGGGCACCGAGAGGAGTCCCGCTCCATGTCGAACCACACCTACCGCGTCACCGAGATCGTCGGCACCTCCACCGAGGGCGTCGACCAGGCCATCCGCAACGGCATCGCGCGCGCCTCGCAGACGCTGCGCGGCCTCGACTGGTTCGAGGTCACGCAGGTGCGCGGCCATCTGGTCGACGGGCAGATCGAGCACTACCAGGTCGGACTGAAGGTCGGCTTCCGGCTGGACGAGGACGCCTGACCCGGCGTCCGCCCCAACACCGGCCCGCCGGCACGCGCGTGTGCCGGCGGCTCAGGTCCTGCCCTCGCGCTCCTGGGCCTCCCGCAGCGCCTCCGAGGAGGACGCCCAGTCGGCGCGGACCACCGGGAAGCCCGCGGCCTCGGCCGCGTCGCAGACGAGCGTGTCGTCGTCGACCAGCATCCGGACCTCCCGGTCCGCGCCGAGCCGCCGCAGGATCTCCACCTTGGTGACCCGGGCGGGCCGAAAGTCGCGGTGCCGGCGCATGTGGACCGGCCCTTCCGGAAGCCCCTGGGCCGCCAGCCAGTCCAGCGTGTCCCGCCGACACCGCTCCGGACGCCCGGTCAGGTACACCACCTGGCACTCCTCGGCCGCCGACCGGCAGAGCGCCGCGCCCTCCGCCAGCGGCGGGTCGTCGGGCGCCGCCGCGAAGAAGCCGTCCCAGTCCCGGGGCCTCTGCTCCAGGAAGTGCTGCCGGTGGGCGGTCCAGGCGAGGGTGTTGTCGAGGTCGAAGACGGCCAGCGGCCGGGTGTCACGAGTCACACGGCCACCCTAGGAGCGCCCACCGACACTGCGGGCCGACGCGGTGGCCGACGCTGTGGGGCGCCATCGGTGCCCGGCGCTGTGGGCCGCCATCGGATCCCGACCCCTGCGGGCCCCCATCGAGGGCCGCCACCGCCGAGCCCACCGAACCGACCCGACCGGACCGACGGACCAACGGACCGACAGACCGACAGACCGACCGATCCCGGGCGCGATCCGGCCGACGCCCACCGGTGACGACAGGTCACCAGCCTTCCCTCCCACCGCCTCCTCGGACTCCCCCGGCCCAGCCGACCCCTCGGAGCCCGCCGCCCCCTCAGCCCCCACCGACCCCTCGGCCCCCGCCGCCCCGGGCGACCCCACCGACCCGCCGACCCCACAGGTCGCCCCCCGCCACGCGCGCGTGGCGGCGCCCGCGCACGGGCGGTCGCGCCGGATGCGCCGGGGGCGCCGGGAGGGACTCCCAGCGCACCCGTCCGGGGTGACCGATGCGCGGACCCCTCGTTGGCACAGTCATGCAGTCGTACGACACCTTGCCCGGCAGCGGCATACCCCCCGCCGCGCCCCCTCGCCCCGGCCGGAGCGACGCCGAGGCGGCGCTCGTCGAGCACTATCCGCGGCTCGTCAGGCTCGCCCACCTGATCCTCCCGCCCGCCCTCGGCCGGCACCGCCGCGTGGTCGCCGCTCATGCCATCGTGCAGAGGTCCCTCGCGGCGGCCGGCCCGTCGCGCCCGCGTCCGCGCGTGCCCGCGCCGCGCGGCGAGCAGGGACCCGTCCTCGCCTGGCTGCGGGAACGCGTCGTGTCCGCCGCACTGCGGGCCGCCGCCCGTCCCCGGTGGTCCCTCGGACGGACCCCGCTCCCCGCCGTCCTCGGACTGAGGGTCTTCCCCCGGGCCGGCGGCGACGACGAGACGGCGCTGGAGGCCGCGCTGACCGAGGTGGACCCCGAGGTACGGGCCGCCTTCGCCCTCCGCGTCCTCGAAGGACTCACCGCCGACCCCACCGTCCTCCTCCTCGCCGCCGCGGGCGCGCGCCGGCCGGACGAGGCCCTCCGCACCGCCGAACGCCTCCGCGCCACACTCGGCGCCGACGCCGAGTCGCTCCTGCACGGCGTCGAGTTCGACCCGTGCACCGTCCAGGCGCGGCCGACGGACCTGTTGCGCCGCCGACACCGCGGCCGGATGGCCGCCCTCGCCGTCACCCTGCTGCTCGCCGCGACCACGGCCGCCGTGCTGACCCCGCGTCCCGCGCCGCCTCCGCCCGAGCCGCCCGTCACGCCGCTCACCCTGGCGTCCGCCCGCGCGGCCGACCCCGCGCTCCTGCTCCGTACCCCCGCCGAGCTGTGGGCCGACACCGCGCGCGTCGATCTGACCGTGTGGCCCGCGCGCGGGGCCGGGACCGGGGACAAGGCGCTGCTGTCCCGCGCCCTCGACGCCTGGGCGCGCGGCTCCGGGGACCGTACGGGCATCCGGGTCACCGCCACACCGGGGACGCCGGCGACCCCGCCCGTCGCGCCGGCCCGGCTGCTCTTCGCCGGCCCGGTCGACGACTCCGCGGTCGTCCTCCTGCACGACGGCGGCCGGCTCGTCCGGTACGCCGAGCCGCTGACCGGCCGGCCCGGGGCGGTGCTCGAACTGGCCCGGGCGGACGACGCGGACGTGACCAGCGGCGCGGCCGTGGCGGTGAGCAGGACACCACTCGGAACGAGGTTCCTGCTCGCCCCCTGGATCGACGAGAGCGCGGTGCGCGACCTCCGCCGGCCCGAGGTGCCCGCCCGGCCCCTGGACGTCTCCCGGGACGGCGTCACCGACCCCGTACCGCAGGCGCCGGGCGACTGCCGCACCGTGCCCGCGTTGCAGGTGCGCTCGTCGACCAGGATCGTCGAGGACCACTCGTTCCTGCTGGCCGACCTCGGGGAGCCCGTCGCCGCGCACCTCACGTGGACCCCGGCGCCGGGGACCGGAGCCCCCGCGCGCCAGCCGAGGGAGGCGACGTCGGCGGCGGGCCTCGCCGCCTGGGCCCGTTCGGCCTGCGCGCTGCCGGAGCTGCGGGGCACCGGCGTACGCGCCGTGAACCGGTGGGAGTTCGCCCAGCAGGACCTGCCGGAGCGGGCGGGACGCGCCACCTGGACCTGCACGCGCGCGGAGGGCTGGGACGGACGCGCCCGCGTGGCGGTGGCCTGGGAGCGGCCGGGCGCGGGCGACCGGCCGACGCCGGTACCGGCGTCGGGTCCGCCGCCCTCGGACACGGCGGCATGCAGCCGCTTCGGCCAGCACCTGCTGGCGGGGGCGTACTGGACGGCGCCGTCCGGGGCGCGCTACTACCTCGCCGCCGGCAGCCGGGCCCTGACCGCGATCACCGCCCGGGGACCCGTCTCGGCCACCGCGCGGGGACAGACCCTGACCGTCCGCACGGACGCGGAGGGCCGGGTCCGGCTCACCGGCACGGTGCCCGGCCCGGACGAACTGCCTGGCTGGGGCGAGCCCGAGCGGGCCTCCGACGGATCCTGAGGCGGCGCGAAGCCCTCGGGCGGCGCGCCACGGCGTCGCCCATGGGCAGCGGCACCACGGGGCGGGCGCCCACGAGCCGTGCGCACGGTGCGGCCGTGCGCCGTGACGCGGCCCGCCCCACGGTGGGTACGGGGGACGACGGGTGCGCGCCCGCCGTCCCCCGCGGGCTCACCGGCCGGAGCCGGGTTCCGCCCCCTCGTGCCGGTCCGGAGCCGTGCTGGCGCGGACGGCCTCGGCGTCGGCGCCGCCGTGCCGCTCCGCCCAGGTCTCCAGCGCCGCCCGGCAGGCGTGGTCGAGGTGGTGGATACCGGAGAGGTCCAGCACCACGCGGCGGTCGCTGGGCAGGGCTTCGAGGCTGTCGAGTATCTGGGGCAGCCTCAGGAAGGTGATCGTCCCCTGGAGCCGTACGCGCACCGCGTCGCGCCCGTCGTCACTGTGCTCGATGCGCAGGTGCGAGGCCTCCCAGGCGGCCTTGGCCACCGACAGGACGAGTCCGATCAGGACGCCCTCGAACATGCCGACCGCGACGATCGCCGTCGCCGTCGCCACGAGGACGAGGGCTTCGCCCCGGTGACGGCGCCAGAGCGTCGCGACCCCCTTGAACGGGATGAGCTTCCAGCCCGCGTGCACCAGGATCCCGGCCAGCGCCGCCAGCGGAATGTACGCGAGGACGGCGGGCAGCAGGGCGACGAAGAGCAGCAGCCAGACGCCGTGGAGGACCCGGGACGCCTTCGTCCGGGCACCGGCCTCGACGTTGGCCGAGCTGCGCACGATGACCGCGGTGAGGGGCAGCGCGCCGAGCAGGCCGCACAGGGCGTTCCCGGAGCCCTGGGCGAGGAGTTCCTTGTCGTAGTCGGTGCGCGGGCCGGAGTGGAGCCGGTCGACCGCCGCCGCGCTGAACAGCGACTCGGCGGAGGCGATCAGGGCGAAGGCCAGGACCGTGCCGAGGAGGGCCGGGTCGGCGAGGGAGGAGAGGGCTTCGGCTCCCGGGAGGTGGACGGCCTCCAGCACCCCGCTCACCCGCACGGTCTCCACCGGGAGGCCGAACGCGGCGGTCGCCAGGGCCGCGAGGAGCACCGCCACCAGGGCGCCGGGCACGGCCCGGGCCCGGCGCGGCATCCGCCGCCAGCCGACGACGACGAGGACGGTGCCGGCCCCGAGGGCGAGCGACACGAGGGCGGTACGGCTGCCGAGCGCCTCGACCAGGGCTCCCGGGAGGCCGATGAGCTTGTCGAGGCCGGAGGCCGGGGCGGTGAGGCCGGCCGCGGCGTAGAGCTGTCCGGCGATGATGACCAGGCCGATGCCCGCGAGCATGCCCTCGACGACGGAGAGGGAGATCGCGCGGAACCAGCGGCCCCAGCGCAGCAGCCCCATGACGATCTGCAGGACGCCGGCCGCCAGCACGATCACGCCGAGCGCGGGGAGGCCGAAGGCGCGGACCGCCTCCAGGACGAGGACGGTGAGTCCGGCGGCCGGGCCGGAGACCTGGAGGCTGCTGCCCCGCATGAGTCCGGTGACGATGCCGCCGACGATGCCGGTGATGAGGCCGAGTTCGGCGGGGACGCCGGAGGCGACGGCGACGCCGATGCAGAGCGGGAGGGCGACGAGGAAGACGACGAGCGAGGCGGCGAGGTCCTGTCGCGGGAAGGGGAGGGAGCGGGGCGTCCGGAGGTCGGTCATCACGGCGCCTCGCAGGCGTCGGGTCCGGTGCGGTGCTCTCGTGGGGCTGACTCCTCAGGGCGCTGTCCGGATCGGCGGGCGGTGTCGATGAGGGGCTGCATGAAGGTTTCCTCCTGGCGCGCGTGGGGGCGCGTCGGGCTGACAGGTCGGCGCGGGGTGTGGCGCCGGTCAGCAGAGGAAGACCTGGAGGGCGGAGGGGTCGTGGCCCGCGAGCGGTCTCGGCCGGGAGTCCGGTCCGCCCGTGCGGCCGGCCCCCGGGTCCGGGTCGGGCGTGGCGGCGCGGGTGACGAGCGGCTGCGGGCCCGGGGCGCCGGTGGGGGCGGGCACCGCCCTCCGCCGGTCGCCGTGGAGGACGGTGCCCCGGGGTGCGTCGGCCTCGCCTCCCCCGGTGTGCCCGGACTCGTACGTCGCGACCGGTGCGGCCTGCTGGACCCGGGGCTGCTGGAGCCGGGGCGCGGACCCGGACGGGGTCGGCCCGGCGGGGGCGGAGAGGGCGCAGGTGCCGCAGATCAGGGCGAGGAAGAGCAGGAGGGCGGTGCGCAGGGGGAGAGGCGTACGGACGGACGGCATCGTGGACGCTCTCCTCCCTGATCCTCCGGTCGGATCTTCACGGGAATTCACCAAAGCAAGCCCAAGGGCGGGTCAACGAAGAGTAATGCGCCCATGTGAACAGCACCCCGCAACACCCGTGCTGTACGAGGGTTTTCGAATGGAATCGGCCTGATGTTGACGCGAACGGCAGCGTTCGGCCGCCTGCGCCGCGCGCTCCGGGCGTCCGCCCGCGCCGCGATCGGCCGCTCCGGCCGGCTTCTCGCATCGTTCGCGCACCGTTCTCCCGACGTAGGGTGGCGGCATGTCGGACGCATCGCACGGGATCACCACCGGCGCCCTGGCGCGGCGTCTCGGGGTCTCCCCGACGACCGTGCGCTCCTGGGACCGGCGTTACGGGATCGGGCCCGCCGCACGCCCGGACGGGCACCACCGGCGCTGGGGCCCCGGGGACGTCGCGATGCTGGAGGAGATGTGCCGCCTCACCGCCTCGGGCGTCCCGCCGGCCGAGGCGGCCCGGTCCGCGCTCAGGGCGCGGACCACGGGCGTGGCCGACAGGGACGACGCCCCCGCCCCGGGGCGGGCGGCGGCGGGCAGCGGACTGCCGCTGGGCGCCGTGCGGCAGGAGTGCCGCGGTCTCGCGCGCGCCGCGGTGCGCCTGGACGGCCCGGCCGTGGAGGGACTGCTCCAGGAGGTCCTCGCACGGTACGGGCTCGTCACCGCCTGGGAGGAGGTCATGGCGCCGACGCTGCACGCCGTGGGCCGGAAGTGGGAGTCGTCCGACGACCGGTACGTCGAGGTGGAGCACCTGCTCTCCTGGCACATCTCCACCGCGCTGCGGCGGGCCACCGTGGCCGGGCACGCCGAACCCTCCGCGGGCCCCCCGGTGGTCCTCGCCTGCGTCCCGGCCGAGCAGCACACCCTGCCGCTGGAGGCGCTGACGGCCGGTCTCGCCGAGCAGGGGCTGCCGATCCGGATGTTCGGCGCGGCCGTGCCGGCGGAGGCCCTGGACGCGGCGGTGCGGCGGTCGGGTCCCGCCGCCGTGGCCCTCTGGTCCCAGGCGCGGTCCACCGCCGACCACGCCCTGGCGCGGCACGTGGCGGGGACGGCGTTCGGTGTGCGGGGGGCGCGCAGGACTCCGCTCGTGCTGCTCGCGGGCCCCGGCTGGCTCGGCCGGACACCCGCTCCCGGCATGGCCCGGCCCTCCGGCCTGCGGGAGGCGATCGGCCTGGTCTCCCGGCTGTACGCGGAGCCGGCGGGAGGCTCCGGGGCCTGACGCGCCTCCTGCCCGGCCGACCGGGTCGGCGCGCGGACAGGTCGGCGGGCAGCCGGATCGGCGAGCGGCCGGGCTGGCCGGGGGCTGGGGCCGGCGAGCGGCCGAGCCGGCGGGCAGCCAGGTCGACGGGCGGCCGCACCGACGGCCGGCCGGGGGCAACGTACGGCCGGGTCAGCACACCGCCAGGGCGCCGACCGGGGCAGCGCACGGCCGGGTCAGCACACGGCCGGAGCGTCGGCCGGGGCAGCGTACGGTCGCACCGACCGCCTACCGGGTCAGCGCACGGCCGGGGCGCCGGCGCCGGCGAGTTCGAGGCTGTGCCTCATGCGCTGGAGGCCGCGGCGGGCGTGGCTCTTGACCGTGCCGAGCGGCATGCCGGTGCGGTCGGCGATCTGGGTCTGGGTCAGGTCGGCGAAGTAGGCGAGCTCCAGGACGTCGCGCTGGACGCGGGGCAGCCTGGACAGCTCCTCGGTGACGAGCATCCGGTCGAGGACCCGCTCGGGTTCCTCGTCCACCCGGTCCTCGTGCTCCAGGGAGGCGCCGAGGGTGGCCGCGAGCTCGGTGCGGCGGGTGCGGGCGGTCAGGGCGTCGGCGATCTTGCGCCGGGTGATGCCGGTGAGCCACGCGGGCAGGGTGCCCCGCTCGGGGCGGAAATTGGCCCGGCCCCGCCAGGCGGCGACGAACACCTGCTGGGTGACGTCCTCCGCCTCGCGCGGGTCGCCCAGCGCACGGGCCGCCAGGGTGTGGACCAAGCGGCCCCAGCGCCGGTAGGCGGCGGCCAGGCACTGCTCGTCGCCTCCGACCAGACCGCGGGCGATCCGGTCGTCGTCGGCCGAGGAGACGGCCGGCGAGGCGGCCGGGGAGACGACCGAGGGGGCGGACACGGCGGAGTGAACGGCGTCGGAAGGCGCGGACACGGAGGCGGCGGGGCCGGTGGGGCCGGCGGGCTCCGCGGTCGTCCGGGGTGCGGTCATGGCGCTTCCTCCTCCGTGCGGTGGCGCGTGTGTCCACCGGGTGTGCCGCCGTCGCTGCGGGAGCGGCGGCTCCGGGACCTGAGCGACCCCGTACCACTTCACGGTCCGGCCGACGCACCCCCCGCCACAACTCGCATCGTTTCCGCATCGATAAGCGCGCGGATCAGGCGGCGGAGCCCCGGAGCCGCCGGAAGCGCTCCAACCCCTCGGAGAGCTCGACCAGCGGTTCCGGGTAGTCGTAGGCGGCCCGGTCGAGGCCGGTGAGCCGCCAGGGCTCGTGCACGGCGGCCCCGTCCAGGCCCGCGAGTTCCGGGACCCAGCGGCGTACGTACGCGCCGTCGGGGTCGTACCGCTTGGCCTGCGCCACGGGGTTGAGGACGCGGTTGGGGCGGGTGTCCGTGCCGGTGCCCGCCACCCACTGCCAGTTGAGCTGGTTGTTGGCGACGTCGCCGTCCACCAGCAGGCCGAGGAAGTGGCGCGCCCCTTCGCGCCAGTCGACGCAGAGCGTCTTCGACAGGAACGAGGCCGTGATCAGCCTGCCCCGGTTGTGCATCCAGCCCTCGTGGGCGAGTTGGCGCATGGCGGCGTCGACGACGGGGTAGCCCGTGCGGCCCTCGCGCCAGGCGGCGAGGTCCGCCTCTGCGTCCGGCCCCTCCCGCCAGCGCCCCGGGCGGGAGCGGTAGTCGGCGCCGGACGCCTCGGGACGCGCGGCGAGCACCTGGTGGTGGAAGTCGCGCCAGCAGAGCTGCCGTACGAACGCGTCGGCGCCCGCCCCGCCCCGCTTGGCCGCCCGGTGCACCGCCTCGGTCGCGGAGACCGCGCCGAAGTGGAGGTAGGGCGAGAGACGGGAGGTGACGTCACCGGCCAGGTCGTCGTGGCGTTCCTCGTACGTGTCGACGTGGGCCGTCAGCCACGATCCGAGCCGCTTGCGGCCCTCGCTCTCGCCGCCGGCGGGGAGGTCCGGCGAGACGTCCGCGACGTCGGAGCGCCGCGGGACGCGCTCGGAGCGCACGTCCGAGGGGACGGTGAGCTTCCTCGGGGCGGCGAAGGGGGTCCGGAGCGGCTGGGCGGCCCAGCGCCGGTGGTAGGGCGTGAAGACCGCGAAGTGGTCCGATCCCTGCGGCAGGACGTCGCCGGGCGGGACGACGGTGATCACGCCGTCGTGCACGTACAGGCGGCGGCCGTCCTCCTCCAGCGCCTCGCGCAGCCGGGCCTCCCGCCGCCGGGCGAAGGCCGTCACACCGGCGGCCATGTGGACCTCGTCGGCCTCCGTCCGGCGCACCAGTTCGCGTACCTCGGCCACCGTGTCGCCGTCCCGGACCACGAGGCGGCCGCCGCGCTCCGCCAGTGCCCGGTCGAGGTCCTCCAGGCAGTCCGCGAGGAAGGCGAGCCGGTTCGGGGCGGCGAAACCGGTGCGGTCGACGGCCGGGTCGCGGACGAAGACCGGTACCACCTCCTCCGCTCCCTGGGCGGCGGCCCTGAGCGGCGGATGGTCGTGGACCCTGAGGTCGGAGGTGTACAGAACCACGGCGACGGTCATCGCGCTCTCTCCCTGATCGGCCCCGGTCACGTACGCGGGGCGCCGTTCCGGGGCACCCGGACGGTACTCCTGCATCCGCGGTTCCCCGTTCTCCGGCGCGCCGGATGCGCGACCGTCCCGCCGACCCGGGGCGGCCGGTCACCCGACCGGCCGCCCCGGGGTTCAGGGCCGGTGGCGCAGCGCGCCGGGCCACCAGACCCGGGCGCCGATGTCCCGGACGAGCGCGGGCACCAGGAGCGAACGGACCACGAGGGTGTCGAGCAGGACGCCGAAGGCGACGATGAAGGCGATCTGGACGAGGAACGCCAGCGGGATCACGCCCAGCGCCGCGAAGGTGGCGGCGAGGACGACGCCGGCGGAGGTGATGACGCCGCCGGTGGCGACGAGTCCTCGGCGCAGGCCCTCGCGGGTGCCGTGCAGTTCCGTCTCCTCGCGCACCCTCGACATCAGGAAGATGTTGTAGTCGACGCCGAGGGCGACCAGGAAGACGAAGCCGTACAGGGGCACGGCCGCGTCGGTGCCGGTGAAGCCGAAGACGTGCTCGAAGACCAGGGCGGAGACGCCCAGGGTGGCGAGGAAGTTGAGGGCCACCGTCGCCACCAGGAGGACGGGCAGCAGCAGCGAGCGCAGCAGGCCGACCAGGATGACCAGGATGATGACCAGTACGACGGGCACGATGAGCTTGCGGTCCCGCTCGGCGGTGACCTGGGTGTCGTACTGCTGGGCGGTGGAGCCGCCGACGAGGGCGTCGGCGCCGGGGACCGTGTGCAGGGTGGTGCGCAGGGCCGCGACGGTGTCCTTGGCGGCGTCGGAGTCCGCGGCGTCCGTGAGGGTGACGTCGATGCGGACGCGCCCGTCGGCGACGAGCGGCCGCGAGGTGCCGGGGGTCGCGAAGAGGGTCGCCGAGTCGACTCCGTCGACGCCCTCGGCGGCCGTCCGCACCCGCTCCGCGGCGTCGGCGTCGGCGATGACGACGGCGGGGTTGCCCGCGCCGCCCGGGAAGTGCTCGCTCAGGCGCTCCTGGGCCGCGACGGAGGGGGCGTCCTTGACGAAGATCTCGTCGAAGGGGACGCCCTTGGAGTCGAGCGTGAAGGAGAAGGCGGCGCAGGCCAGCAGGGCGGCGAGGGAGCCGGCCCAGACCTTGCGCGGGGCGCGGTCGACGAGGGCGGCGATCTTCCGCCAGACCGGGTGGGCCGCCTCGCCGTCGGGCGTGGCCTTGGGCCGGGCGGGCCAGTACGCGGCGCGGCCGAGCAGCACCAGGACGGCGGGGAGGAACGTCACCGCGCTCAGGACGGCGCAGACGATGCCGATGGCTCCGACGGGGCCGAGCGCGCGGTTGTTGGTGAGGTCGCTGAAGAGCAGCGCGAGCAGGCCGAGGGCGACGGTGGCGGCGCTGGCCACGATCGGCCCGAAGGACTGCTTGAGGGCGGCGCGCATGGCGGGCACCCGCGCGCCCTCGCGGGCGGCCAGCTCCTCCCGGTAGCGGGCGGCGAGCAGCAGGGCGTAGTCGGTGGCCGCTCCGATGACCAGGATCGACAGGATGCCCTGGACCTGGCCGTCGACCCGGACGATGTCGTGGTCGGCGAGGACGTAGACGATGGCGCAGGCCAGGCCGAGGGCGAAGACGGCGCCGAGGATGATCAGCAGCGGCAGCAGGACGCTCCGGTAGACCAGGAGCAGGATCACCAGGACCGTGACCAGGGCGACCATCAGCAGCAGGCCGTCGATGCCCGCGAACGCGTCGCCGAGGTCGGCCTGGGTCGCGGCGGGACCCGCCAGCCACGTCTCCGTCCCGGGCACGGCGGAGACGGCGGATTCGATGCGCTCCAGGGTGGCGGGCAGCTCCTCGCCGAGGTCGGGGCGGAGCTGGACGATGCCGCGCAGGGCCTCGCCGTCCTCGGAGGGCAGGGCCGGCGAGGGTGCGCCGACCACTCCTTCGGTGCCCTTGAGGGAGGCGAGGGCCTGAGTGGCGGCCGCCTGCGCGGAGGGTTCGACGGGGCCGCCGCCGTCGGCGGTCCAGACGACCAGGGCGGGGAGGGTCTCCTCCTGGCGGAAGGCCTCCTGCGCCTGGAGGACCTGGGTCGACTCGGCGCTACGGGGCAGGAAGGCGGCCTGGTCGTTGGTGGCCACCTCGCCGAGCTTCCCCGCGTAGGGGCCGAGCCCTCCTCCGATGGCGAGCCAGACGACGAGCACCAGCAGGGGCAGCAGCCTGCTCACCCAGCGCGCGGGTGTGGACATGAAGATCTCCCCAAATCTTTCTCAGTCATCAACTATCTCAATGATCGAGATATATTGAAGCACGGAGTCCGCGGTCACCCGCGACCGGGCGGTCACGGACGACGCGGTACCGCGTCCGCCGCCTCCGCCGCACCCGCCGGACCCCCCGCGCCCTGACGCTCCGTCTCGGCGGTCCTGGCGATGTTCCGGGCCATGCCGCCGAAGACCACGGCGTGGAAGGGGGTCACACCCCACCAGTACGCCTGCCCGGCCAGGCCCCGGGGGTGGAAGAGGGCCCGCTGGCGGTACGAGGTCCGGCCCCGCTCGTCCCGGTCGACGGCCATCTCCAGCCAGGCGAGGCCCGGCAGGCGCATCTCGGCGCGGAGGCGCAGCAGGCGTCCCCGGTCGATCGCCTCGACGCGCCAGAAGTCGAGGGCGTCACCGACCCGGAGCCGCTGTGCGTCCCTCCGGCCGCGGCGCAGCCCCACTCCCCCGACGAGACGGTCCGCCCAGCCGCGGACGGCCCAGGCCAGCGGGAAGGAGTACCAGCCGTTCTCGCCGCCGACCCCCTCGATGACGCGCCACAGCGCCTCGGGACTCGCGTCGACGGTGCGGGAGCGCTCGTCCGTGTAGAGGCTGCCGCCCGCCCAGTCCGGGTCGGTCGGCAGCGGGTCGCTGGGCGCGCCGGGCGGCGAGGCGGTGGACCAGCGGGTGGTGACCCGCGCCTCCCGCACGCGGGTGAGGGCGAGCCTCAGCGCCTCGTCGAAGGCGATGGGCCTGCCGGGTCCGTCGGGGACGTGCTCGGCGATGTCGTGCTCGGCGCAGACCACCTCGTGGCGGAGCGATTCGGTGAGGGGTCGGGCCAGCGAGGCGGGCACGGGCGTGACGAGGCCGATCCAGTGGCTGGACAGCCTCGGGGTGAGGACGGGCACGGGGACGATGAGGCGCTTGCGCAGCCCGCCGATCTCCGCGTACCGCACCATCATGTCCTGGTACGTGAGCACGTCGGGCCCCCCGACGTCGAAGGACCGGTTCACGTCGGCGGGCATGCCGGCGCTTCCGACCAGGTACCTGAGCACGTCGCGGACGGCGATGGGCTGGACGCGGGTGCCGACCCAGCTGGGGGTGACCATGACGGGCAGCCGCTCGGTGAGGTAGCGGAGCATCTCGAAGGAGGCCGAGCCGGAGCCGATGACGACGGCGGCGCGCAGGACGGTGGTGGGGACGCCCGATTCGAGGAAGATGCGGCCCACCTCGGTGCGGGAGCGCAGGTGGGGCGAGAGCTCGTCCTCCGGCACCCCGCGCGGGGTCAGACCGCCCAGGTAGACGATGCGCCGCACGGCGGCCGAGCCCGCCTCGTCGGCGAAGGCGCGGGCGGCGCGCCGGTCGGCGTCCTCGAACCGGGACGTCGAGCCCATGGAGTGGACGAGGTAGTAGGCGACGTCGACGCCGTCGAAGGCGTCGCGGAGGCTCTCGGCGACGGTGACGTCCCCCCGTACGGTCTCCACCCGGTCGGCCCAGGGGAAGTCGCGGAGCTTCTCCGGGTGGCGGGCGAGACAGCGCACGCGGTACCCGGCGTCGAGCAGCTCCGGGACGAGTCGGCCGCCGATGTAGCCGCTCGCGCCGGTGACGAGACAGAGCGGGGCCGCGGGCGATGCGGACGTGGGCATGTGGTGTTCCCTTTCGTGGATGCGGCGCAGGGACCCGGCCGCGGCCGGGTCCCTGTCCTGACGTCCCTCACTTCGGCATCAGCACGGTGTCGATGAGGTGCACAGTGGCATTGGACGTCTCCACGTCCCCGCACACGATGGAGGCGGAGTCGTTCACCTTGTACGTGTCGCCCGACCCGTCCGTGGTGATCGTGCCTCCCTGGAGGGTCTTGAAGGAGCCGTCGGCGAGGTCCGACTTCTCCACCGACTCGTCCACTACGTGGTAGGTGAGGATCTTGGTGAGCGTCGCCTTGTCGGCGAGGACCTTGTCCAGGTCGGCCTTCGGGATCTTGGCGAAGGCGTCGTTCGTCGGCGCGAAGACCGTGATGTCCTCCGCGTCGTTCAGGGTGTCGACCAGACCGGCCTTCTGTACGGCGGTGACCAGGGTCGACAGTTCCGGGTTGTTCGAGGCTGCGGTCGCCACCGGGTCGTCGGCCATGCCGGCGACCGAGCCCTCGCCCTCCTTCGGGACCGAGGCGCAGCCCGGACCGAACGGGGCCGCGACGACGTCGGCGGACGCGGGCGGCGCGAGGGCCCCGAGCGAGACCGCGAGAGCCGCGGCGGCCAGGGCGGCGGGGACACGGCGCAGGTTGCGCGTGGCGTTCATGAGCTCTCCTCCCACCGGCCGGATGCCGAGGCCCCTCGGCCGTGGATCGGTTGACCTCTCACCACGACATTCCGCTCGACGGGCCCTTTCGGATGGGATCCGCGGCAGATTTCTTCTCCGAGGTCCTCCCGCGCGGGGCGGGAGCGCGCCCGGGGAGCGGCCGCGCCCCGGTGCGAGCGGGTCGAGGACCGGCCGTGCCACGAACCCGCCGCGCCGCGCCCCGGACCGGCGGAGAACCGGATATTGGATAAAATCTCCGAATGCTGGATCCCGTCTCCGCCCATGACCCCTTCGTCCGTGTCCGCGGCGCCCGCGAGCACAACCTGAAGGGTGTGGACGTCGACATCCCCCGCGACACCCTCACCGTCTTCACCGGCGTCTCCGGTTCCGGGAAGTCCTCGCTCGCCTTCGGGACGGTCTACGCCGAGGCCCAGCGCCGCTACTTCGAGTCCGTCGCGCCCTACGCCCGGCGGCTCATCCACCAGATCGGTGCCCCGAAGGTCGGGGAGATCACCGGGCTGCCCCCGGCGGTCTCCCTCGAACAGCGGCGCGCCGTCCCGAGCGCCCGCTCCTCCGTCGGCACGGTCACCACGCTGTCGAACTCGCTGCGCATGCTCTACTCCCGCGCCGGCGACCACCCGGCCGGCGCGCCCCGCCTCGACTCCGACGCCTTCTCCCCCAACACGGCGGCCGGCGCCTGCCCGTCGTGCCACGGCCTCGGCCTGGTCCACGACACCAGCGAGGCCCTGCTCGTCCCCGACCCCGGCCTGTCGATCCGCGAGGGCGCCATCGCCTCCTGGCCCGGTGCCTGGCAGGGCAAGAACCTCAGGGACGTCCTCGACGCCCTCGGCCACGACGTCGACCGGCCCTGGCGCGAGCTGGACCCGAAGGACCGGGAGTGGATCCTCTTCACCGACGAGCAGCCGGTCGTCACCGTGGACCCGGTACGGGAGGCCGGCCGGATCCAGCGCCCGTACCAGGGCACGTACACCGGGGCCCGCCGGCTCGTCCTGCGCACCTACTCCGACTCCCGGAGCACCGCGCTGCGGGCCAAGGCGGAACGCTTCCTCACCAGCGCCCCCTGCCCGGTCTGCGGCGGCAGCAGGCTGCGCCCCGAGGCGCTGGCCGTCACCTTCGCCGGCCGGACGATCGCCGAGCTGGCGGCACTGCCGCTGACCGCGCTGGCCGAGGTGCTCGCCCCGGCCGCCGCGCCCGGCGCCCCGGAGACCGCCCGCGTGCTCGCCGAGGACCTGCTGGCCCGGATCGCCACCGTCACCGAACTCGGGCTCGGCTACCTCGGGCTCGACCGCGCCACCCCCACCCTGTCCACCGGCGAGCTCCAGCGGCTGCGGCTCGCCACCCAGCTCCGCTCCGGCCTCTTCGGCGTCGTGTACGTCCTCGACGAGCCGTCCGCCGGCCTGCACCCGGCCGACACCGAGGCCCTGCTCGTCGTCCTCGACCGGCTGAAGGCGGCCGGCAACTCGGTCTTCGTCGTCGAGCACCACCTCGACGTCGTGCGGCACGCCGACTGGCTCGTGGACGTCGGCCCGCGCGCCGGCGAGCACGGCGGCCGGGTCCTGCACAGCGGGCCGCCCGAACTCCTGGCGCACGTCGAGGAGTCGGCCACCCGGCGCTTCCTCTTCGACCCGGCGCCGGTGCCCGCACGGCCGCCCCTCGCGCCGGAGGCCTGGCTGCGCACCGGGCCCGTCACCCGGCACAACCTGCACGGCGTCGACGCGGCCTTCCCCCGCGGCGCCCTCACCGCCGTCACCGGCGTCTCCGGCTCGGGCAAGTCCACCCTCGTCGGCGCGCTCACCGGTGAAGGGGAGGGCGTGGGACGGCTGGTGACGGTGGACCAGAAGCCGATCGGCCGCACCCCGCGCTCCAACCTGGCCACCTACACCGGCCTCTTCGACGTGGTGCGCAGGCTCTACGCGGAGACCGAGGAGGCCCGTGCCCGGGGCTACAAGGTCGGGCGCTTCTCCTTCAACGTGCCCGGCGGCCGCTGCGAGTCCTGCCAGGGCGAGGGCTTCGTCTCGGTGGAGCTGCTGTTCCTGCCGAGCACGTACGCGCCCTGCCCCGACTGCCACGGCGCCCGCTACAACCCGGAGACCCTCCAGGTACGGCTGCGCGGGCTGACGATCTCCGAAGTCCTGGACCTGACCGTGGAGTCGGCCGCGGAGTTCTTCGCGGACGCCCCCGCGGCGGCTCGCAGCCTCGCCACCCTCCTCGACGTCGGTCTCGGTCATCTCCGGCTCGGCCGGCCGGCCACCGAGCTGTCCGGCGGCGAGGCGCAGCGCATCAAGCTCGCCTCCGAGCTCCAGCGCCCGCGCCGCGCGCACACCCTGTACGTCCTCGACGAGCCGACCACCGGTCTGCACCCGGCGGACGCCGAGGTCCTGGTCCGCCAGTTGCGCGGCCTCGTGGACGGCGGCCACACGGTGGTCGTGGTGGAGCACGACATGGACGTCGCGGCCGGGGCGGACTGGGTGATCGATCTCGGCCCGGGCGGCGGCGGGGCCGGCGGCCTGATCGTCGCCGAGGGCCCTCCCGCCCGGGTGGCCCGGGCGGCCGGCAGCCGCACCGCCCCCTACCTGGCCCGGGCGTTGGGGATCACCCTCGGACCGGGGACGGACCAGGACGCCCGGTCCGGTCCGGAGGAGTCGCCCTAGCCGGCGCGGCCGGTGGTGGAGCCGAAGCCGAGCCAGGTGTGGCGGTTGTTCCACCAGCACCAGCCGACCTTGGGGGCGCCCTTGCGCTCCTTTCCGTCCCGGCCGGTGCCGTTGCTGATCCAGATCGCCGGGGTGCGGGCGTCGAAGGTGTCGTCGGACTTGCGCAGGCGCGAACCGATGGTCATGAAGCACTTGTTGCGCTCCAGGACCTCGGGGCGCTGGAGCAGCCAGTGAACGCCCTCGGTGAGCAGGAGGGGCGTCCGCCCCGCGGCGGTGAGGGCCGGCAGGGCCTCCTCCGGGCTCCAGTTGCCCATGTGGTCGCCCCGGTCCAGGTCGTGGACGAGGTAGAACGGCCCGTCGGGAAGCTCCACGCCCTGCGGGGTGAAGGCGTCCACGTCCTCCATGTCGACCACGAGGAAGCCGGGCTTGTCCGCGAGCCTCAGCAGCGGGGCGAGGGCCGAGGCGGGCGCGGCGTCGGGGTGGACGGCCAGCAGGGCACCGGCCGGGGCGTCCGCGGCGGCCTTCTCGGCGAAGGCCCGGAGTTCGCCCGCGTCGATGCCGGTGAGCGCGGGCACCCCGAGGTCGATCAGCCGCTCGGCCTGGTCGGCGAGCGACGGCAGCGGGAACGCGCTGGTGAAGGCGTCGGCGGACGGGGTGGTGGGCTGTGCGTCGGGCAAGGTTCTCCTCTGTCGGGACGGCGTCGGCCCGGGGAGAACGGCCCGGGCCGGCGCATTGTTCCCGCCCCGCGCGGAACGCCTCTTCCCACTTTCGCTCCGGGCCCGTACCCATGCCCTGACCCTCACCTCACCTTGCGCCGGGCCCGCAGCCACTCCTTGTTCATCGCGGCGATCGACGGCAGCGGGATGCCCTTCGGGCAGGCCGTGGCGCACTCTCCGGTGAGGGTGCAGCCGCCGAAGCCCTCGGCGTCCATCTGGGCGACCATGTCGAGGACCCGGGTCTCGCGCTCCGGGCCGCCCTGGGGCAGCACGTTCAGATGGTTGACCTTGGCCGAGGTGAAGAGCATCGCCGAACCGTTGGGGCAGGCGGCGACGCACGCGCCGCAGCCGATGCACTCGGCGTGCTCGAAGGCCGAGTCGGCGTCCGCCTTCGGCACCGGCGTCGCGTGGGCCTCGGGCGCGGATCCGGTGGGGGCCGTGACGTACCCGCCGGCCTGGATGATCCGGTCGAAGGCCGTCCGGTCCACCACCAGGTCCTTGACGACCGGGAAGGCGGAGGCGCGCCAGGGCTCGACGTCGATGGTGTCGCCGTCGCTGAAGGAGCGCATGTGGAGCTGGCAGGTGGTGGTGCGCTCGGGGCCGTGGGCGTCGCCGTTGATGACGAGGCTGCACGCGCCGCAGATGCCCTCGCGGCAGTCGTGGTCGAAGGCGACCGGGTCCTCGCCGCGCAGGATGAGGTCCTCGTTGAGGGTGTCCAGCATCTCCAGGAAGGACATGTCGGGGGAGATCCCGTCCACCTCGTAGGTGGCCATGGCGCCCTCGGCGCCGGTGTCCTTCTGGCGCCAGACGCGCAGGTTGAGCTTCATGCGTAGCTCCGCTGGGTGGGGTGGACGTACTCGAAGTCGAGGACTTCCTTGTGGAGGACGGGGGCTTCCGGGGTGAACTCCCAGGCCGCCGCGTACGAGAACTCCTCGTCGCGGCGGGCGGCCTCGCCGTCCGGGGTCTGGGACTCCTCGCGGAAGTGGCCGCCGCAGGACTCCTCGCGGTTCAGGGCGTCGAGGCACATCAGCTCGGCCAGTTCGAGGTAGTCGACGATCCGGTTGGCCTTCTCCAGCGACTGGTTGAACTCCTCACCGGTGCCGGGGACCTTGATCCGGCGCCAGAACTCCTCGCGGATCTCCGGGATGCGGCGCAGCGCCGTGCGCAGCCCCTCCTCGGTGCGGGCCATGCCGCAGAACTCCCACATGACCTCGCCGAGTTCGCGGTGGAAGGAGTCCGGGGTGCGGTCTCCGTCGACGGCGAGGAGGAGGTTCAGCCGGTCCTCGGTCTCGGCCAGCACCTCGCGGACGGCGGGGTGGTCGTCGGTGACGGGCTCGGACCTCGGGTGGCGGGCGAGGTAGTCGTTGATGGTGGCGGGGAGGACGAAGTAGCCGTCGGCGAGGCCCTGCATGAGGGCGGAGGCGCCGAGCCGGTTGGCGCCGTGGTCCGAGAAGTTGGCCTCGCCGATGGCGAAGAGGCCGGGCACGGTGGTCTGGAGGTCGTAGTCCACCCAGAGGCCGCCCATCGTGTAGTGGACGGCGGGGTAGATCCGCATGGGGACCTCGTACGGGTTCTCCGCCGTGATCCGGGCGTACATGTCGAAGAGGTTGCCGTACCTGGCCTCGACGGCGGCGCGTCCCATCCGGGCGATGGCGTCGGCGAAGTCGAGGTAGACGCCCTGGCCTCCGGGGCCGACCCCGCGCCCCTCGTCGCAGACGTTCTTGGCGGCGCGGGAGGCGATGTCGCGCGGGACCAGGTTGCCGAAGGAGGGGTAGATCCGCTCCAGGTAGTAGTCGCGCTCGTCCTCGGGGATCTCGGCTGCGGGGCGGGTGTCGCCCTTGGCCTTGGGGACCCAGATGCGGCCGTCGTTGCGGAGCGATTCGCTCATCAGCGTCAGCTTGGACTGGTGGTCGCCGGTGCGCGGGATGCAGGTGGGGTGGATCTGGGTGAAGCACGGGTTGGCGAAGTACGCGCCGCGCCGGTGCGCCCGCCAGACGGCGGTCGCGTTGGAGTTCATGGCGTTCGTCGACAGGTAGAAGACGTTGCCGTAGCCGCCGCTGGCGAGGACGACGGCGTCCGCGTAGTGGGTGGAGATCGCTCCGGTGATCAGGTCGCGCGCGACGATCCCGCGCGCCCGGCCGTCGACCACGATCAGGTCGAGCATCTCCGTACGGGCGTGCATCTCGACGTTGCCGGCGGCGATCTGCCGGGACAGCGCCTGGTACGCGCCGAGGAGGAGCTGCTGGCCGGTCTGGCCTCGGGCGTAGAAGGTGCGGGAGACCTGGACGCCGCCGAAGGAGCGGGTGTCGAGGAGTCCGCCGTACTCGCGGGCGAAGGGGACGCCCTGGGCGACGCACTGGTCGATGATCTCGACGGAGATCTGGGCGAGCCGGTGGACGTTGGACTCGCGGGCGCGGAAGTCGCCGCCCTTGACGGTGTCGTAGAAGAGGCGGTGGATGGAGTCGCCGTCGTTGCGGTAGTTCTTGGCGGCGTTGATGCCGCCCTGGGCGGCGATCGAGTGGGCGCGGCGCGGGGAGTCCTGGAAGCAGAACTGGACGACGTGGTAGCCCTGTTCGGCGAGGGTGGCGCCGGCGGAGCCGCCGGCGAGTCCGGTGCCGACGACGATGACGCGGTGCTTGCGCCGGTTGGCGGGGTTGACCAGCTTGGCCTCGAAGCGGCGGGTGTCCCACCGTTCGGCGATCGGCCCGGCCGGGGCCTTGGTGTCGGCGATCGGTTCGCCGGTGCGGAAGTCGAGATAGCTCATGGTCAGTTCACCACTCCGGTCATGACGCCGACGGGGACGGCGATGAAGCCCGCGGTCAGGGCGAGCGCGAGGGCGTTCGCGGCGAGGCGCAGGGCGCGTTCGCGCCGCGCGTTGCCGACGCCGAGGGTCTGGGCGGCGCTCCAGAAGCCGTGCCGGACGTGGAGGCCGACGGCGAGCATGGCGACGATGTAGATGAGGTTGCCGTACCAGGTCGAGAAGGTGTCGATGACGTTCTGGTAGGGCTTGCCCTCCTCGAAGCCGCCGGGGTGGACGGTCCCGGTGGTGAGGTCGAGGACGTGCCAGACGATGAAGAGGCCGAGGATGATCCCGCCCCAGCGCATGGTCCGGGTGGCGTACGAGGAGCCCTTGCGCTTGTGGGCGTACCGGGTCGGGCGCGCCCTGATGTCGCGCCGGCTGAGCTGGTACGCGGAGATCGCGTGCGCGAACACGGCGGCGAGGAGCACGATCCGGGCGATCCACAGGCCCCACTCGTGGTGCAGGACGGGGGCGCCCATCACGCGCAGCCAGTGCGCGTAGCCGTTGAACTCCTCGGGGCCGAAGAAGACCTTGAGGTTGCCGGCCACGTGCGCGACCAGGTAGGCGAGCATGATCAGGCCGCTCGCGGCCATCACGGTCTTCTTGCCGATGGTCGACGACCAGAAGCCGCGGGACGGGGTGCGGGACGGCGGGCGGGCGGGTGCCGCCGTGTCCTTGCTGGATGCCAGAGCCATGCCCTCGACGCTAGGGCCGAAGGGCCCCAGAGGTCCAAGACATGGTCCGGCTGATCTCCATAGGCTGAAGCTATTGCCGTGCCTTAGGGTGGAGTCCATGCAGTTCCAGCAGCTCCTCTACTTCGTGGCCGTGGCCGAGACCCGGCACTTCACCCGGGCCGCCGAACGCGTCCACGTCTCGCAGCCCTCGCTCTCCCAGCAGATCAAGGCGCTGGAGCAGGAACTGGGCGTGGAGCTCTTCAGCCGGGCCCGGGGCAACATCGCGCTCACCGACGCGGGCGAGGCGCTGCTGCCGCTGGCCCGCCGGATCCTCGCGGACACCGAGACGGCCCGTCGCGAGGTGCAGGAGCTGGCCCAGCTCAAGCGCGGCCGGGTGCGGCTCGGCGCGACCCCCAGCCTCTGCACCGGCCTCCTCCCCGACGTCCTGCGCGCCTTCCACGACCTGCACCCGGGCATCGAGCTGCTGATCGAGGAGGGCGGCTCGCACGACCTCGTGCGGGAGCTGGCCCGCGGCGCGCTGGACCTGGCGCTCGTCGTGCTCCCGCTGCCGACCCCGTCGCCGGCGCTGACCACGGTGGAGCTGCTGCGCGAGGACCTCGTCGTCGTCTCGGCCGCGTCCGCGCCGCCGCCGCGCCGCCCGGTGCGGATCACCGACCTCCGCGACCAGCCGCTGGTGATGTTCCGGCACGGCTACGACCTGCGGGAACTGACCGTCGGCGCCTGCCGTGCGGCGGGCTTCGAGCCGACGTTCACGGTCGAGGGCGGCGAGCTGGACGCGGTCCTCGGCTTCGTCCGGGCCGGGCTCGGGCTCGCCGTCGTCCCCGCCATGGTCGCCGGCCGCGCCGGCCGCGATCTGCGCGTCACCGCCCTCGCCCGGCCGGGCCTGCGCCGCACCATCGCCCTGGCGCACCGCAGCGACGTCGCCCCGCCCCGGGCCGCGCGCGAGCTCCAGCGCCTGCTGATGGCCTCACGGCGCGCGAAGCCGGTCCCGGACGCCCCCTGAGGCCGCACTCAGGGCTCGATGAGCCCGGCCCTGATCGCGTACCGCGTCAGCTCCAGCCGGTCGCGCAGCCCGAGCTTCTGGAGGATGTTGGCCCGGTGCCGCTCGACCGTCTTCGGGCTGATGAAGAGCAGGTCGCCGATCTCCCGGGAGGTGTGGCCCTCGGCGACCAGCTTCAGGATCTCCTCCTCCCGCTCGGTCACCGGCCGCTCGGGCAGCCCCGCGCCGGACCGCACCCGGTCGAGGTAGCTGCGGATCAGCGCGGTCTCCGCGCCCGGGTAGATGAACGGTTCGTCGCGCAGCGCCGACCGGCACGCCTCGACGAGATCCCGGTCGGCGACGGACTTCGGCACGTACCCGTTGGCGCCCGCCCGCAGCGCCTCGAAGAAGTACTCCTCGTTGTCGTACATGGTCAGCATCAGGATCCGCAGCCCGGGCCGGAGCCGGGCGAGCTCCCGGGCCGCCTGGAGCCCCGTCATCCGGGGCATCGCGATGTCCAGGACGGCCAGGTCGATCCCCGCGTCCCCGCGCGCCGCGACGACGGCCTCGGCCCCGTCCCCGGCCTCGGCGACCACCTCCAGGTCCGGCTCGGCGTCGAGGATCAGCCGCACCCCGCGCCTCACCAGCGCGTGGTCGTCGACGAGGAGGATCCGGGCGGGCGGGCGTACGGGGGAGGTCATCGCTCGTGTCCAGGAGTCGGTTTCGGCACGGGGTCGCGTACGGGTTCGGGTCCGGGGCCCCGTACGGGTTCCCGCAGGGGTTCACGTACGGGCGCGGGGACGGGATCGGGGACGGGACCGCGTACGGGGTCGGGCACGGGTCCGACCAGGGGCGGCGCGGCCACGGACACGGTCAGGGACGCAGTCGAGGACGCGGACGGGAGTACACCCCCGGGCACGCCGACCGGAGCGGCGCCGACCGGAGCCGCCCCCGCGTCCGGGCCCGCGGCCCCCCGCGGCGGCAGGTCGAGGCGGACCTCCGTACCCCCCGACTCCCCGGTGCCCACCCGCAGTCCGGCACCGACCAGCAGGGCGCGCTCCCGCATGCCGCCGATGCCGGCGCCCTCGGCGGCGCCGTCCGTGCCGCGCCCGTCGTCGCGGACGAGGAGGCGGGTGCCGCCGTCCGGGGCGGGGCCTAGGCGGAGTTCGACGTGGCCGGCGCCGGCGTGCCGGGCCGCGTTGGTCAGACTCTCCTGCGCGACCCGGTAGACGACGAGCTCCGTCGCGGGGTCGAGCGGAGCGGCGCCGGGCGCGAGGTGGGTGGTCACCCGCAGCCCCGGGGTGGACAGTTCCCCGGCGAGGGAGCGCAGCGCGCTGTGCAGGCCCAGCTCCTCCAGGACGCCGGGGCGCAGCCGGCGGGCGATCCGGCGGATCTCCTCCAGGCTCGCCCGGGTGTCTCCTGCGCCTGCCGCAGGTCCTCGCGCAGCTCCCGCGGGGCGTGGTCGGCGGTGTGCTTGAGCTGGAGGAGCACGGCGGTGAGGGTCTGCCCCACCTCGTCGTGGAGCTCGCGGGCGATCCGCTGCCGCTCGGCCTCCTGCGCGGTGAGGACCCGGCCGCTGCTGGTGGCCCGCTCGGACTCCAGCCGGTCGAGCATGGCGTTGAAGGCGCCGGTCAGGTCGGCGATCTCGCCGCGGCCGGTGACCTCGGGGCGGGCGCCGGGCTTGAGCAGGTCGGCCGTCGCCATCGCGCGCCGGAGCCGTCCGAGCGGGGCGAGGCCCACGCGCAGCAGCGCCGCGTTGAGCACGAGCATCAGCACGAGCCCGCAGACCACGACGACCGCCTCGCCGAGGAGGACGGGCGTGGAGACGGTCACGGGGCCGAGGAGGAGCCCGGCGGCGAGCACGAACACCGCCGCGTTGAGCAGGAAGATCCGTCCGTACAGTGACACCGTCCCGCTCCCCCTGACTCCGCTCACCCGCCTGACCTGCGCAGAAGCCTATTCGCCGCTTCATCCTCCGGGTGGGCCGGGGCCCCTGTCCATCCGTGCCGGCACCCATGCGCGCGGGCCCCTCGGGATGGCAGGATGGACCGGCCGCGGCCCCGGCCCGCCCGCCCGTGCGGAGGGGCACCGGCCTCCTCGCCGCGCGCCCCCGAGCAGAGACGACACGAGGAGTCCGGGCCGTGCCCACTTCACGGATGAGCTCGACGCCGTTGCCCGGCGTCGGCGTCCAGTACGACCTCACCACCCGGGAACACCGGCACCTGTCGGTGATCGCCCACCGCGACGGCACGCGCACCGTCAACGTCTACCGTTCCGACGACCCCGACGCCTGTCTGCAGTCGCTGCACCTGACCTCCGCCGAGTCGGCCGCGCTCATCGACGCGCTCACGCCCGCCCACCACAGCCCGAACCTGCTCCACACCACGGAGCTGGGCCTGGTGGCCGAACGCATCGAGCTGTCCTCCGCCTCCCACTGGAACGGCCGGACCCTCGGCGAGACCCGCATGCGCACGGAGACCGGCGTGTCCATCGTCGCCGTCCTGCGCCGCGCCGACGCGGTCCCCTCCCCCGGCCCCGGCTTCCGCCTCGCCGGCGGGGACACCCTCATCGTCATCGGCACCCACGAAGGCGTCGACGCCGCCGCCACTATCCTCGGAAGGGAGTGATCGGTGCATTCGTCCGCCGTTTTCCTCATCGAGTTCGGAGCGATCATCCTCGGCCTCGGCCTGCTCGGCCGGATGGCCGGGCGGCTGAAGTTCTCGCCCATACCCCTGTACCTGCTGGCCGGGCTCGCGTTCGGGGAAGGGGGTCTGCTGCCGCTGGGGGCGAGTGAGGAATTCGTCGCCATCGGGGCCGAGATCGGGGTCATCCTGCTGCTCCTGATGCTCGGTCTGGAGTACACGGCGACCGATCTGGTCACCAATCTCAAGACGCAGTACCCGGCCGGACTGGTCGACGGGGCGCTCAACGCGCTGCCCGGGGCGGCGATGGCGCTCATGCTCGGGTGGGGACCGGTGGCGGCCGTGGTGCTGGCCGGGGTCACCTGGATCTCGTCGTCCGGGGTCATCGCCAAGGTGCTCGGGGACCTGGGCCGGCTCGGCAACCGGGAGACGCCGGTGGTGCTGAGCATCCTGGTCCTGGAGGACCTGGCGATGGCGGTCTACCTGCCGATCGTGACCGCGCTCCTCGCCGGCGTCGGCCTCGCCGCCGGCAGTGCCACGCTCGCGATCGCGCTGGGCGTCGCCGGGCTCGTGCTGTTCGTCGCCGTGCGGTACGGGCGGGTGATCTCGCGCTTCGTGTCGAGCGACGACCCGGAGAAGCTGCTCCTGGTGGTCCTCGGTCTCACCCTGCTCGTCGCGGGCATCGCGCAGCAGCTCCAGGTCTCGGCGGCGGTCGGCGCCTTCCTCGTCGGCATCGCGCTGTCCGGGGAGGTCGCGGAGGGCGCGCACCACCTGCTGAGCCCGCTGCGGGACCTGTTCGCCGCCGTGTTCTTCGTCTTCTTCGGACTGCACACCGACCCGGCGAGCATCCCGCCGGTGCTGCTGCCCGCGCTCGCGCTGGCCGTCGTCACCGCCGGCACGAAGATCGCCACCGGGTACTGGGCGGCGCGGCGCAACGGCATCTCCGCGAAGGGCGCCTGGCGGGCCGGCGGGACGCTGGTCGCGCGCGGCGAGTTCTCCATCGTCATCGCGGGCCTGGCCGTCTCCGCCGGGATCGAGCCCTCGCTGGGCCCGCTGGCCACCGCGTACGTCCTCATCCTGGTCGTCGTCGGCCCGCTCACCGCCCGCTACACGGAGCCCGTCGCGACCTGGGTGACGGGAAGGCGCGGCCGTCCGGTCGCGGCGCCCGAGCCGGGGCCCGCGGAGGAGCGGCTGCCGCTCGCCGAGCCCGTGCGGCACGAGAGCTGAGGCGGGACCGCCATGGGGGAGGCAGCGCGGGCGTCCGCGCCGGAGCCGGTCATGCTCGTCCTCGGGGACGACGCCCTGGCGCACCGGCTCGCCGCGGAGCTGGCCGAGGTGTACCGGCGGGAGGTCGTGCTCGTGGCGCCCGGCACCGGCGCCCGGCACGGGCGGATCCGGTACGCGGAGGGCGAGGCGCCCGACGAACGGACCCTGCTCCGGGCCGGGTTACGGGAGGCGGAGGCGCTCGCGCTGCTGTACGAGGACGACGAGGTCAACATGCGGGCCGCGTTCCTGGCCCGCCGGCTCGCGCCGGACGTCCGGCTGGTGCTGCGGATGTACAACCGCAACCTCGGCCACCGGATGGCCGATCTGCTGGACCGGGCGGGTGAGCAGCTCGCCGGCGCCGACACCGGGCCGCGTGACGCCGCCACCGTCGTGCTGTCCGACGCGGACACCGCCGCGCCCGCGCTGGCGGCGACCGCCGTCGCGGGGACGCGGAAGGTGGTGCAGGCGGACGGGCTGCTGCTGAGGGCCGCCGAGCGGCTTCCGGAGGATCCGGAGGCACTCGCCGAGCCCGGTCTGGCCACGCTCGCCCTGCTCTCCTCCACCAGTACCGACCCGGCCGGCGCGGACGGCTCCGACCGCAGCGGCGGCCTCGCGCCGCGGCTGCTCCCCGACGACGCCGAGGTACGGGCGGCGGCCGGGCGCGGCACGGTCGTCCTGGAGGCGATCGGCCGGGAGCCGGCGCTGCCCCGGCGCCGCGAGAGCCGGGGCGCCTCGCCGCGCGAGCTGCTGTCGCCGCGGCTGCGCTGGGCGCTCGTCGGCGTCGTCGCGGCCGTGACCGCGCTGACCGTCACCTCGATCGTCGCGACGGACGCGCATCCGCTGCACGCCGCCTATCTGACGCTCCTCGACCTCTTCGCGATCGGTGACCCGGCGGTGGGCGAGGAGACGGCCCGCCAGGTGCTCCAGCTCCTCGCCGGGCTCCTGGGGCTGGCGCTGCTGCCGTTGCTGATCGCGGGGGCCCTGGAGGCGCTGGGCGCGTACCGCAGCGCGGCGGCCCTGCGGCGCCCGCCGCGCGGTCTGGACGACCATGTGGTGCTGCTCGGCCTGGGCCGGATCGGTACGCGCGTGCTGGTACGGCTGCGCGAGCTGGGGGTGCCGGTGGTGTGCGTGGAGGAGGACCCGGAGGCGCGGGGCATCCCGTACGCCCGGCGGCTTCGGGTCCCCGTGGTCCTCGGCGACGTCACCCAGGAAGGCGTCCTGGAGTCGGCGAAGGCGCACCGCGCGCACGCGCTGCTCGCCCTGACCAGCTCCGACACCACCAATCTGGAGGCGGTGCTCGCGGCCCGCACGCTGGCCCCGGAGCTGCTGGTGGCCCTGCGTCTCTACGACGACGACTTCGCGACCACCGTCTACCGGACGCTCCGGGCGGCCCATCCCGACGCGCTCACCCGCAGCCGCAGCGTCTCCACGCTCTCGGCCCCGGCCTTCGCCGCGGCGATGATGGGCCGTCAGATCCTGGGGGCCATACCGGTGGAGCGCCGCGTCCTGCTCTTCGCCGCGGTCGAGGTGGCCGGCCAGGCCGCTCTGGAGGGCCGCACGGTGGCGGAGGCGTTCCGGCCGGGTGCCTGGCGGGTGCTGGCCCTCGACACCAGCACCGGCGAGGGGGACGACCCGCCGGCGCTGCTCTGGGACCTCCACCCGGGGTACGTGCTCCGGCCCGGCGACCGGGTGGTGGTGGCGGCGACCCGGTCGGGGCTCCCGGAGCTGCTGGCGGGACCGGCGGCGCCGGCGTCCGTACCGCCCCAGGGGGGTGTCCGGCCCTCCCGGCCCGCCCCGTGACCGCCGCTCCACCGCTGCCCGGCCGCCTTCCGGCCGGCCGAAATCCGCGTGCGGACGGGTCGGGCGGACTGCGAGCATCACGGGATGGACCACGCTCTCGAACGCCTGCTCGTCCGGCACACCCTCCGGCTGCCCGCCCCCTCCGGTCCCGCCGGGGACGGCTCCGCCGCCGCCCTGCGGTTCGACGCCGCGCTGCGGACGGCGGGGTTCGCCCTCGCCCACCCGCTGCTGAGGGAGCTGTCGGGACGCTCGGCCGAGACCGTGGTCGAGGTCGCCCGGTGGGCGCTGGACGCGGTCCGCGAGCGGGTCGGCGACCACGTCCGGCACAACGCGTACTTCATCGACTTCCCCCACAACGTCCCCGACACGCGGGAGTTCTGGCTCTCGTGCGTCCTGAAGGCCCTGGAGGACCCCGAGGCCCGGGAGGAGGTCGAGGCGCAGCTGAGCGCCGGGGTGCTGAACCTGCTGACGCTGCCCGCCTACGGGCGGTACCAGCACACGTACGAGGAACTGCTCGCGGCGCACGCGGAGTTGACCCCGGCAAGCGGCGACCGGCTGACCGTGCTGCACCTCGGTGGCCCCTTCGGGGAGGAGACCGGCGCCCTGTACCGGTCGCTGGCGGGCTCCGTGACGCCGCTGGGCGACGAGCACCTGGCCGATCTGGCGGTGCTCGCGGCGCACTGCGCGGACGGGCCGCAGCCGGCGGAGATCCCGGTGCGGGAGAACCGGGCGGTGGTCAACGCGGCCCGGCTGCGGGCCGGTGCCGTGCCGCTGCTCGACACGGTCACGGACGTGCTGCGGCTGGCGTGCGCGCTGTCGGACGGCGATGTGACGCTGCGCGAGCGGACCCGCTTCCGCGCGCTGTCCCGGTCCCTGCGGCGCGCCCTGCTCTCTGGTCTGGACGCGGTCGTGGCGGCGGCCCCGGAGAAGCTGGCCGACGTCGGCCGGGACCGGGAGGCGTGGAAGCGGCTCGGGGAGCGGCTGCATCCGCACGAGTACCCGGCGTGGCCGCACGCGGCGGAGGTGTTCGCGGTGGCCCGGGGCGAGGTGCGGGCACCGTCGCAGGACTCCCGGGTGGAGGCGCTGCTCGCCCGTGACGACGTGCCGGGGGCGGTGGAGCTGCTGGCGGCGGCGCCCGGGCGGCTCTTCCGGGCGCTGGACCGGCTGTTGCGTACGGCGGCGGACGAGGCCGGGCGGGAGGCGGTGCTCGCGGCGGCGGAGCGCGTGGCGCCTCGGGTGGCGGGCCGGGTCGTGCTGTCCGTACGGGAGCACCTGCTGAACCGGCACGACCGGTCGGGCGCGCCCCGGCGCCTGTTCGTGAACCGGAACGGCAGCGCGTGGGTGACGGCGGACACCCGCCGGGACCTGCCGAGGGAGGTCCAGCGCAGGCTCCTCGCGCTGCTCGACGGGGAGACCCGGCGGCGGCTTCCGGCGACGGGACGCGTGCTGGTCGACCCGGGGATCCTGGACGTGGCGCTGCCGTTGAGCGGCCGTGCCTCCTCGGGCGGGTTCGGGGTGCTGCCGCGCGGCTCGGTCTCCGCGGTCGACGGCGAGCTGCTGCGGTTCTTCATGTACTGGAAGGAGGCGCGGCACAGGACCGACCTCGACCTGTCGGCGCTGGTCCTCGACGAGCGGTACGCGACGGTCTCCTGGCTGTCGTACACCGAGCTGTCCACGGTGGAGGGCCGGCACTCCGGGGATGTGACCGAAGCCCCGGACGGTGCCTCGGAGTTCATCGAGCTGCGGCTCGGCGCGGTGCGCGGCACGTTCGTGGTGCCGCATGTGCATGTGTACGCGGGCGAGGGCTTCGAGCAGGTCGCCGAGTCCTTCTTCGGGTACATGCTCCGGGAGTCCGGGCAGGACGGGCGGCCCTTCGAGCCGCGCACGGTCCGGATGAAGTCGGACCTGCGCGGGCCGGGGCGGGTGGCGCTGCCGGTGGCCTTCCGGCGGGACGAGGAGGGGCGGTGGCACGCGCACTGGCTCCACCTGTGCCTGCGGGGGACGCCGTCGGCCAACCGCGTCGAGGACCACCGGGTGTCGCTGGCCGTCCTGCTCCGCGGGGTGGTCGAGCGCAGTTCGCTGACGGTACGTCACATGGTGGACCTGCTGGAGGAGTCGGGGGCCGAGGTCACGGAGTGGACCGGCGGTCCGGTGCCGCGGGAGCCGGTGACGTACCTGGGACTCGACCGGCCCGAGGGGCTGGCTCCGGGCTCCCGGGTGGTGACGCCGGAAAATCTGGGCGACCTGATCCCCGCCTGAGTGTTACGGTCGTTCCGGGGCGAGGCCATGAAGGGGCTTCCTTCTCACCACTTCCGATGACATAGTCCCTTCGCTTTCCTCGCCCCTCGCGCTTCACCGGTGTGGGCCCGGTCCTCCTGAGGACCGGGCCCACACCCGTTCGACCACACGGGACCCGCACCGGTTCGCCCGCACCGGTTCGCCCGCACCGGCTTGCTCACACCGCGTCGGCCAGCACCAGCGAGTGGATGCGGTCCGGGGCGCCGGGGCGGGCGTAGTACCAGCCCTGGGCGGTGTCGCAGCCGAGTTCGCGGAGGCGTTCGGCCTGGGCGGCGGTCTCGACGCCCTCGACGGTGACGGCGAGTTCGAGGCTGTGCGCCAGGGAGACGATGCCCTCGACGATCTTCAGGTCGACGGGGTCCACCGGGTGCTGCTGCATGCCCCGGGTGAAGGAGCGGTCGAGCTTGAGGACGCTGACCGGGAGGCGGCGGAGGTTGGCCAGGTTGGAGTAGCCGGTCCCGAAGTCGTCGAGGGCGATGTCGACGCCCATCTCGGCGAGCTGGCGCAGCGGTTTGAGAAGGTCCTCGTCGGCGCCGATCAGGGCGGACTCGGTGACCTCCAGGCAGAGCGCGCCGGGAGCGAGTCCCGCGCGTTCCAGCACGTCGACGGTGTCGGCGACCAGCCGGGGGTGGTGGAGCTGGGTCGGGGACAGGTTGACGTTGATGCGGAGCGGGCTGCGGTTGCCGGGGTCGTCGAGCTGCCAGGAGCGGGCCTGCCGGACGGCCTCCTGGAGGACCCAGCGGCCCAGCGGCACGATGAGTCCGGTGTCCTCGGCGAGCGGGATGAAGCGGTCGGGGCCGAGGACGCCGTGCTGGGGGTGGCTCCAGCGGACGAGGGCCTCGGCGCCGTGGACGCTGCCGTCGTCGAGGTGGACGAGCGGCTGGTACTCGATGAAGAACTCGCCGCGCTCCAGGGCGGTCGGCAGGGCCGTGGTGAGGCCGTGCCGGGTGATGGCGCGGGCGTCGGCCTCGGGGTCGGCGAGCTCGAAGCGGTTGCCGCCCGCGGACTTGGCCCGGTACATGGTGATGTCGGCGCTGCGCAGCACCTCGGCGGCGGTGCGTTCGCCGGCCGGGCCCTCGACGACGCCGAGGCTGCCGCGGACGGTGAGTTCGCGTCCGTCGACGCCGACGGGGGTGGCGAGGGCGGCGAGGATGCGGTCGGCGAGCGCGGTCGCGTCCCGCTCGCCGTCGGTGCCGGTGTCGGTGGTGAGGGCGACGAACTCGTCGCCGCCGAGCCGGGCGACCATCTCGCCGGGTCCGGTGGCGCACGCCTGGAGCCGGTCGGCGACCTCGACGAGCAGCCGGTCGCCCACGGAGTGTCCGAGGCTGTCGTTGATGGCCTTGAAGCCGTCGAGGTCCAGGTAGCAGAGGCCGAAGCGGGCGTCCTCGCCGGCCGCGCCGGGGGCGAGGGCCTTCTCCAGGCGTTCGAAGAACAACGTCCGGTTGGGCAGCCCGGTGAGGGCGTCGTGGGTGGCCTCGTACCGCAGCCGCAGGTGGAGCAGGCGCCGTTCGGTGATGTCCTCCATCAGCGCCAGCTGGTACTGGGGCCGGCCCTCGGCGTCGCGGAGCAGGGAGACGGTGAGGTTGGTCCACAGGACCGTGCCGTCGCCCCGGTAGTACGGCTTCTCCACCCGGTACTGCTCGCGCTCGCCGCGCACCAGCTCCTCGTAGAGCCGCCAGACGTGCGGCCCGTCCTCGGGGTGCACCCACTCGCTGACGTTGCGGCTGCGGACGTGGGCCTCGACGCCGCCGAACATGCGGGTCATGGTGTCGTTGATCTCGACCATCCGGCCTTCGAGGTCGGCGATGCCGATGCCGATGGCGGCGCCGTCGAACACGGCCCGGAAGCGGCTCTCGGTCGCGTGCAGGGCGATCTCGGCGGCGCTGCGGGCGGAGAGCGCGGAGCGGGCGATGGCCTCCTGCTCGGCGCGGGTCCGCTCGCGCAGGGCCTGGGCGTAGCCGGTGGCCATGGCGTGCTGGAGGCGGGCGCAGCGGGCGCGCAGCTCCTCGGCGGCGAGCTCGGGGTCCGTACCGCAGTAGAGGACGAGGTAGGCGTCGACGACGCCGAGGCTGCGGCCGAGGGCGTCCGGGTCGGTGCAGTGGGCGTCGACCAGGCCGGCTCCGGCCCGCTGGGCGGGGGCGGTGTCGAAGGGCCGGGCGAGCAGCGCGTCGCACAGCAGGCGGGCGAGCGGGAGGAGGTGGCCCTCGAACTCGGCGCGGGTGAGGGAGGTGGCGGTCACCGGGAAGATGGCCCGGCCCCAGATGGTGACGAACCGCCTGAGTCTGTCCTCGGGGCCGTCGGCTTCCGCGGCGGTCCCGGACGGCTGCGACGGCACCTTCACGCCTTGCGCCCCACGCCCGCGAAGCCGGAGAAGGCGTACGGATCCTCCTCCTCGGCCGGGCTGTCCGGCCGCCACAGGGGCATCGAGACGATGCCGGGCTCGACGACGGCGGTGCCGTCGAAGAAGCGGCCGATCTCCTCCCGGGAGCGCATCACCAGCGGGTTGCGGGTGGAGCGGTACACCTCTACGGTGCCGCCGGCCCGCTCCTGGTCCACCGGGATGCCCTCGTACGAGGCGTGGGTGACGACCAGGAGGCTGCCGGGGGCGAGCGCGTCGAGGAGTTCGGCGACGGCCTCGCGCGGGCCGTCGGCGTCCTCCAGGAAGTGCAGGACGGCGACGAGGAGCAGGGCCACCGGGCGGTCGAGGTCGAGCAGTCCGGTGACCTCGGGGCTGCGCAGGATGTCGGCCGGCTTGCGGAGGTCGGCGGGGACGACGGCGGCGCCGTCGACGCCTTCCAGGACGGCCCGGCTGTGGGCGACGGCGACGGGGTCGTGGTCGACGTAGACGATCCGGGCGGCGGGGTCGGCGGCCTGGGCGACCTCGTGGACGTTGCCGAAGGTCGGTATGCCGGAGCCGATGTCGAGGAACTGGGTGACGTCGTTGTCGAGGGCGAAGCGGACGGCGCGGCGCATGAACGCCCGGTTCGCCTGCATGATCTTGGGGAGGCCCGGCAGGAACTCCATGGCCTTGCGGGCCGCTTCCCGGTCGACTTCGAAATTGTGCGAGCCGCCCAGATAGAAGTCGTACATACGGGACACGCTGGGTACCGAGATGTCGATACCCGGCGGAGCCCAGGCGGGACGCTCCATCAATGTCTCCAACAAGTCGCCACGGGGGATGCGGCCCGGTGTTCGCGGCCGTGTTCGAGGTGAGGCTACTGATCGCCCGCCGAGAGAGCGAGTGGAAACGGAAATTCGCGATCCGTTCTTGGTCACACGCGTTTGACACGTGCGAGCGGAACGGAGAGTTCACGCCTTCAGGCCGTGCACATTCACGTGCATCTGAGCGTGCGTCGGCTCTCCGGCCACCGCCGTCACCCTGGTCACACGGCCTGAACACCCCTCCGTACCTCGGCTGTCGGCCTGCGCGGACCCTCTCACGGGACCGTCCCGCGCGGAAGATCGCGGCCGGCGACAGGGCGACAACCGGACAGTTCTTCGGAACGGACCCCGGGACGGCTCCCGTCGGCCATTCGCACCGCGTTCCACCTCGGTGATTCGGTCTCCGCCCGCAGATTCGTCAAATCGCGCGCCGCAAGATCCCCACCATCCGATGAATCCACCCGCATTCGGGCCCCGGTTCGGCGTCCATGTGTTCAAGCTCGTCGGCGTGTCTCTGTACGGATCACCCCTCGCGCGGTCGCTGGCCGCCGCCGCACTGGTGTGGCTGCTCGCCGCGCCCGCGCCGGCGGCCGCCGACTCCTGCGCCTATGCCACGACCGGGCCGGGCGGCTCGAACACCTCGGTGGCGGTCATCGGCCCGGACGCGTGCGGCCCGAAACCGAAGCCGAAGCCCCACCCGAAGCCGAAGCCGAAGCCCGCCCCGCCCCCGTTCGAGCCCCCGCCGCCCACGCTGCCGCCGCCGCCACCTCCGGCGCCGGTGCCGCCCGTCGTCCCGACCGCGCCGGAGCGCCCGTCGCCCCCGGCCCGGCCCGCGCCGCCCCGGCCGCCCGTTCCCGCCCCCGTGCTCCCTCCCGTCCCCGTCCCGCCGCCGCCCGCCGCCACCCCGACGCCGCCGCCGGCCCCCGCTCCGCCGTCCCCCGCGCCCGTCACCCCGGCGCCCGGGGAACCGCCGGCCCCCGCTCCCCCGGCCCCGCCGCCCGCACCGACGACGGCGGCGCCGCCGCGTCCCGCGCCCGCGGCCCCGGTCGCGCTCCCGCACTACCAGCGGACCTCCCGGCCCCAGCCGAAGAGCACCGGGTCACCCGTCACCACGATGCTCCTCATCACCGCGCCCGCCGTGCTCGCCACCGCGATCCTGCGCCCGCGATCCTCCCGCTGATCCGGCCGCGCGCCACCCGAACCCCGAGCTCCCGTCGAGCTCCCCACCCCGTGAGGAAGTCCGAACAACCATGTCCGAATGGCTCGTCCTGACCCTGGCGATGGCCGCCGCGTGCGCCGTCGTCCTGGCCATCGTCGTCATCAACCACCGCCGGATCCCCGAGGACGACGACCCCAACGAGACCCCCGACGTCATCGAGTACATGACGATGATGATCGGCGTGATCTACGCGATCGTCCTCGGCCTCGCCATCGCCGGCGTGTGGGAGGCGCGCGGAGCCGCCCAGGAGGTGGTGCGCCAGGAGGCCCAGGCGATGCACGAGATCTCCGAGCGCGTGGAGGTCTACCCGGAGCCGGTCCGCCGCCAGATCCGCGCCGACGTCGACGCGTACGTCTCCTACGTGGTCGGCGAGGAGTTCCCGCACATGGCGAAGGCGGGCGAGACCACCGAGGAGGGCGACGCCCTGCTCCGCCAGGTGCGCCGCAGCGTCACCGACTACGTCCCCGCCAACGACTTCGAGGGGCAGGCGTACCAGCCGCTGGTGGACCAGGTGATGGTCGCCGACGACGCCCGCGGCGCCCGCGGCCAGAGCGCCGGGGAGACCATGCCGGGGGTCGTCTGGTTCGGTCTGATCATCGGCGCCCTGGTGTCGGTGGGGCTGATCTTCACGCTCCAGATCCGGCGCACCGGCCGCGAGGTGCTGCTCGCGGGCCTCTACAGCGCGCTGATCGCCTTCCTGCTCTTCCTCATCTGGGACTTCGACGCGCCGTTCGGCCGCGGACTGGCCGCCACCGACGCGCCGTTCACCGCACTCTTCCCGCAGGTCACGGAGTGATCCGGAGGGCGGGACTGGGCCGCCCGGGGGACACCCGTGCCCCATTCGCGCGTCTGGGATCGCGGCTGTGGTAGTGCGCTCCTAGCGTTTCGGGCACGAGGTGTACGCAGGCTTCTCGCGGCCAGACCGCCGCGGCCGGCCCTCGGGACCCGGAGGAACCACCATGCGCGCGATACGTGCCGCTTCCACCGCCCTGCTGGGGGCGGCCGCCCTCGCCCTGGCCGCCCCCGTCACCGTCGCCCACGCGGCCGACGGTGCGCCCGCGCCGAACCCGCGGGTGCGGGGTGCCAAGGCCCCGGGCGATTTCGTCGTCTCCCCCTCGCTCGTGGCCCCCGGCGGTCGGGTGACACTGAGCGCCCCCGGCTGCGCCAGCACGGCGACGGCCACGGCGGGGATCTTCGACACCGTCCAGATCGCACCGGGCTCGGCGGTCACCGCCACCGTGGACACGGACGCCCGCCGCGGCGCCGTGTACACGGTGGCGTTCAACTGCTCGGGCGGCGTGCAGGACAGCGTGGACCTGACGATCAGCGGGGTGGCCACGGCGACCCCGACGACCGGTTCGACGGTGCTGCTGCCGCCGCGCGGCGTGCGGGGCGGTCTCGGCGGCTCGCAGGCCGGCCTGGGCTCCGCGGAGCTGGCGGGCGGCATCGCCCTGGTGCTCGCGGCGGCGGCCGGCTCGACGTACGCGATCCGCCGCCGCACGGGCTCCCGCCGGCACTGACCCGGCCCCCGGTCCGGGGGCGGACAGCCCGCCGCCCCCGGATCCCTTCCGGGACACGGGGGCGGCGGGCACGGTGGGCCGACCAGGAGGTTCGACCGGTCAGGCACCCGTACCGGTCATGCGGCGGCGACGGAGGACGAAGACACCGCCGCCGAGCGCCGCGGCGGCGACCAGGCTGCCGCCGACGGCCATCTCGGTGGAGCTGGGCGCCAGAGAGCCGCCGAGACCGCCCTGGGCACCGCGGCCCGCGAGCACGCGGAACGGGGCCGTGACGACCCGGCGGTTGTCACTGCAGCGGACGGCCAGGTTGTAGTTGCCGGGCGTGGCGTGGTTGTAGACCCGGGCGATCGCGCTGGAGAGGCCGTTGGAGTTGACCGAGAGGTTGGTCTCCGGGAACGCGTTGGACGTGACCGTGCCGCCGTGGCCGCAGCCCTTGGCGGTGATCGTGAGCGTCGACCCCGCGTGGACGTCGTAGGGGTTGACGGAGACGTCGCTGGGACCGCTGGTGGCGACGGAGAGGGGCGCGGCCAGGGCGACCGCCGCGAACGCGGTGGCGGTCACCGCCAGAGTGCGTGCAGCACGCATGGTTGAACCTCCAGTGGAAGACGCCCCGAAGCGGTGCTCCGGGAGATTCGACGAGTACGCCTTCCATGACGAACCATCACAACTCGGGCTCTTCCCCGCACCTCGGCGCTGGGCCGGTCCGGTGAGCCGCCGTGCCACCGATCGAGTTGCCCGGGGCCATGTCTTCGCAGCTCAGGGGCGCGCGAAACGATTGTCTGACGAGTACTCGGATGGGTCAGCGCGGAGTCACCCGGGACGAGCAGCGGGCCGAGAGGCGCCGTGCGCGGAGCTTCTGACGGACCGTCGGCCGGAGCGCACCCCGGAGTGGGTCCGGCCCGCGTCGCGCCACCCGTACGGCGGCGGGCGGCTACCCGTTCGGGCCGCCCGGAGCGCAGGGGCGGGAAGCCGCCCTTACCGTTCACACGTCGCCACGAAGGGAGAACCATGCCCCCGAAGGACTTCCGCGTCCCTGAGCGCAGGAGACGTCAACCCTGGGGCGTCCTGGCCCTCGCCATGCTGTCCGGACTCGCGATGCTGCGCAACGGCGTGGACGTCGCGGGAGGTCCGCCCCAGCCGGCCGCCGCGGCCCGTCCGGTGGCCCGGCCGGTCGTGCCGCCGCCCGCCGAGGCGACGGCGGGCGTCCCGCCGCTGCCCTTCGCCCCCGCCTCCCGGATCCGCATCCCGGCGATCGAGGTCGCGGCCCCGATCATGGACGTGGGGCTCGACGCGGAGGGCTGGGTGGCGGCCCCTCCCCCGCAGGACGCCAATCTGGCCGGCTGGTACCAGAACGGCATTGCGCCCGGCCAGCGCGGCACCTCGGTGATCGTCGGGCACGTCGACAACAACAGCGGGCCCGCCGTCTTCTACGGCCTCGGCTCGCTGGAGAAGGGCCAGCACGTCGAGGTCGAGCGGTACGACGGGCGGGTGGCGGTCTTCGAGATCTACGGCATCGAGGTCTACTCCAAGGAGGACTTCCCCGGCCCCCAGGTCTACGGCGACACCGGCCACCCGGAACTGCGGGTCATCACCTGCGGCGGCGGCTACACCCGGGCCAAGGGGTACGCGGGGAACGTGGTCGTCTACGCCCGGATGGTCGGCTCCCGCTGAGTCGTCCGGACGCGCGGACCGGGCCCCGGGAGCACCCGGGGCCCGGAGCCGTGACCACGGCCGGGGATTAGGGCGGTGCACAGGGGGAACCCGAAGCTCCTCGACCAGGAGGGGAGTGAGCGGACATGACCACGGCGAGTTCGCCGGCGACGGTGGTGGGAAGGACGGCGCGCGGTGGCGCCGTGCGGGTCGGAGCCCGGATGGGCTTCATGGCGCGCGGAGTGCTGTACCTGCTGGTGGGAGCACTGGCCGTACGGATCGGCCTCACCGGCACCGGTGAGCAGGCCGACCGGGGCGGGGCCCTGGCCGAGGTCGCGGGGACCCCGTTCGGCGCCGTGCTGCTGTGGGCCCTGGGGCTGGGACTGGCCGGCATGGCCCTGTGGCGGCTGTCGGAGGCGGTGTTCGGCGCCGCGGGTCCGGACGGCGACGGCGCGGGCAAGCGGGCCATGTCCGGGGCCCGCTGCGTGTTCTACGGCGTGAGCTCCTTCCTGGTGTTCTCCTTCGCCGCCGGCGCGGGCGGCAGCGGGGCCGGTTCGAGCGACCGGCAGAGCCGGGACATCACCGGCCGGCTGCTCGCCCTGCCGGGCGGGCAGTGGTGGGTCGGCGCGGCCGCCGTCGGCTTCATGGCGGCCGGTCTGTGGATGGCGGGCAGCGCCGTGGCCCGCAGGTACCGCAAGCACCTGGAGTGGGAGCGGATGTCCCGCGGGGCCCGGCGCTTCATGGACACCACCGGCATCGCCGGGGGTGTCGGGCGCGGGCTCGTCTTCGCGGCGGCGGGCTGGTTCGGCGTCAGGGCGGCGTACACGTTCGACCCGGACGAGGCCAAGGGCATGGACGACACGATCCGTTCGTTCGCCCAGACCCCCGCCGGGCCGTGGCTGCTCGTCGCCGTGGCGGTCGGGCTCGTGCTGTTCGGCGTCTTCTCCTTCGGCCAGGCCAAGTGGCGCGAGGTCTGACCCGCTCCGGCCGCCCCTACGGCTTCTTCGTGATGTCCTCGACGTCGCGGGCGATGTCCTCCAGGACGGCCTTCGGGTCGGCGGAGGGCGCGACGGCCCTGCCTATGTTCCGCTTGACGGTGTCGCTGACCTGGAGCCACGACGGTTCGTTGACGGGGTAGAGCTCGGCGCCGCGCAGGGCCTCGAGGAACTGGGTCTCGCTGGGGTCGGTCGCCACGCCCCTGGAGGCCTGGTTCGCCGAGACCGTCGAGGGCAGCAGGTGGTAGCGGTCGGCGAACTCGTTGAGGTTCTTGTCCTCATAGACGAACTCCAGGAAGGATCCGACGAGTTCGCGGTTGCCGTCCCGCTTGAAGGCCATCATCCAGTCGGCGACGCCCGCCGCCGGCGGCTCCTTCCAGTCCTCCAGCGTGTCCGAGACCGGCATGCTGAGGGTGCCGACCTTGATCCCCTTGGCCCTGGCCTCGTGCAGGAGCGACGGGTAGCCGTTGAGCATGCCCACCTGGCCGCGCAGGAAGGCGGCGAAGGCGTCCTTGCGGTTGAGTTCGCCCGGCGGGACCGGACCGGTCAGGCCGGGCGTGACCAGCTTGTCCCTGATCCAGCGGAAGGTCTGGGCGTTCTCCTCGGAGGCGATGCTGTAGCCGCCGTAACCGCCCGCGTAGCCGCCCCCGTTGCTCAGCAGCCAGATCAGGGCCTCGGCGTGCGCCTCCTCGGGACCCAGCGGCAGGGCGTACGGGTAGGGGACGTCCGCCTTCTTCAGCTTGCCGGCCGCTTCCTGGAGGTCGGCCCAGGTCCGGGGCGGCTCCGCGCCGGCCTTGTCGAACAGCTCCTCGTTGTAGAACAGCAGCCGGCTGCTGGCCACGAACGGCAGGCCGTAGAGGGCGTTGTCGACCGAGCCTGCTTCGGCGAGCGGCGGCAGGAAGTTGGCCTCCGCCCTGATCGACAGCAGCTCGCCGGCGGCGTAGAGCCGGCCCTGTGCCGCGAAGTCGGAGTAGGCGCCCATCAGGGCCACGTCCGGGGCGTCGCCCTCCTCGACCAGGCGGGTGACCTCGCGGTCGACGTCGTCCCACGGGTAGAGCGTGACCTCGACCTTCTTGCCGGGGTGGGCGGCGGTGAAGGCTGCGGTCAGCTTGTCCCAGTAGGCCCGGGAGCTGGTCCCCGGGCTGGTGCCGTACTCGGCGGCCACCAGGCGCAGCGTCGTCCCGTCGCTCTCCGCGGAGGAGCCGCAGGCGGTGACGAGGGAGCCCAGCAGGCCGAGTGCGGCCACGCTGGCGGTCGCGCCGAAGAGTCTTGGTCGCACGGAATTTCCTCTTTGCTTTTGGACAGGGCGTCCGAAATTCTGCCCTGGCTCGGGGCATATGGCGCCCCGCGCCCACAGGTTGTGGCCCTTGCTCCAAGCGCGCCGCCCGGGCCTGGTGTCTTCGACCAGACGATGGTCCGGACCGCAGGAGCGGCGGCCCGGTCCGGGAGCGGCCGGCCCCGGTTCGGCCGCTCCGGGCGTTCGCGGACCGGAACACCGCGCGCGGCGACCTGGGCCCCTTCCGGACCGGAACACCGCGTGCACGCCGGGACCTCCCGGAGGACCGGAACGCCGCGCGCGGGCGCCGGGCACCCCTGGGCCCCGGACCGGTGGGGACACGCGCCGTCAGCGGCGCGGCACGGTGATGGTGTAGCCGGCGTCGAGGAGTGCGGGCAGGTAGCGGTCGAGGGCGGCGACGCTCTGGGAGCGGTCGCCGCCGGCGTCGTGCGAGAGGACGATGACGCCGTCGCCCGCTCCGTCGAGGACCCGGCGGACGATGGTGCCGGTGCCGGGCTCCTTCCAGTCGAGGGTGTCCACGGACCAGGCGAGCGGCTCCATGCCCAGCTCGGCGCCGATCTCGAAGGAGTGCCGGTTCCACGCGCCGTAGGGCGCCCGGTACCAGAGCGGCGCGGCGCCCAGCACGCGCTCCACCACCTCGCTGGTGGAGCCGAGTTCGTCGCGGATGCGAGAGGGCCGCAGCCGGGGCACGAGCGGGTGGGACCAGGAGTGGTTGCCGACCACGTGCCCGTCGTCGGCCATCTCCCGGAGCAGGTCCTGGTTCTCCACGGCCATCTCGCCGCAGACGAAGAACATCGCCCGGCAGCCGTGGCGGCGCAGGGTGGCCAGGACGGCGGGGGTGTAGCGGGGGTCGGGGCCGTCGTCGAAGGTGAGCACCATGGAGCGGCCGACGCCGGTGAGCGAGAGGAAGGGCCGCCGCCGGACCGGGGGGAGGGCCCGGGGCCGGGCGGCGGGGGCGTACGCGGTCATGGGCTGGAGGCGGTACGCGGAGGGCCGCAGCCGGGGCGAGGAGGCGGGCGGTCCGGCGGCGGGGCCCGGGGCGCCGGACGGCGCCGGGGGCGCGGCGGCGGTTCCGGCGCCGCCGCTCTCGCCGGTGCCGAGCCGGTCGAGGGCGAAGGCGCCGGCCGCGACGGTGGCGCCGAGGCCGGCGGCCAGGCGCAGCACCGACCTCCGCCCCGTAGGCTGCTGATCGTTTTTCATGACCAATAGTTCGTCCGGGGAGGGATCCAGGCCCCCGACCGACACCGGTCCGCCGCCCGAATGCACCCGATGGGCCGATACGGCGGGGCTCCCCGCCCTCGGCGCGCGCCGCCCCGCACCGGGAGGGCGCGCGCTCCGAGGGCCCGTCACCTGCCGGGCTTCAGACCGTCCTTGTCGGCGCCCCGGCCGAGCACCACCTGCCGGATCGTCTCCCGGATCTCCGCGTGCCGGGGATCGGTGCCGTCGGTGGCGGTGAGGTCCACGATCCGGCCGCGCCCGGTGTCGAACCACTGGGGCAGGAACTCGGCCGCGGTCACCTCCCAGCGCGCCCCGGCCTTCTTCGGGGGCGCGAAGGTGAAGCGGCCGATGCTGCTCTGGTTGCCGCGCGGGTCGGAGACGCCCTGGTGGTTGATCATGTCGCCGGCGATCTGGTCGCCCATGCCGTAGATCACCCAGGTGCCGTTGACCTTCTCGTACGCCTGGGGGACGTGGGCGTGGGTGCCGATGATCAGGTCGATGTCGGGGCGGCCGGCCGTCCGGGAGGCGGTGAGCGAGCGGGCGAGCGAGAGCTGCCGGTCGTCGGGGGCGGTCTCCCACTCGGATCCCCAGTGGACGCTGACCACGACGACGTCGGCGCCGGCGGCACGGGCCGCGCGGGCGTCGGCGATCACCTTGTCCTCGTCGAGGAGGTTCACCGCCCAGGGCTGTCCGGCGGGGAGCGGGTAGCCGTTGGTGTCGTAGGTGTAGGCGAGCTGGGCGACGGTGGCGCCGCCGGCCTTGAGCAGGGTGGGGCGGGCGGCCTCGGCGGCGGTGCGGGCCGAGCCGGCGTGCCTGACCCCGGCCGCGTCCAGGGCGTCGAGGGTGCGGGCGAGGCCGGCCGCGCCGTCGTCGAGGGTGTGGTTGGAGGCCGTGGAGCAGGAGTCGTAGCCGGTGGCCTTCAGGGCGGTGGCGACCTCGGGCGGGGACTTGAAGGCGGGGTAGCCGGTGTAGGGCCCGCCGTTCTCCCCGTACACCGTCTCCATGTGGCAGATCGCGAGGTCGGCGCGGGAGACGATACGTTTCGCCCCGGCGAACATGGGGCGGAAGTCGTAGCCGCCGCCGGACGCGTCGGACGCGGCGCGGCGGATGATCGAGTCGTGCGGCAGCACGTCGCCGGAGGCCACCAGGGTGAAGCCGGCCGGCCCGGCCGGTGCGGCGGGCCGGGGCGCGGTGGAGCCGGGCGCACCGCCGGACGAGCGGCTGCCGCCGTCGAGGCCGCCCTGGCTGCACGCGGCGACGACGGCGAGCAGGGAACCCGCGAGGACGGTGGAGCCGACGCGGGCGAGTCGGGCGCGTACCGGTCTGGTGCCTGCGGTCATGACGACTGCCACCCCGATCATAGGAAGAACATCTGTTCTGCCGAATTCATCCTTCGGGCGGGCCGCAGTCAAGGGACCCGCCGGGCCCGCCGCCGAACCCCACCGAATCGGACGTACGCCCCCCGCCCGACCGTCGCCCGACCGCTCGGCGTGCCATTCGCCGCTCGTTACGACCGTTCGTCGCACACCGCTGTCCACTCCCTGTCCCCGTCCGCCCGGATGCGTTCGTATACGGCGCGGACGACGAACCGCCGAGCGGGCGGGGAAGGGTGGTGCTCTCATGACGGCGGCGACGACGGCGGCGGCGGCGGGGACGACCGACGAGCGGACGCTCCAGGAACTCCAGCGGGAGCACGGCCCCGCCCTGCTCTCCTTCCTCCTGGGGCTGACCTACGGCGACCGCCAGCGCGCCGAGGACCTCGCCCAGGAGACGCTGGTGCGGGCCTGGCTCCACCCCGAGGCGTTCAGCGGCGCCTACGCCTCGATGCGGCCCTGGCTGTTCACCGTGGCCCGCCGTCTGGCCATCGACGCCCGCCGCTCCCGGCTGGCCCGGCCGGCCGAGATCGGCGACGGAGTGCTCGCGGTGACCCCCGACCCCTCGGACGCCACCGAGTCGGCCGAGGCGGCGCTGGACGTACGGGCGGCGGTGCGCGAGCTGAGCCCGGAGCACCGTGCGGTGCTGGTCCGGCTCTACTTCCACGGCCTCACCGTCAACGAGGCCGCCGTGGACCTCGGGATCCCGGCCGGCACGGTCAAGTCCCGCTCGCACTACGCCCTTCGGCAGCTCGGCCGCTCGCTCCCCGGCTACCGGCCGCGCCGCGGCACCATTGCCCGCCCCCGGACCGCCGCCGCACAATGACGCCGTGACGCTCCCTGACACCGCGGCGCTGACGCCCGCCGCCGCCGAGAAGATCCTCGCCGACAACTTCGCCCCCTGGGTCCTGGACCTGGGCCTCACGGTCGACTCCGTCGACGGCCACGAGGCCGTCCTGCGGCTCCCCTGGTCCGACCGGCTGGCGCGCGAGGGCGGCGGGATCTCCGGCCAGGCCCTGATGGCCGCGGCCGACACCGCCACGGTGATCGCCGTCTCCGCGGCCCGCGGCGGCTTCGTCCCGATGACGACCGTCCAGCAGTCCACCAGCTTCCAGCGGGCGGTCCTCGGCGCCGACGTCCTGATCCGCGCCCGCCTCACCAAGCTGGGCAGGCGCATGGCCTTCGCCGACATCACGATGACCGCCGAGGGGACCGCCGAGCCGGCCGCCCACGCCACCGCGGTCTACGCCCTGCTGGGCTAGTGACCTGAGTCGGAGATTTGTCGTTGGTTGGGCATGAGTCGTCCGGGTCCGAAGATTCCGCCGTTGTCGGTCACTGATGCCCAGCGGGCTGTGCTGGAGGGCTGGTTGCGTCGCCGCTCGACGGCCCAGGCTCTGGCACTGCGGTCGCGGATCGTGCTGGAGTGCGCCGAGGGCCACTCGATCATGGAGGTGTCCCGCCGGCTGCGGATCACTCCGGACACGGTCCGCACCTGGCGGCGCCGGTTCATCGAACGCGGCCTGGACGGCTTGTGCGACGACCCCAGGCCCGGCGTCCCGCGGAAGATCACCGACGCCGACGTCGAGCGGGTGATCGTCAAGACGCTCGAGGAGACCCCGAAGAACGCCACCCACTGGTCGACGAGGTCGATGGCCGCGGCAACGGGCATGTCCCAGTCGACCGTCTCGCGGATCTGGCGGGCGTTCGCCCTGGCCCCGCACCGGGCTCAGACGTTCAAGCTCTCGACGGATCCGTTGTTCATCGACAAGGTCCGTGACGTCGTCGGTCTCTACCTCGACCCGCCGGAGAAGGCCCTGGTGCTCTGTGTGGACGAGAAGTC
>NZ_JBIBWV010000018.1:0-141332 GCF_043081625.1 Streptomyces sp. NPDC014861
GCCGCCCCCCCCCCGGCGGGGGGCCGGGGGGGCGGGGGCGGGGGGGGGCCCGGGGGCCCCCCCCCCCCCCCCCCGCCCCCCGGGGGGGGGGGGGGGGGTGCCCCCCCCCCCCCGCCGCTGCCGTTCCGGCGTCAGATCCAGGCCCCTGCCGGTTCCTGGCGTCGGACCGGGGATCCCTCCTCGGCCCCCTGCCCGTCAGATCCGGGCCCCCGGGCGTCAGATCCGGGTGACGTCCAGCTCGCCCTCCGCGTACTGCTTGCGGATGACCTTCTTGTCGAACTTGCCGACGCTGGTCTTCGGGACCGCCGGCACGATGGCCCAGCGCTCCGGCAGCTGCCACTTGGCGATGCCGCCCTCGTCGGCGAGGAAGTCCCGCAGGGTCGTGTAGTCGGCCTCGGCGCCTTCCTTGAGCACGACGGTCGCGAGCGGGCGCTCTCCCCACTTCTCGTCCGGGACGGCGACGACGGCGGCCTCGGCGACGGCCGGGTGGGCCATGATCGCGTTCTCCAGCTCGACGCTGGAGATCCACTCGCCGCCGGACTTGATGACGTCCTTGGCCCGGTCGGTGAGGGTGAGGAAGCCGTCGGGGCTGATCACGCCGACGTCGCCGGTCTTCAGCCAGCCGTCCTCGCTGAACTTGTCCTCGGGACGCAGCGGCTCCGCGCCGATGCCGCCGAAGTACGCACCGGCGATCCAGGTGCCGCGGACCTCCAGCTCACCGGCCGACTCGCCGTCCCAGGGCAGGTGCTCGCCGCCGGGGCCGACGAGCCGGCCCTCGACGCCGGCCGGGAAGCGGCCCTGCGTGACGCGGTAGGGCCACTCCTCCTCCGCGGTCAGCCCGGCCGGCGGGTGCGCCATCGTGCCGAGCGGGGAGGTCTCCGTCATGCCCCACGCCTGGCAGAGGCGGACGCCGAGGCGGTCGTACGCCTCCATGAGGGAGGGCGGACAGGCGGCGCCGCCGATGGTGACCTGGCGCATGGAGGAGAGGTCGCGCGGGTTGGCGGTGACCTCGGCGAGCAGGCCCTGCCAGATGGTGGGGACGGCGGCGGCGTGGGTCGGCTTCTCGCGCTCGATCATCTCGGCGAGCGGGGCCGGCTGGAGGAAACGATCCGGCATGAGCATGTTGATGCCGGTCATGAAGGTGGCGTGCGGCAGGCCCCAGGCGTTGACGTGGAACTGCGGGACGACGACCAGCGTCGTGTCGCGGTCGGTGAGACCCATCGACTCGGCCATGTTGACCTGCATGGAGTGCAGGTAGATGGAGCGGTGGGAGTAGACGACGCCCTTCGGGTCGCCGGTGGTGCCGGAGGTGTAGCACATGGCGGCGGCCGCGCGCTCGTCCAGCTCGGGCCAGTCGTACGCGGTCGGACGGCCGGCGATCAGCTCCTCGTACTCGTGGACGCGCGGGGCGGAGCCCTCCAGGAGGGAGCGGTCCCCGGGGCCGGCGACGACGACGTGCTCGACCGTCGGCAGGTGCGGCAGGAGCGGGGCGAGGAGGGGCAGCAGCGAACCGTTGACCAGGACGACCCGGTCGGCGGCGTGCTTGACGATGAAGACCAGCTGCTCGGGGGGAAGCCGCAGGTTGAGGGTGTGCAGGACGGCGCCCATGGACGGCAGGGCGAAGTACGCCTCGACGTGCTCCGCGTTGTTCCACATCAGCGTCGCCACGGGCTCGCACCGCTGGACGCCCAGCTCGTCGCGGAGGGCGTTGGCGAGCTGGGCGGCGCGGTCGCCGACCTCGGCGAAGGTACGGCGCTGCGGCTCCGGCTCCCCGGTCCAGGTCGTGACGGTGGACCCGCCGTGGATCCGTCGGCCGTGCTCGAGGATCCGGCTGATGACGAGCTGTACGTCCTGCATGGTGCTGTACACGGGGCGTCCTCCCGGTGGGCGCTACGTGGCAGTAAGGATGTGCAGATTCTGCGCACGTACCGCGCGGTATGTCACTACCCGGGAGTACCGAAATTGCCAGTGATCACTGGCGGATGTCAACGACAGGCCTGATGAACGCCCTCCGTCGGCCGGCCGACGGGGGTGCGCGGTCGCCTGCGGGCGGCGCTGCGGGCGGCCTGCGGGCGGCCCGCAGGGCGGTGTGGGCTGTGTGGGCTGTGTGGGCGGTGCACGGTCGGCTGCGAGCGGCCACGGGGCACTGCGGGAGGTACTCGGTCGGCTGCGGGCGGCCTGCGGGGCGCTGCGGGAGGTCAGCGGTCGGCTGCGGGAGGTTCTTGGGGCGATGTGGGCGGCCCGCAGGGCACTGCGGGTGGCCAGCGGTCGGCCGACGGGCGGTGCCCGGTCGGCTGCCGGCGGCCTGCGGGGCGCTGCGGGCGGCCCACAGGCACTGCGGGATGTCAGCGGTCGGCTGCCGACGCCCGAGGTCGGCTGCCAGGCCGTCCGTGCTCCGACGGCAGGTCCGCGGTCGGCTGCGGGCCACTCGTGCGGCGCCGTAGGCGGTACGCGGTCGGCTGCGGGCCACTCGTGCGGCGCCGTAGGCGGTACGCGGGCGGCTGCGGGCGTCTCTCAGGCGGCGACGCCCGCGGTGAGCTCCGGGTCCTCCCGCAGGCGGCCCAGCGCGCGCGAGACCGCGCTCTTCACCGTGCCCACGGAGACCCCGAGCACCTCGGCCGTCTGGGCCTCGCTCAGGTCCTCGTAGTACCGCAGGACGACCATCTGCCGCTGCCGCTCCGGGAGCTTCATCACGGCGCGCCACATGGCGTCGTGCAGCACCTGCCGCTCGGCCGGGTCGGGCTCGGGGAGCCCGGCGGGCTCGGGCAGCTCGTCGCAGACGAACTCCTCGACCTTCCGCTTGCGCCACTGCGAGGTGCGGGTGTTCACCAGCGCCCGGCGCACGTACCCGTCGAGGGCCCGGTGGTCCTCGATCCGCTCCCAGGCCACGAAGGTCTTGGTGAGCGCGGTCTGGAGCAGGTCCTCGGCGTCGCTCGGGTTCGCGGTCAGCGAGCGGGCGGTACGCAGCAGCAGCGGCCCCCGTGCCCTCACGAACGAGGAGAACGAGGGGTACGCGAACGGGCGCGGGCCCTGGCCCGGCGAGGTGCGCGGGGCCGTGCGCCGTACGGTCCGGGTGGCGACCGTCGAGGCGCCGGCGCAGACGGGGCCAGTGGGTGGCGGAGTCATGGCTCCACGCTAGGAGCGGAGGGGTACCGGACGGATCGGCCCCAGGTCCCGAACCGGGCTCCCCCTCAGGTCGGAGTCCCCGGGGTGCCCCCACCTCCTCTGGGTGGAGCCGCCGTCACCCCAGGGTCAGGGTCCCCCCGAGGAACCGCGCCCTCCGCATCCCCGTCCGCCCGTCGTCAGCCGGCGGCTGTCGGCAGTCGGCTGTCGTCCGCCCGTCGTCAGCCGTCCGCGCCCAGGACCAGGCCGGAGGTCGGCACCCCCGTACCGGCCGTGACCAGGACCCGGGCCGCGCCGGGTATCTGGTTCACCGAACTGCCCCGCAGCTGCCGCACCGCCTCCGCGATGCCGTTCATCCCGTGGAGGTACGCCTCGCCGAGCTGCCCTCCGTGGGTGTTGAGCGGCAGCGCATCCGCCGCGACGAACTCCCCGCCCTCCCCCGGCCCGCAGAAGCCGAACTCCTCCAGTTGCATCAGCACGAAGGGGGTGAAGTGGTCGTAGAGGATGCCCACGTCGATGTCGGCCGGGCGGAGTCCCGAGGTGCGCCAGAGCTGGCGCGCCACGACGCCCATCTCGGGCAGCCCGGTCAGCCCGTCCCGGTAGAAGCTGGTCATCGCCTCCTGCTTGCGGCCCGCGCCCTGGGCGGCGGCGAGGACGACCGCGGGCGGGTGCCGCAGGTCACGGGCGCGCTCCGGCGTGGTGACGACGATCGCCTGGCCGCCGTCGGTCTCCTGGCAGCAGTCGAGGAGGCGCAGCGGCTCCGCGATCCAGCGGGAGGCCGCGTGGTCGGCGAGGGTGATCGGCTTGCCGTGGAACCAGGCGGCGGGGTTGGTCGCCGCGTACCGGCGGTCGGTGACGGCGACGTGCCCGAAGACCTCCGGGGTGAGCCCGTAGGCGTGCAGGTAGCGCTGGGCGGCCATGGCGACCCAGGAGGCGGGGGTCAGCAGCCCGAAGGGCAGCTGCCAGCCGAGCGCGGCCCCCTCCGCGGACGGTTCCCGCTGCTGCACGCCGGAGCCGAAGCGGCGCCCCGAGCGCTCGTTGAAGGCCCGGTAGCAGACGACGACCTCGGCGACCCCGGCGGCGACGGCCAGCGCGGCCTGCTGGACGGTGGCGCAGGCGGCGCCGCCGCCGTAGTGGACGCGCGAGAAGAAGGTGAGGTCACCGATGCCGGCCGCCTGGGCGACGGTGATCTCGGGGTTGGTGTCCATGGTGAAGGTGACGAGTCCGTCCACGTCCCCGGGGGCGAGTCCGGCGTCGTCGAGGGCGGCGCGCACCGCCTCGACGGCGAGGGACAGTTCGCTGCGGCCGGAGTCCTTGGAGAAGGCGGTCGCGCCGATGCCCGCGACGGCCGCCCGGCCGCCGAGGAGGTCGGGGTGGCGCAGGCTCATCGGGGCACCTCCACGGTGACCGTGCCGGTGACGTGATGACCGAGGCCGTTGGCCCCGGCGATGCGGACGAGGGCGACGACGGTACCGTCGGGTCCGTCGGCCGCCTCGGCGACCTCGCCGGTCAACGTCATCGTGTCGCCGGGGTAGTTGGGCGCACCGAGCCGGATGGCGACCTTGCGGAGCACCGCACCCGGGCCGAAGTGGTCGGTGACGTAACGGCCGACGAGGCCATTGGTGGTGAGGATGTTCATGAAGACGTCCGGGGAGCCCTTGGCGCGGGCGGCCTCGGCGTCGTGATGGACGTCCTGGTAGTCGCGGGAGGCGACGGCCCCGGCGACGACGAGGGTGCGGGTCACCGGGATCTCCAGCGGCGCCAGCACGTCCCCGGCGCGCACACCCCCCTCCTTCGCGGAGTCCGCAGCGGCGGACCCCGGGGCGTCCTCCGCGGCGCCCTCGCGCACGGCCTCCCCGTGCACAGAGTCCCCGTGCACGACGGCCTCACGCCCGGCGTCCCCGTGCACTGCGTCCCCGTGCAGGACGGCCTCGCGCTCGGCGTCCTTCCCCGTCTCCGTCACGACGGGTCCCCCTTCGCGAGCAGGTCGCCGAGCTCGGCGAGCAGTTCGGTCCCGGCGCCCAGGTAGGCGTCGAGCTGCCGGCCCCACAGGAAGTGCCGGTGGACGGGGTGGTCGAGGTCGGCGCCCAGCCCGCCGTGGAGGTGCTGCCCGCTGTGCACCACCCGTTTCCCCGCCTCGGACGCCCACCAGGCGGCGGTCAGCGCCGCCCCGGCGCAGTCGAGTCCCGCGTCGGACCGCCAGGCCGCCTCGTAGACGGTGACCCGGATGGACTCGGTGTCCATATGGGCGTCGGCGGCGCGCAGTTGCACGGCCTGCCGGGTGGCGAGCGGCCGCCCGAACTGCTCCCGTACGGCGGTGTACGCGACGGCCCGGGCCAGCGACCCGGCGCAGACGCCCGCCTGGAGCCCGGCGAAGGCGGTACGGGCGGCGGCGAGCACGTCCTCGTAGGGGCCGGCCTCCCCCGCCCCGTCCCCGAGCCGCTCGGCGGGCGTCCCGTCGAGCACCAGCCGCCCCGCCGACCAGGGCGCGGTCAGCTCGACGGGCTCCACCCGGGCCTCCTCGGTCCGCACCAGCCACAGCGTCCGCCCGGCGTCCGGCACGAGCACGAAGGCGGCGTCCCGCAGCCACGGCACCCAGGCGACGGTCCCGGTCAGCCGCCCCCTCCGCGCCACGCCCCCGCCGGCCGCCGCCCCCTCCCCGTCCCGCGCAGGCGCCCCGGTCGCCGTGACCGCCCCGGCCGCCGGGAAGGCCCCGGTCGCCACGGTCGTCCCGTCGCGCAGTCCCGGCAGCAGGCGGGCACGCTGCTCGTCCGTACCGTGCCGGGCGACGGCGAGGATCCCGTACACCCCGGTCGCGGCGAGCGGCACCTGGGCGGTCACCCGCCCCTGCTCCTCCAGGAGGAGGACGAGCCCGAGCAGCCCGATCTCCTCGACGGCGGCGGGCAGTCCGGCCGCGCTCAGGGCCTTCCACAGCTCGGCGTCCGTGGCACCGCCCGCGGCGGAGAGCCGCTCGTGGGTGGAGAGGTCGCCGAGGATCCTGGCGGCCAGCTCCCGCGCCGCCTCCTGCTCCTCGGTGGGTGTGAAGTCCATGTCAGCGCTCCCCCTCGCCTTCCACGGCGTCCCGGTCGTCCACGGCACGGAAGACGGGCAGCTCCAGCTCCTCGTCGACCCGCAGGAACTCCAGCCGGACCGGCATCCCGATCCGGACCTTGTCGTACGGCACCCCCACGACGTTGCCGACCATCCGGACCCCCTCGGCCAGCTCGATCAGCCCGACCGCGTAGGGCGGGTCGAAGGCGGGGAAGGGCGGATGGTGCATGACCACGTACGAGAAGACCGTGCCGTCGCCGCCTGCCTCGACGGTCTCCCACTCCGGCGCCCCGCAGTCACCGCACCCCGGCAGCCAGGGGAAGCGGAGCGTCCCGCAGGCCGTGCAGCGCTGGATCAGCAGCCGGTGGGCGGCGACGCCCTCCCAGAACCCGGCGTTGTCCCGGTTGATCACCGGGCGCGGCCGCCGGGGGCGCTCCGGGGGCTTCGCCGGGCGCGGGGCGGGGGCGTACTTGAGGATCCGGAAGCGGTGGGTGCCGGCGAGCTCCCCGCCCGCCCGCACGTCCATCCGCGTGGTCACGAAGTGGCCGGTGCCGAGCTTGGTGGTCTTGCGCGGCGAGACCGACTCGACGACGGCGTCGAAGGTGACCTCGTCGCCGGGGCGGAGCGGGCGCAGGTACTCCTGCTCGCAGTCGGTGGCGACCACCGAGGTGTACCCGGCCCCGTCGAGGAGTCCCAGCAGCTCCCCGTACGCCTCCGAGCGGTCCTCGTGCCCGGAGAGGCCGCCCATCGTCCACGCCTGGAGCATCGTCGGCGGCGCCACCGCGTCGGGCCCCCGGTACGCCGGGTGGCTGTCCCCCATGGCCTCGCACCAGTGCCGGATCATCGGCAGGTTCACCGGATCCTTGCCCCGCCCGCCGACGGCCGCCGGCCTCCCCTCGTACGCCTTCAGCCGCTCGTACAGCCCGCCCCGCCCACCGTCCGCCCGCGACGGCCCCGCACCCGCCCCGTCCCGCCCGTCGTCCGCCCGCGCCGGCCCGACACCCACCCCGCCCGGCCCGCCGTCCGCCCGGGCCGGCCCGACACCCGCCCCGTCCCGCCCGCCGTCCGCCCGGCCGGGTCCCTCCTGCGGCCGCCGTTCCTGTCCCGCTCCCCACTCCCCGCTCATCGCCGTCCCCTCCCCCGCATGCCGAGCCGTGCCCGCGCGACGATCTCCCGCTGCACCTCGCTCACCCCTCCCCCGAAGGTGTTGATCTGGGCGGCGCGGTTCATGCGCTCCAGCTCGCCGCCGTCCCGCTCCCCCGGCGATCCCGCTCGCACCGTCCCCGCGTCACCCGTGATCTCCTGACATATTCGATACACCTCCACCGCCGATTCGGTTCCCGCGAACTTCACGCCGCTGGCGTCGCCGGGGGTCAGCCGGCCGGCTCCCACATCCCCCACGAGACGCCAGTTGAGCAGGCGTGTCGCGGCCAGCCGGGCATGTGCCTCGGCCGCCCGGATCCGCACCCACGGCTCGTCAATCCGGCGCCGCCCGGTCACCGGATCGGGTGTACGGGCGCGGTCGAGGGCGGCGGCGAAGAAGTCCTCCGCCTGCATCCCGATCGCGGCGAGCGCGACGCGCTCGTGGTTGAGCTGGTCGGTGATGAGCCCCCAGCCGCCGTTCTCCTCGCCGACCAGGTTTCCGGTGGGGACGCGGATGCCGTCGTAGTAGGTCGCGGTCGTGGTGAGCCCGCCGACGGTCTCGATCGGCGTCCAGGAGAAGCCCGGGGACCCGGTGGGCACGAGGAGGATGGAGATGCCCCGGTGCGGGGGCGCGTCGGGGTCGGTGCGACAGGCCAGCCAGATCCAGTCGGCGTTCTGCGCGTTGGAGGTGAAGACCTTCTGCCCGTCGACCACCCAGGAATCGCCGTCCCGGACCGCCCGGGTGCGGAGCGAGGCCAGGTCCGTCCCCGCCTCGGGCTCGCTGTAGCCGATCGCGAAGACGCATTCCCCCCGCAGGATCCGGGGCAGGAACGCGGCCTTCTGCTCCTCGGTGCCGTGGCGCATGAGGGTGGGGCCGACGGTGTTGAGGGTGACCATCGAGACGGGGGCGCCGGCCCGGTACGCCTCGTCGAAGAAGACGAACTGCTCGTCGGAGCCGCGTCCCTGGCCGCCGTACTCCTTCGGCCAGCCGAGTCCCAGGAGGCCGTCGGCGCCGATCCGCCGCAGGAGCCGGCGCTGCGCGGCGCCGTCGGTCGCCGGTGGCGGCCCGTCGGGCATCGTCTCGCGGAAGTACGCGCGGAGTTCGGCGCGCAGCCGGAGCTGCCGCTCGGTCGGGGCGAGGTGCACGGGACGGCCTCCCGGGGGGACGACGAAGGTTTCTGACTGTCCGTCAGATAACGTCGCCCTGTCAAGGACACGAACGGCGGGCGCGGGCTTCGGAGACCGTCACCGGCAGCGCCGCGCGAACGCCGAAGCGGCCTGCGCGTCGGCACCGAAGTACCGCCGCACAGGCCGCCGTTCACACCGCGGTCACGCCCCCTCGGGCCGGCCCCGTGGGGTCGTCACCACCACGGGTGGAAGTTCACGACGTTGTTCGACTGGGCGATGTGGGTGAAGGCGGAGCCGTTCACGCTCGCCGTGTTGTTCTGGTTGGAGGCACCGGAGCCGGTCGCCACCTGCTGCGTGGTGGTCGAGTTGCCGTTGTTGTTGCCACCCACGCCGCTGCCGATGATCGTGGCGACGCTCGTGTTCGATCCGTCGTCCGCGAAACCGCCGTTGTCGGCCTGCGCCACTCCGCCGAAGAAGGCGGCGGCGAGCGGCAGGGCGGCGACGGCGGCGACGATGCGGGCGGTACGGATGCTTGCCATGTCTGTTCCTCCGGGAACTGAAGCCAGTCTGCTGTGCACGGAATGATCGATCTCTGAAGGAAGGCCGTGAACTCCGGCCCTGACCAGGGAGGTTGGCCTACCGCCCTGATCGTTTTCTGCTCGACGTCGCGACTCCAGAGTTGCCCACCGAATCCCCGGCGAACCACCCCGGAGCGGCTGATTCCCCCGCAAGCGTGAGGACAAGCCGATAAACCCTTCGTAGCCGAGAAACCCCCAGCTCACCGCGGCCGGAGCCGCCGCCGTGCCCCCGGATCCGTTGCACCGCACGAGAGGAAGCGTTCCGGCAGAACCCCCGACAAACCGGACCGGGAAGCGACACCGGCCTTCACTCCGCCTCGAACAGAAAATGAAAAAGGGAAAAGAACTTCGAACCTTGATCGCCGCTCGACCGCCCTCGGTCCCGACCGTCCCTCGGCGGCGGTCCGCTATCCCTCGGCGACCGCGGCCTCGAAGGCGGCGTGGGCGACCGCGTCGAAGAGCACGAACCGCACCTCCTCGACCCCCGTCCCCGCCGCCGCGGCCTGCCGGACCGCCTCGACGGCGACCCGCGCGCCGTCGTCGATCGGCCAGCCGTAGATGCCCGTGGAGATGGCGGGGAAGGCGACCGTGCGGTCCCCGAGCGCGTCGGCCGCCTTCAGGGACTCCCGATAGCAGGAGGCCAGCAGCTCGGAGCGGTCCTCTTCCGCCGACCAGACCGGCCCCACCGTGTGGATGACGTGCCGCGCGGGCAGCCGTCCCGCCGTCGTCGCGACCGCGCGCCCGGTCGGCAGCCCCTTGCCGTAGTGCGAGCGGCGGAGGTCCTGGCAGGCGGCGAGGATCTCCGGCCCGCCCTTCCGGTGGATGGCGCCGTCGACCCCGCCGCCCCCGAGCAGGGAGAAGTTCGCCGCGTTGACCACCGCGTCCACCGCCTCCGCGGTGATGTCCCCCCGGACGAGCACGATCCTCACCACGCCGCTCTCCTCCCGCTCACCACTGCCGCGGCCGTCCTCGGCGGCCACGACCACCTGGTACGCATCCTCGTAGAGGATGCGTCCCGGATCCGCGGACTCCAGACGCCGGCATTCGATCCCATGGGCGGCGAGCAGCTCCAGATAGCCGTCCACGCGCGCGATGAGCTCGTGGGCGGACGCCTTGAACCAGGCCACCGCTCCGGGGTGCAGAGCCGGGTCGTACACGGAGGGGTCGACGTGGGTGGGGTTCGGGTAGTGGGCGTCGTACCAGTCGTTGCCGGCCCGCCAGAAGCGGTACTGCTCCTCGCTCAACCTGCCCTGTGTCGCGAGTTCGTTGGCCAGGACGAAGACCCCGGGAAAGTGCCCCCGCGCATGCCTGACGACTCCCTGGAACCTGACGAACCCCGCTCGCTCCCCGGCCACGCGCCCTCCCGCACTCTCGCCTCCGGACACCGCCTCCGGCATCCCCTCGACGAACGAGAGCCCCCGCCCGGCCTCGCCGGGCGGGGGCTCTCGCCTCCTGCGGTGGGTGTGGGATTTGAACCCACGGAGACATCGCTGCCTCGACGGTTTTCAAGACCGTTCCCTTAGGCCGCTCGGGCAACCCACCCTCGCTCCCGTCCGCTTGGGCGGAGCGGGCTACAGCGTACCGGGTGGGGAGAGGGGGCGGTGCCGGGGAAGCCCCGGCACCGCCCCCTCCGGTGCCTCACGTGCCCACGCGCGCGTGGGTCAGCTGTCGCCGGTGCGCTCGCCGAGGACGACCGTCGTGGTCGCCGACTTGCCGTCGCGCTCGTAGGTGATCTTGACCGAGTCGCCCGGCTTGTGGGTCCAGATCTCGCTGATCAGGGACGGGCCGCTGTCGATCGGGTGGTCGTCGAAGCCCGTGATCACATCGCCGGCCCGCAGGCCCGCCTTGGCCGCGGGGCCGTTCGGCGTCACCGACTCGGTGCCGCCGGCGCCCTGCTCGGCGATCGTGGCGCCCTCGCCCTTGTCGTTCATGTTCACGGTCGCGCCGATCACCGGGTAGACCGGCTTGCCGGTCTTGATCAGCTGCTCGGCCACCGTCTTGGCCTGGTTGACCGGGATCGCGAAGCCCAGGCCGATCGAGCCCGCCTGCGTCTGGCCGAAGCCGCCGCCGGTGGACTGGATGGCGGAGTTGATGCCGATCACCGCGCCGCTCGCGTCGAGGAGCGGACCGCCCGAGTTGCCCGGGTTGATCGACGCGTCCGTCTGGAGCGCGCTCATGTACGAGTTGCTGCCGCCGCCGTCGCCCGAGGCCACCGGGCGGTTCTTGGCGCTGATGATGCCGGTCGTCACCGTGTTGGAGAGGCCGAAGGGCGCGCCGATCGCGATCGTCGAGTCGCCGACCGCCACCTTGTCCGAGTCCCCGAGAGGCAGCGGCTTCAGCCCCTTCGGGGCCTCCTTCAGCTTGAGCACCGCCACGTCGTACCCCTCGGCCCGGCCGACGACCTCCGCGTCGTACGTCCTGCCGTCCGAGAAGGTCACGGAGAGGGTGCCGCTCTCCGCCGCCGACGCCACCACGTGGTTGTTGGTGACGATGTGGCCCTCCTGGTCGTAGACGAAGCCGGTGCCGGTGCCGCCGTCGCCCTGCGCGTCGCCGGACTTCGCCTGGATGGTGACCACGCTCGGCAGCGCCTTCGCCGCGACCGCCGCGACCGTGCCCGGCTCTCTCTTGAAGGAGGCCGGGGCCTCGCCCGAGGAGACCGTCGTCGACCCCCGGCCGTCGTCCTCTCGCTGGGCGGCCCAGTAGCCGATACCCCCGCCGATCCCGCCGGCGACGAGCGCCGCCACCAGGACCGCGGCGACGAGACCGCCCGAGCGCTTGCGCGGGCCGCCCGGCTCCGCGGGCAGCGGCGGCACGGGCTCGCCCCAGGCCGGTACGGCGGGCGGGGCCGGCGGCCAGGCACCGCCTCCCGCGGCCGCCACCGCGGGCTCGGGCACCGGGGCGGGGGCCGGTGCGGGAGTCGGGGGAACGGGCGGGACCGTCGGCTGCACCCGGGTCGGCGCGTCCGCCGCGGGCGGCCCGGCCGGCTGCGGGGGGTGCTGCGGTCGGGGGGCCTGCTGGGACGCCTGCTGCGGGGCCTGCTCGACCGGCGGTGCGGTCGGCGGGCCGGCGGGGGCGGGAGGCGTGGCGGGGGCGGACGGGGCAGTCGGGTCCGCCGGAACCTCGGTGCCCTCGTTCTCGGTGCTCACAGCTCGCTCTCCTCGTTACACGGCGCGGGGACGGTGACAGTCGCTCCAGGGTGCTGGGACCAGCTTTTCCCACGTGACGTCAGGCCACGGTAAGGCGGAGCTGTGCATCCGCACCCCTTTCTTTATAACCGGACAGAACGGACAGGTTCCGCGTGCCCGGGCCGCCCCGCCAATGGCACCATGACGCGGTGACCCACGCACGGCAGCAACCACACCCCGGCCCCGTCCAGGTCGTCGCCCACCGAGGGGCTTCGGAGGACGCGCCGGAACACACCCTGGCCGCGTACGTGAAGGCCATCGAGGACGGCGCCGACGCCCTGGAATGCGACGTACGGCTCACGGCCGACGGCCACCTCGTCTGCGTCCACGACCGCCGGGTCGACCGTACGTCGAACGGCCGAGGCGCCGTCTCGACGCTCGAACTCGCCGACCTCGCCGCCCTGGACTTCGGCGCCTGGAAGGCGTTCAAGGAAGACCAGGAGGCCGACGCCACGGGCGAGAGCCCCGACTGGGGCGACCCCGAGTACACCTCGGTCCTCACCCTGGAGCGGCTCCTGGAGCTCGTCTCCGACGCCGGGCGGCGGGTCGAGCTCGCCATCGAGACCAAGCACCCCACCCGCTGGGCCGGCCAGGTCGAGGACCGGCTCCTCGCGCTCCTGAAGCGTTTCGGCCTGCACGCGCCCGTGGCGCCCGACGAGTCCCCGGTACGGGTCATGAGCTTCTCGGCCCGCTCCCTCCAGCGGATCTCCGCCACCGCGCCGACCCTCCCCACCGTCTCCCTCACCCAGTTCGTCACCCCCCGCCTGCGCGACGGACGCCTGCCCGCGGGCGCGCGCGTGGCGGGGCCGTCCATCCGGATCGTCCGCCACCACCCGGCCGTCATCCTGCGCCTGCAGAAGGCCGGCCATCAGGTCCACGTCTGGACCGTGGACGACCCGGAGGACGTCGAACTCTGCCTGCGGCTCGGGGTGGACGCGATCATCACCAACCGCCCCAAGCAGGTCCTCGCACACCTCGGGCGCGCCTGAGTCACGGTTCCGGCGGAACGGCGGGAACCGCTCCGGGGGTGTGCTCCGGCGCGTTCGGCGCGTACGCGATCGTCACTTGTGCTCCACCCCACCCGGAACAGGCGGTTTCCGGTCGCGGTCCCCGGGGCATCCACACGGTGGCGTGGGGCGAAGGAGGTCTCGGGGGTGGCGTTGGTGGTGGCACAGAAGGTGCCCACGTCGTCGAGCATGGCCGTACCCCATGGCCCTGCGGGCGTGGGGGAAGCGCGACACCGGATGCGGGACGAGTTGTACCGCGGCGGGGTGTCGGAATCGGTCGTCGACGACGCGGTCCTGATCCTGTCCGAACTGCTCAGCAACGCCTGCCGGCACGGCAGGCCGCTGGGCCGGGGCGACCGGGGAGAGGGCGACGTGCTGGCGGCCTGGCGGCTGGATCCGTCGGGCGGGCTGACGGTCGAGGTGACGGACGGAGGCGGTCCCACGAGACCGATCCCGTCGACCCCCTCGGTCACGGCACGCGGCGGACGCGGGCTCAACATCATCGGCGCCCTGGCCCAGGACTGGGGCGTGCGCGACAGCGCGACGGGCGAGGTCACGGTCTGGGTGGTCGTCACCGAGGGCCACCGCCGCGAGGACTTCGCGGCCCGGGTCGGCGCCGGCGGCTCCGGCTTCGACCTCCTCGACGCGTACGACGACCTGGACTGACGGACGCCTCCGGCACCCGCCGCCCACCCGGGCTCCGCGTCACGGAGCCCGTACCGGCCGGGGCGGAGGCGGAGAAGTCCGTGCCGCCGTCCCGGGACGGATCGGAGGAGTCCGTACGCGACCGGGCCGGCGGCGCGAGCACCCGCACCCGAACGGGGACCCGACCAAGGCCGCTACCCGACCGGGGCTGCCGTACGCGGAGCCCGCACCCGGCCGGAGTCGACGCGGGGGAACGCGTACTCGCCCGGAGTCGAAGGGGGAGGAACGCATACCCGGCCGGAGTCGACGCGGAGGAGTCCTCTCTTCCCCGCGACGGCCGGGACCGGACGGGTGCCGGGCCGGGGTCGGGGGGTCGTGGCACAACTGAGCGTTCGGGGGCGTCCGGGCGGCTAGGCTCGCGCCCGACACAGCACCGCGATCGGGAGAAAGCCACACCATGGCCAAGAAGCGCCCCCAGACGAAGGCCGGCAAGAGCGGCCAGGCACAGGTCACGAGCGGGGAGATCCCGGTCGTCGGCGCGCGCGAGCCGTGCCCGTGCGGTTCGGGCCGCCGCTACAAGGCGTGCCACGGCCGGGCCGCCGCGCACGCCGTGACCGAGCACGTCCAGCGCCCCTTCGAGGGCCTGCCCGGCGAGTGCGATCTGGTCGCGCTGCGCGAGCTGGTGCCCGCCGCCACCGTCCCGCTCACCCTCAAGGGCGGCCTGCCCGAGGGCGTGCCGTCGGTGACGCTCGCGACGGTCCTGCCGATGGCCTGGCCCGCGCTCCGCCGCGACGACGGCTCCGTCCTGCTCGCCCTGCAGAACGACGGCACCTCCGGCGACCTGGCCCGCGACCTCGCCGACACGCTCCAGCGCGCGCTGGAGACCGAGCCCGGCAACCCCGTGCCGCCGCGCCGCGTCGAGCCCGAGGGTCCGCGCCTCCAGGACCTGCTCGACACGGACGCCCCCTTCACGCCCGAGGTCCACACCGGCTTCGAGTTCTGGATCCCGCAGTCGGCGGACGGCGCCGACCCCGAGGTCGCCGCCTCCCTGGAGCGGGCCAACGCCGCCGCGATCCCCACCGTGAAGCTGGCGTCGGTCGACGCCGCCTACTGGTGCGAGACCCCGGACAAGAACCACCTGCGCTGGGTCATGCCGCACCCGGAGGAGAAGCTCCTCGACGCGCTCGCCCGCCTCCAGGCCGCCGGCACCACCTCGCTGGGCGCGGACACCCGCCTCGTCGGCTCCTTCCGCGCCCACGGTCTGATGGTGCCGGTGTGGGACCTGCCGTCGGCGATGACCGCCGAGGAGTGCGAGAAGCCGGCCGCCGAGTTCGCCGAGCGGCTGACCGAGGCGCTGGCCGTGGACACCCCGCTGACCGCCGAGGAGCGCCGGGCGCGCGGCGGCCTCACGAACCGTCAGGTCACTCTCAGCTGATACCCCAGGTGGTATCGGTGACTGACAGACCGACCAGTCGGTGACTTCCGCCACAGCGGAACCTACGGAGCGGTAAATCCCTGTCCGAATAACCGAGATCGAATTTGCGAACAGCAGATCTCTTGTTACCGTTCTGGAAGCCCGGTCGCTGGTGCATCCCCCGTCGCCAGCGATCGGGCGTTTCCATGCCCGCCCCGCCCTCGCGCCGGGGCGATCTCTCAACTCGCTTGCTCGTCGGCCGTGTTGCTTCCGGACCGCAGCAGCAGCGGCGCGGAGCCGCCCTCACCCGCCATCGCGAATTCCGCCACCGCCGTATGCGAACGGGCGGCTCCCGCACCCGGTTCCCTCGGGGTCTCGCACGTGTCGGGCTCGTCCCTCGCGGGCACCACACAACGCACCTGGACCGTCCGTCCGCCGGGTGCCATGAGGGTCAGAATCGCGTCGATCTCGCGGCCGGTGGCATTGCGGTAGTACGTGCGCGCCCAGACGTCCGGTCCCTCGGACAGGACACAGGTCTGCGCCTCGACACCCTTGGGCGAGGCGAGTTCGGGGCCGCAGCGGCTGACCCGCTCGGGCGCCCCGCCGGCCCCGGCGGCACGGCCCCCCGGCGGGGCGGTACGGCTCCCGGCTTCGGTGCCCGGCGCGGGCGTCGCGGAGAGCCCGTCGCCCTCGGACGTACGCGAGCCACCGGACGTACGCGAGCCGACGGACGTACGCGAGCCCTCGGACGTACCGGAGCCCTCGGACGCGAGGGATCCCTCGGCCGTGCCGGACTCCCCGGAACCGGTGCGAGAGCCCCCGGCCGTACGGGGTACCCCCGCCGCGCCGGGCTCCCCGGCCGTACGAGCTCCCTCGGCCGTACCGGGCTCGCCGCCGAGGCCGAGGCCGCCGAGCAGGCCTCCGGCGGGTGCACCGGCCTCCGGGCCGCCCGGCTTCGCGTCCGCGGGGGCCGCCGGCGGTGTGCCCGTGCCGTCCGACTGGCCGGCCTTCGCGGCGAGAGGGACCAGCACGGCGATCGCGACGGCGGTGCCGAGGCCGGCCATGCGGAGGTGCGCCGGGCTCAGCCGACTCATGCGACCCACCTGCTCTGTTCGGGGAACGCCCCGGGACGGGAACGATCACGGACGGTGGGGCGAACCTACCGGCGCCGGGCGGGCACCCGGCGGGCCGCGCGCCCGATTCCCGTACGCGTCGGCCCAGGACACACCCGTTCGGGTGAACGAGGGCGGCCTCCGAAGTCACCCGCCACGCGCGCGTGGCGGCACGGCGGCCGTACGACCCGCCCTCCCCCTGCCCGGGCCCCGCTCAGTAGGCGAGCCGGCTCCCGCCGCCCGGGGTCGCCGTGCTCGCCTCGACGAGGGCGTCCACGACGGCCTCGACGTCCGGCAGCCACGGGCGCGCGGAGCCGGCGAGCGGAGCCCGCTCCCAGCGGACCTGCCCGGCACCCGCCGTGGACGGCGGCAGCAACAGATAGCCGCCCTCTCCATGGAAGCGCAGCGAGCTGGGCACGCTGTCCTTCGCGTACAGCAGTTCACCGAGCCGTTCGAGGTCGTACGGGGCGACCAGGATCGACCAGCGGGTCGGCGTCGCCACCACCGGGCCGAGCCGCATACCCATCCCGTCGAGGGCGAGCAGGGCGCGCGCGCCCGCGAGGGCCGGGAGGCTCACCGCGCAGGGCGCGCGGCCACCGGTGGCCAGCACGATCGGGGCGTCCGGGCGCCGGGTCCACCACCAGCGGATCATCCGCTCGTCGGTGGTGGCGGCGAGCAGGCCGGGGTCGAAGGGGTGGGCGCCGGGGACCGCGCAGCCGGGGTCGGGGCAGGCGCACACCGGACCGTCGCCGCCGGTCCGGGGCGCGGCCCCGGGCCGATCGGCCCCGTCGGTCCTCCCGGCGATCCCACCGCCGCCGCTGCCGCCGGACCGCCCCGCTCTCCAGCTGCCGGGCATCGCCGTCAGGCGGCCCCGGCCGGAGGCCTTCGTCGTACGGGCGGGCTCCTGGAGTCCCACTCCCGGCAGGACGGGCCAGTCCCACTGGACCGCGAAGGTGACCGCCGCGTCCTGTCGTGCGGCCCTCGCCTTGCGCCGGAACCGGAACCTGCGTCGCCTTCCGAGGATCTCGCGCATGAGCGCTCGTTCCTTTCCGTTGAACGCCGAATCCACATCACACCATGTGCAGATCTCTTCACCGTGCGTATCAGCGCGTACAGCGTCGGCGGTGCGTCGCCCCGCTCAGGGGCGGGGCCGGCCGGAACGGGGCCGGGTCACAGTCAGGTCGAAACCGGTTCAGAACACGATCCCCGCCACGCGGGGACGGGCCGCGGCCTGCGGCACGTACGACGCCGGGGTTCCGCTTCTCGATCCCGGGGCACTGTCAACTGCCCCTGCCTGTCATCGATTACGTACCCCACACGCTCAGAATGACGCGCTTTCAAACGACGCCAGTCGACCGCGAAAGGTGCACACAGGGGGTAATTTTCAGCCAACTTCCGGTCCACTTCAACCCCTGCGCACGACCTCCCGGAACACCACCCGGACACCAGAAGTCCCACGGGGACAATGCTGGACATCGCTCCTCGGGTGCGTGTACATGTGGAGACATCGAGCGGCGCAATATGACATGGGGGTTTGCGATGCCATGGCGTCAAACGCACCGGTCGGAAAGCCGACCGAGATGAGCTCCCCACATCTGCCGAGGCACGTCCCGAAAGTGGCCGGAATCGATTCCACGGTTCCCGCCCCACCGCACACTAAGGCGCCCCTCGCGGGCGTCCCCGCCGCCGCGGCACCCGCCGACGCGGCACCCGCGCCCGGCGCCCTGATCACGGACCGCCTCGCCGGCTGGGTCTCCGACCTCACCACGCTCCACGAACTCACCGAGCGGCTCATCAAGACCGCCACCCTCGACGACGCCCTCCACGAATTCCTCGGCGCCGGAGCCGCCCTCGTGGGCGCCCGCCGCGGCATGGCCGTCCTCGAACCGGCCGACGGCCTCGGCCCCACCGCCACCATCGGCCTCGGCCTCGCCCACGCCGACCTCGGCACCATCGAGACCGTCCCTCGCGGCGCCACCAGCTACGGCCGCCTCCTCGACGGGCTCCCCGACCCGTCCGACCCGAGCCGCGTCCCCGAGCCCATCGCCATCCACGACGTGCGCACCGAGGAGGGCCTCGACCCCCGCCACCGCGAGGTCGCCGCCCGGCTCGGCTACGCGGCCAGTTACGCCCTCCCCCTCGCCACCGAGGAGGCCGGCCGGATCGGCGCCGGCGTCTGGCTCTACGACGAGCCGGCCGCCCCCTCCGACCGCCGGCGCCACCTCGTCGGCCTGTACGGCCGCTTCGCCACCGAGCACCTCGCCCGCCTCCTCCAGGTCGAGCGCGCCCGCGTCCAGGTCTCCACCGTCGCCGAGGAGCTGCTCCCGAGCCGGCTCCCCCGCGTCCCCGGGGTCCGGCTCGCCGCCCGCCACCGCAGCGGCCCGCGCGGCGGCGGCGACTGGTACGACGCGCTGCCGCTGCCCGAGGGCGCCCTCGGGCTCGCCGTCGGCTCCGTCTCCGGCACCGGTCCGAGCGCGCTGGCCGCGATGGGCCGACTGCGGGCCTCGCTGCGGGCGTACGCGGTGATGGAGGGCGAGGACCCGGTCGCCGTCCTCTCCGACCTGGAGCTGCTGCTCCGGATCACCGAACCGGCCCGCTCGGCCACCGCCCTCTTCGCCTACGCCGAGCCCGCCCGCCGCCGACTCGTCCTCGCGGGCGCCGGGCACGCGCCGCCGCTGCTCGTCGGCGAGCGCCGCACCGAATTCGTGGAGACCTCGCTCTCCGCCCCGCTCGGGATGCTCTCCTGCTGGGAGGCGCCCAGCGTGGAGCTGGCGCCCGCCCCCGGAGAAACGGTGCTGCTCTACACGGACGGGCTGCTGCGGCGTACCGGCGACGCCATGGACCGGGCCTTCGCCCGGCTCCACGCGGCCGCCGCGAGCGTGCCCCGCGCGGACCGGGACGACCCGGGAGCCGTCGCCGACCACGTGCTGCGGACCGTCCTCCCGGACGGGATCGACCCGGCGGTGGAGGGCGAGGACGTGGTGCTGCTCGCCGCCCGCTTCGACTGATCCCGGCCGTGACCGCGCGGTAACGGGTCTTCCGGCCCTGGGCCCCCTTCCGTACGACCGTACGATGGAGGGGGTTCAGTGTCGTACCAAGAGGAGGCAGACCCGTGGCCGATGAGCTCACTCCGGAGACCCCGGACGAGGCCGAAGAGCCGATCAAGCAGCGGAAGAACGGCCTGTACCCGGGCGTATCCGACGAGCTCGCCGAGAACATGAAGTCCGGCTGGGCCGACACGGAGCTGACCGGGCTCGCGCCGATCCCGCAGGCGGCCGAGACCGCCGCGCGCCGGGCGGCGCTCTCCGCCCGCTTCCCGGGCGAGCGCCTGGTGATCCCGGCCGGCAACCTGAAGACCCGGTCGAACGACACCGAGTACAGCTTCCGCGCCGCCACCGAGTACGCGTACCTCACCGGCGACCAGACCCACGACGGCGTCCTGGTCCTGGAGCCGACCGGGACCGGTCACGAGGCCACGATCTACCTGCTGCCGCGCTCCGACCGCGAGAACGGCGAGTTCTGGCTCGACGGCATGGGCGAGCTGTGGGTCGGCCGCCGCCACTCCCTCACCGAGGCGGAGCAGCTGCTCGGCATCCCGGCGAAGGACGTGCGCGAGCTCACCGGCGCCCTCAAGGAGGCCACCGGCCCGGTCCGCGCCGTGCGCGGCCACGACGCCGGCATCGAGGCCGCCCTCACCGACAAGGTGACCGCCGAGCGCGACGAGGAGCTGCGGGTCTTCCTCTCCGAGGCCCGCCTGGTCAAGGACGCCTTCGAGGTCGCCGAGCTGGAGAAGGCCTGCGCCTCCACCGCCCGCGGCTTCGAGGACGTCGTGAAGGTCCTCGACAAGGCCGAGGCCACCAGCGAGCGCTACATCGAGGGCACCTTCTTCCTCCGCGCCCGCGTCGAGGGCAACGACGTCGGCTACGGCTCCATCTGCGCCGCCGGCCCGCACGCCTGCACCCTCCACTGGGTCCGCAACGACGGCGCGGTCCGCTCCGGCGACCTGCTCCTCCTCGACGCCGGCGTCGAGACCACGGAGCTGTACACCGCCGACGTCACCCGCACCCTGCCGATCAACGGCCGGTACACGGAGATCCAGCGCAAGATCTACGACGCCGTGTACGAGGCGCAGGAGGCGGGCATCGCCGCGGTGAAGCCCGGCGCCGCCTACCGCGACTTCCACGACGCCGCCCAGCGCGTGCTCGCCGAGAAGCTCGTGGAGTGGGGCCTCGTCGAGGGGCCGGTCGAGCGCGTCCTGGAGCTGGGCCTCCAGCGCCGCTGGACCCTGCACGGCACCGGCCACATGCTCGGCATGGACGTCCACGACTGCGCCGCCGCGCGCACCGAGGCGTACGTCGACACCACGCTGGAGCCGGGCATGTGCCTGACCGTCGAGCCGGGGCTCTACTTCCAGGCCGACGACCTGACCGTGCCGGAGGAGTACCGGGGCATCGGCGTCCGGATCGAGGACGACATCCTGGTCACCGAGGACGGCAACCGGAACCTCTCGGACCAGCTGCCGCGCCGCTCGGACGAGGTCGAGGCGTGGATGGCGGCCCTGAAGGGCTGACCCTCCGCCGCGCGAACGAGGCCCCTGCCGGAATCCGGCGGGGGCCTTCGCCGTGCCTCGAACGCCGATCGGTCCCCGAGGCCAGGCGATCAGCCGTGCCCCGGACCACCGGTCCCGTGCCTCAGGCCATCAGGAGGGACGGGCTGTCCCTCCATTTGAGGATCTTGTCGAAGCTGACCACCGCGCCGCCCCGGCCCGAGCGGCCGAAGTGGACGTGGTCGGAGAGCTCCTCGATCAGCCGCAGCCCGCGCCCGTGCTCGGCGTCGGGACCGGCTGCGGGGGCCGGCTCCGCCCCGGCTCCGGAAAAGCCGGGACCGGCGTCTGCGACCTCGATACGGCAGGTCTCGCCGTCGAGGAAGGCCGTGACCCGGTACGCCTCCGAGCCCCGGCCCGCGGACGCGCCGCCGCCGTGCTCGACCGCGTTGGCACACGCCTCGGTGAGGGCCACCGACAGCTCGTAGGACACGTCGGGATCGACCCCGGCCGTCTCCATGGTGCCGAGGAACAGGCGCCGGGCGAGCGGCACGCTCGCAGCCTCGCGCCGCAGATGGAGTGACCACCAGATGCTCATGCTCCAGCCTCCCGGCAGCGGCTCGACATACCCCTAGCTATTGCCGGGGACGGCGGTCCGTAAGCGCTCGAACCGGCCAAGAGCGCCCGTTCGGCGGATGTGACGGGCCCGAAAGCCGGTGTATGTCGTACCGGAGGCACGGTGCATGTCGCCCCGGAGGCCGGCGCCCTTCGTCCCGTAGACCGGTGCGTTTCGTTCCGGAGACCGGCCTCCGTCGTCCCGTAGGCCGGTGTGTGTCGTTCCGGAGGCCGGTAGATGTCCCCCCGAACACACCCAAGAACGACCTTGTGGACCTGCCTCATGGAGGCGGGTGCCCTGGTGCGATGATGGGGCCGCCATGTCTGCCCCCGCGCTCGCTCCACGGCTGCTGAGGGCCGCGGTGTTCACCGCGGTCTGCGTCGTGCTGTCCGCGCTGGGACACGCCCTCGCCGCCTGCGCGGGGATCGCCTCGTGGTCCCTCCTTGCCGGATTCCTCGGCGTCTTCGGGGTCACGGTCCTGCTCACCGGGCGCGAGCGGTCCCTCGGATTCGTCGTCGCGACCCTCGCGGGCGGGCAGCTCGGCCTCCATCTGCTCTTCGGTCTCGGCCAGCGGCAGCTCGCCCTGAGCACCGAGGCCGACGACGCGCTGGTACGGATGGCGGCCAAGCTCGTCTGCGGCGCCGGCGCCGCCTCCCTCACCCCCGGCGACGCGGCCGGGATCCTCGACCGCGCCGGGATCGCCCCGGCCGCGGCGCAGGGCCACGCCGGCCTGCACGGGGCCGCCGCGGCGCCCACCGACGCGCTGCTGCCGGGCCTGCCGATGCTCCTCGGGCACCTGCTCGCCGCCGTGGTGGCCGGCTGGCTGCTGCGCCGTGGCGACCTCGCCCTGGTCCGGCTCGTCGAACTCTCCGGGCAGGGCGCGGCCGAACTGGCCGAAAGCACGCTGGTGCGCTCGCTGCGCGCCGCGCTGCGACTCGTACGGGCGCTGCTCGCCGGTCTGGCGACGCTGGCCCCGTCAGGTCCGCGCGGCCGGCTCCGTACCTCGCTCGACCCCTCGCCGCCTCCGGTGGCCGGGGCACTCCAGCACTCGGTGATCCGCCGCGGCCCGCCGGCCGCCGCCTGCGTCCTCGCAGCCTGACGCGGTCCGCTCCACGGGAACCCCACGGGGGAGCCCTTCACGAAGGAGCAGGCCGCGCCTGTCCGCACCCAGCCGCCCGGTTCGCCCGGGGGCCCGGCGTGCGGACCGGACCGCCTTCCCTCCTTCCGGGTCCCCTCCGCGGGGCCCTCACCGAGCCGGAGTGTCTTCCATGAACCTGTCCCGCGCCGCTCTCGCCGCCGCCACCGCCGCCGCCTCCGTCGTCCTGCTCTCGGGCACGGCCTTCGCGCACGTCAGCGTGCAGCCCCAGGGCGAGGCCGCCAAGGGCGGCTACGCGACCGTGAACATCAAGGTCCCGAACGAGCGCGACAACGCCTCCACCGTGAAGCTGGAGGTCAGCTTCCCGCTCGACCACCCGCTCGCCTCGGTCATGCCGCAGCCGGTGCCGGGCTGGAAGGCCGTCGTCACCAAGTCCAAGCTGGACAAGCCGCTGACCCTGCACGGCAAGCAGATCAACGAGGCCGTCTCCAAGGTCACCTGGACCGCGGACGGCTCGAAGATCGGCCCCGGCCAGTTCCAGCAGTTCCCGCTCTCCCTCGGCCAGCTGCCGGAGGACGCCGACCAGCTCGTCCTCAAGGCCATCCAGACCTACGACAACGACGAGGTCGTGCGCTGGATCGAGGAGCAGAAGGGCTCCGAGGAGCCGCAGAACCCCGCCCCCGTCCTGAAGCTCTCGGCCGCCGGCGAGGACCACCACGGCGGCGGCGCCGCCACCTCCGCCGCGCCCACCGCCTCGGCCTCGGCCTCCGCCGACGCGAAGGCCGGGCACGGGGAGGAGGCCGGGCACGACGAGAAGGCCGGCGACCACGCCGAGACCGCTTCGGCCTCCTCCACCGACACCACGGCCCGTGTCCTCGGCGTCGTCGGCATCCTCGTCGGCATCGCCGGTGTCGCCTTCGGCGTCCTCGCCGGTCGCCGTCGCTCGGCCTGACGGCACCGCTCCGCACGCCCAGCACCAGAACCCGAAAGACAGTCACCGCATGTCCACTGAGAAGACGTCCCCGTCGCAGAGCGGCGGGGACGGCACCACAGGCCGCCCCGGGCGGCGCACCCCGCTGATCGTCGCCGCCGTCGCGATCGTCGCCGCCCTCGGCATCGTCGCCGCGATCGGCCTCGGCGACGACAAGAAGAAGGACGGCGTCTCGTCCGGCGTCGTCCAGATCGAGGGAGGCACCGAGCAGGGCAAGGCCGCCACCGTGCTCGACCGGCCGTACACCAAGCCCGACCTCGTCCTCACCGACACCAAGGGCCGGACGTACGACCTGCGCGAGCGCACCAAGGGCAAGCCGACGCTCATCTACTTCGGCTACACCCACTGCCCCGACGTGTGCCCGCTGACGATGAGCAACATCGCCGTGGCCAAGAAGCAGCTCCCCGAGGCCGACCAGGAGAAGCTCCAGGTCGTCTTCGTCACCACCGACCCGGAACGGGACACCTCGGCGTCCCTGGCCAAGTGGCTGCCCGCCGCCGGCGACCCGTCCTTCGTCGGTCTCACCGGCGAGTTCCCGAAGATCCAGGCGGGCGCCCGCAGCATGGGCATCGGCATCGACCCGCCGAAGAAGGAGAAGGACGGCAGCGTCGTCTCCATGCACGGCGCCCAGGTCGTCGCGTTCTCCCCCACCACCGACCAGGGCTACGTCCTGTACGGGGAGAACACCACCGTCGACGAGTACGCCAAGGACCTGCCGAAGCTCATCAAGGGGGAGAACCCGTGACCCGCCGCACCACCGCCCTGTCCGCCGCCGTGGCCCTCGCCGCCGCTCTCGCGCTCACCGGGTGCTCGTCCGACGGCGGAAAGCCCGAGCTGAAGGTCAGCGGCGCGTTCATGCCCCAGCCCGTGATGGACATGGCCGGCGGCTTCCTCACCATCAAGAACTCCGGTGACACCGCCGACAAGCTGACCTCGGTCACCAGTCCGCTCTCCGACGACGTCCAGATCCACGAGACGAAGGACCAGAAGATGCGGCAGGTGAAGTCCTTCGATATCCCCGCCGACGGGGAGCTCAGGCTGGAGCGGGGCGGCAACCACATCATGTTCATGGCACTGAAGAACAAGCCGAAGCAGGGCGACAAGGTCAGCGTCGAGCTGCACTTCGAGAAGGCCGACCCGATCAAGGTCGAGCTCCCCGTCGAGGCCGCCACCCACAACCCGCAGCAGCACTGATCTCTCGTTGACGGAGTGACACAGTGACGACACCCACCGCCCCGCGCCTCGGCACCGCCTTGGCCCGGCTGCTCGTTCTCGCGGCCGCGCTCCTGGGCGTGCTCCTCGCCGGCGCCGCCCCCGCCTCCGCGCACGCGGCCCTGACCGGGAGCGACCCGAAGGACGGGGCGGTGGTCGCCACCGCCCCCAAGGAGGTCGGCCTCACCTTCTCGGAACAGGTCGCCATGAGCCCCGACTCGATCCGGGTCCTCGACCCCTCGGGCCGGCGCGCCGACACCGGCGAGATCATCGACCTGTGCAGCGGCGCCGTCGTCAAGTACGGCGTCGCCCTGCGGGCAGGTCTGCCGGACGGCACCTACACCGTCGCCTGGCAGACCGTCTCCGCCGACAGCCACCCCATCGCCGGGGCCTTCACCTTCTCCATCGGCGCCCCCTCCGCCACCTCGGTCGCCCTGCCCGAGCAGGCGGCCGGCGGGGGGATCGTCGGCGCCCTCTACGGGATCGCCCGCTATCTGTCGTACGCGAGCTTCGCCGTCCTCGTCGGCGGCGGCGCCTTCGTGCTGCTCTGCTGGCCGCGCGGTGCGAGCGTCCGGCCGGTGCAGCAGACCGTGGTCCGGGGCTGGCTCACGCTCACCGGCGCCACTCTGGTCATGCTGCTGCTGCGCGGCCCGTACACCGGCTCCGGCAAGCTCGCCGACGCCTTCGACCTGACCGTGCTCCAGGCCGTGCTCCAGACCAAGACCGGAGCCGCGCTCACCTCCCGGCTGCTGCTCCTCGGGGCGGCCGCGCTCTTCGTCGCCGTCCTCTTCGGCGCGTACGCCCGGCGCACCGACCCGAAGGAACGCAAGGACCTCGCCTTCGGCCTGGGCCTCGGCGGCACCGTGGTCGCCGCGGGCATCGCCGGCACCTGGGCCCTGGCCGAGCACGCCTCCACCGGCATCCAGCCGGGCATCGCCATGCCCGTCGACATCCTGCACCTGCTCGCGGTCGCGGCCTGGCTCGGCGGACTCACCACCCTGCTGGTCGCCCTCTACCGGGCGCCCTCGGTGGAACGCTCCGCGGTCGAGCGCTTCTCCCGCGTCGCCTTCGCCTCGGTCGCCGTCCTGGTCGCCACCGGCATCTACCAGTCCTGGCGCCAGGTCGGCTCCTGGTCCGCCCTCACCGGCACCCGGTACGGGCAGCTGCTGCTGGTCAAGATCGGCCTGATGGGCGTGCTCGTCGGCATCGCATGGATATCCCGCCGCTGGACCCAGCGACTGGCGGAACGCACCGCCGGTGCGGGCCCGGAGACGGGGACGGATCCAGAGGCGGGGACGGATCCCGGTGCGGGTCCGGAGACGGGGACCGGAACGGGGACGGAGACGAGGAACGAGACGGGTCCGGGTCCGGAGTCGGAAGCCGAGCCGGACTCCGACGAAGAGGAGCCTCAGGAGCAGGACGCCCAGGAGGCGCCGGACGCCGAGCGGGCCGCCCAGCTCGCCCGGCAGCGCGCCGCCGTGGCCACCGCCCGCCGGAAGAAGGCGCGGGACGCGGACCCAGAGCGGACCGGGCTGCGCCGCTCGGTGCTGACCGAGGCCGCCGTGGCCGTCGTCCTGCTCGCCGTGACCACCGTCCTCACCGCCACCGAACCCGGCCGCACCGAGGAGGAGGCCGCCAGGACCGGTGGCGCCGCGGCCGGCTCGGCCGCGGTGCCCGACCGCCCGGTGGACATCCGGCTGCCCTTCGACACCGGTGGCGTGGACGGCAAGGGCGTCGTGCGGCTGAGCCTCGACCCGGGCCGCACCGGCGCCAACGCCCTGCACCTCTATGTGGACCGCCCCAACGGCAAGCCGCTGGACGTCCCCGAGATCAAGGTGAACCTCACCCTGGAGGAGAAGGGCGTCGGTCCGCTGCCCGTCGCCCCGGACCGGATCCAGACCGGTCACTGGAGCGCGAGCGGCGTACAGCTGCCGCTGCCCGGCGAATGGCGGATCCAGGTGACGGTCCGTACCTCCGACATCGATCAGACCACCATCGAGAAGAACGTCAAGATCGGCTGAATGCCCGTGAGCAACCCCGTGACCGACCACGCCGCCGCCCCCTCGTCCGACGGCGGCCATCTCGACATCTCCCGGCGCCGGCTGCTCGGCACCGTCGGCGCGGCGGGCGCGGCCGGCCTCGTGATCGGCGCCGCCGGCGGTGCCGGGATCGCGGCGGCCGGCTCCGACGGCGGCTCGACGCCGGGGGCCGGCGGACCGCAGGCCCTCACCTCGGTGGGGGCCACCGAGGTGAGGTTTCACGGGAAACATCAGCCCGGCATCACCACCCCGCTCCAGTCGCGCGGCCATCTGGTCGCCTTCGACCTCGCCCCGGGCGCCGGTCGCAAGGAGGCCGCGGCGCTGCTGCGCCGCTGGTCGGCGACGGCCCGGACGCTGATGGCCGGAGACGCGCCGTCCGCGGACACCGGGATCGCGCTGGACGCGGGCCCGTCCTCCCTCACCGTCACCTTCGGTTTCGGCCGCACCTTCTTCGACCGGACCGGGCTGGCCGCCCGCCGGCCGACCCAGCTCGACCCGCTGCCCGCCTTCTCCTCCGACGCGGTCGACCCGAAGCGGTCGGAGGGCGATCTGTGGGTCCAGATCGGGGCGGACGACGCCCTGGTCGCCTTCCACGCACTGCGCGCGCTCCAGAAGGACGCCGGCGACGCGGCCCGGGTGCGCTGGCAGATGAACGGCTTCAACCGCTCGGCCGGGGCGACCGCCCGTCCGATGACGGCCCGGAACCTGATGGGCCAGGTCGACGGCACGAACAACCCGAAGCCCAGCGACGCCGACTTCGACCGGCGGATCTTCGTCCCCTCCGGGGCGACCGGTGCCCAGGACTGGATGGCGGGCGGCTCGTACGCGGTCGTGCGGCGGATCCGGATGCTCCTGGACGACTGGGACGGGCTGTCGACGGAGAAGCAGGAGCGGGTCATCGGCCGCCGCAAGGCGGACGGGGCGCCGCTGTCCGGCGGCTCGGAGACCACCCCGCTGGACCTGGACAAGCGGGACCCGGACGGGAAGCTCGCCGTCGCCGACAACGCCCACGCCCGGATCTCCGCCCCCGAACAGAACGGCGGGGCGGCGATGCTGCGCCGGCCCTTCTCCTTCCACGACGGGATCGGCACGGACGGCACCCCGGACGCGGGGCTCCTCTTCATCTGCTGGCAGGCCGATCCGCTGCGCGGCTTCGTCCCGGTGCAGCGCAAGCTCGACCGGGGCGACGCGCTGTCCCCCTTCGTCCGGCACGAGTCGAGCGGCCTCTTCGCCGTGCCGGGCGGGGCCGCCGAGGGCGAGTACGTCGGTCAGCGGCTCCTGGAGGGCTGACGCCCGAAGCGGGCCGGAGGCCGGGGGCCGGCACGGTCCCGGGACGGGAGCCTGACCCGGGCCCCGGACGGGAGCCTGACCCGGGCCCCGGACGGAAGCCCCGCACGGGCCCGGGGCACCGGTCCGGCGGCGCGAGCCGGTGAAAGGGATGGTGCGGGGCCGGGCCGGGGCCCGCTTGAGGGCTGAGACGGGGCAGGGCCGGGGGCCGGGGCGCATTAGGGTGACGGTATGTCCGCCACCCGGTACACCTACCTCGGCCCCGAAGGCACCTTCACGGAGGCCGCGCTGCGGAGCCTGCCCGAGGCGGCCACGCGGGAGCTCGTCCCCATGGTCTCCGTCCCGGCCGCGCTCGACGCCGTACGGAACGGGGAGGCGGCCGCCGCGCTCGTGCCGATCGAGAACTCGGTCGAGGGCGGGGTGACGGCGACCCTGGACGAGCTGGCCTCGGGCGAGCCGCTGATGATCTACCGCGAGGTGCTGCTGCCGATCGCCTTCGCGCTCCTGGTGCGCCCCGGGACCTCGCTGTCGGACGTCAAGACGGTGACGGGGCACCCGGTGGCCCAGCCGCAGGTGCGCAACTGGCTGCGCAAGCACCTTCCGGAGGCGGTGTGGGAGTCGGCCGCCTCCAACGCGGACGGGGCCCGGCTGGTGCAGGAGGGACGGTTCGACGCGGCCTTCGCGGGTGAGTTCGCGGCGGCGACGTACGGCCTCGAGGCACTGGTCAAGGAGATCCACGACGCGGAGAACGCGGAGACCCGCTTCGTGCTCGTGGGCCGGCCGGCCCGGCCGGCGGCGCCGACCGGCGCGGACAAGACCTCGGTGGTGCTGTGGCTGGGTGACGATCATCCGGGTGCCCTTCTGGAACTCCTCCAGGAGTTCGCGGTGCGCGGGGTGAACCTGATGTTGATCCAGTCCCGGCCGACGGGGGCGGGGATCGGGAACTACTGCTTCGCCGTGGACGCCGAGGGCCACGTCTCGGACCGGCGGGTCGGCGAGGCGCTGATGGGTCTGAAGCGGATCTGTCCGCAGGTGCGCTTCCTCGGTTCGTATCCGCGGGCGGGCGCGTCCCGCGCGGACGTCAGGCCACTGCGGCGGGGGACCTCGGACGAGGAGTTCACGGCTGCCTCCGACTGGCTGGCGAGGGCCCAGGACGGCAGGGCCTGATCGTGATGGTGACCGATCAGCACGCGTCGTGCGTTCGGTCATCCACAGGCGAGCATCGTTAGTCCTACCTGCATACTTTTCGGTTTCCCCCAAGAGTTATCCACAGGCTTACGGTGCAGGCTGGGGACAAGTCGACACCCGCTCTCGACAAGGTCGACAAATCACCCTTGCCACCCCTCGCGCACATGGACTCCGTCCACAGGCACCGCAGTTGTCCACGTCAGAGCGACCCCTCACCATTCACCCTCCGGAGCGAGTGATTCCCCTCGAAATGGGTGCTCGAATGGTGTTTGATCACGCATTTCAGAGGTGGCGGAGTCGAAATCCACAGAACTTCCGCACACCCTGTGGATAACTCGACCCAAGGGAATCTCGAAGACCCCCACAAGAAACTCAATTCGGGCATACCAATACGCGCCCGCATATCCGGTGGGGTCGCGCGAGCGCACACCGGTAGCCTGGTGGGGTGATTGACCTTCGCCTGCTCCGTGAGGACCCCGACCGTGTTCGCGCCTCCCAGCGCGCCCGTGGAGAGGACGTCGGCCTCGTCGACGCCCTGCTCTCCGCCGATGAGCGGCGCAGGTCGTCCGGCGTCCGCTTCGACGAGCTCCGATCCGAGCAGAAGGCGCTCGGCAAGCTGATCCCCAAGGCCACCCCGGAGGAGCGCGCCGAGCTCCTCCAGCGGGCCGAGCAGCTCAAGACCGACGTCAAGGCCGCCGAGGCCGAGCAGAACGAGGCCGACGACACGGCCCGTACGCTCCTCCTCCGGCTCGGCAACATCGTCCACCAGGACGTGCCGGTCGGCGGCGAGGAGGACTTCGTCGTCCTGGAGACGCACGGCACCGTCCGCGACTTCGCGGCCGAGGGCTTCGAGCCCCGTGACCACCTGGAGCTGGGCGAGGCGCTCGGCGCCATCGACGTAGAGCGGGGCGCCAAGGTCTCCGGCTCGCGCTTCTACTACCTGACCGGCGTCGGCGCCCTCCTGGAGCTCGCCCTGGTCAACGCGGCCATCGCCCAGGCCACCGAGGCCGGCTTCATCCCGATGCTCACCCCCGCGCTGGTCCGTCCGCGCGCCATGGAGGGCACCGGTTTCCTCGGCCAGGCCGCGGAGAACGTGTACCACCTGGAGAAGGACGACTACTACCTGGTCGGCACCTCCGAGGTCCCGCTCGCCGCGTACCACATGGACGAGATCATCGACGCCGACAAGCTGCCGCTGCGGTACGCGGGCTTCTCGCCCTGCTTCCGCCGCGAGGCCGGCACGTACGGCAAGGACACCCGCGGCATCTTCCGCGTCCACCAGTTCGACAAGGTCGAGATGTTCTCGTACGTCGCGCCCGAGGACGCGGAGAACGAGCACAAGCGGCTCCTGGACTGGGAGAAGCAGTGGCTCACCGCCCTGGAGCTGCCCTTCCAGGTGATCGACGTCGCCACCGGTGACCTCGGCTCCTCGGCCTCCCGCAAGTTCGACTGCGAGGCGTGGATCCCGACGCAGGGCAAGTACCGCGAGCTGACCTCGGCCTCCAACTGCGACAGCTTCCAGGCCCGCCGCCTCTCGGTCCGCATGCGCGAGGAGCAGGGCGGCAAGAAGACCGTCCAGCCGCTCGCCACGCTGAACGGCACGCTGTGCGCCGTCCCGCGCACCATCGTCGCCATCCTGGAGAACCACCAGCTCGCCGACGGTTCGGTACGCGTCCCGGAGGTCCTCCGGCCGTACCTGGGCGGGCGCGAGGTCCTGGAGCCGATCGCCAAGTGAGCGCCTTCCCCTACCGCCTGGTCGCGACGGACCTCGACGGCACGCTGCTGCGGTCCGACGAGTCCGTCTCGGACCGCACCCGGGAGGCTCTCGCCGCGGTGACGGCGGCGGGCGCCGCGCACATCGTCGTCACCGGCCGGGCCGTGCCCTGGACCCGGCACATCCTCGACGACCTCGGCTACGAGGGGATCGCGGTGTGCGGCCAGGGCGCGCAGGTCTACCACGCCGGTGAGCACCGGCTGCTGACCTCGCTGACCCTGGACCGGCAGCTCGCCGGCCTCGCGCTCTCCAAGATCGAGGCGGAGGTGGGCCCGCTGGCGCTGGCCGCGAGCCGCGACGGTCTGGAGGGCGAGGTCCTGGTGGGCCCCGGCTACCGGGCACAGGAGGGGCCGCTCGCCTATGTGCCGTACGAGGACCCGGCCGAGGTCTGGGCGGCGCCGCTCACCAAGCTCTACCTCCAGCACCCGGCGATGACCGACGACGAGCTGACCGCCGTCGCGCGGGCGACCGTCGGCGGGCTCGTCGACGTGGTCATGGCCGGCCCGGGGATCGTGGAGATCCTGCCGCTCGGTCTGAGCAAGGCCACCGGCCTCTCGCTGGCGGCGCGTCGGCTCGGTGTGAAGGCGGCGGACACCATCGCCTTCGGCGACATGCCCAACGACATCCCGATGTTCGGCTGGGCCGCGCGCGGGGTCGCGATGGGCAACGCGCACGCGGAGCTGCGGGCGGTGGCGGACGAGGTGACGGCCACCAACGAGGAGGACGGCATCGCGATCGTCCTGGAGCGCCTGCTGGCCGACTGACCCGGCCGGAGATTCCGTGCGAAGGCCCCGCTCCCTTTGGGAGCGGGGCCTTCGTCGGTCGCGGCCCGCGCGGACCGGGATCCGCGCGCTCGAAGCGGCCGCCACCGGGGGATCCCCCGTGTCCCCCGCACAACTAGTGTGCTCCGGGCCTCCGTTCGCGGTCGACCGGTTTTCCGCGGGGCGTCGACACCGGTAGGTGCGGGTGCCGGGTGAGCGGGTGCCGGGTGAGCGGATAGCAGGCCAGGCCGATCGCGAGCGAGATCGCGTGCCCGAGGTCGGTGTACGTACGGCTCGCGAGCAGCGGCACGAGGAAGAAGGCCACCACGGCGGCCAGGTAGAGCCACCGCCAGGGCCGGACAATTCGGTAGGTCAGGATCCCGGCGGAGGCGGCGAGGCCGTAGCTGACGCCGATGTCGACGACGTGCGCCATGCTGCGGGGCACGTCGTGTTCGCGGATCGCCAGGAGCACGACCTGCTGGCTGACGAGGGTCGCCGCGATGTGCGCGCCGGCGACGGTGAAGAGCCACCGGCCCGTGCCCAGCCAGCGCTCCACGGGCGCGTGCAGCGTCTCGAAGAGCAGGGCGTACAGCAGCAGGTCCGCCGGGTTCTCGATCCAGAAGGCGCTGCCGAGCAGTGCGCGGACCGGGTGGTGGGCGAGCTGGTGGAGGTTGCTGCTGTTGCGGTGGAGGAAGTGGGCGTCCAGGCCGGCCGGGGCCAGCGCGAGGGTGAGGCTCGTGACCGTGATGACGGCGAGCCAGAGATGCGTACCGGGTGACGAACGCACCCACGACCTGATCGGTCGGGACGGTTCGCCACCCGGGAAGGTTTCGCTCGGCACTTCCCAGTGCCTATCACCTGAAACCGTGGGAGACCTGTGAGGCCGGGCGGGGCCTCGGGGAACGACCGGTCTCAGAAGTTGATCATGTGGCCGGCGATGCCGTGGACCGCTTCCTTGACGGCCTCGCCCAGCGTCGGGTGGGCGTGGACGTTCCGCGCGACCTCGTGCACGGTGAGGTCCCACTGCTGGGCCAGGGTCAGCTCGGGCAGCAGCTCGGTGACGTCGGGGCCGATCAGGTGGGCGCCGATGATCTCGCCGTACTTGGCGTCGGCGACGATCTTGACGAAACCGGTGGAGTCGCCGAGGCCGTGCGCCTTGCCGTTCGCCATGAAGGGGAACTTGGCGACCTTGACGTCGTAGCCCTTCTCGCGGGCCTGCGCCTCGGTGTAGCCGAAGCTGGCGATCTGCGGCTGGCAGTAGGTGGCGCGCGGGATCATGGCGTAGTCGAGCTCCATGGTCTCGGCGTCCGCGATGGTCTCGGCGGCGATGACGCCCATGGCCTCGGCGGTGTGCGCGAGCATCAGCTTCGCGGTGACGTCGCCGATGGCGTAGATGTTCGGCACGGAGGTGCGGCAGCGGCCGTCGACGTCGATGGCGCCGCGCTCGGTGAGGGCCACACCGGTGCTCTCCAGGCCGTAGCCGGAGACGTTCGGGGCGAAGCCGATGGCCTGGAGGACCTTGTCGGCCTCCAGGACCTTGCTCGCGCCGTCCTTGCCGGTGACGGTGACGCGGACCTGCGGGCCGGATTCGTCGATGGCCTCGACGCGGGTCGAGGTGAGGACGTCGATGCCGAGCTTGCGGTACTGCTTCGCGAGCTCCTTGGACACCTCCTCGTCCTCCAGCGGGGCCATCCGGTCGAGGAACTCGACGATGGTGACCTTGGTGCCGTAGTTGTTGAGCACGTACGCGAACTCGATGCCGATGGCGCCGGCGCCGGCGATGACGATCGACTTCGGGGCGTCCTCGGCGAGGATCTGCTGCTCGTACGAGACGACGCGGTCGCTGAGGGCGGTACCGGGCAGCAGGCGCGGGGTGGCGCCGGTGGCGATGATGCAGTTGTCGAAGGTGATCGTCTGCGTGGTGCCGTCGGACTTGGACACCTGGAGGGTGTTCGCGTCGAGGAAGGTGCCCCGGCCGTCGAACTCCGTGATGCCGTTCTTCTTCATCAGGAAGTGGACACCCTTGACGCGGCCGTCCGCGACCGTGCGGCTGCGGCGGTAGGCGTCGCCGTAGTCGAAGGTGACCGTGCCGTCGACCTTGATGCCGAAGGTCTTGGCCTCGTGGTTGAAGATGTGCGCCAGTTCGGCGTTGCGGAGCAGCGCCTTGGTGGGGATGCAGCCGACGTTCAGGCAGACACCGCCCCAGTACTTCTCCTCGACGACCGCGACCCGCTTGCCCAGCTGGGCGGCGCGGATGGCGGCGACGTAGCCGCCGGGGCCAGCTCCGAGTACGACGACGTCGAAGCGGTCTGACATGACTGACTCCCGAGGGTGATGAGGGTGTTCGGTGCACGTACGAGCCCACAGTAGTCCGGTCTCCGGGCGGCGCCCCGGCGGATCGGTCACTCTGTGGATTACTTGTAGGATGACTGGGCAACCGGGCGAATCATGGGAGGTACGGAGCGGATGGCGGCACTGAGAGCGGCGGGGCGCACCTCGCTGGTGGACTCCGCGGTGGAGCAGCTGCGGGCGCAGCTCGCCGAGGGCGAGTGGGCCGTCGGGGACCGCATCCCGACCGAGCACGAGCTCGCCCAGCAGCTCGGCGTCGGCCGCAACACCGTCCGTGAGGCGGTCCGGGTGCTCGTCCACGCCGGGCTCCTGGAGTCGCGGCAGGGCAACGGCACCTTCGTCCGCTCCACCGCCGACCCGGCCGCCGTCCTGCACGGAGTCCGGCACGCCGGCGCCCGGGACGTCCTGGAGCTGCGGACCGCCCTGGAGGCCGAGGCGGCCAGGCTCGCGGCGGAGCGGCGGGACACCCATGACCTGCTGCGGCTGCGGGCCGCCCTGACCACGCTGCGCGAGGAGGGCGACCGGGACGCCGACGCCGACCTCGCCTTCCACCTCGCGGTGGTCGCCGCCACCCACAACACCGCCTTCATCGAGGTCTACCGCTTCTTCTCCACCCAGGTCCACGAGGTCCTGGTCGAGGCGCTCGGCGACCGCGCGATGCCGCCGGTCGACATCGACGCCCACGAGGCCCTGGTCGCCGCCGTCGAGGCGGGCGACGCGGACGCGGCCGAACGGCAGGCCCGTGAACTGCTGCGGGTGCCGGCGGAGACGGTGGCGGCGCTCATGGAGGAGACGGCCGCCGAGCCGAAACCGGAGGCACGCGCGTGAGGGGGACGGAAACGGGCCCCGCGCGCGTACTGGTCGACGCCGAGGCCGACGTACGGCCGTCGTCCGCCGGGGCGGCCGCGCGGCGGGCGCTGCTCGCCCACCCGGTGCTGCTGCTCGTCGGGATCGTGCTCGCCTCGCTCAACATGCGGGTGGCGCTGGCGAGCGTGGCGCCGCTGGTGGGCGAGATGGCCGGGGCCTTCGGCCTCTCCTCGACCGCGGGCTCGCTCATCACCTCGATCCCGGTGCTCTTCCTGGGCCTCGGCGCGCTGGTCGCGCCCTGGCTGGGGCGCCGCTTCGGCGCCGAGCGGATCGTCCTCGCCGCGCTCCTGCTGCTCGCCGGCGGCATCCTGCTGCGGCTGCTGCCCTCGGTGACGGCGCTGTACGGCGGCGGGGTCCTCGTCGGCACGGCCATCGCCCTGCTCAACGTGCTGATGCCGGGCCTGATCAAGCGGGACTTCCCGGACCGGGCCGCCACCATGACCTCCGTCTACACGGGGGCGATGGTCGCGGGCGCGACGGTGGCCGCGGCGGCCGCCGTCCCCCTGGAGGAGGCGCTCGGCGGCGGCTGGCAGGGCTCGCTCGGCTCCTGGTCGCTGCTCGCGGTCGTGGCGGCGGTGGCCTGGCTGCCGCAGGTGCTGATCGCCCGGGGCCGTACGGGTCACGAGGTACGGGCCGTCCCGGCCGCCGGCGCCGCCCCCACGCGCGTGTGGCGCTCGGCGCTCGCCTGGCAGGTGACCCTCTTCATGGGCCTGCAGTCGCTCTGGTCGTACGTGCTAATCGCCTGGATGCCGACGATTTTCACCGACCACGGGATGAGCCGCTCCGAGGCCGGTGTGGTCTTCGCCTTCAACAACCTGATCCAGATCGCCGGGGCCTTCGCGGTGCCGCTGCTGGCGGGCCGCATGCGGGACCAGCGCCCGCTGGTGGCGCTGGTGACGACGATGGTCGGGGCCGGTTACGCGGGGCTGCTCGTCGCCCCGGCCGAGGGCGCCTGGCTCTGGTCGGCGGTCCTCGGCGTCGGTCAGGGCGGGGCCCTGGGGCTCGCCCTGACCCTGATCGTGCTGCGTACCGGGGACGCCCCGACGGCCGCCCGGCTCTCCGGGATGGCGCAGACGGTCGGCTACCTGCTGGCGGCCGCGGGGCCGCTCGTGGCCGGTGCCCTGCACCAGGCGACCGGCTCGTGGACGCTGCCGATCTCGCTGGTGCTGGGCGTCTGCGCGGCGGCCGCGGGCGTCGGCCTGCTCGCCGCCCGCGACCGTACCGTCTGACGCCCGTCCGGGCGGCCGCTCCTACTCCTCGCCCGCCAGCTTCAGCGTGCGCAGCTTGTGCCCGGCGAACCAGGTGGCGCCGAGCGTGACGGCGACCAGGAGCACCGACGCCGTCGGCAGCGCCACGTCCGAGCTGATCAGCCCCTCGCCGGTGACCTTCTCGGCGAGGGCGAGCGCCCACTGCTGGACGCTGAGGGTGCGGGCGCCGGCGATCAGGGAGCCGAACAGGGCCTCCCAGACCAGGGCGTAGACGAGGCCGATGACCACGGCGTGCCTGCTGATCGTGCCGAGCAGCAGGAAGAGCGCGCTGTAGGCGATGGAGGCGACCAGGGCGGCGACCATGTAGGCCACGGCGACCTGCTGCCCGTTCCCGTTCAGGATGAAGCCGGCGATCAGCGTGGGCACGGCCGAGAAGGCCATGGTCACGGCGATGGCCACGATCAGCTTGGTGATGATGATCGTCGGCCGCTTCACCGGCTTGGAGAGCAGGTAGACGATGGAGCCGTCGTCGATCTCCGGGCCGATCGCGCCCGTGCCGGCGATGACGCCGATCAGCGGCACCATCGTGGCGAGCGCGAAGCCGCCGAGGAGGTCGGCCGCGACCTGGTCGTCCGCGCCGTTGATGGCGCGGACGGCCGCGGCGATGATCAGGAGCAGGCCGGGCAGCAGGAAGAGGATCGCCGCCCGGCGGCGGCCGAGGAGGGCCCGGTAGGTGAGCCGGGCGACGGTGGGGTCGTACATCGGGGTCATGCTCCTTTCAGGCCGCGACGAGATACGAGAAGACGGATTCGAGGGACTCGTCCGAGGGCGAGACCGTCAGCAGCCGGATGCCGTGCTCACGCGCGACCTTCGGCAGCAGTTCGGTGAACCGGCCGAAGTCGACGGCCTGGATCCGCAGTCCGCCGTCCACCGCGTCGACCTCGATGCCGGCCGTGGACGGGTCGGCGATCAGCGCGGCGGCGAGCGCCCGGTCGTCGCTGGAACGGACCAGATAGCGGTGCGGGCGGTCGGTCATCAGGCGGCGGATCCGGCGGAAGTCGCCGGAGGCGGCGTGCCGGCCGGCGACGATCACCTCGATGTGGGAGGCGAGCTGCTCGACCTCCTCCAGGATGTGCGAGGAGAACAGCACCGTGCGGCCCTCCGCCCCCATCCGGCGCAGCAGCTCCATGAGCTGCATCCGCTGGCGCGGGTCCATGCCGTTGAACGGCTCGTCGAGGAGGAGCACGGACGGCTCGTGGACGAGGGCCGAGGCCATCTTCACGCGCTGCCGCATGCCCTTGCTGTACGTGGCGATCTTCCGGTCCTGCGCGTACTCCATCTCCACGGTGGCGAGGGCCCGCTGGGCCTCCGCGTCGCCGAGGCCCTGGAGCTCCGCGTTGGCCACGACGAACTCGCGGCCGGTGAGGAAGTCGTACATCGCCTCCCGCTCGGGGACGACGCCGATGGAGCGGTAGACCGACTCGTTGCGCCAGACCGGCTCGCCGTCGAGGGTCACGCTGCCGGTGGAGGGGTCGAGGAAGCCGCCCATCATGTTGATGAGGGTGGACTTCCCGGCGCCGTTCGGGCCGAGGAGACCCGTCACGCCCGGGCCGATCGACATGGTGACGTCGTTGACCGCGACGACGTTTCCGAACCAGCGGGAGACGTGGTCGATGTGCAAGGTGCTCACAGTCCGACCTTTCGGTAGCGGCGCATCAGGATGCCGTAGCAGGCGGCGATGAGCGCGAGGACGAACAGCAGGTAGACCACGCCCAGGCCGGCACTGACCTCCGCCTCGCCGGGGAAGGCCGCGGGGCCGCCGAGGAAGGCGTTCTGCAGGCCGATGACGAGGGTGAGGGGGGAGAAGAGCCCGAGCCAGGTGATCGCCTCGGTGTTCTCGGTGGCGTAGGAGATGCCCTGAAGGGTGGAGACCGCGCCGTAGGAGATGGTGAGGACGGCGATCACCGCGGCGACGCCGAAGCCGCGGCGCGGGGTGAGCGCGGCCATGACCAGGCCGATGCCGCCGAAGAGCACGGAGAGGACCGCGACGGAGACAAGGCCCTGGCCGAACATCTTGGCCTGCTCGGCGAAGTCCATCTTGGCCAGCATCGAGCCGATCCACATGATCAGCAGCGGGGTGGCGGTGAGGATGAAGAGCGCCGAGGCCATCGCCCCGTACTTGGCGAGCACGTAGTCGAGCCGCTCGATGGGGCGGGAGAAGTACAGCGGCACCGTCCGGAACCTCAGGTCGCGGGAGACCGACTGCGGGGCCTGGGAGGCCAGGTAGACGGCGATGACGAGCTGGAGGTAGATCGCGTACTCGGTGTACTGCATCGGGAGCTTGTCGCTCTTCAGGTACACCGCGATCGCGACGATGATCAGCGCGGGCGCGCACATCACCGCGAAGAGCAGCATCGGCAGCACCTTCGACTTGGCGCTGCGGCCCAGGCCGTACGCCCCCCGCAGGGACTGCGAGAAGAGCGAGCGACGGGCGTAGGAGCGGCCGAGCCGGGGGCCGTCGTAGGACCGGTATCCGATGTTGTGGATCCGGGTGGTGTCGGGGGCGGCCTCGGGGGCGGGAGTGCTCATCGGGCCTTGACCTCCTCGTGCTGCGCGGCGGCCTCGGGACGGAAGACCTCGGCGATGTGGTGGCGGCGCTGCTCCATGCGGACCAGGCCGAGGCCGAGGCCGGCGACGGTGTCGCGCACCAGGTCGTACGTCTCCTCGCCGGCGGCCTCCAGGAGCAGGATGTGACCGGCGCCGGGCAGGCCCTCCTCGACGCCCTCGTGGAGGGTGACGCCGGCGGCGGCGAGGGCGGCGCGCAGCGCGCCGGTGCCGTCCGGGTGGGCGTCCGAGTCGGTGACCTCGACCGCGAGGGTCGTGGTGGTGCGGGTGAAGTCGCTGGTGGAGCTGGACCGCAGCAGCTTGCCGCCGTCGATGACGACGACGTGGTCGCAGGTCCGCTCCAGCTCGCCGAGGAGGTGGGAGGTGACGAGCACGGAGATGCCGAAGTCGGTCCAGACGCGGCGGATGAGGCCGAGCATCTCGTCCCGGCCGACCGGGTCGAGGCCGTTGGTCGGCTCGTCGAGGAGGACCAGCTTGGGGTCGTGGACGAGGGCCTGGGCCAGCTTGACCCGCTGCTTCATGCCGGTCGAGTAGCCGCCGATCGGGCGGTAGCGCTCCTCGTAGAGACCGACGTGACGCAGGGTGTCGGCCGTCCGCTCGCGGGCGGCGGTCGGCGGCAGGCCTGACATCCGCGCCATGTGGACGACGAACTCGGTGGCCGAGACGTCCGGCGGGAGGCAGTCGTGCTCGGGCATGTACCCGACGCGCTCGCGGATCTCCGGGCCGTGCGTGGAGACGTCGAGACCCAGGACCTCGGCGCTGCCCTCCGTGGCGGGGGAGAGGCCGAGCAGGATCTTGATCATCGTGGACTTGCCGGCTCCGTTGGCACCCACCAGTCCGGTCACACCGGGCCCGATGTCCAGGGAGAGCCGGTCGAGCGCGGTCACCCGGGGGAACCGCTTGCTGAGGCTTTCGGTGGCGATCACAGTCACGATTCGAAGGTAGTGGCGAATCCCACAGAGGTCGTCAGACCTACGGATCGAATCCTCTCCGACTTCCGGCGTACGGACCCTGAGGGAGGTCGCGACGAAAGTCGCTCGGGGCTCCGGCCGGCCGCCGCGGGCCGAGTTTTCCACAGGGGGTTATGCACACCCCTTGACGTAGCCCCCGTGCATTGTCACATTCATCGGTGTCAAGTTACGGACGCGTAGGGCGACCGAGCGCTCACACCGGACGGGCGGGTGGCATGACCTCAGCAGTGGCAAGCGAACTGACCGCGGAACTGCGGGGGTTCAGGGAAGTACAGCGGCTCTCGTACGCCTGCGCGGAGGCGGTCGCGGCCCAGCTCAGGCCCGGCGTCACCGAGCGCGAGGCGGCGCGGATGCAGCGCGAGTGGCTGTACGAGCGCGGGGTGAAGGACTGGTTCCACCGGCCCTTCGCCTGGTTCGGCGACCGCACCGCCTTCGCCGACTTCAGGATCCCGCTCCAGTTCTTCCCCACCGACCGGCGTCTGGAGGCGGGGATGCCCTTCATCCTCGACATGGCGCCCGTGTACAGGGGATACACGGCGGACGTCGGCTACAGCGGCTGCCTCGGGCTCAACCCGCTGCACGACAAGCTGCTCGCCGACCTGCGGGAGCACCGCGAGCTGATCCTGCGCGAGGTGCGCGAGCGGCGGAGTCTGCGCGAGATATACGAGGACGTGGACCGGCTCATGGTCCGCCAGGGGTACGCCAACCGGCACCGGGCCTATCCGTTCGGCGTGATCGCGCACAAGATCGACCGGGTGAAGGAGCGGCGGTTCGCGCCGACCCTGTTCGGCTTCGGCACGCAGTCCCTCAAGGGCCTGCTGAGCGACGCCGTGCACGGTCACCGGGACGGCTGGTCGCCCCTCTGGTCCCCCTACAAGTTCTCCGACCACCCGCCCGCTCCCGGGCTCTGGGCGGTCGAGCCGCACCTCGGTTTCCGGGGGACGGGCGCGAAGTTCGAGGAGATCCTGGTCGTCACCGACTCCAGGGACCCCGAGCAGAGCGCGTTCTGGCTGGACGACGACCTGCCGCACGTGCGGCGATGGAACGAAGGAGCGGCGTGATGGCGGGCGCGGGACTCGAGGGGGCGCGGGAGCGCCGGGTCCGGACGGGCGGGATCGAGCTGTGCGTCGCCGAGCTCGGCGACGCCGACCGGCCGACGGTAGTGCTGGTGCACGGCTACCCGGACTCGAAGGAGGTCTGGTCCGAGGTCGCGGCGAGGCTCGCCGACGAGTTCCACGTCGTGCTGTACGACGTGCGGGGTCACGGGCGTTCGACGGCTCCGGCGCCGCTGCGGGGCGGCTTCACCCTGGAGAAGCTCACCGACGACTTCCTGGCCGTCGCCGACGCGGTCAGCCCCGACCGGCCGGTGCATCTGGTCGGGCACGACTGGGGCTCGGTGCAGTCGTGGGAGTTCGTCACCGTGGGGCGCGCCGAGGGCCGGATCGCCTCCTTCACCTCGATCTCCGGGCCTTCGCTCGACCACTTCGGGCACTGGATCAAGCGCCGGATGACCCGCCCCACCCCACGCCGGGTCGCGCAGCTCCTCGGCCAGGGCGCCAAGTCCTGGTACGTGTACGCGCTGCACACCCCGGCCCTGCCGGAGCTGGCCTGGCGCGGTCCGCTGGGCAAGCGCTGGCCGAAGCTCCTGGAGCGGGTGGAGAAGATCCCCGCGGGCGACTACCCGACGCCGTCGCTGCCCGGCGACGCCGCCAACGGCGCCTGGCTCTACCGGGACAACGTCCGGGCCCGCCTCTCCCGGCCGCGCGCCGACGCCTTCGCGCACGCGCCCGTCCAGCTGATCACGCCGACCGGGGACGCCTTCCTCTCCGAGCGGCTCTACGACGACCTGGGCACCTGGGTGCCGGAGCTCACCCGGCGCAGCCTGCCGGCCAAGCACTGGGTGCCGCGCACCCGGCCCGACCGACTGGCCGAGTGGATCACGGACTTCGTCCGCACCCACGAGGAGCCGCAGACGCGGGCACCTCGGCCGGTGGCGGAGACGACGGCCAGGAGCGGGGTGCGGCCGGAGTACGCGGAGCGGTTCGGCGGACAGCTGGTGCTGGTCACCGGCGCCGCCAGCGGCATCGGACGGGCCACCGCCTTCGCCTTCGCCGAGGCCGGGGCGCGGGTCGTCGCGGTGGACCGGGACGGCGAGGGCGCGGCCCGGACCGCGGAGATGGCACGGCTGATCGGCGCCCCCGGCGCCTGGGGCGAGACGGTGGACGTCTCCGACGAGCAGGCGATGGAGAAGCTGGCCGCCAAGGTGGCCGCCGACCACGGCGTCGTCGACGTCCTCGTCAACAACGCGGGGATCGGGCTCACCGGCTCCTTCTTCGAGACCACCAGCGAGGAGTGGAAGCGGGTCCTGGACGTCAACCTGTGGGGCGTGATCCACGGTTGCCGGATATTCGGGGCGCAGATGGCGGCGCGCGGCCAGGGCGGCCACATCGTCAACACCGCCTCGGCGGCGGCCTTCCAGCCCTCGCGGGCGCTGCCGGCGTACAGCACCTCGAAGGCGGCGGTGCTGATGCTGAGCGAGTGCCTGCGGGCCGAACTGGCCGGGCAGTCCATCGGGGTGAGCGCGATCTGCCCCGGCATCGTGAACACCAACATCACGGCGACGGCGCGGTTCGCGGGAGTCACGGACGCCGCGGAGGAGAAGCGGCGGCAGCGAAAGGCCTCCCGGCTGTACGGGCTGCGCAACTACCCGCCGGAGAAGGTCGCGGACGCGATCCTGGGGGCGGTGCTGCACGACCGGGCGGTGGTGCCGGTCACCCCGGAGGCGCGGGGCGCCCATGCCCTCTCCCGACTTGCCCCGGGCGCCCTGCGCGCCTTGGCCCGCTGGCAGCCGCCGGCGTAGCGGGGACGGCGGCGGAGCGCAGACGGCGGAGCAGCGGGGACGGCGGAGCAGCTGGGACGGTGGAGCAGCTGGGACGGTGGCGTGGCACAGCCGCCGGAGCAGCGGAGACGGCGGAGCAGCTGGGACGGCGACTTGGCGCGGCCGCCGGAGCAGCGGAGGCGCCGGAGCAGCGGAGACGGCGGCCGCGTGACAGGGCCCCGGGTGGGCCGGGCGGGGTTCCGCTCGTCCGCCCGGGGGCCGGGTCGGGCGGGGCGGTCGTACGATCCCTGGCAGGAGGGGCCCCGCGCGGGGTGGAGCGATCGGTCGGTGGGAGCGGGTTTGTCCGAGCAGTCAGCAGTACGACCGGAGTACCGGATCGAGGATCTCGCCCATCACAGCGGGGCCACGGTACGGACCATCCGCGCCTACCAGGACCGTGGCCTGCTGCCCCGCCCCGAACGGCGGGGCAGGTCGAACGTGTACGGGGACAGCCATCTGGCCCGGCTGCGCCAGATCGCGGACCTGCTCGACCGGGGGTACACCCTGGCCTCGATCAAGGAGCTCCTCGACGCCTGGGACACCGGCCGGGGGCTGGGCGGGGTGCTCGGGCTCGTCGCCGAGGTCCAGGGGCCGTGGACGGACGAGGAGGCGGCCCGGATCACCCGCGCCGAGCTCGACGCCCGCTTCGGCGGCACCCCGGACGAGGAGGCGGTCAGGGAAGCGGTCGAGCTGGGTGTGCTGGAACGGATCCCGGGCCGGGAGGCCGAGGAGTATCTGGTCCCGAGCCCCCAGGAGCTGGCGGTGGCGGTGGAGTTGCACGCGGCCGGCGTGCCGCTCTCCGCAATCACCGGGCACTTGAGGGAACTTCGGGAGCAGGTCGAGCACATAGCGGGCCGCTTCCTGGAGTTCACCACCGAGCACGTCTTCGCCCGCTATCTGGAACATCGCCCTCCGACGGACTCCGACGCCGCCGAGGCGGCCACGATGGTCCGGCGCCTCCGCCCGCTCGCCCAGCAGACCGTGGACGCCGAACTCGCCAGGGCCATGCGCATTCTGGCGACCCGTCATCTCCAGATCCACCTCTCCCCCGAACCGCCGCCCGTACGCGACGACGAGCCACGCACGGTGCAGCTACCGGTCGGCACGATCAGGGCCGTACAGGCGCTCGTCGGCCCGGAGAACGTCGCGCCCTTCGTGGCGGCTGCCACCGAACGCGAGCTCAATAAAAGGACATTGGATGCATTGACGGTAAATGCGCTTAATTCCCCCACGATTCACTAAACCATTTGATTCCTCAGGGCAGTTGTCCACAGAATCGTCAACTGGCCTGTGGATAAACCACTTTGGTTGTGGATCAAACCTGAACGGGGAAGAACGATGGACGAACGCCGCACGGTGAAGGTGTCGAAGTACCTGTCGAAGCATCTCCGGCACCAGCCCGAGCGGATCGGGCTCACGCTCGACGAGCACGGCTGGACGGAGATCGACACCCTGCTCGGCGCCGCGGCCGACCACGACTTCCCGATCAGCCGCGCGGAGCTGGACCATGTCGTCGCCACCAACGACAAGAAGCGCTTCGCCGTCGAGGGCACCCGGATCCGGGCCAGCCAGGGCCACACGATCAGCGTCGACCTGGACCTGCCGGCGTCCGAACCGCCCGCGTACCTGTACCACGGTACGGTCGCCGACCGGCTTCCCGCGATCCGGGCCGAGGGGCTGCGGCCCATGGCCCGCCACGACGTGCACCTCTCCCCCGACCGCGAGACGGCCACCAGGGTCGGGGCGAGACGCGGCCGGCCGGTGGTGCTGAGCGTGGACTCCGGAGCGATGCACCTGGCGGGACACGAGTTCCGGGTCAGCGCCAACGGGGTCTGGCTGACCGCGGCGGTACCGGCGGAGTACATCCGCTTTCCCGGCTGACGGGGAGGTCCCGGGCCCATGGGCGACGCCCGGTGGTCGCGCGCGGCTGAGGCATGATCGGGTCATGTCGCAACCGCACCTGCCCAGCACCCAGGCCGCCGTGACCGCCGTCCGCGCACTCGCGGAGGAGTTCCACCTGGAGATCACGGTCACCGACGACATCGGCGCGGACCAGACCACGCGCCGGACCTCGGCAGGCGCCTTCGACGTGCTCGACGGGGACGGCTCGCTGCCGCACGAGGCCTTCATCGAGCTCAGCGGCTCTCCGTACCTCTCCGTGCAGCTCTATCCGGAGGGCGACGCCAGGATCACGGTGGACGGCGTCGAGTTCGCCGACGTGCCGAGGGACGCCGTCCCCGGCTTCGTCCGGGCGATCCACACGGGTCTGGCCCATGTGAAGGGACGGTTCTTCCCGCCCGGACAGTGGCTGATCGTCCCCGTCCCCGGCGGCGAGACCTACAAGGAGCTCGTCCCGACGGTGACGCTCACCCCGTGGTTGAGCAGCCGATTCCGCTGACGGAACGCCCGCCCGCACCGCACGCCCCCGGGCACCCGCCTCGGCGGACTCGGCCGCCCCGTCTCCCGCCCCACATGAGCTGGGTGGTGGCGAGGAGGACGACCGGGTGGGGGCCGCCGTCCCTGGTGGGCAGGACGAGGACCAGTTCCGCGCCCTCGTAGGGCGCGCCGATCACCACGGCGTCGCGACGAGCGCTGAACGCGGGCGCCTCGACGTCCACGTCGTCGTCCATCCCGTCGCCCACGTCGTCATCCGCGTCGTCATCCATCCCGTCATCCATCCCGTCGCCCATGCCGTCGTCCATCCCGTCGTCGCCCAGGCCGTCGTCCGGGTCGTGCTTCTCTCCCTTCTTGCCCTCGCCGCCTTCGCTTCCGCTGTCGCTGTCGCTGTCGCCGTCGCCGTCATCGCCGAGGGCGCCGGCGGAGGCCATGTCGACGGAGAACAGCGGCTTGTCCGCTCCTGTCCCGTCGAGGCCGTGGACCCTGACCGTGCCCTCCCCGGTGGCCGCCACCCGTACGCACAGGGCCGGCAGCCCGCCCCGGCGCCGTACCCGGGAACGGTGGAGGGCCCGGAGTCCCGCTGCCGACAGGAAGATGCCCGGCACCGCCGCGACCAGGGCGAGCAGCTGCAGGCCGAAGGCGTCGTACGGTTCGGCGGCGAGCCGCCGCCACGGGCCGTCCTCCAGCACCGTGACGGTGGTTCCGAGGCGGTGGTCCTCGGGGAAGAAGGACTCGACGTCGAGCCGGCGCCCGTCGTGGGTGCGGAGCCGTACCGACTCGTCCGTGCGGCTGGTGACCTCGGCCTCGATACGCGTCGCCCGGGCGGCCCGGTCCTCGTCCGCGTGCACACCGCGCAGGCCCATGAGAGCGGCGACGACGGCGACGGCGCACAGTGTCGCCCCTCCGATCAGCCGACGCTTCCCCCGCAGCGGCAGGCGGGCCGGCGCGAGGGTGCGGACGACCGCGCCGGAGGCCCGTTCGAAGACCCGGCGCTGCCGGCGGCGAGCGGTCAGACGTTCGCAGGCGGCTGCCCAGCAGAGGGCGAGGGCGGCGAGCACAGCCGCGTTCGCCACCGCGGAGGCCGTCCCGGGGGCGGGGAACTGCTCGGCCGCCACCAGGAAGGCGAGCGGCGGGGCGGCGACGAGCGTGAGTTCGGGGAGCCGGGCGTTCCAGCACAGCACGCCGATGGCCAGGCCCGTCTGCGCCGGATCTATCCAGTCCGGACCGCACGGGGCCACGTCGCTGCACACCGGCACCGGCTCCGTGGCGAACGCCGCGACCACCGACACCAGCAGCGCCAGGACGGACCACAGCGGCCGCGCCCACGGACCCGGCCCCGCCGCCGACCAGGCCGCCGCGCCGATACGCCTCCAGTCGGGCACGCCGTCGACCAGAGGGCCGGGCGGAAGGGATATCGGATCCGGAGCGGGAGCAGTGCCCGGGATCGGGCTCGGTGGGACGGGCGTGGGCATGGCAGGAGTATGGGGGAGGTCCCGCCCCCTGCCGGCGGCGGGTCCTCGGGGTCGGATCAGCCGAGGCGGCCGAGGGCCTCCGTGGCGATGGTCTCGAAGACGGCCTGGTCGGCCGCGAAGTCCGAGTCCTGGATCGGCCAGTGGATGACGATCTCGGTGAAACCGAGGTCGCGGTGGGTCCCGGCGAAGTCCACGAAGCGCTCCAGGGAGTCGAGCACCGTGTTCTTCTCGGGCGTGAAGCTGGTGAGCAGCACCTTGTCGATGTCGGTCACGTCCCGGCCGATCTCCGCGCACGCCTTGCCGAGCCGCTCGACCTGGCCGCGCAGGGCCTCCACGGACTCGGCCGCCGTCCCCGTCTCGTACAGCTTGGGGTCGCCCGTGGTGACCCACGCCTGCCCGTGCCGGGCGGCGAGCCGCATCCCGCGCGGCCCGGTCGCCGCCACCGCGAACGGCAGCCGGGGGCGCTGCACGCAGCCGGGGATGTTGCGGGCCTCGTCGGCCGAATAGAACGTGCCGCTCTCTGTCACCGCGTCCTCGGTGAGCAGCCGGTCGAGCAGCGGGACGAACTCGGCGAAGCGGTCGGCGCGCTCCTTCGGCGTCCAGGGCTCCTGGCCGAGCGCGGTGGCGTCGAAGCCGTTGCCTCCGGCACCGATGCCGAGGGTGACCCGGCCGCCGGAGACGTCGTCGAGCGAGATCAGCTCCTTGGCCAGCGTCACCGGGTGCCGGAAGTTGGGCGAGGTGACGAGGGTGCCGAGGCGCAGGCGCTCCGTGGCGGTCGCGGCGGCGGTGAGGGTGGGCAGGGCGCCGAACCACGGGCCGTCGCGGAAGCTGCGCCAGGACAGGTGGTCGTAGGTGTACGCGGCGTGGAAGCCGAGTTCCTCGGCTCGCCGCCACGTGGCGCGGCCGCCCTCGTGCCAGCGGTCGACAGGCAGGATCACGGTGCTCAGACGCAGGCTCATGCCCCGAGCGTACGTCGGACGGCCGCGAGCCCTCGCTCACCGTGACGGCACGCAGGTACGAGCCCCGCCCCGCACCCGCACCCGCACCCGCACCACCCACGCGCACATCCACGCAGCCGCCCACGCCCCCACCGCCCACCCCACTCAAATGTGCAGGGACCCGCACGCACGTGCGTCCGGTGCGGCACCATGGGGAGGTGACCTCTCCCCGGCCCTCCTCCCGACCCGCCGTCCGGCTCATCGCCACCGACCTCGACGGCACCCTCCTGCGCGACGACAAGTCCGTCTCCGAGCGCACCGTCGCCGCCCTCGCCGCCGCCGAGCGGGCGGGGATCGAGGTCTTCTTCGTCACCGGGCGCCCGGCCCGCTGGATGGACGTCGTCAGCGCCCACGTGCACGGCCACGGCCTCGCCATCTGTGCCAACGGCGCGGCCGTCGTGGACCTGCACGCGGGCGGCACGTTCCTCGAGGTCCGCCCGCTGCCCCGGCCCGCCGCCCTCGACGTCGTACGGGCCCTGCGGGCCGCCGCCCCCGGCACCAGCTTCGCCGTCGAGCTGACCACCGGCATCCACTACGAGCCGCTGTACCCGCCTTTCTACCTCGACCCCGGCGCCACCGTCGCCACCGCCGAGAAGCTCCTCTACGAGGAGGCACCGGGCGCCGCCGCTCCCGTGCTCAAGCTGCTCGCCCAGCACCCGGAACTCGACCCCGACGTCTTCCTGGCGACGGCCCGGGGGGCCGCCGGCGACCTGGCCTCCTTCACCCGCTCCAGCCCCACCGCACTCATCGAGATCAGCGCCCTCGGCGTCTCCAAGGCGTCGACGCTCGCCCTCTGCTGCGAGGAGCGCGGCATCACGGCGGACGAGGTGGCGGCCTTCGGCGACATGCCGAACGACATCGAGATGCTGAGCTGGGCGGGCCGCTCGTACGCGATGGGCAACGCCCACCCCGAGGTGATCGCCGCCGCCTCCGGTCGCACCGTCGGCAACAACGAGGACGGTGTCGCCGTCGTCATCGAGCGCCTCGTCGCCGAAGCCCTCGCGACCCGGCCGACCGCCCCGACCGCCCCGACCCCGCCCACCACGCCGACCCGACCGACCACACCGATCCGGCCGACCACCCCGACCCAGCAGCCCACGCCGTCCACCCCGGCCCGGCCGACTCCGGCGGACCCCCTCTAGAGCGGCGCCTCCCACACCACCGACGTACCGCCGCCGTCCTCGGACAGGCCCGGGCCGCACCAGCTCGCGCCGCCGAGGGACTCGGCGCGGCGGGCGAGGTTGCGCAGACCGCTGCGCCGGCCGCCCTCCGGCAGGCCGACGCCGTCGTCCGCGACCGTGAGCCGTACCCCGGGCGAACCGTCCGGCAGGATCACCGTCGCGTCGACGACGACCTCGATCCTGCTCGCCCCGGCGTGCCGGAAGGCGTTCGACAGCGCCTCGCGGAGCGCGGCGATCAGGTTCTTGCCGGTCAGCTCGCCGACGGTGGCGTCGATCGCGCCGAGGAAGCGGTGCGCGGGCTTGAAGCCCAGCGGCACCGCCGCCATGTTGATCTCCCGCAGCACGCGCGTGCGCAGCCCCGACGGGGCCTCCGCCGGGCCCTGCTGGAGCGCGAAGATCGCCGTACGGATCTCCTGGATGGTCACGTCCAGTTCGTCCACGGCCTTGCCGACGCCCTCCTGGACGGCCGGCACGATCGCCTTCCGCTGGGCGCTCTCCAGCATCATCCCGGTGGCGAAGAGACGCTGGATGACGAGGTCGTGCAGGTCGCGGGCGATCCGGTCGCGGTCCTCGAAGACCGCGAGCCGCTCCCGGTCGCGCTGGGCCTCGGCCATCATCAGCGCGAGCGCGGCCTGTGAGGCGAACTGGGTCGCGAGGGTCCGCTCCGCCTCCGAGAACGGCCGGGCGCCCCGGGCGCGGGGCATCGCGAGCGCGCCCAGGACCCGGCCGCCGCTCTGCAGCGGCAGCAGCATGCTCGGCCCGTACGGCGAGGTCAGCCGGCTGATCATGCGCGGATCGGTGGAGGCGTCCTGGACGAAGACCGCCTCGCCCTCCAGGAGCAGCTCGACGACCTGGCTCTCCGGCGGGATCACCACCCCGAGGGACTTGGTGCGCCGGGGCGAGGAGACGGCGACGATCTCCAGGCCGCCGTCCTCGGCCGGCAGCAGCACGATCCCGGCGTCCGCGTCGGCGAGCCGCCGGGCCTGTTCGGCGACGACGGCGAGGGCGTCGTCGGCGTCGCCGCCGGAGAGCAGCGCGGTGGTGACGGCGACCGATCCGTCGATCCACCGCTCGCGCTGGCGCGCGGCCTCGTAGAGGCGGGCGTTGCCGATGGCGATGCCGGCCTCGGTGGCGAGGACCCGGACCATGTGCACGTCGTAGTCGTTGAACTCCTCGCCGCTCCGCTTCTCCGCGAGGTACAGGTTGCCGAAGATCTCGCCCTGCACGCGGATGGGGACGCCGAGGAAGGTCCGCATGACCGGGTGACCGGGCGGGAAGCCGGCCGACCGCGGGTCGGCGGAGAGGTCGGCGAGCCGGATCGTCCGCGGGTCGCGGATGAGCGCGCCGAGCAGCCCGGCGTGTCCGTCCGGGCGGCGGCCGATGCGCCGGGCCACGTCGTCGCCGACGCCGTACGTGACGAAGTCGGAGAGGCCCTTGCCCTCCTCGTCCACGACCCCGATGGCCGCGTAGCGGGCGTCGGCCAGTTGGGCGGCGGTCTCGCAGATCCGGTCGAGGGTGGTGTGGAGTTCGAGACCGGTGCCCACCGACCGCATCGCTTCGAGCAGCTGCGGCACGCGGGCGGTCAGCTCCGTGGACAGCCCCTGGAGGCTGCGGGTGGCCTCGGTGGCGGCGACCAGGGGGTCCGGGGAATCGGGCGTGGCGGCGGCGGTCATGCCCTGAGCCTAGTTAGTCCTATTTGGAGAGAAAAGTCGGACGGCCGACAACGGTGGTCGCTGTTCCGGCGAGGAGGAGATCGGTCGCCCGCTCCTGCTCCAGCATCCGCCGCAGCGGCCCGTCCTCGGCGGCGAGCTCCGCGAACGGCCCCCGCTGCACGGTCCGGCCGCCGTCCAGGACCACCACCTCGTCGACCGCGTCGAGCCCACGCAGGCGGTGGGTGATGAGGACGGTGGTACGCCCCTCGGTGGCGCGCAGCAGGTCGTCGGTGAGCGCGTCGGCGGTGGCCAGGTCCAGGTGCTCCGCCGGCTCGTCGAGGACGAGGACCGGGAAGTCGGCCAGGAGGGCGCGGGCCAGCGCGAGCCGCTGCCGCTGACCGCCGGAGAGCTTCGAGCCGTGCTCGCCCACGAGGGTGTCGAGCCCCTCGGGCAGACCGTCCACCCAGTCGAGGAGCCGGGCCCGGCGCAGCGCCTCCCGCAGCTCCTCGTCGCTCGCGTCCGTCCGGGCGAGCCGCAGGTTCTCGCGTACGGAGCTGTCGAAGAGGTGCGCGTCCTGCGCGCACAGGCCGACCAGGCGCCGGACGTCGTCGCCGTCGAGCTCCGTCGCGGCGACCCCGCCCAGCCGGTACGAGCCCCGCTCGGCGTCCAGGAACCGCAGCAGCACCTGGGCGAGGGTGGTCTTGCCGGAGCCCGAGGCGCCGACGACGGCGACCCGCCGCCCGGCGTCCAGGGTCAGCGCGAAGCCGTCGAGCGCGGGCCGGTCCTGCCCGGCGTACCGGGCGGAGAGCCCGGCCAGTTCCAGCGGGAACGGCCCGGCCGGGGGAGCGACGGCCACGATCGGCTCGTGTACCGGGACGGGCGCGTCCAGCACCTCGAAGACCCGCTCGGCGCTGTGCTTGACCCGCTGCCGGTACTGGACGGCCAGGGGCAGCCCGGTCACGGCCTCGAAGGCGGCGAGCGGAGTGAGGACGACGACCGCGAGGGCGACCCCGTCGAGCCGCCCGTCACGGACGGCCTGCACGCCGACGAAGGCGGCGGCCACCACCGTGAGGCCGCACACCACCGCCGAGAGCCCGGCCCCCAGCGCGGCCGCGGCCGACTGGCGGGAGGCGATCCCGGTGAGCGTGCGGTCGGCGGCCCGGGCCCGGCCGAGCCGGTCCCGCAGCGCCCCGGCCACGGTCAGCTCGGCGCAGCCGCGCAGCGGATCGGCCACGGCGGTCGCGAGCGCTCCGCGCGCCGGGGCGAGCCGCCGCTCGGCCCGGCGGGCCAGCGCGGCGCCCAGGGGCGGTACGAGCACGCCCGCCACGAGGAGGCCCACCGCGAGCACGGCGCCCGCCTCGGGCAGCAGCCAGGCGGTGAAACCGACCGAGCCGAGCCCCACGACGAGCGCGGCACCGGCCGGCAGCAGCCAGCGCAGCCAGTAGTCCTGGAGGGCGTCGACGTCGTGGACGAGCCGCGCGAGGAGGTCACCGCGCTCGGCGCGGCGCAGTCCGGCGGGGGCGATCCGCTCCAGCCGGGCGTAGACGGAGACCCGGAGTTCGGCGAGCATCCGCAGCACGGCGTCGTGCGAGACGAGCCGCTCGGCGTACCGGAAGACGGCCCGCCCGATGCCGAAGGCCCGAGTGGCGGTCACCGCGACCATCAGGTGCAGCACGGGCGGCTGCTCCGAGGCCCGCGAGATGAGCCACCCGGAGACGGCCATGAGTCCGACGGCCGAGCCGAGCGCCAGGCTGCCGAGCAGCAGCGCGAGCCCCATCCGGCCCCTGAGCTCTCCGGCCATGGACCGCACCCGCGCGAGCACCCCTCGCCCGGCCGCGGACACGGGCTCCGCGGTCGCGCCCACCACGTCGGCGCGCATCGCGTCGGCGCCCACCGCGTCGGCGGCCGTCCCGACGGCGTCCCTCACGTCGGGAGCCGTCGTACCGGCGGCCTCCGCGCGCTCGTCCGGCGCCCCGATCGCCACGATCCGGTCCGCCACGGCCAGCAGCGCGGGCCGGTGGACGACCAGCAGCACCGTCCGCCCGACGGCGAGCCGCCGCACGGCGTCGACGATCCCGGCTTCCGTCTCCCCGTCCAGCGCCGCCGTCGGCTCGTCGAGCAGCAGCAGCGGCCGGTCCGCGAGGAAGGCCCGCGCCAGCGCGAGCCGCTGCCGCTGGCCGGCCGAGAGCCCGGCCCCGTCCTCGCCGAGCACGGTCCCGACACCTTCGGGCAGCCCGGCCACGAAGGCGTCCGCCCCGGCGTCCCGCAGCGCCTCCCGCACCTCCTCGTCACCGGCCTCCGGCCGCGCGAGCCGCACGTTCTCGGCGATGGTCCCGGCGAAGAGGTAGGGCCGCTGCGGCACCCACGCGATCCGCGACCGCCAGGCGTCCAGGTCCAGCTCCGCCAGGTCCACGCCCCCGACCCGTACGGCTCCGCCCTCCTCCGGCTCCGTGAAGCCGAGGACGACATCGAGCAGCGTCGACTTCCCCGCGCCGCTCGGCCCGACGAGGGCCACCGTCTCCCCCGGCTCGACGGTGAGGCTCGCCCCGGCGAGCGAGGGCTCGGCGCGCCCCGGGTGGCGGACCGTCACCCGGTCCAGTTCGAGGCGGACTCCGGTCGGCACCGTCCTGGTGCCGCCCTCGCGGACCGGGGTCTCCAGGACGTCGAAGATCTCCTCGGCCGCGGCGAGCCCCTCCGCCGCCGCGTGGAACTGCGCGCCGACCTGGCGCAGCGGCAGATACGCCTCGGGGGCGAGGACCAGGATGACGAGCCCGGTGTAGAGGTCGAGGGTGCCGTGGACGAGCCGCATGCCGATGGTGACGGCGACGAGCGCCACCGAGAGCGTGGAGAGGAGCTCCAGGGCGAAGGAGGAGAGGAAGGCGATCCGCAGGGTGCGCATGGTCGCCCGCCGGTAGTCGGCGGTGATGGCGCGGATCGAGCCGGCCTGGGCCTTGGCCCGGCCGAAGACCTTGAGGGTGGGCAGTCCGGCGACGACGTCGAGGAAGTGGCCGGAGAGCCGGGAGAGCAGCTTCCACTGCCGGTCCATCCGGGCCTGGGTGTACCAGCCGATCAGGATCATGAAGACCGGGATGAGCGGCAGGGTGACGACGATGATCGCGGCCGAGACCCAGTCCTCGGTGACGATCCGCGCGAGGACCGCGAGGGGGACGACGACCGCGAGGCCGAGCTGGGGCAGATAGCGGGCGAAGTAGTCGTCGAGCGCGTCCACGCCCCGGGTGGCGAGCGCGATGAGCGAGCCGGTGCGCTGTCCGCCGAGCCAGCCCGGGCCGAGGGCGGTGGCGCGTTCGAGGAGCCGGCCGCGGAGTTCGGACTTGACCGCGGCGCTCGCCCGGTGGGCGGCGAGCTCGGTCAGCCAGGAGACCAGCCCGCGCGCCACGGCGACCCCGGCGAGCAGCAGCAGGGGAGTGGTCAGAGCGGAAACCGAGAGGCCCTTCTGGAAGGCCCCCACCACGATCTCGGCGATCAGCATCGCCTGGGCGATCACCAGAGCCGCCCCGACCAGGCCGAGGACGACGACCCCGACGAGGAAGACACGGGTCGCGCGGGCGTACCGGAGCAGACGCGGGTCGATCGGTTTCACGTGAAACATGCCCCTCTGGAAGAAGCGCCCGGGGCATCTGTTTCACGTGAAACATGCCCCCTGGAGGAAGACCGCCCGGGCCCTCGCGGACCCGGGCGCCACCGGCCCTGGCAGCGGCCGGCGGGTGCCCTAGTGGGCGGCGTCGGCGATGTGCTGGGTGCCGATCCGCTTGCGGAACACCCAGTAGGTCCAGCCCTGGTAGAGGAGGACCAGCGGCGTGGCGATGGCCGCGCACCACGTCATGATCTTGAGCGTGTACGGGCTCGACGACGCGTTGGTGACCGTCAGGCTCCACGCGGGGTCGAGCGACGACGGCATGACGTCCGGGAAGAGCGCCAGGAACAGCATCGCGACGGCCGCGGCGATCGTCACGCCCGAGAGCGCGAACGACCAGCCTTCGCGCCCCGCCTTGATCGCGCCGATCGCTCCGACCAGCGAGACGGCCGCGATCACCGTCGCCGCGAGGCTCCAGCTGTCACCCGTGTCGACCTGGGTCCAGATCAGGAAGGCGAGCGCGAGCAACGCCGTGACCACGCCCAGCTTGACCGCGAGCGCCCGCGCCCGGACGCGGATGTCACCGACCGTCTTCAGCGCCACGAAGACCGTGCCGTGGAAGGTGAAGAGGGTGAGCGTGACGAGTCCGCCGAGGATCGCGTACGGGTTGAGCAGGTCCCAGAAGGTGCCGACGTACTCCATGTTCCGGTCGATCTTCACGCCCCGGACGATGTTGCCGAAGGCCACGCCCCACAGGATCGCGGGGATCAGCGAGGTCCAGAAGATCGCCTGCTCCCAGTTGCGCTGCCAGTTCTCCTCGGGCCGCTTCGCCCGGTACTCGAAGGCGACGCCGCGGACGATGAGGCAGACCAGGATGATCAGCAGCGGCAGGTAGAAGCCGGAGAAGAGGGTGGCGTACCACTCGGGGAAGGCGGCGAAGGTCGCGCCGCCCGCGGTCAGCAGCCACACCTCGTTGCCGTCCCAGACGGGTCCGATGGTGTTGATGAGGACCCGCTTCTCGGGCCGGTTCCGGGCGAGCAGCTTGGTGAGGATGCCGACTCCGAAGTCGAATCCCTCCAGGAAGAAGTAGCCGATCCAGAGGACGGCGATGAGTACGAACCAGACGTCGTGGAGTTCCATGACTCGATCTCCTGAGCCTCAGTACGAGAAGGCCATGGGCCGGTCGGGGTCACGGGTGTCCCCGCCGATCCTGGTGGGCGGGTTGAGGTCGTTCTCGGTGAGCTCGGGCGGGCCGGCCTTCACGTACTTCACGAGGAGCTTGACCTCGATGACGGCGAGGATCGCGTAGAGCGTGGTGAAGACGATCATCGAGGTGAGCACCTCGCCCTGGGAGACGCCGGGGGAGACGGCGGAGCTGGTCTTCATCACGCCGTAGACCACCCAGGGCTGACGGCCCATCTCGGTGAAGATCCAGCCCCAGGAGTTGGCGATCAGCGGGAAGGCCATGGTCCAGAGCGCCACGATCCAGTACCACTTGCCGATCTTCGGGCTGAGCGCCTTGTTCTTGAAGAGGACGAGGTTCGGCACCTCGTCCTCACCGGTCCTCAGTCCGGGGGCGAGCAGGAACTTCTTGCGCGTCAGCCAGAGCCCGATCACGCCGATGGTGAGCGAGGCCATGCCGAAGCCGATCATCCAGCGGAAGCCCCAGTAGGCGACCGGGATGTTGGGCCGGTAGTCGCCGGGGCCGTACTTCTCCTGCTCGGCCTTGTTGATGTCGTTGATGCCGGGGACGTACGAGTCGAAGTCGCCGTTGGCGAGGTAGGACAGTATTCCGGGGACCTCGATGGCGACCTTGTTGTGTCCCTTCTCGACGTCGCCGTAGGCGAAGATCGAGAAGGGGGCCGGTGCCTCTCCGTCCCACAGGGCCTCGGCGGCGGCCATCTTCATCGGCTGCTGCTTGAACATGACCTTGCCGAGCACGTCACCGCTGATCGCCGTGCCGAGGCCGGCGATGATCAGCGTGATCAGGCCGACCCGGAGCGAGGTCCGCATCACCGCGACGTGCCGCTTGCGCGCCAGGTGGAAGGCGGAGATGCCCGCCATGAAGGCTCCGCCGACAAGGAAGGCCGCGGTCATGGTGTGGAAGAACTGGGTGACCGCGGTGTTCTGGGTGAGCACCGCCCAGAAGTCGGTGAGCTCGGCGCGGGCGCCCTGGCCGCGGTCCTCGTTGATCCGGTAGCCGACCGGGTGCTGCATCCAGGAGTTGGCGGCCAGGATGAAGTACGCGGAGAGGATGGTGCCGATCGACACCATCCAGATGCAGGCGAGGTGGATCTTCTTCGGCAGCTTGTCCCAGCCGAAGATCCACAGGCCGATGAAGGTGGACTCGAAGAAGAAGGCGATGAGCGCCTCGAACGCCAGCGGAGCACCGAAGATGTCGCCGACGAAACGGGAGTAGTCCGACCAGTTCATGCCGAACTGGAACTCCTGCACGATGCCGGTGACGACACCCATGGCGATGTTGATGAGGAAGAGCTTTCCCCAGAACTTCGTCGCCTTGAGGTACTTCTCCTTCCCGGACCTGACCCAGGCGGTCTGCAGACCGGCGGTGAGGGCGGCGAGGGAGATCGTCAGCGGTACGAAGAGAAAGTGGTAGACGGTGGTGATGCCGAACTGCCAGCGCGCCAGAGTCTCGGGCGCCAAAGCGAGGTCCACTGCGTCTTCTCCTTACATCGCCGTGGTTGCATCGGCAGTTTGCCCCTTTGATCCCCCCTATTACGGGACGAACAGGGACACGCTTGTGAACGCGTTCACATTCACAAGCATTATGACTCATACGAAATCCGTACTGGAGGGCGGGGGGCTGTACCGAAGGTCACACCTTCCCAAGGCCTTCAACATATTGTTGAATCCGGGCCATGACCCTTCGGATACGCCTCACTTGGCCGGCCGGGCACACCACGGCCACACTCGACGAGACCCCCACGAGCACCGCGCTCCTGGGGGCTCTGCCGATCGTCTCCACCGCCCGCACCTGGGGCGAGGAGGTCTACTTCGACACGCCGGTCTCCGTGCCGCGCGAGGGCGGGGCGCGCCAGGTCGTCGATCCCGGCACGGTGGCCTTCTGGACCGACGGCGACGCACTCGCCCTCCCCTACGGGCCCACCCCGATCTCCCGGGGAGACGAATGCCGGCTGGCGAGCCCCTGCAACGTGCTGGGCTCGCTCGACGACGACCCGCGGATCCTGGCCACCGTCCGCGACGGCGACCCGATCCGCGTCGAACTCGCCTGACCCGCCGGGGTCGGGCGCCGTACCCTCACGGCCGTCAGGCCTCCCGGCGGAAGCCCTCCGCCACCTTCAGGAACAGGTCGTTCGCCTCGGTCTCACCGATCGTGACGCGCACGCCCTCCCCCGCGAACGGCCGCACCACCACGCCGTGCCGCTCGCACTCCGCCGCGAAGTCCACGGTCCGCTCGCCGAGCCGCAGCCAGACGAAGTTCGCCTGGGCGTCCGGCACGGTCCAGCCCTGGGCCACGAGCCCGGCGTGGACCCGCTCGCGCTCCGCCACCAGCGAGCCGACCCGTCCGAGCAGCTCGTCCTCGGCGCGCAGCGAGGCCACCGCCGCGTCCTGCGCCAACTGGCTCACGCCGAACGGCACCGCCGTCTTGCGCAGCGCGGCCGCCACCGGCTCGTGGGCGATCGCGAAGCCGACCCGCAGCCCCGCCAGGCCGTACGCCTTGGAGAAGGTGCGCAGCACCGCCACGTTCGGCCGGTCGCGGTAGAGCTCGATGCCGTCCGGGATGTCGGTGTCGCGGACGAACTCCTTGTACGCCTCGTCGATCACCACCAGGACGTCGGAGGGCACCCGGTCCAGGAAGCGCTCCAGCTCGGCGCGGCGCACGGCGGTGCCCGTCGGGTTGTTGGGGTTGCAGACGAAGATCAGCCGGGTCCGGTCGGTGATCGCCGCGGCCATCGCGTCGAGGTCGTGCACCTCGCCGTCGGTCAGCGGCACCTGCACCGAGGTCGCCCCGGTGATCTGCGTGATGATCGGGTACGCCTCGAAGGAGCGCCAGGCGTAGATGACCTCGTCGCCCGGGCCCGAGGTCGCCTGGAGCAGCGACTGGGCGACACCGACCGAGCCGGTGCCGGTGGCGATGTGGGAGACCGGGACGCCGAAGCGGTCGGCCAGCTCCGCCGAGAGCGCCGTGCACGCCAGGTCCGGGTACCGGTTGAGGTTCCCGGCGGCGGCCAGCGTGCTCTCCATCACGCCCGGCAGCGGCGGGTAGGGGTTCTCGTTGGAGGAGAGCTTGAAGGCGGCCGCGCCGCCCGCCGCGGCCGGCTTGCCCGGCTTGTAGGCGGGGATGCCGTCCAGCTCGGCGCGCAGCTTCGGGGTGGACGTGCTCGTCCCGCTGGTCTCGCTCACAGTGTGGCCTCCTCGACCGTCCGTACCACCAATGCTTCTCACTTTATGAGGATTCCCGGCCGCTGCGAATGGGCTGTGGACAACAGCCCTGCAACGCTGTGGAAAACCCGCCCCGCACCCGACCCGCTGCCACCCCGTGTCCCACCCCGAGGGCACTCCGTATCCCGCACCCACGGCCACCCTGCGCCCCACCTCTAGAGCACTCCGTGTCCCACACCACGGCCACCCCGTGTCCCGGTCCCGCGCCCCACCCGCGTCCCGCCCCCACAGCCACCCTGCGGCCCGCCCCGTGCCAGGCCCTGTGGCCGTCCCCGCGACCCGCTGCGGCCGAGGGGGCGCGCGGGTGGGTGGCGCGCGCCGGTGGCGAGCGCCGTGGCGCGCGTCCCCCGTAGAGGTGAGTTGAGACCTCTTCGAGACCTCGACCCCACGCCAGGCCCATCCCATCCGAAGGCATCGAGTCGCATGAGAAATCGCTCAACTACCTTTGATTTACTGACTCTTGATGCCTTCTAGCCATGCAGAAACGTGCCTGTCAATGCTTGCATATGCGGCCGTCTCACCCACCCCTCATCGCCCTACTATCGGCTCGCCATGACAGCAGCAGGGAAGCACCAGGTGAGCCGGGCACAGACCCGGGGAAGCCGGCAGGGCCGGGCAGGCATCCGGGACGTGGCCGCCGCCGCCGGGGTCTCCATCACGACTGTCTCCGACGCGCTCAACGGCAAGGGCCGACTCCCGGACGCCACCCGCCGGCACGTCCGCGAGGTCGCCGACCGGCTGGGCTACCGCCCCTCCGCGGCGGCTCGCACGCTCCGCACCGGCAAGTCGGGACTCATCGGCCTGACCGTGACCACGTACGGGGATGAACCTTTCACCTTCACGGAGTTCGCCTACTTCGCGGAGATGGCCAGGGCCGCCACCTCGGCCGCGCTCGCCCGCGGCTACGCCCTCGTCATCCTTCCCGCGACCTCACGCCATGACGTCTGGTCGAACGTCGCCCTCGACGGCACCGTCGTCATCGACCCGTCCGACCACGACCCGGTCGTCACCGAGCTCGTCCGCCAAGGCCTCCCCGTCGTCTCCGACGGACGCCCCGCCGGCACGCTCCCGGTGACCGCCTGGGTCGACAACGACCACGAGGCCGCCGTCCTCGACCTCCTCGACCACCTCGCCGACGCCGGCGCCCGCCGCATCGGCCTCCTCACCGGCACCACCACCGACACCTACACCCGTCTCTCCACCACCGCGTACCTCAACTGGTGCGAGCGGGTCGGACAGGACCCCGTCTACGAGGCATATCCGGCGCACGATCCGTGCGCGGGCGCCGTCGCGGCCGACCGGCTGCTCGCCCGCCCGGACCGTCCCGACGCCGTCTACGGCCTGTTCGACCCCAACGGCACCGATCTCCTCGCCGCCGCCCGTCGCTACGGTCTGCGCGTCCCCGAGGACCTGCTGATCGTGTGCTGCAGCGAGTCCACCGTCTACGCCACCACAGAGCCGCCCATCAGCACGCTCTCGCTCAAGCCGCGGCGGATCGGCACCGCCGTCGTCCAGCTCCTCATCGACGCCATCGAGGGGATCGAGAACGACGGTCCGGTCGAGCAGGTGATACCGACCGAACTCATCGTCCGCACCTCCTCGCAGCGCCGCTCGCCGCGGACGACCGTCAGCCCGCCGCGCTCGCCCGCGAAGGACTGACCCTCACGCGCGGGTGCGACCGCACCCCCGATCCCGGCCGCGCCGAAGGAGCGGCCGGACGCACGACATCAGAACGACCGCGAACGAAGCCCCCGTCCCGCCCTCTGCCCGTGGGCGGAGACGGCGAAACCGGCCGCCTGCCGGTCCCGACCCTGGACTGGACCTTCTCAATTCGGGCGAAACAACCGGTGAACCCGGAGCGAACCCGGATTCACCACCCCTGGTGCGTCACACAGGCGGACCCTCATTCCTATGATGGGCGCACGACACCGCGGACCTCCCCGACCAGGCCGGTCCGCGATGTGCAGGGCATCGCGACGGTGGTGGAGGGGTCGATGACTCAGGGGGCCGGGCAGGATCCCGTGGAACGCACGGCGACATTGCGTGACTTCCGCGTACCGCCGTACGCCCGCGTGCCCGTACAGGGCCACACGGCCGAGCGGCCTCCCACGCCCTCCGATCCCACGCTCCACCTGGGCACGCGCCCGGCCGCGTTCCCGGAACCGGTCGGCTTCGGAGCCCCGGCAGCGGCGCCCGTACCGACTCCGGCGCCCGTACCGACTCCCGCTGCCGTACCGACTCCGGCTGCCGAACCGGCTCCGGCTGTCGTACGGGCCCCGGCTGTCGGACAGGCCCCGGCGCAGCACCCGGAGCCCGTCGCGTACCCCGAGTCCACGTCGTACCCGGAGTCCACTCCGTACCCCGAACCGGCCCCGTACGCCGAGCACAGCGGACCCGCGCCTTCCGCCGCCCCCGCATCGGCCTCTGTACCCACGCCGGCCGCAGCGGCCGCGCACCCCGCGCCGCTCCCCCGCGTCACCCAGGTCCACTCCGGCGCCGGCTACCCCGCCGAGTTCCCGGACGGCTACACCCCCACCGAGCGCGACCTCCCGGTCATCCAGCGCGGCGACACCGTCCAGGTGCCCGTCGCCCCGGCCGCCGCCCCGGCGCCCGCGCCCACCGGCGACGGCCCCGGCCCGCTCTTCGTCGTTGGCGACGTCCACGGCTACCTCGACGAACTCGTCGAGGCCCTCCACGCCCAGGGCCTGATCGACGAGAACGGCGGCTGGGCCGCGGGCAACGCCCGGCTGTGGTTCCTCGGCGACTTCACCGACCGCGGGCCCGACGGCATCGGCGTCATCGACCTCGTCATGCGGCTCTCCGCCGAGGCCGCCGCCGCCGGCGGGTACTGCAAGGCCCTCATGGGCAACCACGAGCTGCTCCTCATCGGCGCCAAGCGCTTCGGCGACACCCCGGTCAACTCCGGGGCCGGCACCGCCACCTTCCAGGCGGCCTGGCTGCTCAACGGCGGGCAGAAGCACGACATGGACCGCCTCCAGGACGTCCACCTGCAGTGGATGTCCCGTCTCGACGCCGTCGTCCACGAGGACGACCACCTGCTGCTGCACTCGGACACCACCGCGTACCTCGACTACGGCCAGACCATCGAGGACGTCAACGAGACCGTTCACGAGATCATCCGGCGCAACGACGCCGACGAGGTCTGGGACCTCTTCCGGAAGTTCACCAAGCGCTTCGCCTTCCGCGACGAGGCCGGCCCGCAGGCCGTCCAGGAGCTGCTGGGCACCTACGGCGGATCCCGGATCGTGCACGGCCACAGCCCGATCCCGTACCTCCTCGGCCAGGTCGGCACGGAGGATGGCGAGGAGGACTCCCGCCCGGCCGTCGAGGGCCCGCACGTCTACGCCGACGGGCTCGCGATCGCGATGGACGGCGGCGTCACCATGGCCGGAAAGCTGCTGGTCGTCCAACTCCCCCTGGGGGACTGACTCTCACCCAGCGCATCCGGTACAGGCGATTTCCGGAAACCCCCTGTCAGCACGCCCGCTCACGGCCCTACCATCGGTCTCCCTAGGTAGGCAGGCTCTCCTCCGCTTCCGCCCGGACCGCCGTTCTCCACGGTCGGTCCCGGCCCACCGAGCATCGGGGGATGCACATGAACGTGGCTCCGCACCTGCTGACCGAGGACCGCGCCGATTACGAGCGCGTCCTCGACGAGGCACTGCGCACCGCGCCGGAACGGCCGGAACTCGCCGGAGCGGGAACGCGGCTGACGGCCGCCCAGCTCCGGGTGATGGCGCTGAACGCGACAGCACTCATCACCGCCGCGGCGGCGAGCGAGTACGAGCACTTCGTCAAGGTGCGCGAGCAGTGCCGCGCCGCGTCCAACCGGCCGCGGACCCCCGCCCCCGACGAGTCGCCGGGCGCCGTCGCGGTCCTCACCACGCTCGTGCCGGTCCTCGCGGGCAGCGCGTCCGTGATCTTTCTCCTGGTCGGCGCCGTGGTCCACCTGCTCGTCCCGGCCGCCGCCCTCGGCACCACCCTGCTCACCGCGGGCCTGGTCTTCGGCGCCCTCGCCGCCGCCGGCCTCCTCTGCGCGGGCGTCGGCCTCCTGCTCACGGCGCTCCGCAACAGCCCGGCCGAGAGCCACGTCCCCGACGACGAGCTCACCCGGGCCCGCGCCGACTGGCGCCACGCCCTGCTCGAACGCGGCGTCGTCCCCTTCCTCCAGGCCGCCCTCACCACCCCCGAGACCGGGCACACCCCCGAGCGCACCCCGACCCCGGCCCCGGCCCCCGGACCCGATCCCGCACCCCTCCCTGACCCGCCGCCCCCGACACCGACCCCGTGAAACGGAGCCTCTGACACGGAGCCCGTGACCTGGCCCCGTGAAACGCAGCCTCCGGAACGGAACCCGCGACGCGGACCCGTGACCCGGCCCCGTGAAATGGCCCTGTGAAACGGCCCCGCGAAATGGCCCCGTGACGCGGACCGGCCCGCGGTCCCCCCGTGGACCGCGGGCCGGGGATCAAGGTGACGCGGGCAACTGCTCGGCCAGGGACCCGAACCGCTGCTCGGCCGGAGGCGCGAGTCGCTCCCGCTACTCGGCCAGGGGAAGGTAGACGCGGTTGCCGGCGGCGGCGAACTCGGCGGACTTCTCCGCCATGCCGGCCTCGATCTCCTCCTGGGTGCCACCGTGCTCACGGCGGATGTCCTGCGAGATCTTCATCGAACAGAACTTCGGGCCGCACATCGAGCAGAAGTGCGCCGTCTTCGCGGGCTCCGCCGGAAGCGTCTCGTCGTGGAACTCCCGGGCGGTGTCCGGGTCGAGGGCCAGGTTGAACTGGTCCTCCCAGCGGAACTCGAACCGTGCGTCGGAGAGTGCGTCGTCCCACTCCTGGGCACCGGGGTGCCCCTTGGCGAGGTCGGCCGCGTGGGCCGCGATCTTGTACGTGATGACACCGGTCTTCACGTCGTCGCGGTTCGGCAGGCCCAGGTGCTCCTTCGGCGTGACGTAGCAGAGCATCGCCGTGCCCCACCAGGCGATCATCGCGGCGCCGATGCCGGAGGTGATGTGGTCGTACGCGGGCGCGACGTCCGTGGTCAGCGGGCCGAGCGTGTAGAACGGCGCCTCCTCGCAGATCTCCTGCTGGAGGTCGATGTTCTCCTTGATCTTGTGCATCGGGACGTGGCCCGGGCCCTCGATCATCGTCTGCACGTTGTGGCGCTTGGCGATCGTGTTGAGCTCGCCGAGCGTCTTCAGCTCCGCGAACTGCGCCGCGTCGTTGGCGTCCGCGATCGAGCCGGGGCGCAGGCCGTCACCGAGCGAGTAGGTGACGTCGTACGCCGCCAGGATCTCGCAGAGCTCCTCGAAGTTCGTGTAGAGGAAGTTCTCCTTGTGGTGCGCGAGGCACCAGGCGGCCATGATCGAGCCGCCGCGCGAGACGATGCCGGTCTTGCGGCGCGCGGTGAGCGGCACGTACGGCAGGAGCACGCCGGCGTGCACGGTCATGTAGTCCACGCCCTGCTCGGCCTGCTCGATGACCGTGTCCTTGTAGATCTCCCAGGTCAGGTCCTCGGCCCTGCCGTCGACCTTCTCCAGGGCCTGGTAGAGCGGCACGGTGCCGATCGGCACGGGGGAGTTGCGCAGCACCCACTCGCGGGTGGTGTGGATGTTGCGGCCGGTGGACAGGTCCATGACCGTGTCGGCGCCCCAGCGGGTCGCCCAGGTCATCTTCTCCACCTCCTCCTCGATGGAGGAGGTGACCGCGGAGTTGCCGATGTTGGCGTTGACCTTCACCAGGAACCGCTTGCCGATGATCATCGGCTCGATCTCCGGGTGGTTGACGTTGGCCGGCAGCACCGCGCGGCCCGCCGCGATCTCCTCGCGGACGACCTCGGGGGAGACGTTCTCCCGGATCGCCACGTACTCCATCTCCGGGGTGATCTCGCCCCGGCGGGCGTACGCGAGCTGGGTCACGGCCTGCCCGGCGCGGCCCCGGCGGGGCAGCCGCGGACGGCCGGGGAAGACCGCGTCGAGGTTCTTGAGCCCACCGCCGCGCGGCGAGGTGTGCTTGATGCCGTCGTCCTCGGGGCGGACCGGGCGGCCCGCGTACTCCTCGGTGTCGCCGCGCGCGATGATCCAGTTCTCGCGGAGCGGGAGGAGGCCCCGGCGCACGTCGGTGTCGACGCCGGGGTCGGTGTACGGACCGGACGTGTCGTACAGCGTCACGTCCTTGCCGTTGGTGAGGTGGACCTGGCGGACCGGTACCCGGATGTCGGGGCGGGAGCCCTCGACGTACCCCTTGTGCCAGCCCGGCGTGCGCTCGCCGTCGGCGTCGTTCTGGTCGGAGGCAGGCGTGCGTGCATCCTGAATGGTCATGAGACCGAATCTCCCTACGCCGGCATTACCCGGTAACAGGTTCGGCGGTCGGCGCAGCCTCCTCCCGTACGTGTCCGCGTACGGTGATCAGCGCCCTCTCAGCCCGGTGCTCCGAGCTCCCGCGTGTGCAAAGGTGCCACCACGCTAGCGCCCTCCCGGGCGTGCTGAACAGTGGGCCCCCTCCGTTCTTGCGATGATCGGTCGGTGACTTCCTCGCAGCAGACCCCCGATCCGCACGGCCACGACCACGGAAACGGGCACGGGAACGGGCCCGGCCCAGGCGGTGGTCCCAGCGGTCAGGGCGGTGGTGCGGGCCCAGGTGCCGGCGGCGGTCCAGGCGGGCCCGGCCACGGAGGCCATGGCGGGCATGGCGGCCATGGCGGGCACGGGCACAGCCACAGTCACGGGCCCGCGGCGCCCGTCTCCCGTCATCTGCGCAGGGTCATCGCCGCCGTTCTCATCCCCTTCGCCACCGCCGTGGTCGTCGGTCTCGCGGTGCTCTGGCCCGGCGGCACGCCGGCGCACGAGCGGACCGGCGTCGGCTTCGACCGGCAGACCGAACAGGGGAAGGTCGTCGCGGTCGAGCGGGTGGACTGCAAGGACGTGAACGCGGCGCAGGTGCCGCCCACCGGCGACACGACCACCCCGCAGGGCCGCGAGGCGGTCAACGGGCAGCAGGGGCAGTGCGAGAAGGCGACGATCGAGATCACCAGCGGTCCCGACAAGGGGCGCCGGTTCACCGAGATCGTGCAGCCGGACGCCCCGCGCCAACTCGACGAGGGACAGGGCGTGGTGGTCGCCTACGCCCCCGACGCCCCGCGGGACCTGCAGTACTCGGTGACGGACGTGAACCGCAAGGTGCCGATGGCGGTCCTCGCCGGCATCTTCGCGCTCGCGGTCGTGCTCGTCGGCCGGATGCGGGGCGTGATGGCCCTGATCGCGCTCGCGGTGAGCTTCCTGGTGCTCACGCTCTTCATCCTCCCCGCGATCCTGGAGGGGTCGAACCCGCTGGTCGTGGCGGTGGTCGGATCGAGCGCGATCATGCTGATCGCGCTCTACATGTGCCACGGCCTGTCGGCCCGCACCTCGGTCGCCGTCCTCGGCACCCTGATCTCGCTGCTGTTGATCGGACTGCTCGGGTCCTTCTTCATCGGCTGGGCCTCGCTCAGCGGCAACACCGACGACTACACCGGGCTCATCCACGGTCTCTACCCGGAGATCGACATGTCCGGCCTCCTGCTGGCCGGTGTGATCATCGGTTCGCTCGGTGTCCTGGACGACGTGACCGTCACCCAGACCTCGGCGGTCTGGGAACTTCACCAGGCCGACCCGCGGATGGGTCCGCGCGCGCTCTACCGGGCCGGCATCCGGATCGGCCGCGACCACATCGCCTCGGTGGTCAACACGCTGGTCCTGGCCTACGCCGGTGCCGCGCTCCCGCTGCTCCTGCTCTTCACCATCGCGCAGAGCAGCATGGGGACGGTGGCCAACAGCGAGCTGGTGGCGGAGGAGATCGTCCGGACCCTGGTCGGGTCGATCGGTCTGGTCGCCTCGGTGCCGGTCACGACGGCGCTCGCGGCTCTGGTGGTGTCGGCCGACCGTCCGGCGGAGGAGGCAGGAGCCCGGACTCCGGGCCGCGGCGGACGGCGACGCCGCGCCAAGTGACGCGCGCACGACGCCCGTACGGGACCCTTCCGCCTCGACGGCAGCCCTACGGATCGGGGCACACCCGGCCCCACGGATCGGGAGGCGCACCCGGCCTCACGTATCGAGGCGCGCACCCGGCCCCACGGATCGGGGCACGCACCCGGCCCCACGGATCGGGGTACGCCGGTGTTCAGACACCCGGATCGGACACCGCTGTCGGAGGTACGGATCGCGCCTCCGCTGCCGGGGATACGGATAGCGGCCCCGCTGTTTGGGGTATGGATCGGGACGCCGGTGCCGGCAGCGTGCAACGGAACGCCGGTGTCGGGGGTATGGATCGCGGCGCCGGTGTCGGCAGCGCGGAGCGGGACGCCGCTGCGAGCCGTACGGAACGGGACTCTGCTGTGAGCGGTACGGAGCGAGGCGCCGGTGTCGGCCGTACGGAACGGGCGCCGGCGTCAGGCGTACGGAGGGCGTCGGTCAGGCCGGGCCCGCGCTCTCCTCGGCGAGGATCCGGCCGAGCGCGGCCTCCAGGCTGTCCTCGAAGTCGCCGAGCGTCTGCTCCTGGCCGAGCGGGACGAGCTTGTCCGTGCGGTCGAGGAAGGCGACGAGCGGCGGGGCGCTGGCCCGGAACAGCGCGCGGTCGCCGCCCACCTGGAGCCGGATGGAGACGTCCGACAGCCCCTCGGGCTCGGTCGGGGCGATGTGGACGTCGCCGTCACCGCTCGGGCGGTTGATCCCGTCGAGCAGCAGCTCCCGGCCGAACGCCCACGTGACGGGCGCGTCCCCGGGAAGGTGGAAGGTCATCCGCACCGCGTAGGGATCCCGGGTCTCGTATCGCAGTTCGACCGGGATCTTGAAGGAGAGCTCCTCCGAGACGAGGAAGCTCATCAGGACCTCGGCCTGAACCGACTCTCGCATCATGTACCCCGCAGTAGATGGAGCAGTTGTGTAAACACAGCTGCTGAAAGCTGTGACCGAAACGGCCAGGAATGATCCCCCGTGGCCCTCTTGACGCAATCGTGCTGTACGCGCTAGCAGATCACAAGGAGTGATTTTTCAGATACTGATAGAGAAGGCGAGCGAACTGAAGAGACTTCCGATCTCCGTGCGTAGTCGCTCGACTGCTGGGAGCAACCGTTCTTCCTGGTGAAGAGGGAGGGAAATGGCCAGAGTGGCGGCCATGGAGCCCACTGTGACGGGGATTGCGGCGCAGACCGTGCCCAGCGCATATTCCTGACGCTCCACCAGGGGCTCCATTCGCCCCAAACTACCCAAACGCTCCAAAAGCATCCGGCGATTACTCACCGTGTACGGAGTGATCGCTTCGACCGGATGGCGATCGAGGTGGTCTTGACGAGTTTTCAGATCGAGTTGACTGAGCAGACACTGCCCGATGGCATGCGCGTGACCGGTCTCCCGGAAGTCGGCCCATTCCTCGACCGCGGGGGAGTTGGCAGTGTCCGCGACGGAGACGAGTTCGATCTCGCCCTCGTGGTACAGGGCGAAGTAGACCGGCACACCGATCTCGTCCCGCCAGCGGGCGAGGGAGTCCTCGATCTTGGTGCGACGATTCTGCACAGCCCCGCCGCCGGCCAGACGGGCGGCTGCCTCGCCCAGATAGAACGCACCCTTGTCGCGGAGCAGATAGCCCTCGTGCGTCAGGGTGCGGAGAAGGTGGTACGTCGTGGGCAGCGGGAGACCCGTCTCCCGGGCGAGCTGCTTGGCGGGGGCACCGTCCGCGTGGGAGGCCACGGCCTCCAGAAGTCTCAGCGCCCGTTGCACCGAGCCGATCAGGGTCGGCGCAGCTGTCTGCGTAGCCATGGCCAAAGGTCACCCCCAGGCGTGACAACGGATGCGTCGCACCCGCTCGCGGGGGCCGCCCCCGCGCACCCGCCGGGCCTGGGACACCGATGGGGTCCGATGGACCGGACCCCTCAGGGACGAGTGGGAAACCGCAGATCTGCCGGAGATCTACGCCCGTAGTCCCCGACTCGGCGGAGTTCTGCCACTCTAGTGGCTCGTCCTCGCCCCCACTGGTTTCCACCAGTGCGTTCCCCCTGCCGGGCTAACGCCCGGCAGGCGCCGAATACCGATGAGTAGCTTGTGCTACCAGTCGCGGTCCGACTTCGACGAGGACCCGAACTTCCGCACGGCGTAGATGAGTCCGGCGACGAGCGCGACGAACAGCAGCACCTTGAAGAGCAGACCGATCACGAAGGTGAGGACGCTGGTGATGAATCCGCCGAAGACAAGCAGGACCAGGGCGGGTATCGCGATCCACTTCACCCACCACGGCAGTCCCGCGAGAATCTCCTGTACGGCCATGGTTCTCTCCCTCGCTCTCGATTCCCCCGACCGGAACCCTCCGTCCCGGACACCTCAAGGCTAGGCGGACACCCCGCGCCGCAGGGGCTTCCCGGGCCCCGGCTCTCCCCTGATCCGCCCCCTAGGGGGACCAGGGGCCCCACCCCGGAGAACACCGGGGAACGCCAGGCGCCACCGGGGACCGCCGGGAGCCGCACAAAGCGGAGGTCGTACGAGCGAAGGCCGCACAAGCGCGGGCCGCCGCCCCTCACGCCTCCGGCGGCGAGAACACCACCAGCACGCGCAGATCCTCGCTGATGTGGTGGAAGCGGTGCGGAACCCCGGCCGGCACATAGACCACGCTGCCCCGAGCCACCTGCGTCGTCTCGTCCCCGACCGTGATCGCCGCCCGCCCGGACACCACGAAGTACACCTCGTCCTGACCGTGCGGCGACTGCGGGTCCAGTTCGCCCGCGTCGAGCGCGTACAGCCCCACCGACATGTTCCGCTCACGCAGGAACTGGAGGTACGCCCCCTGGTTGGCGACGCGCTCCGCCTCCAGTTCGTCCAGCCGGAATGCCTTCACTGCCGTTCGCCCCTGCCCTTGGCCCGATCGTGTCTGCCACGATCAGACACATGAAGAATTTCGTAGTCAAGACGCTCGCCAACGCGGGCGCCCTGGCAGTCGCCATCTGGCTTCTCCAGGACATCACCCTGACCGGTGAGAGCACGGGCAAGAAGATCGTCACCCTTCTGCTCGTCGCCCTCGTCTTCGGCCTCGTCAACTTCCTGGTCAAGCCGATCGTGAAGCTGCTGACGCTGCCCCTCTTCATTTTGACCCTCGGCCTGATCACCCTGGTGGTCAACGCCCTGATGCTGCTCCTCACCTCGTGGCTGGCCGACCAGTTCGACCTCAGCTTCCATGTGGAGGGCTTCTGGACGGCCATCATCGGCGGCCTGATCATCTCCGTCGTCTCGTGGGCGCTCAACGTGCTGCTCCCCGACGGGGACTGAGTGGCCGCCATGACCTACCGCGTCTGCTTCGTCTGCACCGGCAACATCTGCCGCTCCCCGATGGCCGAGCACGTCTTCCGCGCGCGCGTGGAGGAGGCCGGCCTCGGCGATGCGGTCGAGGTGGACAGCGCGGGCACCGGCGGCTGGCACGAGGGCGACGGGGCGGATCCCCGTACCGTCGCGGTCCTGGAGGAGTACGGCTACACCTCCGCCCACATCGCGCGGCAGTTCCGCGCCTCCTGGTTCCCGGCCCTCGATCTGGTGATCGCGCTCGACGAGGGCCATCTCCGGGAGCTGCGCCGCCTGGCCCGTACCCCCGAGGAGGCGGCCAAGGTCCGGCTGCTCCGCTCGTACGACCCCGCCGCCGGGGACACGCTCGACGTCCCCGACCCCTACTACGGCGGGCGGCAGGGCTTCGAGGAATGCCTGGAGATGACCGAGGCCGCGAGCGAGGGACTCCTGGCCGCCGTCCGGGCCGGACTCGGCAAGACTTGACCGAGCGTCTCCGACCTAGGGCTCGGGCCGGGCCGGCCCTGACCCGCCGGAGGGGTCTCCGACCAGGGGGCGGGCCCGTCCGGCCCTGACCCGCCGGAGGGGCCTCAGACCGGGTGGGCCCGTCCGACCCAGAACCCCCGGACGGGCTCAGGGGGCAACCCCCAGGAGACTTCGGGGAGCACCGAGGGGGAGACTTCGGGGGACGAGATCGAGGAAAGGACCCGGTGAACCCGTGAGCCCCCAGGAACAGCACAACCACGGCGTGGGTCCCGGTGACGGGACCCTGGCGGTACGGGCCGGACTGCCCGAGCCCGTCAAGCACGAGCCGACCCTCCCGGGACCGGTCTTCGCCGCTCACTTCCACCTCCCCGGCGAGCCCACCGGCCCGTACACCTACGGCCGCGACGAGAACCCGACCTGGACCCATCTGGAACAGGCCATCAGCACCCTGGAGTCGCCCGGCGAGTCCGGGATCGAGACCGTGGTCTTCGCCTCCGGCATGGCCGCCATCTCCGCGGTGCTGCTCTCGCAGCTCTCCGCCGGCGACGCCGTGGTCCTGCCGGCCGACGGCTACCAGGCCCTGCCGCTCCTCCACGAGCAGCTGCGCGCGTACGGGATCGAGGTGCGCACCGCCCCGACCGGCGGCGACGCCCAGCTCGACGTGCTCGACGGCGCCAAACTGCTGTGGATCGAGACCCCGTCCAATCCGGGGCTCGACGTCTGCGACATCCGCCGGCTGGTGGCCGCGGCGCACGCCGGGGGCGCGCTCGTCGCCGTCGACAACACCCTCGCCACCCCGCTCGGCCAGCGACCGCTCGAACTCGGCGCCGACTTCTCCGTGGCCAGCGACACCAAGGGCATGACGGGCCACGGCGACATCCTGCTCGGCCACGTCAGCTGCCGCGACCCGCTGCGGGCCGCGGAGGTGCGGCGCTGGCGGAAGGTCGTCGGCGCCATCCCCGGACCCATGGAGGCCTGGCTCGCGCACCGCTCCCTGGCCACCCTCCAGCTGCGGATCGACCGCCAGTGCGCCACCGCCCTGGAGCTCGCCCGGGTGCTGGCCGAGCACCCCGACGTGACCGGGCTGCGCCACCCCGGGCTCCCGGACGACCCCTCGCACGCGGTCGCCGCCCGGCAGATGCGCCGCTTCGGCTCGGTGATCTCCTTCGAGCTCGCCGACCGCGCCCGGGCCGAACGCTTCCTGGACGAACTGCGCCTGGTCGACGACGCCACCAGCTTCGGCGGGGTGCGCTCCTCGGCGGAGCGGCGCGGACGCTGGGGCGGGGACGCCGTCGCCGAGGGCTTCATCCGCTTCTCGGTCGGCGCCGAGGACCCGGAGGACCTGATCGCGGACGTACTGCGGGCGCTCGACGCGGCGCGCAAGGTCGGCTGACGAGCGGACGGGGCTCGGACCGGGGCGCTCCGAACCTCCCCCCTCGTGGCTCGGAACGCCCTGGTCCTCGTGCGGAACCCGCTCGGACAAGGCTAGTTGACTGTGCGTCAGTGTCCAATCACGGTAGCGACAGCGACCGATCGACATATTTATAGTTGGACGATCCTGCGATGGCGGCCGGTCGGCCGGGGAGGGGCGCACATGGATCTGGCCCTGCTGCGCACGTTCGTCGCGGTGCACCGGGCCGGTTCCTTCACCCGCGCCGCCGCGCTCCTCGGCCTCTCCCAGCCCGCCGTCACCAGCCAGATCCGTACCCTGGAACGACAGCTCGGCCGGCCCCTCTTCCTGCGGCAGGCCCGCGGCGTGACCCCGACCAGCATCGGCGACGAACTGGCCCACCGCGCCGCCCCGCACCTGGACGCGCTCGTCGAGATCGCCGAGACCGGGCTCGACGTCGAGCGCGGGGTCCGTACCCTCCATGTCGCCGGGCCCCCGGAGTTCACGTCCCTGCGCGCGCTGCCCGCGCTCGCGCCGCTCGTCGCCCAGGGTCTCGCCCTGCGCGCCTCCTTCGTCGTCAACGCGGAGGAGCTGCTCGACGGTCTCGCCGCGGGCCACCACGACCTCGCCCTCGCCACCGCCCGGCCGCGCGGCGGACTGCTCACCGCCACCCCGCTCTGCGACGAGGAGCTCGTCCTGGTCGCCGCCCCGCGCTGGGCCGCCCGGCTCTCCCCCGAGGTTCTGCTCTCCACGGGGGCGGTCGTCCTGGAGCGGCTCCCGGTGGTCGAGGTGCACGAGTCGCTGCCGCTCGCCACGCGCTACTGGTCCACCGTCTTCGAGACCGCGCCGGCCGCGGCGGCCACCGTCATCGCCCCCGACCTGCGGGCCGTCCGGGAGGCCGCGGCCGCCGGAGCCGGACTGGCCGTACTGCCCCGCTACCTCTGCGAGGAGGCGCTGGAGCGGGGACGGCTGGTGGCGCTGCTCGATCCGCCGTTACCACCGCTGCGGACCTACTTCCTGGTGGCCCGGACCGGCACCCTCGCACTGACCCACATCGCGCGGGCGCACGAGGAATTGGTGCGGGCCGCGGGGGAGTGGTGAGTTTCAGCCCCGCGGGAACGGGCCATTTTCTTCCCATGACCGAAAGGCCCGTGGTCAAGCGCACCGCACGCGCCATCCTGCTCGACGGAGACGACCTCATCCTCATCAAGCGCACCAAACCGGGGGTGGATCCGTACTGGGTCACGCCCGGTGGCGGCGTCGAGCCCTCCGACTCCACCGTCGTCGAGGCCCTGCACCGCGAGGTGCACGAGGAACTCGGCGCCAAGATCGTCGATGTGGTCCCCTGTTTCGTCGACACCGTCGAGCACATCGTCGACGGCGGGGTCTCCGGCGTGAAGGTCCAGCACTTCTTCGTCTGCCGGCTGGAGTCGATGGACCTCAGCCTGCGGCACGGCCCCGAGATCGACGAACCCCTCGGCGAGTACGAGATCGTCCGGGTGCCGTTCAGCCGCGTCGGTATCGCCGCCGTCCATCTGGTACCGCTCTCACTGCGCCACTACCTCGACGGGAACATCGAGGGCGTGCGTGCCATGCACGCCCCCGACCTCGGCTGACCCGGCCCCCACCGCGGCGAGCTCCGCCAGGAAGTCGTGGCGGATCCGCTCGGAGGGGACCCCCGAGCCGCGCAGCACGTCGATGCCCTGCCGGACCATGCCGAGCGGGCCCGAGAGGTACGCGTCCCGCTCGGTCCAGGGCCCCGTCTCCCGGACCGCCTCCGGCAGCGGGCACTGCGCCTCGGTGACGGGATGGACGGCGAGCCAGGGGAAGGTCTTCGCGAGCCGCAGCAGGGTGTCCATGTCGTAGAGGTCGTGGCCCCTGCGAGCCCCGTAGAACACGTCGACCGGCCGGCGGTCGCCGTGCTCGGCGACGTCCTCGACCAGCGCCTTGATCGGCGCGATGCCGGTGCCGCCGCCGAGGCAGAGCAGTCCGGTGTCGGTGGCGTGGTCGACCGTCATCGAGCCGGCCGGCGGCCCCAGCCGGAGCACGTCCCCGGGCCGGGCCCGGTGAACCAGCGCCTGGGAGACCCAGCCGGCCGGGACGGACTTGACGTGCAGGGTGAGCAGCCCGTCCGGGCGGGGCGCGGAGGCGAAGGAGTAGTGCCGCCAGATACGCGGCCACCAGGGAGTTTCCAGCGTCGTGTACTGCCCGGCGAGGAAGGGGTAGGGCGCGTCCGGCCGCAGGGTGATGACGGCGATGTCGGGGGTCCGCAGATCGTGCGAGACCACCTCGGCCTGCCACCAGGCGGGGGCCTGCACCTCGTCCTCGGAGGCGGCGTCGATCATGATCTGCGAGATCGCCGTGTACGCCCGGACCCAGGCCGCCTCGGTCTCCGCGTCCCAGCTCCGCTCCGCGTACCGGACGAGCGCGCCGATCAGGGCTTCGCCGACCGCCGGATAGTGGGCCGCCTCGACCCCGTACTTGCGGTGCCCCCGGCCGAGATGGCCCAGGTACTCACCGAGGAAGGCACTGTCGTCCATCCGGTCGGCGACCGTGAGGAGAGCCTTGAGCAGCCGGTCCCGCTGGGTGTCCATCGCGGCCGGGAAGAGGTCACGCAGGGCGGGGTTCCGGACGAAGAGCAGTGCGTAGAAGTACGACGTCACCTTGTCGGCGACCGGGGCGATCTCTTCCAGGGTGCGGCGGACGAGCACCGCATCGGGTGAGGGTTCCGCTATTCGGGCCCCCGTCCCGTCGGTCGTGCTGGTCGGACCATCCATCATGTGCCTCGCCTCATGCAGCCGGCTTCCGTGCTCGCAGCATGGCGGCAGCCGGAAGGGCGGCGGGCGGAAAGCGGCGTTCTCGGGCCAAAGGACCGGGTTGCGGACTAGGCTCCACTCTTTCGGCGCCCGTCGCCGCCGCGCACGGTTTCACGTGAAACATTCCAGGCCACGGGGCGTTTCACGTGAAACATCACGCGAAAACCTCTGGACGGAAGATCACCCCGTCGGAGAGCCTGGCCGTCATGCCGCTCTCCCCCACAGACCTCGCACAGCTTCCCGTCCGGCGTCTCGACCCCGCCGACCTCCTGGCCTGCGCCGACCTCTCCGAGAACCGCGGCTGGCCCCGCGAGGAACACAAATGGGGTCTGCTGCTCGCCGCGGGCACCGGGTACGGCATCGACGACCCCGACGGCGACGGGCTGCTCGCCTGCTGCGTGGTCACCTCCTACGGCCCCGAGCTCGCGGCCATCGGCATGGTGCTCGTCGCCGAGCGCTACGCCCGCCGGGGCGTCGGACGCCGGCTGATGCGGTACGTCCTGGCGGAGTCCGGCGACACCCCTCTCACGCTCCACGCCACCGCGAACGGGCAGCCGCTCTACGAAGGGCTCGGCTTCACCGAGGTCGGGCGCGCCGAGATGCTGAAGGGCCGCTTCTCGGCCGCCGGGGCCGCCCCGCGCGTCCCGGTCCGCCCGGCCACCGCCGAGGACCTCCAGGAGGTCCTCCGCCTGGACGCTGAGGTCTTCGGCCTCGACCGCACCCCGCTCATCACCCGGCTCCCGGCCTTCGCCGACCATCTGCGGGTCGCCGTCGAGGACGGCGCGATCATCGGCTTCGCCGCGGCCTGGCCCAACATGGACACCCATGTCATCGGCCCTCTGATCGCCCGCGACACCGCCACCGCCCAGGCTCTGGTGGCCTCACTGGCCGCCGCCTCGGACCGCCCGCTGCGCACCGACGTCGATCTCCGGCACACCGAGCTTCTGGGCTGGCTCAAGGAGAACGGACTGGCCCCGATCATCACCAACGCCGTGATGATCCGCTCGGCCCCCGGCCTCCCCGGCGACGCCGGCCGGCGCTTCGCTCCGCTCACCGTCGCCGCAGGCTGACCACATACTTGCAGACGCCCACTATTGCGGCCCATCGACTACCCTGGATCGCGAGCAACCCCACCGGCGAGGAGAGGGACGAGGAGAGAACATGACCGCGACGGACCCCGCCCTCACCGGGCTCGCGCAGCGCTGGTGCGCCCTCTCCCTGCTGCACGGTCGCATCGAGTCCCACATCGAGCGCGCCCTTGAGTCGGGTCACGGCCTGAGCGCCCGCGAGTACTCGCTCCTCGACGTTCTCAGCCGCCAGCACGACGGCCCCGGCGGACACCTTCAGATGAAGCAGGTCGCCGACGCCGTCGTGCTCAGCCAGAGCGCCACCACCCGGCTGGTCACGCGCCTGGAGGACCGGGGCCTGCTCACCCGCTACCTCTGCGCGACCGACCGGCGCGGCATCTACACCGACGTCACCGAGGCGGGCCGGCAGCTCCTCACCGAGGCCCGACCCACCAACGACCGGGCCCTGCGCGAGGCCCTGGACGAGGCCGCGAAGAACCCGGACCTGGCCCCCCTGGTCCGAGTCCTCGAAGGCGAACCCGTCACCGTCTGACCCACTCGGTCCCGCTCCGACTCACCGACGCCCCTGACGCCGCCCCGTCCGCGGACCGTACGCTGCGGGCATGAGCGATCTTGAGATCCGTCCCGCGACCGCGGAGGACGTCCCCGCGATCGTCGCGATGCTCGCCGACGACCCGCTCGGCGCCCAGCGGGAGTCCCCGGACGACCCCGCGCCGTACCTCGCCGCCTTCGCACGGCTCGCTGACGACTCGAACCAGCACCTCGTCGTCGCCGCGCGTGCCGGAAGGGTCGTGGGCACACTCCAGCTGACGGTCGTCCCCGGGCTCTCCCGGCGCGGCGCCACCCGCTCGATCATCGAAGGAGTGCGCATCCACTCCGAGGAACGCGGCAGCGGTCTGGGGACCGTGCTCATCGAGTGGGCCGTCGAGGAGTCCCGGCGCCTGGAGTGCGTGCTGGTCCAGCTGACCTCCGACGCCACCCGTACCGACGCCCACCGCTTCTACGAACGACTCGGCTTCGAGGCGAGCCACGTGGGGTTCAAGCGAGCCCTCTGAGCTCCCCTGCCGAGGCGCCTGTCGCCACGAACGCCCATGTTTCACGTGAAACATGGGCGTTCGTCATGCCGGGTCGGTCACGGCACGGTCAGAGCCCGCGCCAGCCCTTCTCGTCGACCCCGCCCGGAACCGCGTCCCCGGGCTCGTACGGCTCCCGCGTGAAGACGAAGGAGCCGAGGTCGAGATGGCTGACGCCGCCGTCGGGACGGCGTACCGCCCTCAGCGTCTCCCCCGCGTAGTACCCGTCAAGACCGATCCAGCCGCCGTCGGGCAACGCCCGGAACCTGGCGCTGCGGCCGGCACCCCTCAGGGGCTCCAGAACCACGCCGCGCTCCGCACCGAGCCGCAGGCAGAAGGAGTACGTCCCCCAGTACCAGGGGCCGGTCAGCGCCAGAAGCTCCTGGTCGACCTCGGACGCGGGCAGCGGGCGCCACGGCTCGGGGAGCCGTGGTTCGGCTTCCGCCACGATCCGTACGAGCTCCGCGGCGACGACGCCGGGCTGGGGGCCGCTCGTCGCGTTGGCGAGGGCCACGCCGACCAGGCCCTCCGAGACGTCCACCCAGAGGCCGGCGACGAAGCCGGGCAGCGAGCCGCCGTGCCCGATCAGCGTGCCGCTCTCCCCGTGCGCGAGCTGGAGCCCGAGGCCGTACCCCATCTGTGCGTCTCCGGCGGCCGGCGGCGCGGCGGGAACCCTCATCTCGGCGACGGTGGCGGCGCTCAGCACGCGCTCGTCGCCCTCCGCGAGGAAGAGCCCGAACCGGCACAGGTCCGCCGCCGTCGACCACAACTGCCCGGCCGGGGCCATCACCCCCAGGTCCTCGGACGGCTCCGGCAGCATCACATCGGCCCAGGGGTGCACCGCCCAGCCCCCGGCGTGCGGCGCGACCGGATCCCCCGTCGTCCGGTCCATGCCCAGCGGCTCCAGGATCTCGGCGCGCAGCGCCTCCTCCCAGGGCACCCCGCGCACCGCCTCGACCAGCGAACCGAGCAGGGTGTAGCCGGGGTTGGAGTAGTGGAAGCTCCGGCCGGTGGGATGGAGCGAGGGCGCCTCCCCCAGCACGTCGGAGAGCTCGGGCCGCGTGGTCCCCGGCGTCCGCTCCCACCAGGGCGAGGGAGTCTCCGCGGCGAGCCCCGCCGTGTGGCCGAGGAGCTGGGCGACGGTCACCTCGCCCACCCCCGTACCCGGCAGGTGCTTCTCCAGCGGGTCGTCGAGGTCGATCAGCCCCTCGTCACGCAGCCGCAGGACGAGGACGGCGGTGAACACCTTGGTGATCGAGCCGATCCGGTACTGCGTGTCGGCGTCCGGGGCGTGCCCGTCGACACAGGTGCGGGCGCCGCTCCAGACCATCGCTCCCCCGCGGGCGACGGCGCCCACGAAGGAAGGCGCGCGACACTCGCTCTGGGCGCGGGCCACACGGTGCAGGAGCGAACGCTCGGTGGTGGGCAGCAGGGCTTCGAAGGCTGAGGTCATGCGACCGATCATGCCCCGCCGTCCCGCCCCGGCACGATCAGGTTTGTGCCATGTCCACGAAGCGCGAGTAGTGGCCCTGGAAGGCGACGGTGATGGTGGCCGTCGGACCGTTACGGTGCTTGCCGACGATGATGTCGGCCTCGCCGGCGCGCGGGGACTCCTTCTCGTACGCGTCCTCGCGGTGGAGCAGGATGACCATGTCGGCGTCCTGCTCGATGGATCCGGACTCACGCAGGTCGGAGACCATCGGCTTCTTGTCGGTGCGCTGCTCGGGGCCACGGTTCAGCTGGGAGAGCGCGATCACCGGGAGCTCCAGCTCCTTGGCGAGGAGCTTGAGGTTTCGCGACATGTCGGAGACCTCCTGCTGGCGGCTCTCCTGCCGCTTGGAGCCACCGGACTGCATCAGCTGGAGGTAGTCGATGATGACGAGCTTGAGGCCGTTGCGCTGCTTGAGCCGCCGGCACTTGGCGCGGATCTCCATCATCGACAGGTTCGGGGAGTCGTCGATGTAGAGCGGGGCCTGGGAGACGTCCGGCATACGGCGGGCGAGCCGGGTCCAGTCCTCGTCGGTCATGGTGCCGGAGCGCATGTGGTGCAGGGCGACCCGGGCCTCGGCCGACAGCAGGCGCATCGCGATCTCGTTGCGGCCCATTTCCAGGGAGAAGATGACGCTGGGCAGGTTGTGCTTGATCGACGCGGCGCGGGCGAAGTCGAGGGCGAGGGTCGACTTACCCATGGCGGGACGGGCCGCGATGATGATCATCTGACCGGGGTGGAGTCCGTTGGTGAGCGAGTCGAGGTCGCTGAAGCCGGTGGGCACACCGGTCATCTCGCCGCTGCGGGAGCCGATCGCCTCGATCTCGTCGAGCGCGCCCTCCATGATGTCGCCGAGCGGCAGGTAGTCCTCGGTGGTCCGCTGCTCGGTGACCTTGTAGATCTCCGCCTGGGCGGAGTTCACGATCTCGTCGACGTCGCCGTCGGCCGCGTATCCCATCTGCGTGATCTTCGTGCCGGCCTCGACGAGCCTGCGCAGCACGGCCCGCTCGTGCACGATCTCGGCGTAGTACGAGGCGTTCGCCGCCGTCGGGACCGACTGGACGAGGGTGTGCAGGTAGGAGGCGCCACCGACGCGGTTGATCTCGCCGCGCTTGGTGAGCTCGGCGCCGACCGTGATGGGGTCGGCGGGCTCGCCCTTGGCGTACAGGTCGAGGATCGCGCCGAAGACGGTCTCGTGCGCGGGCTTGTAGAAGTCGTGGCCCTTGATGATCTCCACGACGTCGGCGATGGCGTCCTTGGAGAGCAGCATGCCGCCGAGCACGGACTGCTCGGCGTCGAGGTCCTGCGGGGGGACACGCTCGAAACCGGAGAGTCCGCCGTCCCAGGGTCCGTCGCTGCCGCGCTCGTGCTGCTCGTCACGGCCCCGGCCGCGCCCGCGACCCTCGCCGCGCCCCTCGCCGCGGTTCTCGCCTCGGCCTTCGCCGCGCCCCTCGCCCCGGGTGCGGACGGGCAGCCGGTCGCTCGGTCCGCCGTCGGCCCAGGGGTCGTCCATGGGCTCGGGAACGCTCACCCGCCACCTCTTCCCGTCCGCTCCGCGGACCTCGCCGTGCCACTCCTTCTTACGCCACGGGCTTGATCAAAGAGTGGCTTTGCGTCCGCTTCTGGCGCGTCGGGCGCCGGTCCACGGTAGGCCCGCGAGGGGCATCAGCCAATCTGGTTATCCACAGGCTCTGTGGGTGAAGGCCGAGATGCTGTGGATAAGCCAGCGGATCCTGTGCACGGACCGGGGGACAGCCATGTGGACAAACTCATAGCCCCCACACCGCTACCGCGCTGACCTGGGGTTTTTCCATCCACGGGTTGTGGGGGAGAAAAACTTTTCCCCCTGGGCCACGATCAGAACAAACAGCCCACACCCGAAGCCTCGATCCCCTTAAAAGTAAGGATCGCTATTGCATTGCATCACTTACCTGTGGACGATTACATTGACCCCATGACCCAGGCCCCCACGAGCACCAAGGCAGCACTGCGCCGACACGACCGGGAGATCCTCTCGCTCGCCCTTCCGGCCTTCGGCGCCCTCGTCGCCGAACCGCTCTTCCTGATGGTGGACAGCGCCGTCGTGGGGCACCTCGGCACCCCCCAGCTCGCGGGCCTCGCCATCGCGGGCGCCCTGCTCTCCACCGCCGTCAGCGTCTTCGTCTTCCTCGCCTACGCCACCACGGCCGCCGTCGCCCGGCGCGTCGGGGCGGGCGACCTGCCCGCCGCCCTCCGGCAGGGCATCGACGGCATCTGGCTGGCCCTCCTCCTCGGCCTCGCCGTCGTCGCGGTCACCCTGCCCACGGCTCCGTGGCTGGTGCAGGTCTTCGGCGCCTCCGACACCGCCGCCCCGTACGCCACCACGTACCTCCGGATCTCGATCCTGGGCATCCCCGCGATGCTGATCGTCCTGGCGGCCACCGGCGTCCTGCGCGGCCTGCAGGACACCCGGACCCCCCTCTACGTGGCCGTCGGCGGCTTCGCGGTCAACGGCGCCCTCAACATCGGACTGGTCTACGGCGCCGGGCTCGGCATCGCGGGCTCGGCCTGGGGCACGGTCATCGCCCAGTGCGGCATGGCCGTCGCGTACCTCGTCGTGGTCGTCCGCGGCGCACGGCGCCACGGCGTCTCGCTCCGACCCGACGCCCCCGGCATCCGCGCCTCGGCCCAGGCAGGCGTCCCCCTCCTGGTCCGTACGCTCTCGCTGCGCGCCGTCCTGATGATCGCCACCGCCGTCGCCGCCCGCCTGGGCGACACCGAGGTAGCGGCCCACCAGATCATCCTGTCCCTGTGGAGCCTGATGGCGTTCGCCCTGGACGCCATCGCCATCGCCGGCCAGGCGATCATCGGGCGCTACCTCGGTGCCGGTGATGCCGACGGCGCCCGCCAGGTGTGCCGCCGCATGGTCCAGTGGGGCGTGGTCTCCGGAGTCGTCCTCGGCCTGCTGCTCGTCCTGGCCCGCCCGCTCTTCATCCCGCTCTTCACCGGCGACCCCGCCGTGCAGTCCACGCTGCTCCCGGCCCTGCTCGTCGTGGCGCTCTCGCAGCCGATCTCCGGAGTCGTCTTCGTCCTCGACGGAGTCCTCATGGGCGCGGGTGACGGCCCCTACCTCGCCAGGGCGATGCTGCTCACGCTTGCGGTCTTCGCCCCGGTCGCTCTGCTGGTGCCGGTGTTCGGCGGCGGGCTGACCGCCCTCTGGTGGGCGATGACGCTGATGATGGGCGTCCGGATGGGCACGCTGTGGTTCCGGATGCGTTCCGGCCGCTGGATCGTCACAGGCGCCACCCGCTGACCGAGGCGCTGTTTCACGTGAAACAGCCGTAAGCAGATCAATCAGATCAACCAGCCTCAAGCGCGTGTTTCACGTGAAACGTGCGGAAGGGCCGCACTCCGTGAGGAGTGCGGCCCTTCCTTCTGCGTCGGAGCGCAGAACTGCTGAGCGCAGCGTTACGCGGCAACGACCTCGATGCCGAGCTTCGCGGCGACCTCGGGGTGCAGACGCACGAGCACCTGGTGCGAGCCCAGGGTCTTGATCGGCGAACCGAGCTCGACGCGACGCTTGTCGACCTCGGGGCCACCGGCGGACTTGATCGCCGAGGCGACGTCGGCCGGGGTCACGGAGCCGAAGAGACGGCCGGCGTCGCCGGAGCGAACGGCCAGGCGCACCTTCGTGCCCTCGAGCTTGGCCTTGACCTCGTTGGCCTGCTCGATGGTCGCGATCTCGTGGATCTTGCGGGCGCGGCGGATCTGCGCCACGTCCTTCTCGCCACCCTTGGTCCAGCGGATCGCGAAACCACGCGGGACCAGGTAGTTGCGAGCGTAGCCGTCCTTGACCTCGACGACGTCGCCGGCCGCACCGAGGCCGGAGACTTCCTGGGTGAGGATGATCTTCATTTTTCGGTCACCCTTCCCTTATCGCGCGGTGGACGTGTAGGGCAGCAGCGCCATCTCACGGCTGTTCTTGACGGCCGTGGCGACGTCACGCTGGTGCTGCGTGCAGTTGCCGGTCACGCGGCGGGCACGGATCTTGCCGCGGTCGGAAATGAACTTCCGCAGCATGTTCGTGTCCTTGTAGTCCACGTACGCGGTCTTGTCCTTGCAGAACGCGCAGACCTTCTTCTTAGGCTTGCGCACAGGCGGCTTCGCCATGGTGTTTCTCCTGTGTGATCAAGAAGTGTGGGGTACGAGCTGCCCCCGGGGGCCGCTTCCGGACGGACCGGAAGGGGGTCCCTAGAAGGGGGGCTCGTCCGAGTAGCCGCCGCCGGAGTTGCCACCCCAGCCGCCACCGCCGCCACCGGCCTGCTGGCCGCCGCCGGAGGGGGAGGAGGAGCCGCCGCTGGCCCACGGGTCGTCGGCGGGAGCACCGCCGCCGCCCTGCTGGCCGCCGCCGGAGTTGCCACCCCAGCCGCCGCCGGCCTGCTGGCCACCGCCGCCGCCGAAGCCGCCGCCGCCACCCTGGCCACCGCGGCCGGTGGTCTTGGTGACCTTGGCCGTGGCGTTACGCAGGCTGGGACCGACTTCCTCGACGTCCAGCTCGAAGACCGTGCGCTTGACGCCCTGGTTGTCCTCGTAGGACCGCTGCTTCAGCCGGCCCTGCACGACGACGCGCATGCCGCGCTGAAGGGACTCAGCGACGTTCTCCGCCGCCTGACGCCAGACCGAGCAGGTCAGGAACAGGCTTTCGCCGTCCTTCCACTCGTTGGTCTGACGGTCGAAGGTACGGGGAGTGGACGCGACGCGGAACTTCGCGACCGCCGCACCGGACGGGGTGAAGCGCAGCTCGGGGTCGTCGACGAGATTGCCGACGACCGTGATGACGGTCTCGCCTGCCATGGGTGAACCTCTCGGCGGGATTGCTTCTGGCTGCTTGCTGCTACTCGGACCCGATTACCTCTGAGCGGAAGCTCAGTGGGTCTCGGGACGGAGGACCTTGGTCCGGAGGACCGACTCGTTCAGGTTCATCTGGCGGTCGAGCTCCTTGACGACCGCAGGCTCGGCCTGCAGGTCGATGACCGAGTAGATGCCCTCGGGCTTCTTCTTGATCTCGTAGGCGAGACGACGACGGCCCCAGGTGTCGACCTTCTCGACCTTTCCGTTGCCCTCACGGACGACGGAGAGGAAGTTCTCGATCAGCGGGGAGACAGCGCGCTCCTCGAGATCGGGGTCGAGGATGACCATCACCTCGTAGTGACGCATGTGGAACCCACCTCCTTTGGACTCAGCGGCCACGGTCGTTCCGTGGCAGGAGGGTCGTGATGCGTGATGCGACGGCGTCCCAGCTGGAGTACCAGGGCAGACACCGGCGCAGACCGTACAGAGTACCTGCACATCGCCTTGCGGTTGAAATCCGGTGGGGAGGGGACGCAATCTGTACACATCGGACGTCGGCGGCGCTAGGATGCGCCGCCCTCCGCACGGCACGCCAGGAGGTGCCCCATGGCACAGGCAATGCGACCCGACCCCGGCCACTCCCTCTTCGCCACGGACGGCAAGCCGCACCCGCTCGTGGACACGCTGCTCGCCGTCACGCTGGCGCTGGGCATCCTGTCCTTCGTCACGGCGCAGTTCCACAACCTGCACCTGCTCAGCTCGTGGTCGGGCCTGATCGGCATCCTGACCGGGGCCTACGGGCAGTTCATCTCCGTCACCACCCGCGAACGCTTCTTCCTGATCATCGGCCTCGGCGCCTCAGCCGTGGGCTTCTTCCTCGGCATGGCCCACGGAGGGCTGTTCGGAGGCGTGATCAGCTGACCGATCGGACGACGCCGAGCACGTCAGGGCCCACGCGGCCCTTCGGGGCGCTCCCCGGTCACAGTAGGCTTCGGCGCGAGAGCCGGAGCCCCTGACCGATGGGGACACACCTGCCGAGGAGCGCCCCGCATGAGCCTGACCCTGAGGACCATCAGCCGAGAGCAGCATCTGGCGTACATCCAGACCCTGCCCGGCGCGAGCCACTGCCAGGTCCCGGCGTGGGCGGACGTGAAGACCGAGTGGCGCTCGGAGAACCTCGGCTGGTTCGACAGGAACGGCGAGCTCGTCGGCGTCGGCCTGGTCCTCTACCGCCAGCTCCCCAAGCTCAAGCGCTACCTGGCCTACCTCCCCGAGGGCCCGGTCATCAACTGGCACGCCCCCAACCTCGACGAGTGGCTCCAGCCGATGCTGGCCCACCTCAAGCAGCAGGGCGCCTTCTCCGTGAAGATGGGCCCGCCGGTCGTCATCCGCCGCTGGGACGCGGCCGCGATCAAGTCCGGCATCCAGGACCCGGACGTCAAGCGCCTCAAGGACGTCCAGGCCACCGAGGTCGTGCCGCAAGCCTTCGAGGTCGCCGACCGGCTGCGCAGGATGGGCTGGCAGCAGGCCGAGGACGGCGGCGCCGGCTTCGGCGACGTGCAGCCCCGCTACGTCTTCCAGGTCCCGCTGGCCAACCGCTCCCTGGACGACGTCCTCAAGGGCTTCAACCAGCTGTGGCGCCGCAACATCAAGAAGGCCGAGAAGGCCGGCGTCGAGGTCGTCCAGGGCGGTTACGAGGACCTCGCCGAGTGGCAGCGCCTGTACGAGATCACCGCGGTCCGCGACAAGTTCCGGCCGCGCCCTCTCTCGTACTTCCAGCGCATGTGGAACGTCCTCAACAGCGAGGACCCCAACCGGATGCGCCTCTACTTCGCCCGCCACAACGGCGTGAACCTGTCGGCGGCCACGATGCTCGTCGTCGGCGGGCACGTCTGGTACTCGTACGGCGCCTCCGACAACATCGGCCGCGAGGTCCGCCCGTCCAACGCCATGCAGTGGCGGATGCTCCGCGACGCGTACGCGATGGGCGCGACCGTCTACGACCTGCGCGGCATCTCCGACTCGCTCGACGAGACCGACCACCTGTTCGGCCTGATCCAGTTCAAGGTCGGCACCGGCGGCGAGGCCGTGGAGTACGTCGGCGAATGGGACTTCCCGCTGAACAAGCTCCTGCACAAGGCGCTGGACATCTACATGTCGCGCCGCTGACGCTCCCCCCGGGGCTTGCGTACCCTCATAGTTCCGCGGGTTTCGTACACATCTCCGACACCCCACCGCAGCCATCAGAAAGGTTCCGGGCCGGCCATGGCGCTCTCCCTCTACGTCGACACCGCTCGCTGGCGGGCGCACCAGAAGACCGTGATCGACCAGTTCCCCGGTTTGATCCCGGTCTGCAAGGGCAACGGCTACGGCTTCGGCCACGAGCGCCTCGCCGAGGAAGCGGCCCGGTTCGGCGCCGACATGCTCGCGGTGGGGACCACGTACGAAGCGGCCAAGATCAAGGACTGGTTCGGCGGCGACCTGCTGGTCCTCACGCCGTTCCGGCGGGGCGAGGAGCCGGTGCCGCTGCCCGACCGGGTGATCCGCTCCGTCTCCTCCGTGGACGGCGTGCACGCCCTGGTCGGCGCCCGCGTCGTCATCGAGGTGATGAGCTCGATGAAGCGGCACGGCGTCCGCGAGGAGGAGCTCGCGCTGCTCGCCTCCGCGATCGAAGACGTACGCCTGGAGGGCTTCGCCCTGCACCTGCCGCTCGACCGCCCGGACGGCACGGACGCCGTCGAGGAGGTCATCTCCTGGATGGACCGGCTGCGCGCCGCCCGGCTGCCGCTGCACACCATGTTCGTGAGCCACCTGCGGGCCGAGGAGCAGGCCAGGCTCCAGCAGCAGTTCCCGCAGACCCGCTTCCGCGCCCGGATCGGCACCCGGCTCTGGCTGGGCGACCACGAGGCCACCGAGTACCGCGGTTCGGTCCTGGACGTCACCCGCGTCGCCAAGGGCGACCGCTTCGGCTACCGCCAGCAGAAGGCCGCCTCGGACGGCTGGCTGGTCGTCGTCGCCGGCGGCACCTCGCACGGCGTGGGCCTGGAGGCCCCGAAGGCGATGCACGGCGTGATGCCGCGCGCCAAGGGCGTGGCCCGGGCCGGTCTGGCCACGGTCAACCGGAACCTGTCGCCGTTCGTCTGGGCGGGCAAGCAGCGCTGGTTCGCCGAGCCGCCGCACATGCAGGTGTCGATCCTCTTCGTGCCGGCCGACGCGCAGGAGCCTCAGGTCGGCGACGAGCTGACCGCGCACCTGCGCCACACCACAACGCAGTACGACCGGCTCGTCGAGCGCTGAGGCGCCGGGCCGGCCGTACGGTCACGCCGTACGGCCGCGCCCTGCGGTCACCCCCGGGAGCCCTCGGCCCCGGGGGTTCCCCATGTCACCAGCAGCTGCTGACCGCCCGTCTCGGGCACCGGGGCCGCGTGCCGGGCCGGGTGCGCCGCCCTGCCCACGACGAGGGCGTCCGGGGTGCCGTCCAGGACGCCGCCCGAGGGGTCGTCCGAGCCGTCGCGCCGGACCGGGTCCTTCTCGGGCGCGAGGACGTCCCGGACGACCATGACGCAGAGGTACAGCGTGCCCAGCAGGTGCAGCACGACCGCGAAGTGGTAGCCGTCGAGCGGCAGTCCCTGCTTGCTGCCGCTGCCGGTGAACGCCAGGTACATCCAGATCCCGAGGAAGTACAGCACCTCGCACGACTGCCAGATCAGGAAGTCGCGCCAGCGGGGCCGGGCGAGCGCGGCGAGCGGCACCAGCCACAGCACGTACTGCGGCGAGTAGACCTTGTTGGTGAGGACGAACGCGGCGACCATCAGGAACGCCAGCTGCGCCAGCCGGGGCCGGCGCGGCGCGGCGAAGGCCAGCCACGCGAGACCGCCGGCGGCGAGCACCAGGAGCAGCAGCGCGTACAGGTTGGCCCGCTCGGGCGGGATGGACGTGCCGCTGCGCTGGCTGACGAGCAGCCAGATGGAACCGAAGTCCACGTTCCGGTCGCGGCTGAAGAGGTAGAACTGCTTCCACCCGTCGGACGCGGCGAGCATCACCGGCAGATTCACCACGAGCCAGGAGCCCACCGCGCCGAGCAGCGCGGTGCCGAAGGCCCGCAGCCTCCCGGCACGCACGCAGAGCAGCAGCAGGGGCCACAGGAGCAGCAGCGGGTAGAACTTGGCGGCGACGGCCAGGCCGAGCAGGATGCCGGCGGCGAGCGGCCGGGAGCGGGACCACATGAGGATCGAGGCGGCGGTGAGGGCCACGGCCAGCAGGTCCCAGTTGATCGTGGCGGTGAGGGCCACGGAGGGCGCCAGGGCGACCAGCAGGCCGTCCCAGGGGCGGTGGCGATGCGTCCGGGCCACACAGACGGCGAGGACGGCCGCGCAGACCATCAGCAGGCCGGCGTTGACGAGCCAGTACGCCTGTTCCTGGCCCTGGAGCTCGCCGCCGGGCGTCAGCCAGGCCGCGACCTGCATGAAGAGACCCGTCAGGACGGGGTACTCCAGGAACGGTATGTCGCCGGGGAGCCGGTCGAAGTACGGCACCAGGCCCTCGGCGAAACCGCGCCCGGCGAACAGGTGCGGGATGTCCGAGTAGCAGGCGTGGGTGTACTGCGAGGTGGTGCCGCGGAACCAGGCCCAGTTGTAGCAGGGCAGCTTCTGCACCATGCCGAGGGCGAACATGCCGATGGCCACCAGGGCGATCACCCGTACCGGCGTGAACTGCCCGCCCGCGGGACCGCTGCCCGGCAGGGCGCGGCGTCCGTAGCGGCCGCCGATGACTGCGCTGCCCGCGGCGGCCACCTCGTCGCGCCGGGTGGGGGCGACGGTCGGGGGCTTCTCCCCGCGCGCTCCGTCCGGCGCCGCGGGCCCGTCCAGGGGACCGCTCGTCTTCTTCAGGCTCGGCATGGGTGACATCCTGCCGTACGCCCCTGGGAATCCGGCCCCGCGACCGGATCGGGAATCGCGTGCCCAGGGCGGGAGCCGGCACCGCGTCTCGTGTTTCACGTGAAACACGAGGTCCGCTGCCGTGTGGCCCGCATGTTTCACGTGAAACGCGGAGGGCCGCCGGGGGGGGGCCCCCCCGGGGGGGGGGGGCGGGCCCCCCCGGCCCCCCCCCCCGCGGGGGGGGGGGCCCCCCCGGGGGGGGCCCCCCCCCCCGGCGACCTCAGTCGAAGATGCTGCCGCCTCCGGTGGCCCCTTCGGAGGGCTCTCCGCCGGTTTCGCCACTGCCGTCGCCGCCGGTGTCACCGCCGCCGTTGTTCCCGCCGTTCCCGTTGCCCCCGCTGTCGGAGCCTCCCGGTGACGTGGTCGGATCCGTCGGCGTCGACGTCCCGGTGTCCGTGGGCGTCGGAGCGGTCGTCCCGCCGTTGCCGCCGCCGTTGTTGTTGCCACCGCCGTTGTTGCACTCCCAGCCGTCCCAGATGCCACAGGTGGTCTTGTCGGGCGTGGGCTTGGTGGTGGTCGGACGGCCCGTGTCGGTGGGCGTCGGCGGGGGAGTCGTGGTCGGAGCGGTGGTGGCCGTCTCGGTCGGCGTCGCCGTCTCGGTCGGCGTCGGGGTGGGCGTCGGCTTGGGCGTGGCGCCACCGCCGTAGACCGCCTGGGCGTCCGGCAGCTTCTCCGGCTCCGGGAACTCCTCGACGGGCAGGTCCGCGACGGCGTCCGTCATGTAGTCGTTCCAGATCTGCGACGGGAAGGACGAACCGTGGATCGAGTCCTGACCACCCGTGCCGTACATCTCCAGGAACTCGCGGCCCTTCTTCGTCTCGTCGTCGTCGAAGCGGTACATGTCGATCGCCGTCGAGAGCTGCGGGGTGTAGCCGACGAACCAGGCCGACTTGTTCTTGTCGGTGGTACCGGTCTTGCCGGCCACCTGGCGACCCGGAATGGCAGCGTTCTTGCCCGTGCCGCCCTTGTCCTCGACGACGCTGCGGAGCACGTCGGTGATGTTCGAGGAGATGGCGGAGGAGAACGCCTGCTTCGGCGCCGCATCGTGCTGGTAGATGACCTGGCCCTGCTTGAGCACCTTGGTCACGGAGTACGGCTCGTTGCGCTCGCCCTGGTTGGCGAAGGTGGCATAGGAGCCGGCCATGCGGATCGCGCTGGGGCTGGAGATGCCGAGCGAGAAGGACGGCACCTCGCCCTTCACCAGGGAGTCGGGACGCAGACCGGCGGCGATGGCCATGTCACGCACCTTGTCGATGCCGACGTCCATGCCGAGCTGCACGAAGGGGGAGTTGGCGGAGACGACCATGGCCTTGCGAAGGGTGATGTTGCCGTAGCTCGTGTCACCCTCGTTGTTCTGCTTCCACTCCGCTCCTTCCTCGTTGTGCCAGATCTCGCCTCGGTAGTCGCGGACCTTGAGGTCGTCCTTGCCGTTGTAGCGGCTCTTGTCGGGGTCGACCAGCTTCCGCGTGGAGGGACCCTGCTCCTTGGGACCCTCCGGGTCTCGCACGCCATCCTGCATCGCCGCGGCGAGCACGAAGGGCTTGAACGTCGAACCGACCTGGGCACCGGTGGTGTCGGCGTTGTTGGTGTAGTGCTTCGTCGCGTCCTGGCCGCCGTAGAGCGCGACGATCTTGCCGGTCTTGACGTCGACGGAGGCGCCGCCGAACTCGACGTGGGTGTCGTCCTTCGGACGCTTCTTCTCGTCGATGTACTCGTCGTAGATCTTCTTGACCGAGTCCTCCATCGCCTTCACCTTCTTCTTGTCGAAGGTGGTGTGGATCTCGTATCCGCCCAGATCCAGGGCCTCGGCGCTGATGTCGTACTTGCTGCGGAAGTTGGCCTTCGCCGTGGCGACCAGGTAACCGATCTGGCCGCTCAGCTGCGCGTCCTGCCTCGGCTTCTGGATCTTCGGCAGCGCCGTGTACTTCGCCCGCTCGTCCGCCCCGATCTTCTGGTCCTTGACCATCTCGTCGAGGATCCAACTCCACCGCTCGGTGAGGCGGGCCAGGTTGTTCGCAGGCGTGGCCTCGGGGTCGACCTCGGGGTAGCCGGCGGGGTCGAAGTACGTGGCGCCCTTGAGCACGGAGGCGAGCACCGCTGACTCGGAGGCGTTGAGCTGCTTGGCGTCCTTGTTGAAGTACGCGCGGGAGGCGGCCTGGATGCCGTAGGCGCCGCGACCGTAGTAGGCGGTGTTGAGGTAGCCGGCCAGGATGTCGGGCTTCTCGAGCTCGTTGCCGACCTTGATGGAGATGAAGAGTTCCTTCACCTTCCGGGAGAGGGTCTGCGACTGGTCGGCGAGCAGGCCGTTCTTCACGTACTGCTGGGTGATCGTCGAGCCGCCCTGGGTCTCGCCGCCCTTCGCCATGTTCCACACGGCGCGGCCGATGCCCATCGGGTCGACTCCCCAGTCGTCCCGGAAGGTCTTGTTCTCGGCCGAGATCACGGCCTCCTGCATGACCTTCGGAATCTGGTCGATGCCGACGATCTGGCGGTTCTGGCCCGCGCCGGTGGCGACCATGCGGGTGCCGTCGGCCCAGTAGTAGATGTTGTTCTGCGAGGTCGCGGTCGCGTCCACCTTGGGGATGACGACCTGCGAGTACGCGATGACCGCGCCGCCCATGAGGAGCGCGCAGAAGAACAGGAACGTACCCGTCACGAGCTTCCAGGACGGCATCCAGCGACGCCAGCCGTCCTTGTCGTGGCGCGGGTAGTCGATCACCCGCTTCTTGCCCGGCGGACGACCACCCGGACCGCCACCACGGCCGCCACCGCCGCCGCCTCCACCGCGACGGCCACCGCCGCCGCCGGGGCCGCTCGGTCCACCCGGACCGGCCGCGGGCGCGCGTCGGCGACCGCCCCGCTGGGCGGCGCGCCGGGCCTCGGCGCGTCCGCCGTACGGACGTGCCTCCTCCCCGTGGGAGGACGACGCGGTCCCCCCGTGCGCGCCGGAAGCCCCGTAGGGGGCCGGCGATCCGTACGGGGGCGTCCCCGTACCGGTGTCATGGGCCGGGGCCGACCTGCGGCCGGCCGGCTGCTGGGCGGCGCGTCGTGCCGCCGCGCGGCCGCCCGTCGGCGGCTCCTGCGACGGCATTCTGCGACGGTGCTCGCTCATCGAACGACTACTCCTCGGGCAGGCGCGTACGCCTGGAAGCGGCAGTTGAGTTCCGGTCCCCCCGAAATGCGCACGACCGGAGCCCATGGAAGGCCCCTTTCGTATCGCAGCCGGTCACCCGCTGCACTGACGCCCCAGCGCGGCTCCTGGTTCCCGGTGGTGTGCATGCCGCACAGACTACGCACGGCCAAAACCCCTCTTGCGCCGGAGTTCACCCCAAATCAGGCAAGTCGCACGCCTTGAATTGACGATGTGACGCCGGTCACGGCACCTCTACTTGTCGGACCTCTCGGCTCGTTCTATCGTGCTGATGTATCGAGTCGATACATCAGCACGGCATAAAGATTTCCGAGGGCGGACCGCAAGAGGGAGGAGGCGACGAATGAGCAGACGCTCCGGCATCCTCGAGTTCGCCGTTCTCGGCCTGCTGCGCGAGGCCCCCATGCACGGCTACGAGCTGCGCAAGCGCCTCAACACCTCGCTCGGCATCTTCCGGGCGTTCAGCTACGGGACGCTCTACCCCTGCCTCAAGACGCTGGTCGCCAACGGCTGGTTGATCGAGGAACCGGGCAGCGCCCCCGAGGAGGCCCTCGCCTCGTCACTCGCAGGACGCCGCGCCAAGATCGTCTACCGGTTGACGCCGGAAGGTAAGGAGCACTTCGAGGAGCTCCTCTCCCACACCGGGCCCGACGCCTGGGAGGACGAGCACTTCGCCGCCCGCTTCGCGTTCTTCGGCCAGACCGAGCGCGAGGTGCGGATGCGGGTCCTCGAAGGCCGCCGCAGCCGGCTGGAGGAGCGCCTGGAGAAGATGCGCGCCTCGCTGGCCCGGACGCGCGAGCGCCTCGACGACTACACGCTTGAGCTCCAGCGCCACGGAATGGAGTCCGTGGAGCGCGAAGTGCGCTGGCTGAACGAGCTCATCGAGAGCGAACGGGCGGGGCGCGACCAGCGCCCCGGCCCCGACGCTCCGCACGACAACGATTCTGGAGAGACGGGCGGCCTGCCCCGGCACGGGGGCAGTACCCGGCCGGATCCGTCCGATGACACCACCAAGTGAAACCCTGCGCCAGCAGGGCTTCCACGATCACACAGGGAGCAACCGGAATGGGTTCGGTTCGCGTAGCCATCGTCGGCGTGGGCAACTGCGCCGCGTCGCTGGTGCAGGGCGTCGAGTACTACAAGGACGCCGACCCGGCGGCCAAGGTGCCCGGCCTGATGCACGTCCAGTTCGGCGAGTACCACGTCGGTGACGTCGACTTCGTCGCCGCCTTCGACGTCGACGCGAAGAAGGTCGGCCTCGACCTCTCCGACGCCATCGGCGCCAGCGAGAACAACACCATCAAGATCTGCGACGTCCCGAGCAAGGGCGTCACGGTCCAGCGCGGCCACACCTTCGACGGTCTCGGCAAGTACTACCGCCAGACCATCGAGGAGTCCGCCGAGGAGCCGGTCGACGTCGTCCAGATCCTCAAGGACCGCCAGGTCGACGTCCTCGTCTGCTACCTGCCCGTCGGTTCCGAGGACGCGGCGAAGTTCTACGCCCAGTGCGCCATCGACGCCAAGGTCGCCTTCGTCAACGCCCTCCCGGTCTTCATCGCCGGCACCAAGGAGTGGGCGGACAAGTTCACCGAGGCCGGTGTCCCGATCGTCGGCGACGACATCAAGTCGCAGGTCGGCGCGACCATCACGCACCGCGTGATGGCCAAGCTGTTCGAGGACCGCGGTGTCCGCCTTGAGCGCACGATGCAGCTCAACGTCGGCGGCAACATGGACTTCAAGAACATGCTGGAGCGCGACCGCCTGGAGTCGAAGAAGATCTCCAAGACGCAGGCCGTCACCTCGCAGATCCCGGACCGCGAGCTGGGCGAGAAGAACGTCCACATCGGCCCGTCGGACTACGTGGCCTGGCTGGACGACCGCAAGTGGGCGTACGTGCGCCTCGAGGGCCGCGCCTTCGGCGACGTCCCGCTGAACCTGGAGTACAAGCTCGAGGTCTGGGACTCCCCGAACTCGGCCGGCGTCATCATCGACGCCCTGCGCGCCGCGAAGATCGCCAAGGACCGCGGCATCGGCGGCCCGATCCTCTCCGCGTCCTCGTACTTCATGAAGTCCCCGCCGGTGCAGTACTTCGACGACGAGGCCTTGGCCAACGTCGAGAAGTTCATCAAGGGCGAGGTCGAGCGCTGACCTTCCCGGGTCCGATGCGTTTCACCTGACGAGGGTCCCCGCGGCACTGCCCGGGGACCCTCGCCGTATGTGAGTCTTGCTGCCATGTCCGTCGTACGTGATCTGCGCGTACTGCTGCGCCTGCGCGACTTCCGCCGCCTGCTCTCCGTCCGGCTGCTCTCCCAGTGCGCCGACGGCGTCTACCAGGTGGCCCTGGCCACGTACGTCGTCTTCTCCCCCGAGAAACAGGCGTCCGCCACCGCCATCGCCTCCGCCATGGCCGTGCTCCTGCTCCCGTACTCCCTCGTCGGCCCCTTCGCGGGGGTCCTCCTCGACCGCTGGCCGCGCCGCCAGGTCTTCCTGTACGGGAACCTCCTCCGCGCCCTGCTCGCCGGCGGAACCGCCGTGCTGGTCCTCGCCTCCGTCCCGGACTGGCTCTTCTACGCCTCCGCGCTCTCCGTCACCGCCGTCAACCGCTTCGTCCTCGCGGGGCTCTCCGCCGCGCTGCCCCGGGTCGTCGACGAGGAGCGGCTGGTCGTGGCCAACTCGCTCTCGCCCACCGCCGGCACCCTCGCCGCCACCGTCGGCGGCGGACTCGCCTTCGGTGTCCGGCTGCTCGCGGACGACTCCGACGCGGTCGTGGTCGCCTTCGGGGCCGTGCTCTACCTCTGTGCCGCGCTCGCCTCACTGCGGATCCCGCGGGCGCTGCTCGGACCCGACCCGGACCAGGTGCCACCCCGGCTCTCCACGGCCGTCGTCACCACCGCCCGGGGCCTCGCCGCAGGGCTGCGCCATCTCGCCGAACGGCGCCCGGCCGCCCGGGCGCTCACCGCCGTCGGGCTGATGCGCTTCTGCTACGGCGCCCTGCTGGTGACCGTGCTCATGCTCTGCCGGTACGCCTGGAGCACCACCGAGTCCGAGGGGCTGGGGCTGCTGGGCATCGCCGTCGCCGCCTCCGGCGCGGGCTTCTTCGCCGCCGCCGTGCTCTCGCCGTGGGCGGTGGGACGGTTCGGGCCCTTCGGCTGGATGACCGTGTGCGCGGGTGCGGCCGCCGTCCTCGTGCCGGCGCTGGCGCTGGGCTTCGCGCCCACGCCGTTCCTCGTCGCCGCCTTCGTCCTGGGACTCATCACCCAGGGGGCGAAGATCGCGACCGACACCGTGGTGCAGACGAGCGTGGACGACGCCTTCCGGGGGCGGGTCTTCTCCTTGTACGACGTGCTCTTCAACGTCGCCTTCGTGGCGGCGGCCGGGGTCGCCGCCCTGATGCTGCCCCCTGACGGCCGCTCTCCGCTGCTGATCGCGCTGGTCGCGGCCGGGTACGCGGCCATCGCGCTGCTGGTGCGCGGGGGACGCGCCCGGGGGTGATGTTTCACGTGAAACACCGGCTGTGAAGCGCCGACTGTGAAGCGCCGACTGTGAAGCACCGACTGTGAAGCACCGGCGGGCCGTGCCGGCGCTCCCGCCCGGTGTTTCACGTGAAACATGGCGCGTCAGTCGCGCGCGGCCCACCACTCCTTGAGCGCGGCCACGGCCTGCTCGTACTCCATCGGCCCGTTCTCCAGCCGCAGCTCCAGCAGGAACTTGTACGCCTGTCCGACGGCGGGACCCGGCTTGATCTCCAGGATCTGCTGGATCTGGTTGCCGTCGAGGTCGGGACGGATCGAGTCCAGCTCCTCCTGCTCCTGGAGCTGGGCGATGCGGTCCTCCAGGCCGTCGTAGGCGCGGGAGAGCGCGGCCGCCTTGCGCTTGTTGCGCGTGGTGCAGTCCGAGCGGGTGAGCTTGTGCAGGCGGGAGAGGAGCGGCCCGCCGTCGCGGACGTAGCGGCGTACGGCCGAGTCGGTCCACTCGCCCGTCCCGTACCCGTGGAAGCGCAGGTGCAGCTCCACGAGCCGCGAGACGTCCTTGACCAGCTCGTTGGAGTACTTCAGCGCGATCATGCGCTTCTTGGTCATCTTGGCGCCCACCACCTCGTGGTGGTGGAAGGAGACCCGGCCGTCCTTCTCGAAGCGACGGGTACGCGGCTTGCCGATGTCGTGGAGGAGGGCGGCGAGGCGCAGCACCAGGTCCGGGCCGTCCTCCTCCAGGTCGATCGCCTGGTCGAGGACGGTCAGGGAGTGCTCGTACACGTCCTTGTGCCGGTGGTGCTCGTCGCTCTCCAGCCGCAGCGCGGGCAGCTCGGGGAGGACGTGCGCGGCGAGGCCGGTGTCGACGAGCAGGCCGAGGCCCTTGCGCGGGTGGGCGGCGAGCAGCAGCTTGTTCAGCTCGTCCCGGACGCGCTCGGCGGAGACGATCTCGATCCGGTCCGCCATCTCCGTCATCGCCGTGACGACCTCGGGAGCGACCTCGAAGTCGAGCTGGGCGGCGAAGCGGGCCGCCCGCATCATGCGCAGGGGGTCGTCCGAGAAGGACTCCTCCGGCGTGCCCGGGGTCCGCAGCACACGGGCCGCGAGGTCCTCCAGACCGCCGTACGGGTCGATGAACTCCTTCTCGGGGAGCGCCACGGCCATCGCGTTGACGGTGAAGTCACGCCGGACGAGGTCCTGGTCGATCGAGTCGCCGTAGGAGACCTCGGGCTTGCGGGAGGTGCGGTCGTACGCCTCGGAGCGGTACGTCGTGACCTCGATCTGGTAGCCGTCCTTCTGCGAGCCGACCGTCCCGAAGGCGATCCCGACCTCCCAGACGGCGTCGGCCCAGGACCGGACGATCTTCAGGACGTCCTCGGGGCGGGCGTCCGTGGTGAAGTCCAGATCGTTGCCGAGCCGGCCGAGGAGGGCGTCCCGTACCGAGCCGCCGACCAGGGCGAGGCGGAATCCGGCCTCCTGGAAACGGCGGGCGAGGTCGTCGGCTACAGGGGACACGCGCAGCAGTTCGCTGACGGCGCGGCGCTGCACCTGGCTCAGTTCGGTCGAGGTGTCTTCGTTGGCGTTCGGCACAACTGAAAAGGGTACGTGCACCGCTCCGCCCCGACGCCCCCGTTTTTCCCGGCGGCCCCTCCGGTCCGGGCCCGGGGCGCCTGTGGGGTTCCTGTGAAAACCGCCCTCTCCGGGGTGATCGGCTGGAGGAGTCCCCGGCACTCGGTCCCGCCGTGCCTCGTTACCATGCCTGGACACAGCAACCGGGCACCACTGGCATCACCGGCACCACCGACAACGACGAGGACGGGCGAACGCGTGGCTGAGGCGGCAGCTTTCCAGGGGACCGGTCCCTCACCTGCCCGCCGATGGCTGCGGCGCACCCTCACCATCGCCGTCGGAGCGCCGCTTCTCGCCGGCCTCCTCCAGAACCCCTCGGCATCGGCCCAGGCGGCCGAGGAGGCCCCCGTCTCCCGCACCGTCGATGTGTCGATCGACACGCTCTCCCCGAGCGCCCCGGTCGAGGGGGACACCGTCACCGTCACGGGAACGCTGACCAACCGGGGCAAGCGGGCCATCACCGACGCCACGGTCAACCTGCGCGTCGGCCCGCGGATGGAGAGCCGCAGCGAGATCGACCAGGTCGCCCGCCGCAAGGGCTTCCGGTCCGACAGCGACCCGCGGCCGCTGGACGCCGTCCCCGAGATCGACATCCCCCGGCTGGACGCCGGTGTCAGCCGCGACTTCAAGATCTCCGTGCCGGTGAACAAGCTGGACCTCGACGACGAGGGCGGCGTCTACCAGCTGGGCGTCTCCCTCACCGGGCAGACCTCGGACCAGCAGTACGACCGCGTCCTCGGCATCGAGCGGACCTTCCTGCCGTACCAGCCCGAGCCGACCGACAAGCGCACCCAGCTCACGTACCTCTGGCCGCTGATGTCCTCGGCCCACATCTCGGCCGACACCGCCTCGGACGACCAGCAGACCCCCGTCTTCCAGGACGACGACCTGGCCGAGGAGCTCCGCCCCGGCGGCCGGCTCGACGAGCTGGTCACGCTGGGCCAGGGCCTCCCGGTCACCTGGGTGATCGATCCGGACCTGCTGGCCTCCGTCGACGCGATGGCCAACGGCTACCGCGTCAAGGACGGCACCGGGCACACCGCCGGCACGGAGGCGAACAGGAAGCTGGCGGAGCGCTGGCTCGGCATGCTGGAGAAGGCGGTGCAGGGCCGCAAGGTCGTCGCGCTGCCGTTCGCCGACCCCGACCTCGCCTCGCTCGCTCACCGCGGCAAGGCCGTCCCCGGCTCGCTGCAGCACCTCCAGTCGGCGACCCAGCTCGCCGGACCGACCGTGGAGACGATCCTCCACGTCCAGCCCGCCACCGACTTCGCCTGGCCCGTCGAGGGCGCCGTCGACCCGTCGATCATGGCGGTCGCGACCTCGGCCGGCGCCCGCAAGGTGATCGCCCGCAGCGACAGCATCCGGGACGACGACCTCTCGTACACGCCGACCGCGGCCCGGCCCCTCGGTGGCGGGACCACGGCGGTCGTGAGCGACGCGGAGCTGTCGACGGCCTTCCAGGGCGACATGGTCCGGGCCGAGACCTCGACCCTCGCCGTCCAGGAGTTCCTGGCCCAGACCCTCGCCATCACCCTGGAGCAGCCGCAGGACCAGCGCAGCGTCGTGGTCGCCCCGCAGCGCCGGCCGAGCGTGGCACAGGCCCAGGCGATGGCCTCCGCCGTACGCGGTCTCGGCGCCAAGCGCTGGACCCAGCCGCTCGACCTGGTCGCCGCGGCGGCCGCCAAGCCCGACCCGGACGCCTCCACGACGGTGCCGCGCGCCTCGCAGTACCCGAAGAAGCTCCGTGACAGCGAGCTGCCGGTGCAGGCGTTCCGGGACATGAAGACCACCCGCGACGAGCTGGACGACTTCAAGGTCATCCTCACCGACGCGACCCGTGTCGTCCCGCCGGTCGGCAACGCCATCAACCGCGAGATGTCCGCCTCCTGGCGCGGACGCGCGCGTGAGGCGGCGATCTACCGGGTCGAGGTCGAGGACGTCCTCCAGCGGCTCACCAAGGGTGTCCTGCTCGTCGACAAGTCCGACCTCACCCTCTCCGGGCGCAGCGCCACCATCCCCGTCACGGTGCAGAACAAGCTGCTCCAGGACGTGGAGGGGCTGGTCCTGCGCCTGACGTCCAGCAACGGCACCCGTCTGAAGGTCGACGGCGAGACGTCGGCCGAGCTGCCCATCACGGTCCGCGCCGGGCACAGCCAGTCGGTGAAGTTCCCGGCCTCGGCCAACGCCAACGGCCAGGTCTCGATGACCGCGCAGCTCTACACCGTGGACGGCACCCCCTACGGCTCGCCGATGACCTTCTCCGTGAAGGTCTCCGAGATGACCCCGACGGTGATGCTGGTCATCGCCGGCGGTGTGCTGCTTCTCGTCCTGGCAGGCGTCCGCATGTACAGCCAGCGCAAGCGCCTGGCCGCCCGCGCCGCGGAGGCCGAGGCGGAGGCCGAGGCGGAGGCCGAGGCGGAGGCCGAGGCGGAGGCCGAGGCGGAGACCGACCCCGGAGCCGGCCCGAAGGCCGACCCCGAGCCCGACCCCGAAGCCGGGGGCGGAACGGAGCCGGTCAAGGTCACGGTGCCGGCGTCCGAGGCGGACGCGCGGCAGGAATCCGCGGCCGGGGAGGCGCTCGCCGCGCCCGGTCCCGCGAACGGCAGGTCCGGCGCCGACACGGCGGGCGGAACCGAGCACCCGAGTGACCCGGACACGGACACCGGCCCCGAAAGCGGCGACCCGTCGGGCCCGAGTGAGAAAGTGGACCGTTGAGCGATGTCGTGGCCGGTCGGCCGGGGACGATGAGGTGGGGTATCCATGAACGCGCCGTACGACGCTGACCGCGGCCAGGGTGCGGGCGGCGCCGCGCCGTCCGGCGGTACGCCCCCCGCACCCCCCGCGCGCGACGGGCAGCCCGTACCGCCGCCCCCGCCGCACGGACAGGAGCAGCACCCCGGGTACCCGCAGCAGGACCCGTACGGGCAGACTCCCCAGCCCCTTCAGGGACACCCCGCTCAGGGACAGACCCCCCAGGGGCAGCCGCCTCACGCGCAGGTGCCCCAGGCGCAGGCCCCCTACGGTCAGTCTCCTTACGGGCAGACCCCTCAGGAGCAGACTCCCTACGGGCAGCCCTCTCAGGGACAGCCTCCCTACGGACAGCCCGCTCAGGGACAGGCCCCCTACGAGCAGCACCCTCAAGGACAGACCCCCTACGGACAGCCCCCTCAGGGACAGCCTCCCTACGCACAGCCCCCCCGCGGGCAGAGCCCGTACCCCACCTCGCCGCAGGCCCCGGACGCCGCCCACTCCGAGAGCCCGTATGCCCAGGACCCCTACGTCCAGGACGCCTACGCCCACGACCCCTACCGGGCGCAGGACCTGTCCGCGCAGGACCCGGTGACCGAGGCGCTCTACGACCGGGCCGCCCACCCGCCGCCCCCGCCGGGCACGTACCAGGAGCCGCAGCCGCTCTACCAGCAGCCGGCCGCGCCCCACCACGCCCCCGACCCCCGGGTCTGGGCCCACACCCCGGCGCCCGAGCCCGACGGTCCGTCCCGCCATCTCCCGTACGGCGACGACGCCCGCACGGTCCAGTTCACCGGCGTCGACGACCTGGTGACCCGGGCGAGCGAGGAGGAGCGGCCCGAGCAGGACGCCTTCGCCCACCTCTACCGGGACCAGCAGGGTCAGGGCCAGGTGCCCGCCCCGGCCGCGGAGCCCGACCCGCTGCCCGCCCCCGCGCCGAAGAAGACCGGCCGCGCCTCCGGGCTGCTGAAGTCGAGCGCCGTGATGGCCGCCGGCACGCTGGTCTCGCGCCTCACCGGCTTCGTACGCTCCCTGGTCATCACCGGCGCGCTCGGCGCCGCGCTGCTCGGCGACACCTTCACCGTCGCGTACACCCTGCCGACGATGATCTACATCCTGACGGTCGGCGGCGGCCTCAACTCGGTCTTCGTGCCGCAGCTCGTCCGCTCGATGAAGGACGACGAGGACGGCGGCGAGGCGTACGCCAACCGCCTGCTCACGCTCGTCATGGTGGCGCTCGGCCTGATCGTCGTCGCCGCCGTCTTCGCGGCGCCGGTGCTGATCCGGCTGATGTCGAACACCATCGCCGACGACGCCGCCGCGAACAGCGTCGCGGTGACCTTCGCCCGCTACTGCCTGCCCACGATCTTCTTCATGGGCGTGCACGTGGTGATGGGCCAGATCCTCAACGCCCGCGGCAAGTTCGGCGCGATGATGTGGACCCCGGTCCTCAACAACATCGTCATGATCATCACCTTCGGACTGTTCATCTGGGTCTACGGCACCTCCGCCGAGTCCCACATGGGTGTGCAGACCATCCCCGACGACGGCATCCGCCTCCTCGGCATCGGCACCCTGCTCGGCCTCGTCGTCCAGGCGCTCGCGATGATCCCGTACCTGCGCGAGGCGGGCTTCCGCTTCCGGCCCCGCTTCGACTGGAAGGGCCACGGCCTCGGCAAGACCGTCAAGCTCGCGAAGTGGACAGTCCTCTTCGTCCTCGCCAACCAGGCGGGCGTGCTGGTCGTCACCCAGCTCGCCACCGCGGCCGGCGAGGAGTCGGGCAGGAACGGCGCCGGCTTCCTCGCGTACTCGAACGCGCAGCTGATCTGGGGCATGCCGCAGGCCATCATCACGGTCTCCGTCATGGCCGCCCTGCTGCCCCGGATCTCCCGCGCCGCGAGCGACGACGACCCGGGCGCCGTCCGCGACGACATCTCCCAGGGCCTGCGGAACTCCGCCGTCGCCATCGTCCCGGTCGCCTTCGCCTTCCTGGCCCTCGGCGTGCCCATGTGCACCCTGCTGTACGCCTCCAGCGGCGTCGAGGCGGCCCAGGGCATGGGCTTCATCCTGATGGCGTTCGGCCTCGGCCTGATCCCGTACTCCGTGCAGTACGTCGTCCTCCGCGGCTTCTACGCCTACGAGGACACCCGGACGCCCTTCTACAACACGGTCATCGTCGCCGCCGTCAACGCGGCCGCCTCCGCGCTCTGCTACGTCGTCCTGCCCGCCCAGTGGGCCGTGGTCGGCATGGCCGCCTCCTACGGCCTCGCGTACGCGGTCGGCGTCGGCATCGCCTGGCGCCGGCTCAGCAAGCGCCTCGGCGGCGACCTGGACGGCTCCCACGTCCTGCGCACCTACGCCCGGCTCTGCATGGCCTCGCTGCCCGCCGCGGTGGTGGCCGGCGCCGTCGGCTTCGGCCTGCTGAAGCTGCTCGGCGAGGGCGCCCTCGGTTCGCTGGTGGCGCTCGTCGTCGGCGGTGCGGTGCTCCTCGGAGTCTTCTTCGTCGCCGCGCGCCGCATGCGGATCACCGAGCTGAACACCCTCGTCGGTATGGTGCGGGGCCGTCTCGGACGCTGATTCCGTCCTCCAGGACAACCATCGGGGGGCACCGTGTGTCGTGCATGGCGTCCGACTGTGGGCACAATTGGCTTGGCTGTTGGATGTGGCGCAACGGATGGGGAGGCAGGAACGACGGTGGCGGAACGTAGCACGGCTGCCGTCGACGTGGCCGACAACAGCGGTGACGACCCGCTGACCGCGCAGGCGGACACGGCCGCGACCGACGGGGTGGCGGAAGAGCGCAAGACGGCGGAGGAGCCCGGCGGGGCCCCCGAGCAGAAGGCGGACGAACGGAAGAACGGCGAACAGCCCTCCATCACAGCGCCCGAGTTGCACAGCGGCCACAAACTGGCCCGGCGCTACCGGCTGGAGGAGTGCGTCACCCGTCTGGACGGCTTCAGCAGCTGGCGTGCCGTCGACGAGAAGCTGCGGCGTGCCGTCGGCGTGCACCTGCTGCCGGCAGAGCATCCACGCGCCCGCTCGGTCCTGGCCGCCGCGCGTTCGGCGGCCCTCCTCGGCGACCCCCGGTTCGTCCAGGTCCTCGACGCCGTCGAGGAGAACGACCTGGTGTACGTCGTCCACGAGTGGCTCCCGGACACCACGGAGCTGACCGCGCTCCTGGCGGACGGCCCGCTCCAGGCCCACGACGCCTACCAGCTCGTCAGCCAGGTCTCCCAGGCCATGGCCGCCGCGCACCGCGAGGGGCTGGCGCACCTGCGGCTCACCCCGAGCGCCGTCCTGCGCAGCTCCACGGGCCAGTACCGCATCCGCGGCCTCGCCGTGAACGCCGCCCTGCGCGGCATCACCGCCGAGCGCCCGCAGCGCGCCGACACCGAGGCGGTCGGCGCCCTCCTGTACGCGGCGCTCACCCAGCGCTGGCCGTACGAGAGCGACGCGTACGGCCTCTCCGGGCTGCCCAAGGGCGTCGGCCTGATCCCGCCGGACCAGGTGCGCGCCGGCGTCCACCGGGGCCTCTCCGAGATCGCCATGCGCGCCCTCGCCAACGACGGGGCCACCGCCTCCCGGCAGGAGCCGCCGTGCACCACGCCGGACGAACTCGCCAAGGCCGTCGCGGCGATGCCGCGCGTCAAGCCGCCGGAGCCGGAGTTCCAGGCCCCCGCCGAGTACCAGCGCACCACGTACCAGCAGGGGACGTACGGGCGCCCCCAGCCTCGCCCCATGGCCACCCAGCCGCTCCCGGTCCCGCCGGCGCCGCTGGAGAGCCGCACGGGCAAGGCGCTGAAGTGGGCCGTGGGAGCCCTGCTGATCGCCGCCCTGGGCCTCGGCAGCTGGCAGATCGCCGACCGGCTCCTGCCGCGCGACAACCCGAGCACCAACAACCCGGCCCCGGCCCCGCAGGCCGAGAAGAAGCCCGAGCCGCCGAAGCCGCTCACCATCGCCTCGGCGGACGACTTCGACCCGCCCCCCGGAGGCAACGGCGAGGAGTATCCCGAGGCCGTCAAAAACGCCTACGACGGCGACCCGAGCACGTTCTGGCACACCAAGAACTACTACGGGGCGGGCTTCGCCAATCTGAAGTCCGGCGTCGGGATCGTCCTGGACCTGGGGTCGGAGCAGAAGGTCAGCTCGGTCGACCTCTCCTTCGTGGGGCACACCTCGGTGGAGATCCGCACGGCGCCCACCGGCGCCTCCACCGCGCCGTCCACGGCCGAGGGCTTCACCACCCAGGCGTCCGAGTCCGGCACCGACGTGAAGGTGGAGCTGCCCAAACCGGTCACGACCCGCTACGTTCTGGTCTGGCTGACGGAGCTCCCCCTCACCGAGGGCAAGTACCGGGGCCAGCTGAGCGAAGTCAAGGTCATGGGCTGACGACGACAGGGGAGGGGCTACCACCGTTGGACCGTCCGATAGACGCCGCAGACGACCGGGAACTCCTGGCCCGTCATGTCGCCGGGGACCCGGACGCCTTCGGTGAGCTCGTACGGCGCCACCGCGACCGACTGTGGGCGGTGGCGCTCCGCACCCTGGGGGACCGCGAGGAGGCCGCGGACGCCGTCCAGGACGCTCTCCTCTCGGCCTTCCGGGCCGCTCACACCTTCCGGGGCCAGTCGGCCGTCACGACCTGGCTCCACCGCATCACCGTGAACGCCTGCCTGGACCGCGTCCGCAAGAGCGCCAGCCGCAGGACCTCCCCCGTGGACGACACCGAGCGGTTCGAGCAGCTCCTCGAACCGCACGAGTCCGCGGAGGCACCCGCGGAGCGCGAGGACCTCCACCGGCAGCTGCTCGCCGCGCTCGCCACCCTCGCCCCCGACCAGCGGGCCGCTCTCGTCCTCGTCGACATGCAGGGATACCCGGTCGCCGAGGCGGCCGGCATCCTCGGCGTGCCCACCGGCACCGTGAAGAGCCGCTGTGCGCGCGGACGGGCCCGGCTGCTGCCGATGCTCACTCATCTGCGCGTCGACACCGTGGGTAACGAGGCTCCCGAAGGGGGAAGGAACCGGACGCCGGGGGCATCCGTCCCACCGGTGTCGGAGCCGAGGGAAACCGGACCGACTGATCCAGCTGCTGTGAAGGGCGGAGGTGGGCGCGCGTGACCACGACCGACAAGGCCGACACAGCACAGCACCCGGACGTCTCGGAGATCTCCGACCTCACGGAGGGGCTGCTCCCCCCGGGCCGCTCCGCGACGATCCGCAAGCACCTCGACGGCTGCGTCCTCTGTGCCGACGTCCGGAGCTCCCTGGAGGAGATCCGCGGACTCCTGGGGACGCTCCCCGGTCCGCCGCGCATGCCGGCCGAGATCGCCGGACGGATCGACGCCGCCCTCGCGGCCGAGGCACTGCTCGACGCCACGGCCCCGGACACGGCTCGGCCTGTTTCACGTGAAACCACGGCGGTCCCGGAGAGCGGTGCCTCATCGAAGAGCGATGTTTCACGTGAAACATCGCCCCCGGTCTCCGCCACCCGGCCCGTCGGCGACCGCGCGGCCGCCCCCGATCGCCCCCAGGGGCACCCCCGCGCGACCACCGGGCCCGGGCGGGGCCGCACCCGCCACCGCGGGCGCATCGCCGCCCTCGCCGGGCTCGCCGGCACCCTCGTCGCCGCGTTCTGCGCCTACAGCCTCTACGCGCTCACGCAGAACGGCTCGCCCGAGCCGCACGCGGCCAAGGCCGACGTCGCCGCGAGCGCGCCGCTGAGCGCCTTCTCCGGAGAACCGGTGGAGGAGCGGATCCAGAGTCTGCTCGCGGGCGACACCGCCCGGACCCCCAAGAGTGAGCAGCCCGAGTCCCTCTCGGCCGAGGAGACGGAGACAGGGAGTCTCGGCACGGCCCAGCGGAACAGCGACGCCGCCCTCCCCGACTGCGTCGTCGCGGGCACCGGCCGTCAGGACACCGTCCTCGCCTCCGAGCGCGGCGAGTACGAGGGCGTCCCCGCGTATCTCCTCGTCCTCCCCGACCAGGCCGACACCGGCCGCGTCCAGGCGTACGTCGTCTCCTCCGCCTGCACCGGCTCCACCCCGGCGCAGCTGCTTCAGACCGCCTCCTACCCGAAGCCCTGAGCGCTCCGCCACCCCCGGTCGTCCCACCGCCCGTCTCACGTACGCGCCGAGCGGCGCTCTCGGGAATGCTCGCCCCTTAGGATCCGTTGGGTGGGGTGAGAGTGACCGAGACACCGCCCCGTAGGCAGTAGGCAGTCTGCAGAGACGAGGAAGAAACCCGTGAGCGACGTCCGTAACGTGATCATCATCGGCTCCGGGCCCGCGGGTTACACCGCTGCGCTCTACACGGCCCGAGCGTCGCTGAACCCGCTGGTCTTCGAGGGTGCGGTGACCGCTGGTGGCGCCCTGATGAACACCACCGAGGTCGAGAACTTCCCCGGTTTCCGTGACGGCATCATGGGCCCGGACCTGATGGACAACATGCGGGCGCAGGCCGAGCGCTTCGGTGCCGAGCTCGTGCCGGACGACGTCGTCGCCGTGGACCTCACCGGTGAGATCAAGACCGTGACCGACACCGCCGGCACCGTGCACCGCGCGAAGGCCGTCATCGTCACCACGGGCTCGCAGCACCGCAAGCTGGGTCTGCCGAACGAGGACACTCTCTCCGGCCGCGGTGTCTCCTGGTGCGCCACCTGCGACGGCTTCTTCTTCAAGGACCAGGACATCGCCGTCGTCGGCGGCGGCGACACCGCGATCGAGGAGGCGACCTTCCTCTCGCGCTTCGCCAAGTCGGTGACGATCGTCCACCGCCGTGACACCCTGCGTGCCTCCAAGGCCATGCAGGAGCGCGCCTTCGCCGACCCGAAGATCAAGTTCGCCTGGGACAACGAGGTGACCGAGATCCACGGCGAGCAGAAGCTCTCCGGTCTGACCCTGCGCAACACCAAGACGGGCGAGACCAGCGCGCTGCCGGTGACGGGTCTCTTCATCGCCGTGGGCCACGACCCGCGGACCGAGCTCTTCAAGGGCCAGCTGGAGCTCGACGAGGAGGGCTACCTCAAGGTCGCCGCCCCGTCGACGCGCACCAACCTCACCGGTGTCTTCGGCGCCGGTGACGTCGTCGACCACACGTACCGCCAGGCCATCACGGCCGCCGGCACCGGCTGCTCCGCCGCGCTCGACGCCGAGCGCTTCCTGGCCGCCCTCGCCGACAGCGAGAAGCTGGCCGAGACCCCCGCGGTCTGACCCGAACTCACTCCACCCCACACCCCGCGAAGTTAAGGAGGCCGCCGTGGCCGGCGCCCTGAAGAACGTGACCGACGCTTCCTTCGAAGAGGACGTCCTCAAGAGCGACAAGCCCGTCCTGGTGGACTTCTGGGCTGCCTGGTGCGGCCCGTGCCGTCAGATCGCCCCCTCGCTGGAGGCCATCGCCAACGAGCACGGCGAGCAGATCGAGGTCGTGAAGCTCAACATCGACGAGAACCCGGGCACGGCCGCCAAGTACGGCGTCATGTCGATCCCGACGCTCAACGTGTACCAGGGTGGCGAGGTCGTGAAGACCATCGTCGGCGCCAAGCCGAAGGCCGCCATCGTGCGCGACCTGGAGCCCTTCCTCGGGGAGAAGTGACCCCTCGTTGTTTCACGTGAAACGGCCCGTCCCCGCGCTGCGGGGACGGGCCGTTTCCGTCGGAGTCACAAGGGGCGCAGAGCCGGTTCCTTCTGCACCGCACCGAGCAGCCGGTCCAGGGCCATCTCGACGTCCTCCTTCCAGGAGAGCGTCGTCCGCAGCTCCAGGCGGAGCCGGGGGAAGGCGTGGTGGGGCCGCACTGTCTTGAAGCCGACCGCGAGCAGGTGATCGGCCGGCAGCACGCAGGCCGGTTCCTTCCAGCGCGCGTCGCCGAAGGCCTCGATCGCCTTGAAGCCCCGCCGCAGCACGTCCTTGGCCACCGTCTGCACCATCACGCGGCCGAGCCCCTGCCCCTGGTACTCCGGCATGATCCACGCCGTCATCAACTGCACGGCGTCGGCCGCCACGGGGCTGGTGGGGAAAGCCGTCGACCGCGGCACGTAGGCCGCGGGAGCGTAGAGCACGTAACCGACCGGCACCTCGTCCACGTACACGACCCGGCCGCAGGATCCCCACTCCAGCAGGACGGCGGAGATCCACGCCTCCTTCTCCGCCTCCGCGCGACCCGCCTTCACGGCCGCTTCCCCACTCACCGGGTCGAGCTCCCAGAAGACACAGGAGCGACAGCGCTTGGGGAGGTGCGGAAGATTGTCCAGCGTGAGCGGTACGAGCCGACGCCCCACGGCTGCCCCTCGCTTCCCTGGCCCTCGAACGGCCACCGAGCACGGATACGCCTCTCGGAATCGTATCCATCGGGCTGTGGGGGCGACACCGCGCACAGACGAAGGGCGGGGAGCGGCCCGGTGATGTCCGGAACGCTCCCCGCCCTGGGTCTTCTGCGAGTGTGGGCGGGGGACTACTCCCCGTCTTCCTCCCACTCCTTCTCCGCCTTCAGCATCTGCTGGACCTTGTCCTCGCCGGGCGCGAGCGTCGTGAGGATCCGGTCGAGGTCCTCCACCGAGGCGAACTCGACGACGATCTTGCCCTTCTGCTGTCCCAGGTCGACCTTCACCCGGGTCTCGAAGCGGTCCGAGAGACGGGTGGCGAGGTCGGAGAAGACCGGGGAGACCCGGCCTCCGGCCCGCGGCTTCTTCGCCTTGACGGCGGCGGGCTCGTCGAAGCCCATGAGACGCACGATCTCCTCGACCGTACGGACCGAGAGGCCCTCGGAGACGATCCGCTGCGCCAGCTGGTCCTGGGCCTCCGGGTCCTCCACGCCGAGCAGGGCGCGGGCGTGGCCGGCGGAGAGCACTCCGGCGGCGACCCGGCGCTGGACCGCGGGGGAGAGCCGCAGGAGCCGGAGGGTGTTGGAGACCTGCGAGCGGGAGCGCCCGATCCGGTCCGCGAGCTGGTCGTGGGTGCAGCTGAAGTCGGAGAGCAGCTGCTCGTAGGCCGCGGCCTCCTCCAGCGGATTGAGCTGGGCCCGGTGGAGGTTCTCCAGGAGCGCGTCCAGGAGCATCTTCTCGTCGTCGGTAGCCCGGACGATCGCGGGGATGGTCTGCAGACCGGCTTCGTCGGAAGCCCGCCAGCGCCGCTCGCCCATGATGAGCTCGTAGCGCCCGTCGGCGGTCTCGCGGACGACCACGGGCTGGAGGAGACCGACCTCCTGGATCGAGGTGACCAGTTCGGCGAGGGCGTCCTCGTCGAAGACCTTCCGCGGCTGCTGCTGGTTGGGCGTGATGTCACCGATCGGGATCTCGGTGAAGTACGCCCCGGCGACCAGGGTCGGCTCGGGCTCCGCCGGCGCGGCCGCCGGAGCGGTCGCGGGCTCGGACTGCGGGGCTCCCTGGGGGAACAGGCGTGCCGCGCCGCTCCCGGGGAGCGTGGAGACGGCGCCGGTCTCCGGCGCCTGCTGGTCCTGGGGGGCACCGGCGAACAGCGCGCCGAGCCCCCGCGGCCCCAGTCCCCTACGTCGGTCGCTCACTGAAGTTCCTCCGCCATGCTGTGCTGGTTGTTCTGGTGCCCCACGCGGCCGTGCTGGTGGGGCTCGTAGTGGACGGCCGCGCCCCGGAAGGCGATCTCGCGCGCCGCCTCGATGTACGACAGGGCTCCGCTGGAGCCGGGGTCGTAGGTGATCACGGTCTGGCCGTAGCTGGGCGCCTCGGAGATGCGGACGGACCTCGGGATGCTGGTCCGGAGCACCTCCTTGCCGAAGTGGGTGCGGACCTCCTCGGCGACCTGCGAGGCGAGCCGGGTCCGGCCGTCGTACATGGTCAGCAGGATGGTCGAGACGTGCAGCGTCGGGTTGAGGTGTCCACGGACCAGGTCGACGTTCTTCAGGAGCTGGCCCAGGCCCTCCAGCGCGTAGTACTCGCACTGGATCGGGATGAGCACCTCGGCGCCTGCCACCAGGGCGTTCACCGAGAGGAGGCCCAGGGACGGCGGGCAGTCGATCAGGACGTAGTCCAGGGGCTGCTCGTAGGCCTGGATCGCCCGCTGGAGCCGGCTCTCCCGCGCCACCATCGACACCAGCTCGATCTCCGCGCCGGCGAGATCGATCGTGGCCGGGGCGCAGAAGAGACCCTCGACGTCCAGGACCGGCTGGACCACCTCGGAGAGGGGCCGGCTGTCGACGAGGACGTCGTAGATCGAGGGGACGTCGGCGTGGTGGTCGATGCCCAGCGCCGTGGAGGCGTTGCCCTGCGGATCCAGGTCGACGACGAGGACACGGGCGCCGTGCAGCGCCAGGGAGGCGGCCAGGTTGACGGTCGAGGTCGTCTTGCCCACGCCGCCCTTCTGGTTGGCCACCACCATGATGCGGGTCTGCTCGGGACGGGGCAGGCCCTCCCCGGCACGGCCCAGGGCCTCTACGGCCAGCTGGGCGGCACGGCCAATGGGGGTGTCGTCCATCGGGGGCAGTGTTTCACGTGAAACATCCTCCCCCGCCGATTCGGTTCGGGGACCGGGGACCGGATCGGTCATCGGTCCCGCGATGTTGGCGTCGGACCGCAAGGATTCACTCTCCTCGGCATCGAGCTCGCGATGGGAAGAGCCTGCCATGCCCGCGGGGTCCTGAACCAGCGAGGTCGGTGGTTCTGTGGGTGAATCCACCTCTGTGGAAAACTCCGTAACCCTCGCGGGTGGCTTCACACGGGGTCTGCGGTCCCGGGGGGCGGCAGTCGCGCGCCCGCGGCTGATGATCCCCTGGAGCAGTGAGCGACGTTTCACGTGAAACACGATGCCCCTGCGGTCTTGCCGGGACCGTCCGACACTCCGTAAATGCGGACGAATGCGGCGCTCAGCGGCGCCGACGGGTCTTGCTCGTCCGAGCGGCCTTGGCCCGCTTGGCCGCGAAGCGCACGCCACCGGGGCTCTCGCCGACCTCGACCCGCACCACCGTGGACATCGGATCGACGATCCCGTCGCCGACGTGGTGCACCGAGGTCTCCACGACGCCCAGCTTGGAGAGCGCGGCGCGTGCCCCGTCGAGCTCCTCCTGCGCGGTGTCGCCCTTCAGCAGCAGCATCTCGCCGTAGGGACGGAGCAGGGGCACACCCCAGCCGGCCAGCCGGTCGAGGGGTGCCACCGCACGCGCCGTCACGACGTGGACCGGCGGAACCTTGCCGAGCATCTCCTCGGCGCGACCTCGGACGACGGTCACGTGGTCGAGGCCGAGCAGCTCCACGACCTCCTGGAGGAAGTTGATCCGTCGCAGCAGCGGTTCCAGGAGCGTGATCTTGAGGTCGGGCCGCACCAGGGCCAGCGGGATGCCGGGCAGACCGGCGCCGGAGCCGACGTCGCAGACCGTCACGCCCTCGGGGACGACCTCGGAGAGCACGGCGCAGTTCAGCAGGTGGCGCTCCCACAGTCGCGGGACCTCGCGGGGGCCGATGAGCCCACGCTTCACGCCGGCGTCCGCGAGCAGCTCGGCGTACCGCACGGCCTCGGGGAAGTACTCGCCGAAGACCTTCCGTGCCTGCTCGGGCGCCTCGGGGAGCTCCGCTGCCTCCGTCACGGGGACCGTCCTTCCGTACCGCACGCGTACCGTGCGAGCGCGCTGTGGTGGCTGAGTGGCTGAACTATCAGGCTGACAAAGATCGGCCCCGCCTGCGAACAGACGGGGCCGACGCGATGAGAGGGGTCAGGCAGGGAGGACGACGACGAAGCGCTGCGGCTCCTCGCCCTCGGACTCGCTGCGCAGACCGGCGGCGGCGACCGCGTCGTGCACGACCTTGCGCTCGAACGGGGTCATCGGGTCCAGCTTGACCGGCTGGCCGGTGGCCTTGACCTCGTCCGCGGCCTTGGCGCCGAGCTGGGCCAGCTCCGTGCGCTTCTGCGCGCGGAACCCGGCGATGTCGAGCATCAGCCGACTGCGGTCACCGGTCTCCCGGTGCACCGCGAGGCGGGTCAGCTCCTGGAGCGCCTCCAGCACCTCGCCGTCGCGGCCCACCAGCTTCTGCAGGTCGCGGCCGCTGGAGTCGCTGATGATCGAGACCGCGGCCCGGTCCGCCTCGACGTCCATGTCGATGTCGCCGTCGAGGTCGGCGATGTCGAGCAGGCCCTCGAGGTAGTCGGCCGCGATCTCGCCCTCCTGCTCCAGGCGGGTCAGGGTGTCGCCACCCTCGGCGGCGGAGGTGGTGCCTTCCGTCACGGATGGACTCCTTCTAGCTACGTGGACGCTTCTACTTCTTGGACGACGGGTGCTTGGGCCGCTGCTGGCCCTTGCGCTGGCGGGAGCCGCCGGAGCTGGCGCGGCTGCGGCCGCCACCCTGCGCGCCGCCCTTGGCGGGCGTCTCGGGCTTCTTCTCCAGCGAGGTCTTCGGCTTGGTGTCCTGGGCGTCCTCGCCCGCGGACTCCTCCGCCGTCTCCTCGACGGTCTCGTCGCCCTTGGCCTGCTGGGCGCCGGCCTGGCGCTGGGCCTTGCTCTGGCGCTTGGGCTGCTGCCGCTTGGGGGCGGCGATGCCCTCGGCCTCTGCGATGGCGGCGTCGCTCTTCACCACGGTGCCGTCGGCCTGGGCGGCGAGGCCGGCCTTGGCGAGGGCACCGATGAAGCGGCGCTCGTTCTCGTTGCGGTCGGAGCCCTTGGCGACGATCGCCTTGACGACGGCCTTGTGGCGGCGGCTGCGGACCTCACCGTGGGCCGTGGCGCTCTTCAGCAGACGCTGGAGGTAGGAATCCTGCGCCTTGCTGCCCGGGGTCGGGTTCTGGTTGATCACGTACATCTGCTGGCCCATGGTCCACACGTTGGTGGTCAGCCAGTAGACGAGGACACCGACGGGGAAGTTGATGCCCATGACGGCGAAGATCACCGGGAAGATGTACATGAGCATCTTCTGCTGCTGCATGTACGGGGTCTTCACCGAGAGGTCGACGTTCTTCATCATCAGCTGGCGCTGGGTGAAGAACTGCGAGGCCGACATCAGGACGATCATCACCGCGGTGACGACGCGGACGTCGAGCAGCGTGGCGCCGAGGGCCTCGACCTTCTCCGGGCTGTCCATGAACTTCGCGGCGATCGGCGCGCCGAAGATCTTCGCTTCCCGGGCGCTGTCGACCAGCGTCTGGTTCATCGCGCCGATCGGCTTGCCCGACGCGATGTTGGACAGCACGTGGTAGAGGGCGAAGAAGAACGGCGACTGCGCGAGGATGGGAAGACACGAGGAGAGCGGGTTGGTGCCCGTCTCCTTGTACAGCTTCATCATCTCTTCGGACTGACGCTGCTTGTCGCTCTTGTAGCGCTCCTGGATGGCCTTCATCTTCGGCTGGAGCGCCTGCATGTTCCGCGTGGCCTTGATCTGCTTCACGAAGAGCGGGATCAGGCAGATGCGGATCAGCACCACCAGGGACACGATCGACAGACCCCAGGCCCAGCCCGTGTCAGGGCCGAAGACCGCCCCGAAGACCTTGTGGAACTGGACGATGATCCATGAGACGGGTGTGGTGATGAAGGCGAACAGACTGGCAATCGTGTCCACTAATCAGGCTCCTTGAGCATTGGGCGAGGTCTCTGCGGCCGGGCTCGTATCGGCGGAGATCCCGCCCTTGTCGCCGCGCAGCGCGTGCCTGAGCATCTCGTGCCAGCGCGGACGCTTCCGCGGGGGGACATGGTCCACTCCGCCGGGCGACCACGGATTGCACCGCAGGATGCGCCAGGCGGTCAGGGCAGTGCCCTTGATCGCGCCATGCCGGTCTATGGCCGTGAATCCGTAGTGGGAACACGACGGGTAGTACCGGCAGACGTCGCCCAGAAGCGGGCTGATCGTCCACTGGTACAGCTTGATGAGGGCGAGGAGCGGGTACTTCATCGCTTGCCCCCTCCCAGCAGCCGCTCCAGCGCGGCGTCCAGGTCTCGGGCCAGTTGGGCGTGGTCGGCGTCACCGGCTCCGGGCAACGCCCGTACGACCACCAGGCTACCGGGGGGCAGCGTGGACAGCCGGTCGCGGACGAGGTGGCGCAGACGACGCTTCACCTGGTTGCGGACGACCGCACCGCCCACGGCCTTGCTCACGACGAAACCCGCACGCGTCGGGGGAGCGCTCTCCCCAGGCGCGTGCGGGTCCGTTGCACCGCTACGTAGGTGGACGACGAGGAGTGGGCGACCGGCCCGGCGTCCTCGACGTACCGCGGTTGCGAAGTCCTCGCGCCGCCTCAGCCGATTCTCGGTAGGCAGCACGTCATGACCTGTTTAAGTGGATCAGGCGGACAGGCTCGCGCGACCCTTGGCACGGCGGTTCGCCAGGATGGCGCGGCCGGCACGGGTACGCATGCGCAGGCGGAAGCCGTGGGTCTTCGCGCGACGACGGTTGTTCGGCTGGAAGGTGCGCTTGCTCACTCGGGGGCTCCAGAAATGATTCGGGTGGTGGCGGGACATCGCCTGGCTGTCACCGTGCGCCCACGAGTAGCTCGCATACGCTCGAGTGCACCGCTACGCGATCACGAAAGTGACCTTTGCCCATCGGAGGCAGGCGGCAGCAGCCATCGACAACTCGACCTCGTTACGGTACGCGCGGTTACGCCATCCGGTCAAACCGACCCGTCGACGGGCCCCGCTGTGCACAGGCTGTGGACAACAACTTGAACCACGTCAGCCGCCGCGACTACCGTGGCTGGACTCGACTATCTCTTCCGTTCTGTTCTTACTGTCCTTGTCGTCCCGAGAACCACACATTGGTGGGACCTGCGAGAAAGCGTGCCCTGTGGCTGACGTACCTGCTGATCTTGCCGCAGTGTGGCCGCGCGTGCTCGACCAGCTGCTCGGAGAAGGACAGCAGGGCATCGAGCCCAAGGACAAGCAATGGATCGAGCGGTGCCAGCCGCTCGCCCTCGTCGCGGACACGGCGCTGCTCGCCGTACCCAACGAATGGGGCAAGCGGGTCCTGGAGGGCCGGCTGGCCCCGCTGATCAGCGAGACCCTGAGCCGCGAGTGCGGCCGCCCGATCCGGATCGCGATCACCGTCGACGACTCCGTCGGCGAGCAGCCCCCCGTGCCCTCCCCCGGCCGGCCTCCGCAGTCCCGCTACGACGAGCGCCCGCAGCCGGAGCAGTACGAGAAGTACGAGGGGTACGGGCACCACGCGCTGCCCGACGACGGGCTGCCCACCGCGCGCCCGGCCTACCCGGACTACCAGCAGCCGCCGCGTCCCGAGCCGGGCGCCTGGCCGCGGTCCCAGGAGGACCTCTCCTGGCAGCAGCCGCGCCTCGGCGGTTTCCCCGAGCGCGCCCCGTACACCGGCCCGGCCGCCCCGGACCAGTCCGGGCGCCCGCGCTACGACGAGCCCTCGCGCGGCTACGAGCAGCCGCAGCGGCCCGAACGCGCCGAACTGCCCGAGTCCCCGGGGGCCGGTCCGCGGCCCGGTCCCGGGCACGGACACGGTCCGGTCCACGGGGGTCCGGTCCACGGCGGGCAGGGCATGGGCGGCCAGGGCGTGGGGCCCGGCATCGGCCGGGGCCCCCTCGGCGGCTCCGGTACGGGCTCCGGCGCCGGCGGGCCCGGCGAGCCGCACGCGCGCCTGAACCCGAAGTACCTCTTCGACACCTTCGTCATCGGTTCCTCGAACCGGTTCGCCCACGCGGCGGCGGTCGCGGTGGCCGAGGCGCCGGCGAAGGCGTACAACCCGCTCTTCATCTACGGCGAGTCCGGGCTCGGCAAGACGCACCTGCTGCACGCGATCGGGCACTACGCGCGGAGCCTCTACCCCGGCACGCGCGTGCGGTACGTGAGCTCTGAGGAGTTCACCAACGAGTTCATCAACTCGATCCGCGACGGCAAGGGCGACACCTTCCGCAAGCGCTACCGCGACGTGGACATCCTGCTCGTCGACGACATCCAGTTCCTCGCGAGCAAGGAGTCGACGCAGGAGGAGTTCTTCCACACCTTCAACACGCTCCACAACGCCAACAAGCAGATCGTGCTCTCCTCGGACCGGCCGCCCAAGCAGCTGGTGACCCTGGAGGACCGGCTGCGGAACCGCTTCGAGTGGGGCCTCACCACCGACGTGCAGCCGCCGGAGCTGGAGACGCGCATCGCGATCCTCCGCAAGAAGGCGGTGCAGGAGCAGCTGAACGCCCCGCCGGAGGTGCTGGAGTTCATCGCCTCCCGGATCTCGCGGAACATCCGTGAGCTGGAGGGCGCGCTGATCCGGGTGACGGCCTTCGCGAGCCTCAACCGGCAGCCGGTGGACCTGGGGCTGACCGAGATCGTCCTCAAGGACCTGATCCCCGGCGGCGAGGACTCGTCCCCGGAGATCACGGCGCCGGCCATCATGGCGGCCACGGCCGACTACTTCGGGCTGACGGTGGAGGACCTCTGCGGCTCCTCGCGCAGCCGGGTGCTGGTGACGGCCCGCCAGATCGCCATGTACCTGTGCCGCGAGCTCACGGACCTGTCGCTGCCGAAGATCGGCGCGCAGTTCGGCGGCCGTGACCACACGACGGTGATGCACGCGGACCGGAAGATCCGGGCCCTGATGGCGGAGCGGCGCTCCATCTACAACCAGGTCACCGAACTCACGAACCGCATCAAGAACGGCTGACCCGCCTCCGTACGGCCTCCGTACGGTCTTCCAGGGCGCTTCGGGACACCTCCCCGAAGCGCCCTTCGGCGTTCCTGGAGACGGCCGGGGCGAGCGGTGGCGCGGACGGAGGGGCCGGCGGCGGCGTCGGCCGACGGGTCCGCTGGAAGAGACCGGGGACCAGGGACTAGGGACCGGGGACGGGGCCGCCGGACGGGCTGTGCGGGTGCGGGCGCTGTCGCAAAGCTTCCGGACGCCCGAGGAGCGCCCTCGGAACGCCCTCAAAACGTCCTCGGAACCGTCCCCGGAGCGTCTCGGAGTCACCTCCGGGCCGCCTCCGGGCCGCGTCGGGACCGCGCCGGGGCGGCGTCAGGGCGCCATGACCCGGACGGCCGTGTTCGATTACTCCGTTCCGGTGGCGGGTTCTCCACAGATTGGGGGATGATCTCCCGTCCACAGGGTGGGGACTACCGAGTTATCCGGATTCTGTCCACAGGCTGGGCTGGTGACAGTTCATCACCCCAGCTCAGGGGGGTGTGGATTTGTTGGCAAACGATCTCCACAGGCTGTGGATGAATCTTTCGTCCACAGGAGGCCCTGAGGGTTGTCCACTGGCTGCCCACAGGGGCAGGCCTGTTGCCCACAGCTTCTCCACACCGCTGTCCACTGTTCGGCAACACAACACCCCTCATCACCGGCCGGAGTGAAAGGCGTCACACCAAGGGAGACGTTTGGGCTGTGGGGAACCTGGGGAAAGCTGGGGACAGCACTGGGGAGAACTCCCCCTCGCCTGTGTATCGGGTGTGCAGAACTTTCGGGTGTCCACAGAGAACCGTGGTTGTCCACGGGTTCCACCCACAGGGGCAGTGGACAAAAAACTGGGCCTGACCTGCGTGGACGGCGTTATCCACGGTTTCCACAGCCCCTACTACTACTGCCACTCATAGTTAGCCCGGAATCCGCTTTGAAGCGGGGCCTGTGCACAACTCGGCGCCTGAGCCCCGACCCGCTCTTGTCGCGACTTGACCCCGAGCCGCACCGAGTGTCGGCGGCGTACGTCAGACTGGATGCCGCAGTCGACGTAGAGCCAGCAACAAGCAGGAGGCGGTTTCCGGTGAAGATCCGGGTGGAGCGCGATGTACTCGCGGAGGCGGTGGCCTGGGTGGCCCGCAGCCTTCCGGCCCGTCCGCCGGCGCCCGTTCTCGCGGGCCTTCTGCTGAAGGCCGAGGACGGCGCGCTGAGCTTCTCCAGCTTCGACTACGAGGTCTCCGCCCGCGTCTCCGTCGAGGCCGAGGTCGAGGAGGACGGCACCGTCCTCGTCTCCGGCCGCCTCCTCGCCGACATCTGCCGCGCCCTCCCCAACCGTCCGGTGGAGATCTCCACAGACGGTGTACGGGCGACCGTGGTCTGCGGCTCCTCCCGCTTCACCCTCCACACGCTCCCTGTGGAGGAGTACCCGGCGCTGCCGGAGATGCCCACCGCGACCGGCACCGTCCCCGGTGAGGTCTTCGCCGCCGCCGCCGCCCAGGTGGCCATCGCCGCCGGCCGCGACGACACGCTCCCCGTCCTCACCGGCGTGCGCATCGAGATCGAGGGCGACACCGTCACCCTGGCCTCCACCGACCGCTACCGCTTCGCGGTCCGCGAGTTCCTGTGGAAGCCGGAGTCCCCGGACGCCTCCGCGGTCGCCTTGGTGCCCGCGAAGACCCTCCTGGACACCGCCAAGGCGCTCACCAGCGGTGACACGGTCACCCTCGCGCTCTCCGGCTCCGGCCAGGGCGAGGGCCTGATCGGCTTCGAGGGCGCGGGCCGCCGCACCACCACCCGCCTCCTCGAGGGCGACCTGCCGAAGTACCGCACGCTCTTCCCCACCGAGTTCAACTCGGTCGCGGTGATCGAGACCGCCCCCTTCGTGGAGGCCGTCAAGCGCGTGGCCCTGGTCGCCGAGCGCAACACCCCGGTCCGGCTCAGCTTCGAGCAGGGCGTGCTCATCCTGGAGGCCGGTTCCAGCGACGACGCACAGGCTGTGGAGCGGGTCGACGCCCAGCTGGACGGCGACGACATCTCGATCGCCTTCAACCCGACCTTCCTGCTGGACGGCCTCAGCGCGATCGACTCCCCGGTCGCCCAGCTCTCCTTCACGACCTCCACCAAGCCGGCCCTGCTGAGCGGGCGCCCGGCCGTGGACGCGGAGGCGGACGACGCCTACAAGTACCTGATCATGCCGGTGCGGCTGAGCGGCTGACGCCCACCGCCCGGGCGGTCGGGGACGGCCTCCCGGGCGTCGCGGCAGCCGGTGCGGCCGAGCGGCTGACCTGCGCGCGTGGGCGTCGACTGAGCGGCTGACCCCACAGGTGTGCGGCCGGGTCCGGGCGTAGGCTCGGACCCGGGTAGGAACCGCACACGACGCTTAAGGAACACTCTGATGGAGCTCGGTCTCGTCGGTCTCGGCAAGATGGGCGGCAACATGCGCGAGCGCATCCGCCGCGCAGGCCACACCGTCATCGGATACGACCGCAACCCGGACCTCGCCGATGTCCCCAGCCTCGAAGAGCTTGTGGGCAAGCTCAAGGGTCCGCGCGTCGTGTGGGTCATGGTCCCCGCCGGTGCGGCGACCCAGTCCACCGTGGACGAGCTGGCGGAGCTGCTCTCCCCCGGCGACATCGTGGTGGACGGCGGGAACTCCCGCTGGACCGACGACGAGAAGCACGCCGAGGAGCTCGCAGCCAAGGGCATCGGCTTCGTCGACTGCGGCGTCTCCGGCGGCGTCTGGGGCCTGGAGAACGGCTACGCGCTGATGTACGGCGGCTCCGCCGAGGACGTCGCGAAGGTCCAGCCGATCTTCGACGCGCTCAAGCCCGAGGGCCCGTACGGCGCCGTCCACGCCGGCAAGGTCGGCGCGGGCCACTTCGCGAAGATGGTCCACAACGGCATCGAGTACGCGATGATGCAGGCCTACGCCGAGGGCTGGGAGCTGCTGGAGAAGGTCGACTCCGTGGAGAACGTCCGCGAGATCTTCCGCTCCTGGCAGGAGGGCACGGTCATCCGTTCCTGGCTGCTCGACCTCGCGGTCAACGCCCTCGACGAGGACGAGCACCTGGACCAGCTGCGCGGCTACGCGTCGGACTCCGGCGAGGGCCGGTGGACCGTCGAGGCCGCCATCGACAACGCCGTACCGCTCCCGGCGATCACCGCGTCGCTGTTCGCGCGGTTCGCGTCCCGTCAGGACGACTCGCCGCAGATGAAGATGATCGCCGCGCTGCGCAACCAGTTCGGCGGCCACGCGGTCGAGAAGAAGTAGCAATCCACAGGCTGTGCACCACCCGGTGCACAGCGACCGGGGGAAGGCCGGCGCCCACCATGCACGTCACGCATCTCTCGCTGGCCGACTTCCGCTCGTACGCCCGGGCCGAGGTACCCCTCGACCCGGGCGTCACCGCGTTCGTCGGGGCCAACGGCCAGGGCAAGACCAATCTCGTCGAGGCCGTCGGCTATCTCGCCACCCTGGGCAGCCACCGCGTCGCCTCCGACGCCCCGCTGGTGCGGATGGGGGCCGAGCGGGCCGTCATCCGGGCCGCCGTCACCCAGGGCGAGCGCTCCCAGCTGGTCGAGCTCGAGCTCAACCCGGGCCGCGCCAACCGCGCCCGGATCAACAGGTCCTCGCAGGTCAGACCCCGTGATGTGCTCGGCATCGTGCGGACCGTGCTCTTCGCGCCCGAGGACCTGTCGCTGATCAAGGGCGACCCCGGCGAGCGCCGGCGCTTCCTCGACGAACTGATCACCGCGCGCGCGCCGCGCATGGCCGGCGTGCGCTCCGACTACGAGCGGGTGCTGAAGCAGCGGAACACCCTGCTGAAGTCCGCCGCCATGGCCCGCCGCCACGGCGGCCGGGGCATGGACCTGTCCACGCTCGACGTCTGGGACCAGCACCTGGCCCGGGCCGGGGCCGAGCTGCTCGCCCAGCGGCTCGACCTCGTCCACACCCTCCAGCCGCTCGCGGACAAGGCGTACGAACAGCTCGCGCCCGGAGGCGGACCGATTCTGCTGGAGTACCGGTCCTCCGCCCCCGGCACCGGACAGAGCCGCGAGGAGCTGTACGAGCAGCTGATCGCCGCCCTCGCCGAGGTCCGCAAGCAGGAGATCGAGCGCGGGGTCACCCTCGTCGGCCCGCACCGCGACGAGCTGCTGCTGCGCCTCGGCGACCTGCCGGCCAAGGGGTACGCGAGCCACGGCGAGTCCTGGTCGTACGCGCTGGCGCTCCGCCTCGCCTCGTACGACCTGCTGCGCTCCGAGGGCAACGAGCCGGTCCTCGTCCTCGACGACGTCTTCGCCGAGCTGGACGCGCGCCGGCGCGAGCGGCTGGCGGAGCTGGTGGCCCACGGCGAGCAGGTCCTGGTGACCGCGGCGGTCGACGACGACGTCCCGGGCGTCCTCGCCGGGACGCGGTACGCCGTGACCGGAGGGACGGTGGAGCGCGTATGAGCGGCGACGGCGAAACTTCCCCACAACCTGTGGACAAGCCCGCGGCCCCCGAACCCTCGGGTGTGGACCTCGCCCGGGTCGCGCTGCGCGCCGCCAAGGAGCAGGCACGCGCGCGTGGCGCGGCCGCGCAGCAGCAGAAGCAGGCCCGGCGCGGCGGCGGCCTGCGCTCCGGCGCGCGCGCCGACGGACGCGACCCGATGGCGCTCGGCTCCGCGATCAACCGCCTGCTCGCCGAGCGCGGCTGGGAGACCCCGGCGGCCGTCGGCGGGGTGATGGGCCGCTGGCCGCAGATCGTCGGCGAGGACCTGGCCAAGCACTGCGTACCGGTGAAGTACGAGGAGGAGCCGGACGCGCGCGTGCTGACCGTGCAGTGCGACTCGACGGCCTGGGCGACGCAGCTGCGGCTGCTGGCGCCGACGCTGGTGGCGCGGCTCAACGAGGACCTGGGGCACGGGACGGTACGCCTGATCAAGGTCCTCGGGCCCGGGGCGGGGGCGCGGCGGTACGGGCCGCTGCGGGCGCCGGGGTCCGTCGGACCCGGGGACACGTACGGCTGAGCCGTCGCGTGGACGGGCGCCGGGAGCGCGGGTCCGAGCCGTCGGGCGCCGTCGCGCGGAGGCCCGCGCCACCCTGTCCGGCCCGGCGGGACACACGCCCGCGGCCGGGCGGCACTACCCGTCACCACCCGAAGCGCTAGGTGGCCGTCAGAGGCCCCTGGAGACCCTGTCCGGATATGGGGAGTCGTCTCGGGGGCGCCGAGGGCGGCACATGCGCATTCAGGTACCCGCAAACCCCCATGACTGTCAGCGGTACCGGTAGACTGGAAGACAATCCCGCCACACTGCGGAACTGTCGAACGACGCAGCCGGCTCCCCTATGCCCGGAGCACGGCCTGTGCTGTGCCAGAAAGGGCGCTTCGTGGCCGATTCCGGCAACCCCAACGAGAACAACCAGTACACCGCCAGCAACATCCAGGTCCTCGAGGGCCTGGATGCGGTGCGCAAGCGCCCCGGTATGTACATCGGCTCGACCGGTGAGCGCGGCCTGCACCACATGGTGCAGGAGGTCGTCGACAACTCTGTCGACGAGGCCCTGGCCGGCCACGCGGACACCATCGACGTGACGATCCTGGCCGACGGCGGAGTCCGCGTCGTCGACAACGGCCGCGGCATCCCCGTCGGCATCGTCGAGTCCGAGGGCAAGCCGGCCGTCGAGGTCGTGCTGACGGTCCTCCACGCGGGCGGCAAGTTCGGCGGCGGCGGTTACGCGGTCTCCGGCGGTCTGCACGGCGTCGGCGTCTCCGTCGTCAACGCCCTCTCCACCAAGGTGTCGGTGGAGATCAGGACCGACGGCCACCGCTGGACCCAGGACTACAAGATGGGCGCCCCGACCGCGCCCCTGGCGCAGCACGAGGCGACCGACGAGACCGGCACCACGGTCACGTTCTGGTCCGACCCGGACATCTTCGAGACGGTCGAGTACTCCTTCGAGACGCTCTCCCGCCGCTTCCAGGAGATGGCCTTCCTCAACAAGGGCCTGACGATCACGCTCACCGACGAGCGCGAGTCCGCCAAGGCCACGGTCGGCGCCGACGACCCGGACGCCGAGGCCTCCGACGAGCAGGCCGCCCGCACGGTGAAGTACCACTACGAGGGCGGCATCGTCGACTTCGTGAAGTACCTCAACTCGCGCAAGGGCGAGCTGGTCAACCCGACCGTCATCGACATCGAGGCCGAGGACAAGGAGCGCCTGCTCTCCGCCGAGATCGCGATGCAGTGGAACTCGTCGTACAGCGAGGGCGTGTACTCCTTCGCCAACACGATCCACACCCACGAGGGCGGTACCCACGAGGAGGGCTTCCGCGCCGCGCTGACGACGCTCGTCAACAAGTACGCGCGCGAGAAGAAGCTGCTCCGCGAGAAGGACGACAACCTCACAGGCGACGACATCCGCGAGGGTCTGACCGCGATCATCTCGGTCAAGATCGGCGAGCCGCAGTTCGAGGGCCAGACGAAGACCAAGCTGGGCAACACCGAGGCGAAGACCTTCGTCCAGAAGGTCGTGCACGAGCACCTGACGGACTGGTTCGACCGGAACCCGAACGAGGCCGCGGACATCATCCGCAAGGGCATCCAGGCCGCCACCGCGCGCGTGGCCGCCCGCAAGGCCCGCGACCTCACCCGCCGCAAGGGCCTCCTGGAGTCGGCCTCCCTCCCGGGCAAGCTCTCCGACTGCCAGTCGAACGACCCCACCAAGTGCGAGATCTTCATCGTCGAGGGTGACTCCGCCGGCGGCTCCGCCAAGTCCGGCCGGAACCCGATGTACCAGGCCATCCTGCCGATCCGCGGCAAGATCCTGAACGTCGAGAAGGCCCGGATCGACAAGATCCTCCAGAACACCGAGGTCCAGGCGCTGATCTCGGCCTTCGGCACCGGGGTCCACGAGGACTTCGACATCGAGAAGCTCCGCTATCACAAGATCATCCTGATGGCGGACGCCGACGTCGACGGCCAGCACATCAACACCCTGCTGCTGACCTTCCTCTTCCGCTTCATGCGGCCGCTGATCGAGCACGGGCACGTGTACCTCTCCCGCCCGCCGCTCTACAAGATCAAGTGGGGCAGGGACGACTTCGAGTACGCCTATTCGGACCGCGAGCGCGACGCGCTGGTCGAGCTGGGCAAGCAGAACGGCAAGCGGATCAAGGAAGACTCGATCCAGCGCTTCAAGGGTCTCGGCGAGATGAACGCCGAGGAGCTGCGCGTCACCACCATGGACGTCGAGCACCGCGTGCTCGGCCAGGTCACCCTGGACGACGCCGCCCAGGCCGACGACCTGTTCTCGGTGCTGATGGGCGAGGACGTCGAGGCACGCCGCTCCTTCATCCAGCGCAACGCCAAGGACGTTCGCTTCCTCGACATCTGAGTCGGTCCCAGCTGACCGTACGAAAGGACTGACGACCAGCAATGGCCGACGAGAACCCCCCCGTGACCACCGAAGAAGAAGACCCGGTGCTGCGCATCGAGCCCGTCGGGCTCGAGACCGAGATGCAGCGCTCGTACCTCGACTACGCGATGTCCGTCATCGTGTCCCGCGCGCTGCCCGACGTGCGTGACGGCCTCAAGCCCGTCCACCGGCGCGTGCTGTACGCGATGTACGACGGCGGCTACCGGCCCGAGAAGGGCTTCTACAAGTGCGCCCGCGTCGTCGGCGACGTCATGGGTACGTACCACCCGCACGGCGACTCCTCCATCTACGACGCGCTGGTCCGCCTGGCCCAGCCGTGGTCGATGCGGATGCCGCTCGTCGACTCCAACGGCAACTTCGGCTCCCCGGGCAACGACCCGGCCGCCGCCATGCGCTACACCGAGTGCAAGATGGCGCCGCTGTCGATGGAGATGGTCCGCGACATCGACGAGGAGACCGTCGACTTCACGGACAACTACGACGGCCGCAACCAGGAGCCGACGGTCCTCCCGGCCCGTTTCCCGAACCTCCTGGTCAACGGCTCCGCCGGCATCGCGGTCGGCATGGCGACCAACATCCCGCCGCACAACCTCCGCGAGGTCGCCGAGGGCGCCCAGTGGTACCTGGCCCACCCCGAGGCCGGCCACGAGGAGCTCCTCGACGCGCTCATCGAGCGCATCAAGGGCCCCGACTTCCCGACCGGCGCGCTCGTCGTCGGCCGCAAGGGCATCGAGGAGGCGTACCGCACCGGCCGCGGCTCCATCACGATGCGCGCCGTCGTCGAGGTCGAGGAGATCCAGAACCGCCAGTGCCTGGTGGTCACGGAGCTGCCGTACCAGACCAACCCGGACAACCTCGCGCAGAAGATCGCCGACCTGGTGAAGGACGGCAAGATCGGCGGCATCGCCGACGTCCGCGACGAGACCTCGTCCCGGACCGGCCAGCGCCTGGTCATCGTGCTCAAGCGGGACGCCGTCGCCAAGGTCGTCCTGAACAACCTGTACAAGCACACCGACCTCCAGACGAACTTCGGCGCCAACATGCTGGCGCTCGTCGACGGCGTGCCGCGCACCCTCTCCCTGGACGCGTTCATCCGCCACTGGGTGACGCACCAGATCGAGGTCATCGTCCGCCGGACGAAGTTCCGGCTGCGCAAGGCCGAGGAGCGCGCCCACATCCTGCGCGGCCTCCTCAAGGCCCTCGACGCCATCGACGAGGTCATCGCCCTCATCCGCCGCAGCGACACGGTCGAGGTGGCCCGCGAGGGCCTCATGGGGCTCCTCCAGATCGACGAGATCCAGGCGAACGCGATCCTGGAGATGCAGCTCCGCCGGCTCGCCGCCCTGGAGCGCCAGAAGATCATCGCGGAGCACGACGAGCTCCAGGCGAAGATCAACGAGTACAACTCGATCCTCGCCTCGCCGGAGAAGCAGCGGACCATCGTCAGCGAGGAGCTGGCCGCGCTCGTCGACAAGTTCGGCGACGACCGCCGCTCCAAGCTGGTGCCCTTCGACGGTGACATGTCCATCGAGGACCTCATCGCCGAGGAGGACATCGTCGTCACCATCACGCGTGGCGGCTACGTGAAGCGGACGAAGACCGAGGACTACCGCTCGCAGAAGCGCGGCGGCAAGGGCGTGCGCGGGACGAAGCTGAAGCAGGACGACATCGTCGACCACTTCTTCGTCTCCACCACCCACCACTGGCTGCTCTTCTTCACCAACAAGGGCCGGGTCTACCGGGCCAAGGCGTACGAGCTGCCGGACGCCGGCCGGGACGCGCGCGGCCAGCACGTGGCCAACCTGCTGGCCTTCCAGCCGGACGAGCAGATCGCCCAGATCCTCGCGATCCGCGACTACGAGGCCGCGCCGTACCTGGTCCTCGCCACCCGCTCCGGCCTGGTGAAGAAGACCGCGCTCAAGGACTACGACTCCCCGCGCTCCGGCGGCGTCATCGCCATCAACCTGCGGGACAACGGCGCCGGAGGCGTCGCCGACGAGCTGATCGGCGCCGAGCTGGCCTCCGCCGAGGACGACCTGCTGCTGATCTCCAAGAAGGCGCAGTCGATCCGCTTCACCGCCACGGACGACGCGCTGCGCCCGATGGGACGCGCCACTTCGGGTGTCAAGGGCATGAGTTTCCGGGAGGACGACGAACTGCTCTCGATGAATGTCGTCCGGCCCGGTACGTTCGTCTTCACCGCGACGGACGGCGGGTACGCCAAGCGCACCCCCGTCGACGAGTACCGCGTCCAGGGCCGCGGCGGCCTCGGCATCAAGGCCGCCAAGATCGTGGAGGACCGCGGCTCGCTCGTGGGCGCGCTGGTGGTCGAGGGGACCGACGAGATCCTCGCCATCACGCTGTCCGGCGGTGTGATTCGCACGCGAGTCAACGAAGTCAGGGAGACCGGCCGTGACACCATGGGCGTCCAGCTGATCAACCTGGGCAAGCGCGATGCCGTCGTCGGCATCGCACGGAACGCCGAGGCCGGCGGCGAGGACGAAGAGGTCGACGACGCCGAGGGTGCCATCGAGGCATCCGAGGCCGAGGCATCGGTCGAGGGCACGGAGCCTGCGACCGGGGATCACGAGGAGTAGAGCGTGAGTGGAGCCACGGGCGCCGGATCGGCGGCTGCCGGAGCTTCTGCAGGTGCTGGAGCGCACGGCGCCCGTGGCTCGGCCACGGACTCCCAGGGGGTTGCGGTGACGGACACTCGGGGGCAGCAGCCCCCCTATCAGGGCTACAACGGCGCTCTGCCGGGCGAACGGCCCGCGGCGCAGCCGGCGGGCGCCTACCACCCGCCGAGGGCCTACGACGGCCCGCAGGGCGGCGGCGGCACCCAGGGCGGCCAGTCCGCCTCGGCGGTGCGGCGGCCCCGGACGGGCGCGCGGACGACCCCGCGCACCCGCAAGGCGCGGCTGCGGGTGGCGAAGGCCGACCCGTGGTCGGTCATGAAGGTGAGCTTCCTGCTCTCCATCGCGCTGGGCATCTGCACGATCGTCGCGGCGGCCGTGCTGTGGATGGTCATGGACGCCATGGGCGTCTTCTCGACGGTCGGCGGGACGATCAGCGAGGCCACGGGCTCGAACGAGTCCAACGGCTTCGATCTGCAGTCCTTCCTGTCGCTGCCGCGGGTGCTGATGTTCACCTCGGTGATCGCGGTGATCGACGTGGTCCTGATGACCGCCCTCGCGACCCTCGGCGCGTTCATCTACAACCTGTCCGCCGGCTTCGTCGGCGGCGTCGAGCTGACGCTGGCCGAGGACGAGTAGGCCGCGTGGGGGCCACCCCGTGGAGCGCTCAGGGCCTTCGGCCCGGGCGATTTTGGGACTGGCCCCCACGTGCGCTAATCTTCAGGAGTCAGCGCGCGGGACACACACCGCAAAGCGCGGCGGGGCTATAGCTCAGTTGGTTAGAGCGCATCCCTGATAAGGATGAGGCCACAGGTTCAAATCCTGTTAGCCCCACAGAAGCGATCGACCCGGACGGTTCCTCCGTCCGGGTCGATCTCGTTGTGTGAGGTTTGGCGCTCGCGCAGGTCACCGATCGGTATCGGTCGATGTGTAGAGTGGGCGTCAGAAGTCTCCTACGTCAACGAAAGACGAGGTCGCGCGGTGAAGAAGCTGCTCCTGGTCGCACTGGCCGCCATCGGCGGGCTCCTCGTGTACCGCCAGATCCAGGCGGATCGCGCCGAGCAGGACCTGTGGACGGAGGCGACCGACTCCGTGCCGTCCGGTTCCGGTGTCTGAGACCCATCCAGCTGAAACCGAGATCCCGGCCGCGCCTCGCGCGGCCGGGATCTCGGCGTTCCGCCCCCTGTACGGCACGGGCCGCCGCGCGGCCGTGACGGAGCGTCCCTGAGCCCGGCGCGGCGAGCCGGCGGCTTGCTCCAGCAAAATCCGGATGCCCGTCCGGCCCGATGCGGACACCGGGGGCGGGAGCGGGGCAGGATGGTCCGGCACGACGGCCCCGGGACGGGACGCGGTGACGGACACGACGAGGAGAAGCGCGTGAGCACGCAGGCGGGGGAGACGGCCGGGCACGGCACCGGGCACCGGGCGAGGACCGCGGGCAGGACACGGAAGGCGGCGGCGCTGCTCACGGCCGCCGCCGCGGTGGGCACGCTCACCGCGCTGCCCGCGTGGGCGGCCGACGGCGCCGCGATCCCCCCGTACGCCTTCGACCCCGCGGCGCAGCGGATCCAGGGCGCCGCCTCCAGCGCCGACGCGGACCCGCTGGAGCTCGGCAGGACCTACCGGGACACCCTCAAGAAGGACGGCAAGGTCTACTACCGGCTCAATCTGGACACCACCAGGAACTCGTACGTCTCCGCTGTCGCCGTCCCCAAGCCGGGCGGGAAGGCCGCGTACGGCGACGGCTTCCGGATCGCGATCCAGGACGGCTCGGGCAACGAGTGCGGCTACCAGGAGGTCAACTTCGCGGCCGGCGACCATGTCCGGCCGCTCACCGGCTACGCGCGCAGGATCGTCGATCCGGACGAGAGCTACTGCCAGGACGCCGGTACGTACTACGTCCTCGTCGAGCGGGAGTCGGACGCCGACTCCGCCCCGGACGACTGGGAGCTGGAGCTCCAGCACGTCGACGAGCCGCTGCTGAGCAAGAACGGGCCGGACAAGCTGCCCGAGTCGTGGCCCTCGGGGACGCCCGCGCCGCCCGCCGGAGGACCGAAGGAGCGGCAGGGCGGAGCCGGCTTCCACACCGCCGTCTCGCTCCAGGAAGGCGAGTGGCGGGCGGACGTCCGCCCAGGCCAGACGCTGTTCTGGCGGGTGCCGGTCGACTGGGGCCAGCAGATCTTCGCCACCGCCGAGCTGGGCAGCAGCTCCGCGGGCGACGAACTGGTCGGCAACGCGCTCGCGCTCGGCCTCGACAACCCCGCGCGCGGCTTCGTCGACCTCCGGACGGAGAGCTACCGGGGCAAGCCGGCCACCGTCGCCCTCGCCCCGCAGCGGCCGGTCGCCCACGAGAACCGCTCCTCCTACGAGACCGCCACCAACGGCATGCGCTTCGCCGGCTGGTACTACCTCACCGCCACGCTCAGCCCGGAGATCGCCCAGGAGTACGGCGACGGGCCGCTGCCGCTGATCCTGCGGGTCACCGTCAGGGGCGACAAGAAGCAGGGCCCGGGGTACGCGGGCGACCCGGGCGTCTTCCAGGTGACCGGCGACGACCGGAAGGCCGCGGCGAACGGCGCCACGGGGGCCGAGGCGAAGAGCGCCGACAGCGGGATGGTCGCCCTGGCCGCCGGCGGCCTCGGCCTCGGCACCGTCCTGCTCGTCGGCCTCGGCGCCTGGACCCTTCTGGCCCGCCGCCGGGCCTGAAGGACCCCTCCGGATCGGGGCGGGCCGGCGTCAGATCTGCGTCAGCGCCCAGAAGCCGACCGCGAGCGACACCAGCGCGAGCAGCAGCACCGGGACCGCCACCTTCGGGGACGGTCCGGGGAGGGCCGCCGGGGCCGCGGAGCCGGGCGGACCGGGAACCTGATGGGGCTGAGCGGTGTATGGATGAGTAGGGGCGTACGGATGCGCCGCCTGCGGATGCGCCGCCGCCTGCGGACGCGTCGGCGTCGGCGCCTGGGGAGCGGCGGGGTCGAAGGGGGGTACGGGATGGGTCACCGGCGGGGGCAGATGGAAACTGCCCGTCTCCGAGGGCCCCGGCACCGGCTGGTACGGCGGCGGGGCGGCCCGCATCGGCTGCGGGGCGTTCTGGACCGGCTGTGGGGGCTCCTGGGGCGCGGGAGGCGCGTCCTGGACCGGTCGTGCGGCCGGGCCCTCGGGGCCGAAACCGGCGGGCAGCGGACCGAGTTGGTCGAAGATCTCGACCGGCGCCTCACCGCCCTCCGGCTCGGGCAGCATCTCCACGGCGGCGCTCAGCGCCTTCCGCACGCCCGTGGCCGTCCGGAAGCGGGCCTGCGGATCGGGCTGGAGCAGTCCCGCCAGCACCTGCCACAGCGGCTCGGGGACGCTCGCGGGCGCCGGCGGGGTGCCGTGGGTGACGAAGTGCTCCACCAGGGCCTGCGAGTCCGGCCGGGTGCCGTGCAGCAGATAGAGCGCGACCAGCCCCACGGCGTACAGGTCCGCGGTGAAGTCGGGCTCGGAGCCGAGGAGTTGCTCGGGAGCGAAGTAACCGGGCGTGCCCACCACGTAGTTGGTCTCCGTGAGCCGCGGTTCGCCCTTGCGCATGGAGATGCCGAAGTCCGAGAGCCGCAGATGCGGACGGCCCGAACCGGTGGCCTCCATCAGGATGTTGGCCGGCTTGATGTCCCGGTGGACGACCCCCTCGGTGTGCACCGTCGCCAGACCCGCCAGCAGCTGGTCGAGAAGGGTGCAGACATAGCGGGGCGGCAGCGGCCCGTAGTCGCCGATGACATGGGCGAGCGACCCGCCGGCGACCAGGTCCATCGTGAAGAGGACCTGGTCGTCGTCGGCGGCCCAGCTGGCCGGGGCGAGGACGTGCGGGTGGTCGATCCGCAGCGCCTGTTCCCGGACGAAGCGGAGCAGCGTGTGGGCGTCGCTCTGCTGGAGCACCTTGGCCGCCACATAGCGGCGCCGGCGGTGGTCCCAGGCGCGCCAGACCGCGCCGGCCCCGCCCCGCCCGATCGGATCGACCAGCTCGTACCTGCCGGCGAAGACCTCACCCATCGTGCTGCGCCGCTCCCCGTCCGTCGTCAGTCGTCCGTCGTCAGTCGTGCGTGCCGTGTCAGTTCTGGTGCGACTCGTAGTGGGCGACCGCGTCGGCGGTGCGCCCGGCGCCGTACACCCGGAGGAACTCTGCCAGCTCCGGGTGGTGCGGGGCGAGGGAGTCGGCGGCGTCGATGATGTCGCCGGCGGCGGAGACGGAACGCAGCAGCGACTGGATCTCGCGGACCACGCGGCGCACGGTCGGGGCGCCGGATCCGTTGGGGGTCTGGCCGCCGGTCGCGGTCAGGACCGAGCCGCCCTGCGACTTCTTGATCTCGTCCATGCGGTCGGTGGCCTCGGCGGCGCTGACGCTGCCGTCGGCGACCTGGACGGCCAGCTCCTGGAGGGCCTGGACCCGCTGGACCACGGCCGGGTTGCCGATCTTGGCGCGCTGGCCGCTCATCAGTTGGGAGAGCATGGGCGCGGAGAGTCCGAGCACCGCGGCCAGCCGGGCCTGGTTGAGCCCGAGGTCGTCTATCAGCCGACGGAAGAGCGCCCCCAGCGGCTCTCCGTACCAACTGCGCTGAAGCTCTCTGGCTCTTGCCGTGGCTTCCTGCTGCGCTGCGTCCATCACTTCTCCCCATCCCTGCGGTTCGCCACTGCGAACCTCGGTCAGCATCTTACGGAGCGTGGTCGTTCACCGGGAGTCCCACCTTTTGCCCGGCACGGGGGGAGAACCGGTACGCTGTCCTCGTTCCGGGGCCTTAGCTCAGTTGGTAGAGCGCTGTCTTTGCATGGCAGATGTCAGGGGTTCGACTCCCCTAGGCTCCACTCACAGACGCCCCCTTGAACCGCGGAAACGCGGTCCAGGGGGGCGTTTTGCTGGGCGGGGTGGGGTCATGGGGAGGGAACGTCGTGCCGAGGAGCGTCTTGCGGCGGCGTGAGCCGGTCCGCCGCCCGGAGCGGACGGGCGGGTCCGGGCGGAGACCGTCGGGGTCCGTCGACCGGTGGTCGAGGGGCGGGGCGGTCTGATGGGGGTCTCCGTGTCCGGCGCCGCGGTGTCGGAGGGGAGCGGAAGCGGGTTCCCGAGGTTCTGGACCGCTCAGACCGTGTCGCAGCTCGGCCAGCGCTTCGGCATGGTGGCCCTGCCCGTGGTCGCGATCGAGTCCCTGCACGCCGGCGCGGCGGAGGTCGGCTACCTGACGGCCGCGCTCACCGTGTGCTACCTGCTCGTGGGCCTGCCGGCCGGCGCGTGGGTGGATCGCCGGCCGAAGCGGGCCACGATGATCGGGGCGGCCGTCGTGCGGGCCGTCGTGCTGGCCTGCGTCCCCGTGCTGTGGGCCGTCGACCGGCTGTCGCTCGGGTGGCTGTACGCGGTCGCGGTGGTCGTCGGAGTGGCCTCGGTCTTCTTCGACGTCGCGTACCAGTCGTACGTGCCGTTCATCGTCCCCGACAAGGACATCGAGCGGGCGAACGCGAGGCTGGAGTCCTCGGCGCAGATCTCCGCGGCCGGCGGTCCGGCCGCGGCGGGATTCCTCCTCAAGGCGGTGAGCGCGCCCGTGGTGATCGCCGTCGACGCGCTGGCCTACGTGGTGTGCGCGGGTCTCCTGGCGACGGTCGAGGACTCCGAACCCTCCCGCGAGGGGAAGGGCGGACGGGAGTCCCGGCTGGGGCGGGAGATCCTGGCCGGGGTCCGGTTCGTCGCCGGCCACCCGCTGCTGCGGCGGCTGTGCGTCGTGATGGGGGTGTCGAACTTCTTCGCCACCCTCGCCATGACGCTGACGCCGCTGCTCGTCCTGAGGACGCTGGGGCTGGGCTCCACGGTCATGGGGGTCGTCCTCGGGGTCGGCACGCTCGGCGGCCTCCTGGCCTCGCTCACCCTCCCGAGGGTCCGTGCCCGGTACGAGGCGGGGAAGGTGATGGCGGCCGGCCTCGTCCTGGCAGGTGCGTCCATGGCGGCCTTCCCCGCGGCCGGATCCCTGGGCGGATCCCTGGGCGGGTCCGGCGTCGTGCTCCCGGTCGCCCTGCTCGTCATCGGCCAGTTCGGCATGACCTGGGGCGCGGTGACCTTCAACATCGCGCAGGTGAGCGTGCGGCAGCGGGTCTGCCCCCCGGACATGCTGGCGCGGATGACCGCCACGATCCGGTGCGTGGTGTGGGGAAGCATGCCCGCGGCGGCGGTTCTGGCCGGCTGGCTCGGCTCGCGCGTCGGCGTCGTGCCCTGCCTCTGGATCGGGGTGGTGGGGGCCTTCCTGACGGCCCTTCCCCTCGTCGGGACGGACCGGCTGATCCGCGCCGCGACCCCGGCGGCCGACACCCGCGCCTGAGCGAGCCGCGCGAGCCCGCGGCGGTCACGTGCCGGCCGGTCCGTGGCGGTCATGCTCGGGCCGGTCCGCCGTGGCCGGTGCCCTTCCCGGGCGCGGGGGACGCGGTCAGGACGCGGGCCAGGTCCAGGGTGCTGAGCACGACCATCACGATGCCCAACGGCACGTGGTACGCGGGCAGGTGGGCGATGCCGAGGGCCACCTGGACGGAGGCGAGGACGAGGAGCCCGGAGGCGTACAGGACCGGTCTCGGGCTGCCGCCGCCCGGCCGCCAGGCGACGATCGCGGCCACCACGTACAGCATCGAGGCGCCGTACATCACCCGCGAGCCCACGTCGTGGAGCTGCGCGCCCAGCGGGGAGACGAGCAGGGCGCCGGCGGTGCCCGCCTGGAAGAAGAGGGCGAGGGTCTGGAGGGCGACCGCGGTCCTGACGGTCCGGTGGTGCGTGGTGCCGGGTCGTACGGCCGTCGTGGTCCGTCCGGGCATCTCGGGGGTCCTTTCCGGTGCGGTGTCGTGGGGTGCGGTGCGGTGATGAGGAGGGGCGGTGCGGTGATGAGGAGGGGCGGTGCGAGCGGTGCGGTGTCAGCGGAGGGTGAGGGCGGTCGCGGCCATCACGTGGCTGAGCTTCTCGGGGTTGCGGACGTAGTAGAGGCCGCTGATCAGGCCGTTCTCGACGCGCATCGCCATGACCCCGTCCAGCTCGCCGTCGAGGTGGATCGCGAGCGCCGGGGCGCCGTTGACGACGGTGGGCTCGGTCGTGACGGTCACGTCGGCCTTGAGGGTGCCGCCCAGGTAGAAGCGGGTGACCTTCTCGGCGCCGACGACCGGGCGGAGCGCGGCCCGCTTGATGCCGCCGCCGTCGCTGACGAGGACGATGTCGGGGGCGAGCAGGTCGAGGAAGTCCTGGGGGTCGCGGGTCTCCAGCGCCCGCCGGAAGGAGTCCACGGCCGCCCGCGCCTCGCGCGCGGAGACCGTCGTGCGGGGGCGGCGGGCGTCGACGTGCTTCCGGGCCCGGTGCGCGATCTGACGGACCGCGGCCGGCGTCTTGTCGACGGCCGCCGCGATCTCGTCGTACCCCACCTCGAAGACCTCGCGGAGGACGAAGACGGCCCGCTCGGTCGGCGTGAGCGTCTCCAGGACCAGCATCATCGCCATCGACACGGACTCGGTGAGCTCGACGTCCTCGGCCACGTCCGGCGTGGTGAGCAGCGGTTCGGGCAGCCACTGGCCGACGTACGCCTCCCGGCGGCGGCGCACGGTGCGGAGCCGGTTGAGGGCCTGCCGGGTGGTGATCCGCACGAGGTACGCCCGCTGGTCGCGGACCTGCGCCAGGTCGACGCCGGTCCAGCGGAGCCAGGTCTCCTGGAGCACGTCCTCGGCGTCGGCCGCCGAGCCGAGCATCTCGTAGGCGACGGTGAAGAGCAGGTCGCGGTGGGCGACGAAGGTGTCGGTGGCGGGGTTCGATTCCGGGGGTGTGGTCGTGGCTGTGGCCGTGGCCGTGGCCGTCGTCGCGGCCGGGGCGGTGGTCCGCTCCGGTGTCGGGTCGGTGGGGCGGTCGGAGGTCTGCTGCGGCCTCGGGTCCGTGGGCCGGTCCGTGTCGTGCGTGCTGGTCATGCTGCGGTCTTCTCCCCCTGGTCGGTGTGCCGGGCCGTCGGTCAGGCCGTGTGCGCGGGGGCGTCCGACGGGCGGACCGCACGCTCGCGCAGCTGCCGCGGCCGGTGCTTGCCGTCCTTGGGCCAGGAGTGCGCACCGGGCTCGCGGGCCTCAGCGGTCAGGTGCTTGACGCTGAGCGTGCAGGCGAGTTCCTTGAGCTTCGCCCCCGGTCGCCCCCCGACGTAGATTCCCATCGCGCGGTCGTCCTTGTGTGCGATCTGGAAGATCGCCGTACGGCGCCCGAAGCTGAGGCACATCGCGTTGAACGTCAGGTCCACGGGCTCGGGGCGGCGACCCTCGATCCGGGCGAGCACGGTGTCGGCGGCGTGCGCGCCGAGGCAGCCGGCGACGTAGGCGCTCATCCGGAACGGCAGGTCCGAGGGGGACGCGCAGTCGCCGGCCGCGACGATCCGCTCGTCGTCGACGCTGGTGAGGGTCTCGTCGGTGAGGAGGCGCCCGGCGGCATCGGTGGTCAGCCCGCTGCGCGCGGCCAGGTCGGGGACGTCGAAGCCGGCGGTCCAGACCGCGAGCCCGCCGGTCACCACGCGCCCGTCGGCGAGCCGGACCGACTCCGCCGTGACCTCGGTGACCTTCGTACCGGGCCCGTCGAGCACGGTCACCCCGAGGGCGGCGAACCTGCGGGCGGCCGAGCGGCGCGCCCTGGGGTGCAGGTACGGGCCGAGGACCCCGCCGCAGACCAGCGTCACCGGGCGGCCGCCCTCGGCGAGTTCGGCCGCGGTCTCGATGCCGGTCGGGCCCGCGCCGACGACGGTCACCGGGACACCGGCGGGCAGTGCCGCGACGGCGTTCCGCAGCCGCTCGGCCGACTCCAGCTCGGCGACGTGGTGGGCGTGCTCGGCGACGCCGGGGACAGCGGGTCGGGCGGCGGTGCTGCCGACCGCGTAGATCAGGTGGTCGTAGCCGACCGTGGCGCCCGACTCCAGGGTCACCACGCGCGCGTGGGAGTCGATCCGGGCCACGGAGTCGACGGTCAGCCGGACGCGCTCCGCCAGGACGTCCTCGTACCGGACGAGCGCGGGGTGGCTGCCGCCGACCAGCTGGTGGAGGCGGAGCCGGGGGACGAAGGACGGACGGGGGTTGATCACCGTCACGGTCACGTCGTCGCGCCGGGTGAGTCGGTTGGCCGCCATGACACCGGCGTACCCGCCGCCGATCACGACCACTTCGGTGTTCCCGCCCATGATTTCTCCTCCGTCTGCAGGGGTTCGACCTGTTCGGCATCAAGACACCGAGGGGTCGTCGCCTGTGACGTGGATGTGACGGGGATCACTGTGAATGGGCCTGAGAGGGCGGGACTGGTCCGGACGGGTGGTGTTCATCCGAAGAACTGCGCGGCGGCGGCGTCGCTCCGCCGGAAACGGGCGCCCGTACAGATCATGAGGAAGGTATGTAAAGCGCGCAACCTGAAATGAACCATCCGAGAACGCCGTACACGCGAAAGTGAGGGGCCATGGCCACCGCCAAGGTCAAGCAGTTCTGGACCGCCTTCATCTCCGTCCTCTTCGCCCTGCTCGCCTCCGTCGGCCTGGCGGCCCCCGCCGCCGCCCAGGGCCAGGCCCCGGTGACCCAGCCCGAGGAGCCGGCCGCCCCCGCCGCCCCGGCCGCCGCCGCACAGCGCGCCGCGGCGGTGGTGGCACCGAGGCAGGCGGAGCCGTGGGCCCCGGTCCGGCAGGGCTCGCTGCCGCCCACCATCAAGCAGCGGATCGGCGCCGAGGCGCACGGCTCCTCGCCCGCCGCCCGCCAGCTGCGGGCCGCCACGCCGCTCGGGAGCGACCCGGCCGCGCTGACGGAGCTGGCGCTCGCGACGGCCGCCTAGGGTGCGGGGAGAGCACGACACCTCCCTCCCGGCACCCCAGCGCCGTGCGGCCCGCGGCGACCGACGAACGGAACGGACGGACCCGATGGACCGGACGGGCCACCCGTCGGACCCGATGGACATGGACCGGACGGACCACCAGCCGGACCCGGTGCATCAGTCGGATCCCGACGCACCCGGTGCAACCGATGCACCCGACGCACCCGGTGCACCAGACAGATCCAGATCCAGATCCAGATCCAGATCCCTTGGATCACGCGGAGCAGTCCGCATCATCGGATCGAACGGAACGGCCCCAGGTCAGCGGCGCTCGTCGGGCTCCGTGGACTCGGTCTCCGTCTCCGCCTCGATCCCGGCCACGGTCCCGGTCTCGATCTCCACGTCGCTCCCGGACTCCGTGACCACGTTCGTACCGGCCTCGGCCTCCGCGCCCGTGTAGACCTCCGACGCGGACGGCATGCCCGAACCCTCGTCCACATCCGTGGGCGCCGGCGGTTCGACCAGCCAGTCGGGGTTGGCCTGCCTGTCCCACCACTTCCACGCGGCGACCGCGCCGCCGACCAGCAAGCCCACGACGGCGAGACCCTTGACGAGACGCCCGGCCCTGGCCCGGCGCTCCTGCTTCCTCACGATCTTCCGGACGTCGTCCGGCGTCACCTGACCGCGCAGCGCGGCCCAGGCGGCAACAGAACGCGACCCGGCCTCCTCCACCACGGGACCGGTCGCGGCGACCGCGCTCTCGACGCGCGGAACGGTGTAGTCGGCCACCTGATGGGCGACCGAGCGGGTCCGAGCCGCAGCGCGCTGCGCGGCCTCGTCGACCCGCGGCGGCACGTGCGGCGCCACCAGCGCGGCGTACTGCTCACGTGCCTGCGCGCGTGCCTGTCGAGCGGCACTCGACACCTTGGGTGCGATCCGCACCCGCGCCTCGTGCGCATAGTGCGCGGCCTGGTCCTTGGCCGTGCCGGCGTACGGCGCCACCACGTCCGCGGCGTGCAGGACGCTTTCCTTCGCCGAATCCGTAGCGGCGCGCACGCTGTCCATGCGAGTCACGGGTTCCTCCTCCTCGGTGGCGAGCGGTATCGGTTTTTCGCCTTTCCATCCTTTTCGGCATCATGCCTGCCGGAGCCAGGTCCGGCATGCGGGGCGGGCATCCGGGGCACGGGGTGGGACGATCGGGGCATGACGGCGGGGCGGACCGGGCATGACGGCGGGGCGGACCCTGCGTGAGAACGGGACGGACAGGCCGCGCGAGGGTGCGGGCGGGCCGTCGCGGGCATGCGAGGATCGACTCGCCAGAGCCGCGGGAGCGTGAGGCGATCCCCTCCGCGGCGTGACGCACGACCAGGGAGGGAAGGCGGACCGTGGCCATGCCGTACGCGATCCTCAAGACCAGCGCGGGCGACATCGAGGTGCGCCTGCTGCCGTTCCACGCGCCCAAGACGGTGCGGAACTTCGTCGAGCTCGCCTCGGGCGAGCGCGAGTGGACCCATCCGGCCACCGGCCGGGTCTCCACCGACCCGCTCTACGACGGCACGGTCTTCCACCGGGTCATCGGAGACTTCATGATCCAGGGCGGGGACCCGCTGGGGACGGGCACCGGCGGCCCGGGTTACGAGTTCGCCGACGAGTTCCACCCGGAGCTGTGGTTCGACCGGCCGTACCTGCTGGCCATGGCCAACGCCGGCCCGGGCACCAACGGCTCCCAGTTCTTCATCACGGTCGGCCCCGCGACCTGGCTGAACCGCAAGCACACGATCTTCGGCGAGGTCGTGGACGAGAAGAGCCGGGCCGTCGTGGACGCCGTCGCGTCCGTCTCCACCGACCCGCAGACCCAGCGGCCGCTGACGGACGTCGTGGTCGAGTCCGTGGTGATCGAGCAGCGCTGACCGGGAAGGACGGGACCCCGCCCATGGACACGCAGCCCGGACTGCGGCCCTGCTACCGCCATCCGGACACCGAGACGGGCATCAGCTGCGCCCGCTGCGAGAAGCCGATCTGCCCGGCGTGCATGATCTCCGCCTCGGTCGGCTTCCAGTGCCCGGACTGCGTCCGCAGCGGCTCCGGCACCGGCCACGCGGCCGACGCCAACCAGCCGCGGACGCTCGCCGGTGGCCGCGTCAGGAAGGACGACCGGCTGGTCACCAAGATCCTCATCGGGATCAACGTGCTGGTCTACGTCCTGGTCCTGGCCCTCGGCGACCGGTTCGTCGACGAGCTGGTGCTCATCGGGTACGCGTACAACCCGCTGCTCGGCGAGGTCGTCGGCGTCGCCGACGGCGAGTGGTACCGGCTGATCACCTCCACGGTCCTGCACCAGGAGCCGTGGCACATCCTCTTCAACCTGCTCGGCCTCTGGGTGATCGGCGGGATCGTCGAGCCCGAGCTGGGCCGGGCCCGGTACGTGCTGCTGTGCCTGCTGTCGGGGCTGTCCGGTTCCGTCCTGGCCTATGTGGTCGCCGCGCCGAACCAGCCCTCGCTGGGCGCCTCCGGGGTCGTCTACGGCCTCATCGGCGCGTGGGTGGTGCTGGCCCGCCGGCGCCGTCACGACATGCGGCCGGTGGCCCTCTTCGTGGCCTTCTCGCTGCTGATGACGTTCACCCGTCCGGGGATCTCCTGGGAGGCGCACGTGGGTGGACTCGTGGCCGGCGCCCTCGTGACCTTCGTGCTCGTGCGGGCGCCCAGGGCCCGCCGGGACCTGATCCAGTACGGCGCCTGTGGGGTGCTGCTGCTGATCGACGTGGGCATCGTGACCGCACGCACGCTCGCGCTCACCTGAGCGCGGGAGGCTGTGGACGAGCTGGGGAAGCGAGCTTTCCCCAGAGTTATCCACAGCGTGGGGCGAGTTCTCCCCACGTCTGGGGGTGTGACCGAGCCCCCTACCTCTGACCTGGGATTTCTCCCGGGAGGTAGGGGGCTCCGATCTGTTCCGAGGAAGCCTTCGCGGTCATACCGGCGTCAACCCGGTGCGAGTTATCCACAGATCTTCGTAAGTTATCCCAGTGCTGTGCACAACGCTGTGGATAAACTCTGGGGTGAGCTTGACGACGGCCGGGCGGACCCGCTAAGCGCGCCGCTGATCAGCTCATTTCCACTGCGTGGAGACACCGAACCCGGCGGCGATGAAGCCGAAACCGACCACGATGTTCCAGTTCCGGATGGACTCGATCGGAAGTGAACCGTCGGTGACGTAGAAGACCACGATCCACACCAGACCGACGGCGAACAGGGCCAGCATCACCGGAGCGACCCAGCTGCGGTTCGTCAGCTTGATGTTGGTGGCCTGCTTCGCCGGCGGAGGCGTGTAATCGGCCTTCTTGCGGATCCGTGACTTCGGCACGAGGGACTCTCCTGTCGATGCGCTGCGTGACCGCGCAGGGAACTGTGGCTGTCGCCGGGATGTGACGTAGCAGGTCGACTGCGTCCCCCGGGCGTCCGTTAGCGTAGTGGTTCCGCGGCGCAGAAGGGGATCAGGGTACGTTGAGCAATTCCGCCGGCACTCCGCGCGACCCCCTCGCCGGATCGGGCCGCACCAGCAGGTGGCGTCCCGTCCGGCTGCTCACCCTTGCCGTCTTCGCCCTCGCCGGACTGCTCTTCGTCACCAGCTTCAACACCGCCAAGGGCACCAACATCCGCACGGACGCGTCCCTCCTGAGGCTCTCCGACCTCATCGAGGAACGCAGCCACAAGAACGCCGGCCTCGACGAGTCCGCCGCGGCCCTGCGCGGCGAGGTCGACTCCCTGGCCGCCCGCGACGACGGCTCGACCGCCGCCGAGGACCGGCGCCTGAAGGAGCTGGAGACCGCCGCCGGCACCACCGAGATCTCCGGCCCCGGCCTCACCGTCACCCTCAACGACGCCCCGCCCGGCGCCCAGGCAGCCCCCGGCTACCCGGAACCGCAGGCCAACGACCTGGTCATCCACCAGCAGGACCTCCAGGCCGTCGTCAACGCCCTCTGGGAAGGCGGCGCCGAAGGCATCCGGGTCATGGACCAGCGGCTCATCTCCACCAGCGCGGTCCGCTGCGTCGGCAACACCCTCATCCTCCAGGGCCGCGTCTACTCGCCTCCGTACAAGATCACCGCGGTCGGCGACCGGGGCAGGCTCGACAAGGCGCTCGCCGACTCCCCGGCGCTCCAGAACTACCAGCTCTACGTGAAGGCCTACGGGCTCGGCTGGAAGGTCGACGACCACAAGGGCGTGACCCTGCCCGGATACACCGGCGCGGTCGACCTCCACCACGCGAAGCCGGCCGCGTAGGCCCGTCCGGGACCGGTTGTCCACAGCAGGCCGTCCCCGGACCGTCGTCCACAGGCTTCGGACAGCTTCCCCACGGCGGCGCCCGCGCCCCGTACTCTGGTGGCCGTAACGAACGGAAGGGGCGGCGAAGTCATGTACGGCTGGATCTGGCGGCATCTGCCGGGGAACGCGTTCGTGCGGGCGCTGATCTCCCTCGCACTGGTCCTCGGGACCGTCTACCTCCTCTTCCAGTACGTGTTCCCCTGGGCGGAGCCGCTGCTTCCGTTCAACGATGTGACGGTGGACGGCCAGTGAGCGCGCGGATTCTCGTCGTCGACAACTACGACAGCTTCGTCTTCAACCTCGTCCAGTACCTCTACCAGCTCGGCGCCGAGTGTGAGGTGCTCCGCAACGACGAGGTGGAGCTGAGCCACGCCCAGGACGGCTTCGACGGCGTGCTGCTGTCGCCCGGTCCCGGCGCGCCCGAGCAGGCCGGCGTCTGCATCGACATGGTGCGGCACTGCGCCGCCACCGGCGTGCCCGTCTTCGGCGTCTGCCTCGGCATGCAGTCGATGGCGGTCGCCTACGGCGGCGTCGTCGACCGCGCGCCCGAGCTGCTGCACGGCAAGACCTCGCCCGTCCTCCACGAGGGCAAGGGCGTCTTCGCCGGCCTCCCCTCGCCGTTCACGGCGACCCGCTACCACTCGCTCGCCGCCGAGCCCACCGTCCTGCCGGCCGAGCTCGAAGTGACCGCGCGGACCGAGGACGGCATCATCATGGGCCTCCGCCACCGCGACCTGCCCGTCGAGGGCGTCCAGTTCCATCCCGAGTCGGTGCTCACCGAGCACGGCCACCTGATGCTCGCCAACTGGCTGGTGCAGTGCGGAGACGAGGGAGCGGTCGACCGGTCGGCGGGGCTCGCGCCGGTGGTGGGCAAGGCCGTCGCGTGACCACGGGCTCGCCGTGGTTCCGGGGCTCCGGGGAGCCCGGCGCAGAGCCGATACCCGAGGGCCACGGCACCCGTCCGTACGAGGCGCAGGCCCCGTACGAGCCCTCGTACGACCCGTCGTACGAGACCGGGTACGAGCCTGCGTACGAGCAGCCCCGGCAGCAGCATCCGCAGCATCCGCAGGCCCAGTCGTACGGCTACGAGCAGCAGGGCCCGTATCCGTATCCGTACCAGGAGCCGCAGTCTCAGCCGCAGTCTCAGCCGCACCAGCAGCCACCGCAGCCGCATCAGCAGCAGCGACCGCAACCGCAGCCGCATCGGCCGCAGGACCAGGCGCGGCACCGGGCCGAGCCGGCGTCGTCGCCGCCGGCGTCCCACGAGCCCGTGTACGAGCCCATACGGGAGCCCTACGGGGCCGGGGAGACCCAGCAGCTGCCCGAGGTCGCCGAGGCGGCTCCGCGGCCCGTGGAGCCCCTTCCCGGGCCGGGACGGGCCGAACGACGCCGGGCCGCCGCCAAGCAGGGCCGCGGGAAGAGCCGCAGAGGCGCCGCTCCGGCCTCCGGGACGGACGGCGGGGGTCCCGCCGCCGGGCGTCCGCTGTCGCGGGTGGAGGCGCGTCGTGCGGCCCGTGAGGCGAAGGCGGCCAAGGACAGCGTCGGCGTGGTCGTCGGCGAGCTGTTCATCACCCTGGGCGTCGTGATGCTGCTGTTCGTGGCCTACCAGTTGTGGTGGACCAACGTGCTGGCCGGCCAGGAGGTCGACCA
>NZ_JBIBWV010000019.1:0-43291 GCF_043081625.1 Streptomyces sp. NPDC014861
AGCCCACTGTTCGTCAGAAAGATCCCCTCGCCCCACACCCAGATCATCGCGATGCGGGACGAGGCGCCGAGCCGATTTTCAAAACACGGCCTAGCGCGGCCAGACGGGGGTGGAGATCAGCCGCTCCCATTCCCGGTCCGGCATTCCCGGCACCGCCCGGCCCGCCTGCACCCACTGGGCCACCAGGGCCGAATAGACGGGGAATTGCCGGGTCGACCGGATCGGGTCGGCGGTCGGCGGCTCGCTCACGTACCGGCTCTTCGGAATGAAGGCCATCCGTTCCCATTTCCCGGGATTACCGGGATCCGGCGGCGCCATCCTCGCTCCTTCCGCTGCTATTCCCGCATCATTACACAAGCCTCGCAACGGAGTGATTCAGGCACTCGATGTCGCGTCGCGGAAGTCTGTGCGAGCGGCGTCGAAATACCGTGCGGACATGAGATTCCCGCGTCCGCGGTGGCTCCTGCTCGCACCGGCTGCGCTGCTCGCGCTCGCCCCCGGAGCCCTCGCCTCCGCCTTCGGCGGTCCCGTCGAACTCCCCGCCCCCGCCGAGGGGTTCAATCTGCTCGTCGTCGGCACGGACTCGCGGTCCGGGGTCACCGCCGCCGAGAAGGAACGTTTCCGGCTGGGCGGCCAGGGCTGCGACTGCTCCGACGTGATGATGCTCGTGCACGTCTCCGCCCGGCACGACCGGGTCAGCGTCGTGTCGCTGCCGCGCGACTCGCTCGCCGAACTCCCCGGACCCCACACCGTCCTGCGGACCGGCGCCGTCCACGACTCCCACCCGGCGAAGATCAACGCGGCCCACGCCGAGGGCGGGGCGCAGCTGACCGTCGAGACCGTCGAGGCGGCCACCGGGATCGACGTGCACCGCTTCCTGAAGGTCGACTTCCGGCGGTTCATGGACACCGTCGACCGGATCGACGGCGGGGTGGCCATCTGCACGGCGAAGCCGCTGAAGGACCCGTCGACCGGGCTCGACCTCGCGGTCGGCACCCGGCGGGTGGGCGGCGGCGAGGGACTGCAGTACGTGCGCTCGCGGAAGGCCGACGGGGAGATGGACTTCGGCCGCATCCGCAAGCAGCACCGGTTCGTCGCCAACGCGCTGGACCGGATCCGGTCCGACCGGATCTTCGGGGATCCCCGGAAGCTGGCGGCGCTCACCGCGACCCTGCGCGGGACGGAGTCCGCCGAGCGCGGCATCTCGCCGGCCGAACTGCTGCGGCTCGCCGCCCGGCTGAAGCGGATCGACCCCTCCCGCTTCGAGTTCGCGACCGTGCCCGTCCGCGGCTACAACCCGGTCGTCGAGGGCGCCGGGTCCACGGTGGGCTGGGACGAGGAGGGGGCCGCCGAGGTCTTCGCACGGCTCCGCGCCGACCGTCCGCTGCCGCCCGCCGACGCGGTCGCCCCGAGCGCGATCTCCGTCGCCCGCTACGACCCCGCCAGGGGATCTTCGCTCATCTGCCCGTAGGCCGTCCGGTGGACATGCCGGAACCTCCGCCTCCCCGACCAGTTGATCAGCACGGCCCGACAGTCAGCTCGGGCCAGCAATCCGAAAGGCCAGAACCATGAAGAAGCTCCTCGCGACCGCTGCGGTGGCTGCCTCGGTCGTCGGCGTGACGGCCGGCCCGGCTCTCGCGATCGCCGATGACGGCGGCACCACCTCGCTCTCCGGCAACGGCGCGCACCAGGAGTTCGGCAACTCCGCCACGTACGGCAACATGAGCCCGCAGTTCGCGCTCGTCCAGGGTTCCCTGAACAAGCCGTGCATCGGTCTCCCGGCCAAGGTCAACGCCGGTTCGCTGGTCGGTGCCATCCCGATCGCGGTCCAGGACATCAACGTCCTGTCCTCCCCGCAGAACCAGCAGTGCGTCGAGAACTCGACCCAGGCCAAGGGCGACGAGCCGCTGTCGCACATCCTCAGCGACATCCCCGTGCTGTCCGGCAACGGCGCCGGCAACCACTGAGCATCGCCGCTCGGCCACGGCGCGGCCCCGTCGTCCCTCTCCGGAGGGGCGGCGGGGCCGTGTCCGTTCGGGGCCTCAGCGCAGCAGGCGGGCCAGGGCGTCCGGGTCGGTGACGGGTGCGTCGCAGGTGAAGTGACGGCAGACGTACGCGGCGGGTGACCCGGCGACCAGGGGGCGGTCCGCGAGGAGCGGGAACTCGCCGTCGGGGGCTCCGGCGGCGAGGACCGCCCCGGGAGTGGTGGCCCGCAGGGCCGTACGGCGCAGCTCCTGGAACGCGGGGTCGGCGGCGGCGCCGACGAGGGCGATCTCGCGGGGCCCGTCGAGCAGCGCCTCGGCGACGGCCAGGCCCCAGCCGATGAAGCGCGGGGCGCGCGGGCCGAGGGCCTTGACCACGCCGAGGGCTCCCTCGGCGGCGGTCCTGTGGGCCTCGGAGCCGGTGTGGGCCGCGTACGAGAGCAGTGCTCCGGCGGCGGCGGTCCAGCCGGACGGGGTGGCGTTGTCGGTGGGGTCCTGGGGGCGCCGGATGAGGGCCTCGGCGTCGTGGGCCGTGTCGAACAGCGTGCCCCCCTCGCCCGTGAAGCGGTCGAGGACGTGGTCCAGGAGGAGGCCGGCGAAGTCGAGCCAGGCGCCCTCGCCGGTGACGGCGGCGAGGGCGAGGAAGCCCTCGGCGACGTCGGCGTAGTCCTCCAGGACGCCCGCGTTGGCGCCCGCCCGCCCGTCCTTCGAGGTGCGGGTGAGCCGGCCGCCGTCGTCGAGGTGGAGGCGGACCAGCAGGTCGGCGGCCTCGGTGGCGCGCTCGACGAGGTCGGGGCGGTCGAGGAGGACTCCGGTCTCGGCGAGGGCGGCGATCGCGAGACCGTTCCAGGCGGCGACGATCTTGTCGTCGCGGCCGGGGCGCGCGCGCCGCTCGCGGGCCGCGTGCAGCCGGGTGCGGATGGAGGCGATCCGGCCGGCGTCGGCCGGGCCCGCCTCCTGGGGGAGCTGGAGGACCGAGGCGCCGTGCTCGAAGGTGCCGTCCTCGGTGACGCCGTAGTGGGTCGCGGCGAGGGCGGCGTCGTCCGCGCCGAGGGTCTCGGCGAGCTGGGCCGGGGTCCACGCGTAGTAGGCCCCCTCGACGTGCCGGCCCGTGCCGTCGTCGGAGTCGGCGTCGAGGGCGGAGGCGAAACCGCCCTCGGGGGTGCGGAGCTCGCGGACCATGAAGTCGGCGGTCTCCAGGGCGACCCGGCGGGCGAGGTCGCTGCCGGTCGCCTTCCACAGGTGGGTGTAGACGCGGCACAGCAGCGCGTTGTCGTACAGCATCTTCTCGAAGTGGGGGACGACCCAGGCGCGGTCGACGGAGTACCGGGCGAAGCCGCCGCCGAGCTGGTCGTAGATGCCGCCGCGGGCCATCGCCTCGCAGGTGTCCGAGGCCATCTGGAGGGCGCCCTCGGAGCCCGTACGGGCGTGGTGGCGGAGCAGGAACTCCAGGACCATCGACGGCGGGAACTTGGGGGCGCCGCCGAAGCCGCCGTGGGTGGCGTCGTACTCGCGGACGAGGCCGAGGAGGGCGGCGGCCGACTCCTCCTCGCCGGGCAGACCGCCGCCGCCGTGGGCGAGCGAGCGGCCGGCGAGGTCCTTCACGATCCGGTCGGCGACCTCGGCGACCTCGCCGCGGCGGTCGGACCAGGCGGCGCGGACGCCGTCGAGGACCTCGGGGAAGGACGGCATGCCGTGGCGGGGCTCCGGCGGGAAGTAGGTGCCGAAGTAGAAGGGGGCCGCGTCGGGGGTGAGGAAGACGGTCATGGGCCAGCCGCCCTGGCCGGTGGCGGCCTGGACGGCCTCCATGTAGACGGCGTCGACGTCGGGGCGCTCCTCGCGGTCGACCTTGACGGCGACGAAGTGCTCGTTGACCAGCGCGGCGGTGGCCTCGTCCTCGAAGGACTCGTGGGCCATCACGTGGCACCAGTGGCAGGAGCTGTAGCCGACGCTGAGGAGCACGGGGACGTCGCGGCGGCGGGCCTCCTCGAACGCCTCGGCGGACCAGGGCCACCAGTCGACCGGGTTGTCGGCGTGCTGGAGCAGGTAGGGGGAGGTCTCATGGGCCAGTCGGTTCGCCATGGGCCCATCCTCGCGCACCCGCATCCGCGCCGCCCACACGCCACCCGCGTGGGGTGGTGGGAGGGGCGGTGCGGGCGCGGGGGGCGGGGTCAGGTGGGGGGTGGGGTGGTTTCTAGGGCGCGGCGGACGAGGTTGCGGTCGACCTTGCCCGTGGAGGTCTTGGGCAGCGGGTCGGTGGTCAGGTCGAAGGCGGTCGGCACGGCGGCGCGGACGGTGTGGCGCGCGCAGTGGCTGCGCAGGGCGAGGGTGGAGACGGCTCCGGGGGCGGTGACGCGCAGGACGGCGTGCAGGCGCTTGCCGGCCACCGGGTCGGGCAGGGCGATCACCGCGGCCTCGACGACCTCGGGGTGGTCGAGGAGGACCTGCTCGACGGCCTGGGTGCTGATCTGGAAGCCGCGCACCTTCACCATGAAGTCGGTGCGGCCGAGGACGCTGACGGTGCCGTCCTCGTGGCGGGTGACCACGTCGCCGGTGCGGTAGTAGACGCGGCCGGGTACGCCGTCGGGGTGCGGGGCGAAGCGCTCCGCGTTGGGGGCGTTGAGGTAGCCGGCCGTCTGGAAGGGCGTGCTGACGAACAGTTCGCCGCGGCCCTGGCCGGTGACCGGTTTGCCGTCCTCGTCGGTGATCAGCCAGTCCACGCCGGGCAGCGGGCGGCCGATCGGCAGCGGGGCGCGGACCGGTGAGCCGCGGTCGATGAGGTGCAGGAAGCTGTTGTTCGTCTCCGTGCAGCCGTAGTTGTTGTACCAGCGGGCGTCGGGGAAGACCTCGGCGAGGCCTTCGAGGACGCGGCCGGGGGTGCTCTCGCCGGCGAAGACGATGTGCTCGGGCGTGGTCAGGGGGCCGCTGTCGGCGGTGGCCTCGATCAGCAGCTGGAAGAGGAGCGGGACGCCCTGGACCAGGGTGACGGCGTGGTCGGCGACGAGGTCGCGGAGGTACGAGGGGGAGGCGCCGCGGTCCGGATCGGCCAGGACCACGGTGCCGCCGTGGGCGAGGGTGCTCCAGATGTCCAGCAGGCAGAGGTCGAAGTTGAGCGGGGCGTAGTTGAGGACCCGGGCGCCGGGGCCGAGGGGGAAGGACTCGCCGGCCCAGGCGGTGAAGCGGGTGACGGCGCCGGTGGGGACCGGCACGATCTTCGGCAGTCCGGTCGAGCCGGACGTGGTCAGCATGAAGCCGACGGTGTCCTCGGCCACCGGGGCGGGCGGCTCCGCGGGGCCGGCGGGCGCCGCCGGGTCGCCGGTGAGGTCCACGAGGTGGTCGACGAGCGGATGGGGCTCGGTGCCCAGGACCGCGCGGCAGCCGGCCTGCTCGTACAGGGAGCGCAGGGGTTCCTCGGGCAGTTCGCGGGAGGGCAGCAGGAAGGCGCGGCCGGCCATGAGGCAGCCGAGGACCAGGGCGACGGCCCGGGGCGACTTGCGGACGAGGAGCCCCACCGGGTGGGCGGGGTCGGGGACGGCGGTCTCGACGCGGGCGCGGGCGCGGACCGCCATGGCGTACAGCTCGCCGTAGGAGACGGGGCGGTCCTCCCAGACGAGGGCGGGTGCCCCGGGTCGTTCGGCGGCGTGCGCGGCGAACGCCTCGGCCAGGGTGCGGCTCATGACCGGCCGCCCGCCGCGGCGGCCCGGTCCGCGGTCTCGCGGATGGCGCGCACGCTGCGGAAGCGCGGGCCGGTGAGCTCGCGGTCGGGCACGACGACGCCGTGCGTCCGCTCCAGCCAGGAGGCGACCTGGAGGAGGCCGAGGCTGTCGATGACGGCGGTGGCCAGGAGGTCGTACTCGGGGTCGAGTTCGGCGATGTCGACGGAGGGGAGGAAGCGCTCGACGACGAAGCGGGCTATCTCCTCCTCCGTGACGGTGCCGGCCGGGGCCGGGGGCGTCCGGGACTCGGTGGTCATGGTGTCTCCTCTCGCGGGTCCCCGCCGGCCGGGCCCTGGGCCCGGCCGGGTGGGCGGCCTCACACCTCGATGAGTGTGCAGAACCAGTGCATTCCGGGTGCCGAGATACCGGCCAGGGCGACGAGGTCGCCCTTGGCCAGCTCGCCGGCCTCGACGTGGCGCCACAGGCAGACGAGCTGGTCGGCGGCGCCCATGTGGGCCAGCTCGCGGGCGAGCGCGGCGTTGGTGCGCTCGACGGGCAGGCCGACGGCCTCGCCGGCCTCCTGGACGGCCCGCTGGTTGTCGTTGATGAAGACCATCCGGGCGATCTCGTGGCGCTCGCGTCCGGCGCGGACCAGGGCCGTGTCGACGACGCCGGCCAGGCGGGCGCGGATCTCCCGCTCGAACTCCTCGAAGCGGTCCGGGTCGCGGTCGAAGTGGCGGAAGACCGCGATCTTCGGGTCCACGTCCAGGTTGCCCTCGCCCTCGGGCGCGACGGGCGCGGCGGCGCCGCCGTACTCGATGCGGAAGAGGTCGGCGTAGTCCGAGTTGGTGAGGTGGGCCGAGGAGAGCCGGCGCAGCCGGGGGTGGTCGCGCTTCAGGACGGCGGCGACGGCGCCGTCGCTGGCGATGGTGGCGTTGAAGTCCATCCGGTTGGCGTGCGCCTCGCTGAGCACGTTGACCAGGACCAGCAGGACGGTGTCCGTGTCGGGCGACAGGGCCATGGCGCCCGCGGCGTGGTCCAGGGCGGGCGACCAGGCGGCGCAGGACTGGGTGAACTGGACGGTGGGGACGGTGCGGGCGCCCAGTTCGCGGGCGACGGCGGCGGAGGTGTCCCAGCCCAGGTACTCGGGGATGTCGGAGACGCCGACGATCAGGAGGTCCAGGTCGTCCACGTCGAGGTCCGCGTCCTCCAGCGCCTCGCGTGCCGCGCGCGCGGCCAGCGCGGTGGGCGTGTCGCCCTCGCTCAGCCGGTAGTACGTGTCGTAGCCCATCTTCTCGGCGACGCCGGGGTCGGCCAGGTACGCGGCCGCGGTCTCCCGGACGTCGCACTGTTCCCCGAACGCCGTCCCGACGGCGACGATGCCCATCTCCACTGCCGGTCCCTCGATTCTCCGTCTGTCACTGCCGGAACCGCCGGCCCGGTGTCATGCCGTCAGCGCGCCGTGCACGTCCTGCGCCCAGCGGAGCAGCCGTTCGTCCTCGCCGGCGGCGCCGACGCACTGGAGGCCCAGCGGGAGGCCCGCCCCGGAGCGTCCGGCCGGGACCGTGACGACCGGCAGGCCGGCGCCGCTCCAGGGGAGGGACATGACCGAGTCGCCGGGGTTGTCGAGTCCGCGGGGGGCGGGGCCGGTGGCCGCGGGGGTGATCCACAGGTCGACGCCGTGGCGGCGGGTCGTGTCGTCGAGGCGGTCGCGAAAGTCGGCGCGGGCCTTCTGGGCGTCGGCGTAGTCGGAGTCCTGGGCGGTGCGGCCCTGGAGGATCGCCTCGGCGGTCCGGGGGTCGTACCGGTCGGCGTGGCGGTCGAACAGGTCGGCGTGGGCGCGGGCCAGTTCGTAGAGGTTGATGACGAAGAGGGAGAAGGCGTCCTGCTCGAAGTCGTCGAGGACGGGGACCTCGCGGATCTCGTATCCGGCGGCGCGCAGGACGGTCACCTGCCGGTCGAAGGCGGTGCGCGCCTCGGGTTCGGCGAAGCCGAGGTACGGGCCCACCGGGACGGCGAGCACCGGCCGTTCCGCGCCGGCGCGCTCGGGGCGCCAGTCGTCGCAGAGGACGGAGGCGGCGAGGGCGGCGTCGGCCGCGGTGGCGGTGAAGGTGCCCACGGTGTCGTACGACGGGGAGGTCGCGAGGACGCCGTCGGTCGGGATGCGGCCGTGGGTGGGCTTGTATCCGACGACGCCGCAGTAGGCGGCGGGGCGGATCAGCGAGGCGATGGTCTGGGTGCCGAGGGCCAGCGGGACGAGTCCGGCGGCGACGGCGGCGGCCGAGCCGCTGCTGGAGCCGCCCGGGGTGTGGTCGAGGTCGTGCGGGTTGCGGGTGGGGCCGGGGGCGGTGACGGCGAACTCGGCGGTCACCGTCTTGCCGGCGATCAGCGCGCCCGCGGCGAGGAGCCGCGCGACGGCGGTGCCCTGGGGGCCGGCCAGTTCCTCGACGGGCAGGGTGGAGCCGGCCCGGGTGGGCAGCCCGTCGACGTGCAGGATGTCCTTCACGCCGACGGGCACGCCGTACAGCGCCGGAGTGTCCGGTGCCGGGTGGCGGTCCGTGACGTCCCGTGCGGCCGCTCGTAAGCGCTCCGTCCGCTCCGGCTCGTCCACGAAGGCGCGCACCGCCCGGTCCACGTCGGCGATGCGCCGGAGGGTGGCGTCCGTGTGCTCCCGCACGCCGGTGGCACCGGTGCGCAGGCTCTCGGCCACGTGGAGCAGGGACGTGGTCCGCACTGGATCTTCCATGGCTTCCTTCGTGTCTCGCCCCGAGGGGGAGGGGCGGGGGCCGGTACGGCGGGACGGGCGGTCCGTGCGGTCACGGGCCGGCCGGGGCTACTTCTCGACGGAGCGGTTCATCTCCCTGGTCTTGGTGACGACGCCGCCGAACATCGCGAGGCCCTTGATGAGCACCCGGGGGGTGCCGGGCTTGTTGTGCTTCCGGGCGCCGCGCTTGCCGAACACGCCGAAGAGTCCGAAGCCCCTGACCTCGACCTCGATGTCGTCGGGGAGGACGATCTCGGTGCCGCCGAAGAGCGCGACGGCCCGGATGACCGTCTCCTGCTCGGCGTACCGCGCCTCGCTGAGGTCGAGCCGGCCGCCGCCCCACATGGACCAGGCGGTGAAGCGCGGCGGGACCACCCACTCGCCCTGGCGCTCGAACCCGCCGAACATGCCGAGGGCGAAGCGCGAGGTGGGCGCGCGGTCCACCACGAGGGCGTCGCGGGGGCCGATGTCCGGCAGTCCGCGGCCCGCCACGTCGAGCTCTCCGTGGGTCCTGGCCTCGTAGACCTGGGCCAGCCGGGCGTCGAGGTCGGCGATCTCCAGGCGGCCGGCGGCGACGGCCGCCCGCACCTTCTCGGCGACGCGGTTGCGGTCGTCGTCGGAGGCCAGGAGCTCGCTGCCCCGGGCCTTCTCCATCTGCTTGTTCTGGTCGTGATGTCCGGAGTGTTCTGTCATGTCGTCAACCCTTCCACACCCTGCTTCCGCACGGCGCTCGTCCTCTTTCGAACTGTCCTCTTTCGAGCGGTCGTTGGTGTCGGTGTCCACCACCGGTCCGCGGACCGGCACGCCGGGAGGATCGATCTCCCGGACCTCGGCCAGAGGAATGTCGAGGATGCTCAGCCTGCCGCGGGCGACGTGCAGGGCGAGGGCGAGCGCGGCCATGCAGACGGCCAGGAGCAGGACGGCGGTGCGGACGCCGAAGGCGTCGGCGAGGAAGCCGGCGGCCAGCGGGCCCGTCCACTGCACGGCCTGGACGCTGAACCTGACGACGGCGGCCAGCCGGCCCAGATAGGCGTCGGGGACCAGCCGCACCTGATAGGACTCGATGACCACGTTCAGCGGGACCATGCTGGTCATCGCGACGAGCAGGACCAGACCGATCTGCCAGGGGCGGGGCACCCAGACCACGGCGGCGAAGCAGGCCACGAAGAGCCAGGCGGCCACCAGCATCACCCGCCGGGCGCCCATCGTCCGCATCAGGGCGGGTCCGACGGTGGCGCCGAGCAGGCCGCCGACGAGCGCGAGCGAGGTGGCGGTGCCGACGTCGGTGGGGCTGCCGCCGCGGTGCTGCACGAGGACCACGAAGAGCAGGGTGAAGCCCTCGGCGACGACGTTGAGCAGGGCGCCCCAGACGATGGTGAACACGAGGTACCGGCTGCCGCGGACGATCCGCAGGCCGTCGGCCATCTCGGTGAACAGGCCCGGTCGCGGGCCCTGGCCCGTGTACGGGTCGGGGCCCAGCGGGCGGCGGATCAGCGCCGAGGCGAGCGTGACGAAGAGGAAGGAGAGCGCGTCGAAGAGGAACGGCATCCAGCGGGACATCGAGTAGAGCAGGCCGCCGAGCGGGGCGCCCAGCAGATGCGCGACCATGTCGCGGCCCATGCCCTGCGCGGTGGCCGTGGGCACCTGCTCCTTGGGGACGATCCGGCGCAGGGCGGACATGGACACGCCGCTGCGCAGTCCGGCGGCGAGGCCGCCGGCCAGGGCGAGCGCGTCCAGGACGAGGACCACCGGGTCGCCGCGGTACACGAGGAGGGCGACCGCGCCCATGGCGAGGGCCTGGCCGAACGACGCCGAGATCATCAGCGCGCGGCGCGAGACACGGTCGGCGAGGACGCCGCCGACGGGCAGCATGACCAGGGTGCCGATCATGTGGCAGGCGGTGATGAAGCCGGCCTGGGCCACCGAGCCGGTGGCGGAGAGCATCAGGAGGGGGAAGGCGAGCGTGGTGACGCTGGTGCCGAGGGTGGACACGCCGTTGCCGGTCCACCAGTACATGTAGTCGAGATTGCGCCACAGCGACGGGGGGCGGGTGTCGACCTCCCCGGTCCGCTCGTCCTCCTCGGAGCGCGGCTGCGCCGTGGCCATGCGTCCTCTTCCCCCGTGCCGTGCGGTGCCCGGGATGACCTCCCGGCTCCCCGCCGATGCTCGTCCAACCGGGGAGGGCCCGGCCAGGCAGTGCACCGGCAACTTCCGGCCGGAGTTGCCGCCGCGGCGGGGGGCCTCGGGGGGCGCGCTCCGGGCGGCCCCGGGGCGGGTACGGGGACGCCGCCCGTACGCCCCGGGGCGGGTGCCGGGAGGCTTGCTCCGGGGTGGTGCGGGAGGGCACCAGGACGCTGCCTCGGACGGTTCGGGGCGGGTACGGGAACGCCGTGCCGTACGCCCCGGGGCGGGTGCCGGAAGGCCCCTGCGGGCAGTCCGGGCGCGCCGGAAGGCTCGCTCGCGGTGCGGCGGGCGGGACGGACCGGACGGGCGAGACGGACGAGCGGGCGGGCGGGCCGGGCCGGCGGGAGCCGCCGGCCCGGCCTGGGGTCAGAGCCAGCCGCGCTCGGCCGCCCGGTAGCCCATCTCGAAGCGGCTCTCCGCGCCGAGCCGGGCGGAGAGGTCCGCGACGACCCGGCGGACGGTGCGCAGGGAGACGCCGAGGCGTCTGCTCACGGCGCCGTCGGTGAGTCCGCGCGAGAGCAGCCGCACCAGCTCGCGCTCCTGCGGGCTGAGCCCGTGCTCGTCGGTACCGGTCTCGGTGCCGAGCGGCACGCCGCCCTCCCACACGTGCTCGAAGAGCGCCTGGAGGGCGGCGAGCACACCCGGCGAGGTGATCTCCATGACCGCGTACCAGGGGTCGCCGGGGTCCACCGGCAGCAGGACCCGGCTCCGGTCGATGACCAGCATGTGCACCGGGAGCGACGGGACGGTGCGCACCGGGCAGCCCGCTTCGGCGCAGCGGGTGGCGCGGCGGAGCGTGGCGGCGTCGGTGCGGATGCCGTCGGTGTAGACGGAGCGGTTGGCCACCTCTCTGTTGTGGACCTGGGTGGTGAGGGCCGCGGCCAGTTCCAGCCATTCCGTGTTGCGGACGCCGCCGGGGACGAAGGCGAGCCATTCGGCCTCCACGTCGCCGGCGAGCTGCCAGAGCCGGTCGGTCACCGCCTCCCGGCCGGAGACGTGGACGCCGCCCGCCTCCATGCCGCCGGGGTGGCGGTCGGCGAAGTGCGCGAGGAGGTCGAGGACGGTGGCCCGGTCCTCCTCGAACTCCCTGATCCGGTCCTCGATCCCGGTGATCTGCCGGAGCAGCAGGGACTTCAGGCCGACGTTCGGGTCGACGAGGCGGCTGCGGCCCTCCCGCTGCGGCAGGAGCAGGTCCATCTTCTCCAGTCGCTCGATGGCGGAGCGCACCTCGCCCGTGGGCAGGGCGAGCTCCTTGGCGAGGTCGTCGACACTCTTCGAACCGCTGCCGATCAGGCCTCTGTACACGGCCGCGGCGAGGTGGTCGAACCCTAACCGTCCTAGTCTTCCGAGCATGAGCTCGCGTCCCCCTGTTCCCCGTTACCTTCGGAGCGCGCGCGGCTGGTCGATCGGTCGAACGCGTGCGCTCCCGGCTCTTCCACTTTCTACCCGATCACCCGCTTGTGCGATCAAGAGGGCCGAAGGGGGGAATCCGGTTCCGGCGGGCGAGCGGTCCGTGCCGGGCACCGGGGCGGGCGGGCGGTGATCGGCGGTCCGCTGCCGGCGGGGGTGTGCGCGGCGGAGGCGTTCGGGGACGACGGTTCGGCGGGCCGGGTGGCGCTCTTTCCCGCGGAACGGGCCGCGGTGGCGGGGGTGTCGCCGGAGCGGCTGCGCGAGTTCACCACGGTGCGCGGCTGCGCGCGGGCGGCGCTGGCCGGTCTGGGCGCGGCGCCGGCGCCGCTGGTCCCGGGGCCGCTCGGGGCGCCGGGCTGGCCGCCGGGGGTGGTGGGCAGCATGACGCACTGCGCGGGCTACCGGGCGGCGGTGGTGGCGCGCGCGTCGGCGTACGCGTCGGTGGGGATCGACGCGGAGCCGCTGGAGCCGCTGCCCGCGGTGGTGGCCGGCCGGGTGGTGGGCGCCGTGGAGCGGGCGTGGCTGCGGGAGGACTTCGGGCCGGACGGGCCGCCGTGCGACCGGTTGGTGTTCAGCGCCAAGGAGGCGGCGTACAAGGCGTTCTCGCCGTGGCTGGGGGCGCGGTTCGGATTCCAGGACTTCACGGTGCGTCCGTACCCGGACGGCACTTTCCTCGCGATACCTCCGGAATCGGAAATCTTGCTGCCGGCCCTTTCGGAAGGCGGCCTGCTGGGGCGCTGGTCGGCGCGGTCGGGGATTCTGCTGACAAGTTTGCTCGTTCAACAAAGTGAAAACTGATCCGGTGTCAGTTCACCTGCTTCTCACCCCCGCTTCCCCCCAGGGTTTATGAATCAGTGGCACCAAGCTGCCAGCCAGCACTTCCTGCCACAGCCCCGCCCGCACTTCCCGGTTACGCTGATCCCGATCGGCCGCCTCCCGCTTGCAACCGCCGTCTTTCCCCGACCCCACAGATAAACCATCGGAAAAAGGCAAACACCCACGGGAATTCGGGACCAACCACGTCCCGCCCCGCAGATCGGCCCCGGCACCAGGCGGCCACGACATCGTCATGTCGTCGCCGGAACAACACCGCTGATCCCCCTGCGCGTTGCAAGGCATTCCGCACACGATCCGGAGGGTGTTCTTCCCCATGCAGACCCCGAACGAGACCATCCCGTTCAGACCGACGGACATCCACAGCCTGAGAGACTTCCTGCTCCACCAGCGCAGAATGTCGGGCTGGACCCAGGAAGAGCTTTCGGAGAGGTCCGGCGTCAGCGTCCGGACCATCCGCAACCTGGAGACGGGCACCAACATCAACCCGCGCCGCAGCTCGGTCTCCCTGCTGCTCAGCGCCTTCGGTGCCACCGCCTCCGCGCTCGACAAGGGCGCGCCCGCGGAGAGCGGCGGCTGGCCCGCCCCCGTCCCGCACCCCGAGACCGAGCGGCCGGCGGCCGACTCCGGACCGCCGCCGTGGTACGGGCCCCGCCCGCTGCCGGCCCCGCTGGTGGGCCGGCAGGCCGACCTGCGGCACCTCCTCGGCGCCGTCCAGCGCGGCCGGCTCGTCGTCCTGACCGGCCCCGGCGGGGTGGGCAAGACCCGGCTGGCGCTCGCCGCAGCCGCCCGGCTGCTGCCGCTCTTCCAGGACGGGGTGGCCGTGGCCGAACTGCACGACTGCCCGCCCGAGCACCTCGACCCGGTCCGTGCCACCAGCGAGCTCCACCGCATCACCGGCGACCTCGTCCGCACCGACATCTCTACGCGCGAAGACGCCGGAATGCGCAGGCAGTTGCTGGTGCTCGACAGCGCCGAGCACGTCGTGCAGCAGACCGCCCGGGTGGTCCGCGGGCTGCTCGACGCCCACCCCGGACTGCACGTCCTGGTCACCTCGCGCCGCACCATGGCGGTGAGCGCGGCGGAGACCTGGGAGGTCGAGCCGCTGGACACGGGGTTGCCGACGCGGGGCGAGTCCGCCGTGCCCAGCGCGGTGGAACTCTTCCTGCGCCGGGTGCAGGCGAGCCTGCCGACGCTCGACCTGAGCAGCCGGCTGCCGCTCGTGCGCGAGCTGTGTGCCCTGCTCGACGGGCTCCCGCTGGCCATCGAATTAGCGGCCGGCCGGCTGCGCTCGCTGCCGCTCACCTCGCTCCTGGACGACGACACGCTCTTCCACCTGCTGGCGCGGGTCGACGCCGGGGACCTCTCCCGGCACCGCACCCTGTCGAGCAGCGTCCGCTGGAGCTACGAGCTGCTGCCGACCGCCCACCGGGACCTGCTGCACCGGCTGACCGCCCTGCCCAGGACGTTCTCGCTGGACGAGGCGCTGACGATCCCGGGTCCCGACGACCCGGCCGGCGCGCCGCACGTCGCCCATCTGCTGGCCGAGCTGGCCGACGCCTCGCTGGTGCAGATCCACCGTGAGCGCCAGTACAACTACCGGGTCCCCTCCCTGGTCCGGCACTTCGTCACCGAGGTCGCCGAACCGGCACAGGAAAGCGCCTGGTGCGCCGTCGGCTGACGGAACACCAGGCGTGCAGGGCGCATGATCGCGGGGGTCAGGCGCCGACCGCTTCCTTGACGGTCCGGAGCGAGAAGTGCTCCGGGCCGTCGAGCGAGGCCAGGATCCGCTCCTCCAACCACGGGAGGAACGTCTCGTCCAGCCCGGCCGCGGGGTCGATCCGCTGGAGGAGCCGCTGCAGGACCAGGACCAGCCAGCCGGTGCCGCCCTCGGCGGCGCGCTCCGCTCCGAAGGAGTGGAGCCAGGTGTAGAGGCAGGAGGCCGCGGCGTGGTGCACGCAGTGCTCCGCGGCCAGGTCCTGGCCCTCGGTGGACACCGCGTCGAAGGCGTCGCTGTCCACCCGGGCGTAGAGCGCCCGCCGGCGCTCGCCGAGGGCGTCCAGCACCTTCACCAGGGCCGCCGCCTCGGCCGTCGGCAGCTCGCTCCCGGCGATCCGGCGCGTCTCCTCGACCGCCGCGTCCCAGCCGCGCGTGATCTCGTCCTCGGCGGCGTTGGTGAGCCGCAGCGCACGGCCCGAGGGCTCCCAGCGGGGCACCTCCTGCGACCAGTCGAACAGCGCGCTCAGCACCTCCTCGCCCTTGCGGGCGGGCGTCTGGGCCACCCGGGCCACGGCCCGCAGCTGCGCGGCGATGCCGTGCAGGTTGACGTGGGTGGTGCCCTCGAAGATGCTCGCGATCGCGTGGTCCCGCTGGAGCTTCTGGAACGCGCCGTGCGCGACTCCCTCGCGCAGGTAGCTGCGGGCGCCCAGGACGCGGGCCGTCTCCTGGACGACCTCCTCGCCGAGGGTGGGCACCAGGTACTTGACCACCGAGGACCAGAGGCTGAGCCGGGACGGCGCGACGGTGAGCGCCCGGGCCACCGGCAGCGCGGTGCACTCGGCGATCAGCAGGTCGAGGAAGCCGCCCAGCAGGTGCCGCCGGATGACGGGGATCTCGTAGATCGGCGCCCCGTAGAGGATCCGGTCCCGGGAGTGCCGCAGGCCGATCCGGAGCACCGAGTCCATGGTGCCGACCGAGAGCGCGCCGATGGCGGTCCGGGTGATCTGGAGGACCTGGAGCACCTCGGGCAGGCCCGCGCCGGGCCGGCCGATCAGGGCGGAGGACGGCACCCGGGTGCCGCGGAAGGTGAGGCCGCTGAGGTCGTGGCCGCGCAGGCCGACCGTGCGGACGAACGGGTGGTTCTCCCAGGTCACCTCCTCCTGCTGCTCCTTGTCGATCAGCAGGAGGGAGGAACCGGCGCCCTCGACCTTGGCGTAGACGGTGACGAAGCGGCCTCGGGTCGCGTTGCCCACCGGCCACTTCTCGCCGGTCACCACGTAGTCGTCGCCGTCGCGGACGGCGGTCGTCTCGTTGGTGCCCAGATCGCTGCCGTGGTCCGGCTCGGAGACCGCGAAGCAGGCGAGGTCCCCGGAGAGGAAGCCCTCGGCCACGCGCCGGCGCTGCTCGTCGGTGCCCCACAGCCAGACGGGGTTGACCCCCAGCACGGCCGAGCCGAACATCACCGCGACGGTGACGTTGCGGCGCGAGAGCGAACGGGTCAGCAGGAACAGCTGCTCCAGGTCGCGCAGCTTGCCGCCGAAGGTCTCCGGCACCAGGTGCTCGGCGAAGCCCCAGGAGCGGATGGCGTCGACCGCGCCGGGCGGCAGGGCGTCGTTCTCCTCGTGCTCGACGATCTCCGCGAAGCTGAACGGGCCGCTCGGGGCCTCGGGGTCGCCGAGGGCCCTGTCCAGGTCCTCGGCGAGGGCGTAGGCCGGCCGGTCGAAGGCGCGCCCGCTCACGAAAGCGGGCTCTCGGCGCCGTAGCGGGCGAAGACGTCCTCGACGACCTCGGCCTCGGCCAGCTCGGCCTGCCCCGCGGCGACCTCGGCGCGGACGAGCTCGATGACGTCACCGACGTTCTGGAGCTGCATGGCCTCCTCGGGGTTGAGCGACCGGAGGCCGTACAGCTCCTCCAGGTTGTAGCCGAGCTCGGCGAGGACCAGGGAGTGGAAGCCGAGGTCGCCGATCAGCCGCAGGTCGGGGCCGACGGACTCGACCTTGCGGGGGGCGATCAGTTGGACCATCCCGCTCACGATGGCGGAGACGGCGTCGGTGCCGACGGCGGCAGGAGTGTTCGTCATGCGCCTCACGCTAGGCAGGCCGCGCTTCTCCCCCCAGGCATCGCGCCCGGCAGCCACGCGGCAACTTCGGCGGCGCACAGGCGACTCGGGGCGAAGTTGCCGCGGAGCTGCCTGGCCGACACCGGGCGGGGCCGCCCAGTCTTGCGGCCATGACCACTCATGACACCGCGTCCGCGGCGGGCCCGCTCGCCCCGCCCTCCTGGATCAGCGCCCGGTACGCCCGCGGGGTGCCCCGGGTGCGGCTGTTCTGCCTGCCGCACGCCGGCGGCGGCGTCGGCGTCTTCAGCCCGTGGCGGGCCCATCTGCCGAACGGCGTCGAGCTGGCGCCGGTGGAGCTGCCGGGCCGCGGCTCCCGCATCGACGAGCCGATGCCCCCGACCATGGACGCGCTGGTGGAGGCGCTCCTCGACGGGCTGCGCGGTGAGCTCGACCTGCCGTACGCCTTCTTCGGGCACAGCTTCGGCGCGCTCCTCGGATACGAGCTGACGCTGAGGATCGAGCGGGAGGCGGCGGCCGGGGGCGCGGTGCGGACGCCGAGCGCGCTGCTGGTGTCGGGATCGCGGGCGCCGCACGTGCCGCTGGGCCGGGGTTCGGTGGCCTCCGGCGACGACGCCGGGCTGATCGACTGGCTGAGCGGCACCGGCGGACTGCCGCCCGAGCTGCTCGACTTCCCCGACTTCCTGCGCGACCTGCTGCGGGCGGTGCGCAGCGACATGGCGTTCGCCGAGGCGTACCTGGCGGCGGAGCCGGAGCCGGTCGGCTGCCCGCTGGCGGCGTTCGCGGGCGCGGAGGACACGGTCTCGACGGTGGCGCAGGTCGAGCCGTGGGACCGGTACACGACCGCCGCGCACGCGCTGCGGGTGCTGCCCGGCGGGCACTACTTCCCCCAGAGCCACGCCCGGGAGACGGTCGGGGCGGTGCTCGCGGAGCTGACGGCGGTGGCGGCGGTCTGACGCGGGACGGGTGCCCGCGGGGGCGGCTGCCAGGTGGTGCGGGTGCCCGCGGGTGCGGGTGCTCGCGGGGGCGGGTGCGGGCGGCGGCGGGCGGGCGTTCGCGGGTGGGTGCCGACGGATGGGAGCCGACGGGCGGGGCCGGGCCGGGCTGGGCGCTCGCGGGCGTACGGGGCCGTGCGGGTGACGCTCGCGGGCGTACGGGGCCGGGCGGGGTGCCGGGCGGCGTACGTTCCGGGCGGGCGGGGTGCCGTGCGGCGTGTCCCCGCCCGCCCGGAGTGTGTCAGGTCCGGGGGCGCAGGGCGACCGGGAGGGACGACAGGCCGCTGAGGAAGTTGGAGTAGACGTACGACTCCTCCCCCGCCGGCTCGGCGTGCCCGACCAGTTCGATCAGGCTCTCCAGGAGCGCCGTCAGCTCCGCCCTGGCCAGGAAGGCGCCCAGGCAGAAGTGCGGTCCGTAGGCGAAGGACACGTGCTTGTTGGGCGTCCGGGCGAGGTCGAACTCGTCCGGCCGGTCGAAGATCCGCTCGTCGCGGTTGGCCGAGGACATCCAGGTCGTGACGACGTCGCCCTCCTCGACGAACTGGCCGCCGAGGACGACGTCCTGCGCGGCGGTGCGGCCGGCGTGCAGGGCCGGCGTGGTCCAGCGCAGCACCTCCTCCACCGCCGGGGCGAGGGCGGCCCTGCCGGAGACGAGCGCCTCCCACTGCTCCGGCCGCTCCATCAGCGCGCGGAGCCCGCCGATCATGGCGAACCGGGTGGTCTCGTGGCCGCCCATGATGATGCTGTAGCAGTTGAAGACGATCTCCTCGTGCGTCAGCGTCCGCCCGTCGATCTCCCGGGTGACCAGCAGGCTGACGACGTCGTCCAGCGGCTTCTCCTCGCGGGAGCCGGCCAGCTCGGAGAAGTAGAGCAGCAGGCCGTTGCGGGAGGCCCAGGTCGCCTCCTCGGTCGGCACGCCGTCCGGCGAGGAGAGGGCGGAGGAGGTGAGGTCGATGATGTGCTGCCGGTCGGACACCGGGACGCCGAGCAGGTCGCAGATGGCGGCCAGCGGGATGTGCGCGGCGACCTCGGTGGCGAAGTCGACGGTGCCGCGTCCGACGGCCTCGGCCACCAGGGCGCGGGTGCCGCGCCGCACGCTGTCGACGACGACGTCGAGGGCGCGCGGTGAGAAGGGCTTGAGCAGGGCGCTGCGGAGCGCCTTGTGGGGGCGGCCGTCGGTGACGGCGAGCATCTTGCCCGCGGCCGAGTCGCCGCCGGCGAGGAGGGTGTCGAGGACGTTGCCGTGCTCCGAGGTGAAGGCGGCGCTGTCGGCCAGGACGGAGACGACGTCGTCGTAGCGGCTGATCACCCAGAACCCGGGGCGGCCGGCGCGCGGCGGCTGCCAGTGCACCGGCTCCTCCTCGCGCAGCCGCTGCCAGTGCGCGCCCAGGTCGTGGCGGGCGTGCAGCAGCGGGTCGGCGAGGTCGACGTCCTCCAGGGTGCTCGTTCCGAGCGCGGGGCGGCTGGTCATGGCGGTCATCTGGCTCTCCGGCGGTGGTGCGGACGCGGATCGGGGACGGACGGGGTCGGGGACGGGCGGGGATCGGAGACGGGCGGGGGCGGGGGTCGGGGGCGGACGGGGTCGGGGACGGACAGAGCGGTGGGGCCGGGGGCGGTGGGGTGGCTCGGCCGGGCCGCCCCACCGGGGGCGCGGGGTGGTCAGTCGAGGGGTGCGGTGGGGCCGGGGAAGAAGGCGGTGGTGGCTCCGGCGGTCTCGGCGCCGTCGACGACGAACTCCTGGCCGGAGACGAAGGACGCCTGGTCCGACGCGAGGAAGTGGAAGACGTCGGCGATCTCCTCGGGCGCGGCGTGGCGCCGGAGCGGGATGCGGGCGTTGACCTCGTCGAGCATCGCGTCGGTGTACTCGGCGCGCTGCATCGGCGTGAGCACCGCGCCGGGCGCGACGCACGCGGTGCGGATCAGCGGCGCCAGCTCGATCGCGAAGGTCTGGCACAGCGAGGTCACGCCCGCCTTGGAGGCGTTGTAGTCGGCGTAGAGCGGGTATCCGCGGGCGCCGTTGACGGACGCCGTGGCGAGGAGCACGCCGCCGCCCTGGCGCAGCATGTGGCCGGTCGCGTGGCGCCAGAGGGCGAGGACGCCCATCAGGTTGACGTCCAGGGTGCGCCGGGCCTCGGCCTCGGTGAGGTCGAGGATGCCGTGCCGGACGCTGATGCCGGCGTTGGCGATCACGACGTCGAGCCGGCCGTGCTCGGCCTGCGCCTCGTCGACGGCGGCCCGGACGCCGTCCCAGTCGGCGACGTCCGTCTTGACCCAGCGCAGGTGCCCGCCGCCCTCGCGGGGACCCTGCGGGGTGGACGCGGGCGGGGCCTGCGTGTCGAGGTTGACGACGTGGTCGCCGGAGCGGACGAAACGCTCGGCGGTGGCGTGGCCGATGCCGCTCGACGCGCCGGAGACGATGACGGTGCGCATGGGGATGCCTGCCTCTCTGCTCTTCTCGGCTGCTCTGCTGCTCTGCTTCTCGGCTGCTCTGCTCCGGCCGGCGGCCGGGGTCCGCCGCTCGGGTCCGCCCCTCGGGCTCAGACGATGACGCGCGGGTGCTGGAGGGCGTAACCGTTGAGGTTCTGGCGGAGGTTGCGGCTGACGGTGAGCTTCTTCAGCCAGCGGTCGGTGCCGTCGTACCGGGCCGTGAAGGGGCGGCGGCCGTGCACGGCGCGGTAGTTGTCGACGAGGAGCAGCGAGCCGGGGCCGACGGCGATGTCCTGCTGGACGCGCTGGAGTTCGGCCATGAGCCGGTCGAGCGCGGCCTCGGCCTCGGTGTCGCCGGGCAGGACATCCATGAAGGGGCGGTCGATGCGCAGGTACGGGTTGAGGCGGTCGCCGGAGAGGACGGCGGACGGCTCGGGCCGGTCCCGCATGGCGCGCAGGCCCGGGAGGGCGGGGTGGTCGGCGGCGTGGTTCTCCAGCTGCCGGATGTGCTCGGTGTCCGGCCTGATGTGGAAGCGGTTCTCCGCGAGGACCGTGCGGTCGTGCGCGTCGAGCCGGACGTCGCGCACGGAGGCGACGATCGTCGGCACCCGGTCGGGGTTGCGCAGCCCGAACAGCAGCAGGTAGTCGCAGCGGTTGGGGTGGAAGCCGTCCTCGGTGTGGAACTCCAGGAGCGCCTCGCTGCCGTAGCCGCTCTGCCGCTCCTCGTCGCCCCGGATCGGCAGGATGTTCTGGATGATCCGGCCCTCCTGGAGCGTCACCCAGCCGAACGGGTCGCCCAGGACCAGGCCGCAGAGCGCCAGCCACAGCTCCTGCGCGCGGGCGGTCTCGCCGCGGACGGCGTCGCGCCAGTGCCCGGGGGTGGCGCCGAGCGCCTCCTGGTCCACCGGGAAGCCGTGCACGAGGCAGGCGGCGGACCGCTGGGTGCGGCGGAAGTCGGCGAGGAAGGCGCGCAGCCGGGCGGGCAGCAGGTCCTCGGCGGCGTAGGCGCGGTCGTAGAACTCGGGGAGCGAGGGCGCGCCGTGCAGGTCGCCGAGCTTCTCGGCGACGCTCTCCAGCTCGGCGGCCTCGTCGGCGTCGAGCCGGAACTCCAGGGGGGTGTCGAGCCCGCCGGAGCCGGCCCCGTCCAGGGGGAGCGGGGCGGTGGCCTGCGTCGTGGAAGTCATGTCGGTGTCCTCACCTGGTCGGGACCACGGGGGTCGTCGGTCGTTCGGTCCTGTGCGCTCCGCGCGGTTGCCGGAGCACGTGGTGTGGCCCACCGGACCGGCCGAGCAGGGTCCCGGCCGTACAGGTCCAGTGGTGGTGCGGTGCGTGTGCCGCACGTGGGTGCGGGTGGTGCCGGTGGTGCGTGCGGATCGATCGGTCGTGCCGTCGGCGCGGTGCGCGCCGCCGGGCGGTGCGGGTGGTCGTACGGGGGTACGGGGGCGTGCCGGGGGCCCGGCCGGGGCGGGAGCGCGTACGGGCTCCCGCCACCGGCCGGTCCGTCACGCCGGGTCGTCGCTCCAGTCCTCGGCGAACTCGGCCAGCTCGTCCTGGTCGAGGGTGACCAGCGGCTCGTCGTCGGCGGCCGCGGCGGCGGTCCCGCCGGCCGGGTCGATCTCCTTCACCGCGCCGGCCAGCGCGGCCACCGTCTTGTGCGTGAAGACGTCCCTCGGGGTCATGTCCAGGCCCTCCGCGCGGGCCAGCGTGACGAGCTTGATCGAGACGATGGAGTCGCCGCCGAGGTCGAAGAAGCCGTCGTCGATGCCGACCCGGTCCGTGCCGAGCGCCTTGGCGAAGAGCGCGCACAGCTGCTCCTCGCGGGCGTCGCGCGGGGCCCGGCTGTCGACGGCGGCGCCGAAGTCCGGAGCGGGCAGCGCGTCCCGGTCGAGCTTGCCGCCCGGGGTGACCGGCAGCCGGTCGAGGACGACGACGGCGGCGGGCACCATGTACGGCGGCAGGGCGGCGGCGACCCGCTCGCGCAGGGCCGCCGGCTCGGGCCGGACCTCGCCCGCCGGGGCGACGTACCCGACGAGGCGGCGTACGCCGGGCGCGTCCTCGCGGACGACCACGGCCGCGCCGGCCACGGCGGCGTCCTCGGCGAGCACGGCCTCGATCTCGCCGGGCTCGATGCGGAAGCCGCGCACCTTGACCTGGCGGTCCGCCCGGCCGAGGTACTCCAGGGTGCCGTCGGCGCGGCGGCGGGCCAGGTCGCCGGAGCGGTACATGCGCGAGCCGGCGGCGCCGTACGGGTCGGCGACGAAGCGCTCGCCGGTCTGGCCGGGCCGGCGCAGGTAGCCGAGGGCCAGGCCCTCGCCCGCCAGGTACAGCTCGCCGGGCGCGCCCACCGGTACCGGCCGGAGCGCGCTGTCGAGCAGGTACACCCGGGCGCCGGTGACCGCCTCGCCGAGCGGCGGGTGGGTCCGGCCGGCCAGCGGGCCGCTCATGGTGGCCATGACGGTCGCCTCGGTCGGGCCGTAGGCGTTGACCATGCGGCGTCCGGCCGACCAGCGCTCGACGAGGTCGGGCGCGCAGGCCTCGCCGCCGACGACGAGGGTGACGCCGGGCGGCAGGGCGCCGTCGGGCAGCACCGCGAGGGAGGACGGCGGCAGCAGCAGCGTGGTGACGCCGTGGCGGGCGACGGTGGCGGCCAGCGAGGGGCCGGGGAGCAGGTCGTCGGCGGGGGCCGCGACGACGCTCCCGCCGGTGAGCAGCGCGGTGGCGAGCTCCCAGACCGAGGCGTCGAAGCTGGGCGAGGCGAACATGAGGACCCGCTCGTCCGGCCGCAGGTCGAGGCCGGTGCGCTGCTGGGCGGCGAGCGCGGCGATGCCGGTGTGCGGGACGAGGACGCCCTTGGGGCGGCCGGTGGAGCCCGAGGTGTAGATGAGGTACGCGGCCGAGTCCGGGGTCAGCGGGGCGGAGCGCTCGTCGTCGCGGAGCGGGGCGCCGGACAGTCCGGCGGTGAGCTCCAGGGCGAGGCCGAAGGGGTCGTCGGGGCCGAGGACGGCGCCGCCGTCCCCGTCGAGGCTCAGCGTGCGGCCGGCGCCGGCGCCGGCCGCGGCGGTGACGGCGCTGCCGTCGGCGGTGGTGAGCACCAGGTCGGGCCGGGCGTCGTCGAGGATGTAGCGCAGCCGCTCCGGCGGGTAGCCGAGGTCGAGCGGCAGGTAGGCGGCGCCGCTCTTGAGGACGGCGAGGACGGCGAGGACCGAGCGGGCGGACCGGGGCAGGGCGACGGCGACGACGTTGCCGGGGCCGATGCCGCGCGCCGCGAGGACGCGGGCGAGCCGGTTGGCCTCCGCGTCGAGGGTGCCGTAGGTGACCTCGTAGGGGCCGTCGTGGACGGCGACGGCGTCGGGGCGGGCCGCGGCGTGGCCCTCGAAGAGCGCCGGGAAGGTGGTGCGCGGCGGGGTGGTGCCGCCGGTGCGGACCGGTTCGGCGCGCTCCGCGTCGGTCCGCAGGTCGATCCGGCCCACCGGGATCTCCGGGTCGTGGGCGAAGGCGGCGAGGAGGGCGCGGACCCGGTGCAGCACGGTCTCCGCCTCGGAGGCGGTGAACAGGTCGGTGCGGTAGGTGAGTTCGAGGCTGAGGCGGTCGGAGGGGACCACGACGAGGCTGAACGGGTAGTGCGAGGCGCCGGGGGCCGGGGTGTCGTCCACGCTGATCCGCAGGCCGGGCACCTGGGCCTGGACGGCGTCCCCGTCGACGGGGGTGTTCTCGAAGCCGACGACGGTGTCGAAGAGTTCGCCGATGCCGGCGGCGCGCTGCACCTCGGCCAGGCCCAGGTGCTGGAAGGGCCGCAGTCCGGCCTGGGCCTCCTGGAGGCCGGTCAGGGTCGCGGCGAGCGGGCGGCCCGGGTCGAGGCGGACGCGGACGGCGACGGTGTTCATCAGCAGGCCGACCATGGACTCGGCGCCGGGCAGCTCGGGCGGACGGCCCGCGGTGGTGGCGCCGAAGACGACGTCGTCACGGCCCAGGAACTGGCCGAGGGCGACCGCCCAGGCGCCCTGCACCAGCGTGTTGAGGGTCAGGCCGGACCGGCGGGCGGTGTCGGTCAGGCGCTCGGTGGCCTCCTGGTCGAGGGCGGTCGCGACGAGGTCCGGCACGGTGGCCGTGGCGGCGTCGAAGCCGGGGGCGACCAGGGCGGGCTCGTCGAGCCCGGCCAGCTCCTGGCGCCACGCCTCGACGGCGGCCCGCTCGTCCTGGGCGCCGAGCCAGCGCAGGAAGCGGTCGAAGGAGACCGGCGGGGTGCCGGTGGCGGCGCCGCCGCGGGCGTACGAGGCGAAGAGGTCGCCGAAGACGAGCGGCAGGGACCAGCCGTCGAGCAGCAGGTGGTGGTGGGTCACGAGCAGCAGGTGCTCGTCGGCGGCGAGCTTGATCAGGGCGACCCGCAGCAGGGGCGGCCGGTCGGTCGCGAAGCGGCGTACCCGGTCCTCGTCGAGGAGTTCGGCGAGCCGGGTCTCGCGCTCGGCCGGGGCCAGGCCGGACAGGTCCCGCTCCTCCCAGGGCACCCGGACGTCGTCGTGGACGACCTGCACGGAGCGGCCGGAGCCGAGGGTGACGAAGGAGGTGCGCAGGGCCGCGTGGCGGGCGAGGAGCGTGTCGAAGGCGTCGCGGAGGACGCTCGGGGCGAGGGTGCCGGTGAGCCGCAGCGGGCGCTGGGTGACGTAGACGTCGATGGCGTCCGTGGCCAGCAGGGCGTGGAAGTGCATGCCCTGCTGGAGCGGGGTGAGCGTCCACACCTCGGCGTCGGGTCCCGCGAGGGCGTCGAGTTCGGCGCGTTCGGCGTCGTCGAGGGTGACCAGCGGACCGGTGGCCGTACCGCCGGGGTCGCCGCCGTCCTGGGGGACGTCGCGGGCGACCTCGGCGAGGGCGGCGATGGTCTTGTGGACGAAGACGTCCTTGGCGCTCAGCACCAGCCCCGCGCGGTGGGCCCGTGCGGCGAGACGCATCGAGACGATCGAGTCGCCGCCGAGGTCGAAGAAACTGTCGTCGACACCGACCCGCTCCCGCCCCAGCACCTCCGCGAACACCTCGTGCAACACCCGCTCACGCTCCGACGAAGGCGCCCGGTACTCCCGCACCGCACGCAACTCCAACGCCGGCAACGCCCGCCGGTCCACCTTCCCGTTCGGCGTCAGCACAAAGTCGTCCACCACGACCACCCGCACCGGAACCATGTAATCCGGCAGCACACCCGCCACCCGGTCCCGCAACACCTCACCATCCACCACCACACCCGCGACCGGCCGCACATAACCCACCACATGCCGCGTCCCCACCACATCGGCGACCACCGCGACCACCGCCTGCGCCACCCCCGCATCCCCCGCCAGCACCGCCTCGATCTCCCCCAGCTCGACACGGTGACCCCGCACCTTCACCTGGAAATCGACCCGACCGCAGTACTCCACCGAACCATCCGCGCGACGACGCCCCAGATCCCCCGTCCGATACATCCGCGCACCCACCGCACCACCGACGTCCGCCACGAACCGCTCCGCGGTCAACCCCGGACGCCCCACATAACCCCGCGCCACACCCGCACCCGCGATATAGACCTCCCCCACCACACCCACCGGCACCGGACGCAGAAACCCGTCCAGGACATGGATGTCGGTGTTGTCGGCGGGGCCGCCGAGGGAGGGCCGCTCGCTGTCGGCGGCGCGGCAGAACATGGCGTCGATCGTGCACTCGGCGGGGCCGTAGAGGTTGTAGACGGAGAGGCCGGGGATGGCGCGCAGCTCGGTCCACAGGTCGTCGCCGACCTCCTCGCCGCCGAGGGCGAGGGTGCGGACGCGGTGCCGGCCGCCGGCGCCGTCGAGCAGCCCGGCGGCGAGCAGCTGGCGGGCGACGGACGGCGTGGTGTCGAGCACGTCGATCGCCGCGTCGGCCGCGTGGGCGACGAGGGCGAGGGCGTCCTTGCGGACGGTGTCGTCGACGATGTGGAGCTCGTTGCCCGCGACCATCCACAGCAGCTGGCTCCACGAGGCGTCGAAGCCCAGGGAGTTGGTGAGGGCGGCGCGCAGCGGGCGGCCGCCGGCGGCTTCCCGCTCCGGGGTGAAGAAGTTCGCCCGGTGGCTGTGGAACATGTTGACCAGGTTCCGGTGCTCGACGGCGACGCCCTTGGGGCGGCCGGTCGAGCCGGAGGTGTACACGACGTACGCGAGGTCGGCGGGGCCCGCCGCCTTCCGGTCCGGAGCCTCGGCGGCGTCCGGGAGCACGCCGGCGCCGTCGGGCGCGTCGGCGAGCAGCACCGGTACGTCGGAGGGCAGCGCGTCCCGGGTCGCCTCGGCGGCCACGACGAGCGCCGGGCCCGCCTCCGCGCAGAGCGCGGCGATCCGGTCGGCCGGCTGGTCGGCGTCGAGCGGCAGGTAGGCGGCGCCGGACTTGAGGACGGCGAGGATCGCGGAGACGGCGGCCGTGGTGCGGGGCAGGGCGACGGCGACGAGCCGGCCGGGGCCCGCGCCGTGCGCGGTGAGCAGCGCGGCGAGCCGGTCGGCGTCGGCGTCCAGCTCGGCGAAGGTGAGCCGGCCGACCTCGTCGACGGCGGCGATCGCGTCCGGGGTCGCGCGGGCCTGCTCCTCGAAGAGCTCGTGCAGGGTCCGGTCCGGGTGCGTGGTGGTACGGCCGTGGGCGGCGGCCAGGAGCCGGGCGTGCTGGTCCGGGGTCCACACGGGCAGCCGGCCGACGGGCACGTCGGGCCGGCCGGCGAGGGCTTCGAGGAGGGGGGCGAGCCGGTCGAGGAGCGCGGTCGCCTCCTCGGTGTCGTACACGTCCTCGCGGTGGTTGAGTTCGAGGCGGAGCCGGGGGCCGGGGTAGACGGCGAGGCTCAGCGGGTAGTGGGTGCCCTCCGGGGTGTCCTCGGCGGCGTCGCGCAGCACGCCGACGGTGAGTCCGGCGACCTGGGCGCCCTGGACGGCCTCCTCGACGGGGTAGTTCTCGAAGGCCAGCGTGGTGTCGAAGAGTTCGGTGACGCCGACGGCGCGCTGGATGTCCGCGAGGCCGAGGTACTGGTGGCCGAGGAGTTCGGTCTGCTCGGCCTGGACGCGGGCGAGCAGGGCGGCGGCGGTCTCGGCGGGGTCGACGCGGATCCGGGCCGGCACGGTGTTGATCAGCAGGCCGACCATGCGGTCGGCGCCGGCGAGCTCCGGGGGGCGGCCGGCGACGGTGTTGCCGAAGACGACGTCGGGGCGGCCGGTGAGCGAGGTCAGCAGCAGCGCCCAGGCGGCCTGGACGACCGTGTTCACGGTGACCTCGCGGGCGCGGGCGGCCTGGGTGATGCGGGCGGTGGCCGCCTCGGAGAGTTCGGCGACGACGCGGCGCTGGCCGCGGTCGGAGTCCTGGGTGCCGTGGCCGCCGGCCACCAGGGTGGGGCCGTCGACGCCGGCGAGGGCGGTCCGCCAGGTGTCCTCGGCCCGGTCGCGGTCCTGGGCGCCCAGCCAGCCGAGGTAGTCGGCGAAGGGGACGGCGGGCTCCAGCGCGTCGGCGGAGCCGCCGTCGCGGTAGATCCGGAAGAGGTCGCCGAGGACGAGCGGCACGGACCAGCCGTCGAGCAGGATGTGGTGGTGGGTGACGACCAGCACGTGCCGGTCGGCGGCGAGCCGGACGAGCGTGCAGCGCAGCAGCGGCGGGCGGGTCATGTCGAAGCGGCGGGCCCGGTCCTCGGTGAGCAGCCGGGTCAGCCGGACGCGGCGCTCGTCCTCGCCGAAGGCGGAGAGGTCGACCTCCTCCCAGAGCGGCTCCACCGCTCGGGCGACGGCCTGGACGGCCTCGCCCGAGCGGCGCCTGAGGAACCCCGCGCGGAGGCTCCCGTGGCGCGCCAGCAGGGTGGCGCAGGAGTCGCGCAGCACCTCCGGGTCGAGGGCACCGACCAGTTCCAGGGGTGTCTGCACGTTGTAGAAGTCGACGCCTGACGCGTCGGCTTCGCCGCCGTCGAAGAGGGCGTGGAAGAGCATGCCCTGCTGGAGCGGGGTGAGCGGCAGGACCGCTTCGAGTGTCGTCTGCCTCACGGCGTTGCCTCCCACTGGGCTTCGAGCTCGTCGAATTCGTCCGCGTCGATGCTCATCAGGGCGTCGGCGCTCGCTGGCTTGTTGAAGTCGTTGTCGTCGTCCGCGGGTGCGTCGGTGGCGACGAGGGCGAGGGCGGCGATGGTCCTGTGGACGAAGACGTCCTTGGCGCTCAGCACCAGCCCCGCGCGGTGGGCCCGTGCGGCCAGGCGCATCGAGACGATCGAGTCACCGCCGAGGTCGAAGAAACTGTCGTCGACACCGACCCGCTCCCGCCCCAGCACCTCCGCGAACACCTCGTGCAACACCCGCTCACGCTCCGACGAAGGCGCCCGGTACTCCCGCACCGCACGCAACTCCAACGCCGGCAACGCCCGCCGGTCCACCTTCCCGTTCGGCGTCAGCACAAAGTCGTCCACCACGACCACCCGCACCGGAACCATGTAATCCGGCAGCACACCCGCCACCCGGTCCCGCAACACCTCACCATCCACCACCACACCCGCGACCGGCCGCACATAACCCACCACATGCCGCGTCCCCACCACATCGGCGACCACCGCGACCACCGCCTGCGCCACCCCCGCATCCCCCGCCAGCACCGCCTCGATCTCCCCCAGCTCGACACGGTGACCCCGCACCTTCACCTGGAAATCGACCCGACCGCAGTACTCCACCGAACCATCCGCGCGACGACGCCCCAGATCCCCCGTCCGATACATCCGCGCACCCACCGCACCACCGACGTCCGCCACGAACCGCTCCGCGGTCAACCCCGGACGCCCCACATAACCCCGCGCCACACCCGCACCCGCGATATAGACCTCCCCCACCACACCCACCGGCACCGGACGCAGAAACCCGTCCAGGACATGGAGGCGCAGGCCGGCCAGGGGGGTGCCGACGGGGACGGCGGCGCGGTGCCGGCCGGCCTCGGCACGGCCGGTGGTGGTGTAGACGGACACCTCGGTGGGCCCGTACTGGTTGTGGAGTTCCGCCGGTACGGCGGCGTGGAAGCGGTCGGCCAGGGCGCCGGTGAGCTGTTCGCCGCCGACGAAGACCTGGCGCAGGGTGTCGCACCGGTCGCTGCCGGGTTCGCGGAGGAAGACCTCCAGGGTCGAGGGGACGAACTGGGCGACGGTGACGCCCTCCTCGCGGATCAGGCCGGGGAGGTAGCCGGGCGCGTCCTCGCCGTCGGGCCGGGACACGACGACGGCGGCGCCGTGGTGGAGCGGCCAGAAGAGCTCCCACACCGAGGGGTCGAAGCTGAGCGAGGTCCGCTGGAGCACCCGGTCGGAGGCGGTCAGCGCGTGGCGCCGCTGCATGCCGGCCAGGTAGTTGGTGATGCCGGCGTGGGTGACCACGATGCCCTTGGGGCGGCCGGTGGAGCCCGAGGTGTACACGACGTACGCCGGGTGGGTCGGCAGCAGCGCCGGACCGGGCCCGTCGTACGGGTCGGCGGCGTCGGCCGCACCGGCGTGCGCCGCGAGGAAGGCTTCGTCGACGACGAAGGCGGGCCGGGACTGGTCCAGCATGTGCCGGACGCGCTCCTCCGGGTACTCCGGGTCGAGCGGCAGATAGGCGGCGCCCGCCCGGTGGATGGCGTGCAGGACCACGATCAGCTCGGCCGAGCGGCGCATCCGGACGCCGATCACCCGGCCGGGGGCCGCGCCCAGGTCCGCCAGGACGGTGGCCAGCCGGCCGGCCCGGGCGTCGAGCTCGGCGTACCGGAGCCGCTCTCCCTCGCAGACGACGGCGACGGCGTCCGGGGTGCGGCGCGCCTGCGCGGCGAACAGCGCGGGGAGCGTGGCGGCTTCGGGGTCCCGGGACGGGTCGGCGGCGGGCTCCAGGGCCTGCCGCTCGGCGTCGGTGAGGAGCGGCAGCCGGCCGACCGGCAGCTCCGGGTCGGTGGCGAAGGCCTCCAGGACCATGCGCAGCCGGGCGAGCCGGGTCTCGGCGGCCCCGGTGTCGAACAGGTCGGTGCGGTGGGTGAGTTCGAGGCGGAGCCGGTCGCCCGGGACCACGGACAGGCTGAGCGGGTAGTGGGTGCCGCCGGTCGGGTCGGCCTCCTCCACGGTGATGCCCAGGCCGTGGGCGTGCGCCACGATCTGCTCGCGGTCGATCGGCGCGTTGCCGAACACCACGGAGGTGTCGAAGAGTTCGGTGTGGCCGGCGAGCCGGTGCAGGTCGGGCAGGCCGATGTGGTGGTGGTCGGTGAGGGCCAGCTGCTCGCCCTGGATCCGGGCGAGGAGGCCGGCCAGGGGCTCCTCCGGGCGGAGCCGGACGCGGACCGGGACGGTGTTCATCAGCAGGCCGACGATCTCGTCGACGCCGTCCAGCCGGGGCGGGCGTCCGGAGACCGTGCCGCCGAAGACGACGTCGTCGCGGCCGGTGAGGGTGTGCAGGAGGAGCGCCCAGGCGCCCTGCACCACGGTGTTGAGGGTGACGCCGCGGGCGCGCGCGGCCCGCTGGACGTCCGCCGTCAGGTCGGCGGGCAGCTCGGCCACGAGCAGCCCCGGCAGGGCCTCGGCGTCCCCGGCACCGGCGTCCGGCCCGCCGTCGCCGGGGGCGCCGGTGCCGTCCTCGGCCGCGACGGCGGTGGGGGCGACCAGGGTGGGGCCGTCCAGGCCCGCGAGGGCCCGGCCCCACTCCGCCTCCGCCGCGCCGCGGTCCTGGGCGGCGGCCCAGGCCAGGTAGGCGCGGAAGGGCACCGGCGCGGGCAGCGAGGCGCCGTCGCCCCGGTACAGCGCGAGCAGGTCGCGCAGGATCAGCGGCACCGACCAGCCGTCGAAGACGATGTGGTGGCCGGTGAGGACGAAGAGATGCCGCTCGTCCTCCAGCCGGACCAGGCCGAAGCGCAGCAGCGGCGGCCGGGCCATGTCGAAGCGGGTCCGCTTCTCCTCGGCGAGCAGGGCGGCCAGTCGCGCCTCGCGGTCGGCGGCCGGCAGTCCGCGCAGGTCGTGCTCGCGCACCGGGGCCTGCGCGTCGCGGGCGACCAGCTGGAGCGCCTCGCCCGCGGCGGAGCGGGTGTAGCCGGTGCGCAGCGCCGTGTGGCGGCGGACGAGCGCGCGGCAGGCGTCGCGGAAGGCGTCGGCGGAGAGCGGGCCCGCGAGACCGAAGACCTTCTGCACGGTGTACGCGTCGGCGGCGTCGCCGAACTCGGCGTGGAAGAGCATGCCCTCCTGGAGCGGGGTGACCGGCAGCACGTCCGCCAGGCCGCTCCCGCCGTCGCCGTCCGGGTGGTGCCAGGCGGCGGCGAGCCGCTCGCGCTCCCCGGCGGCCAGCGCGACCAGCTCGGCGTCGAGGTCGTACGCGGGGGCGGTCGCGTCCTCACCGGCGAGTCCGGCGTGGGCGGCGAGCGCGGCCACGGTCTTGTGGGCGAAGACGTCCCGCGGGGTGAGCGGGATGCCGGCGCGGGCGGCGCGCGAGGCGAGCCGGACGGCGACGATGGAGTCGCCGCCCAGCTCGAAGAAGCTGTCGTCGACGCCGACGTCCGTGGCGCCGAGGAGATCGGCGAAGAGCCCGCAGAGCACGGCCTCGCGCTCGTCGCGCGGGGCCCGCTCGGAGGCGGTGCCGACGTACTCGGGGGCGGGCAGCGCCCGCTGGTCCAGCTTGCCGCTCGCGGTGAGCGGCAGGTCCGGCAGGAAGACGACGGCGGCGGGGACCATGTACGGCGGCAGGGCGTCGCGCACCCGCTGCCGCAGGGCCGCGGCGTCGGGGACGGCGACGGCGTCGGCCGGGACGGCGTAGGCGACGAGCTGGCGCACGCCGGGCCGGTCCTCGCGGACGACGACGCTGACCCGGGCGACGCCGGGCGCGCCGGCGAGGACGCTCTCGATCTCGCCCGGCTCGATGCGGAAGCCGCGCACCTTGACCTGCCGGTCGGAGCGGCCGAGGTACAGCAGGTCGCCGTCCGGGGTCCAGCGGGCCAGGTCGCCGGTGCGGTACATGCGGCTGCCGGGCGGTCCGTACGGGTCGGCGACGAACCGCTCGGCGGTGAGGTCGGGCCGGCCCAGGTAGCCCCGGGCGAGGCCGTCGCCGGCCAGGTGGATCTCGCCGGCGACGCCGGGCGGCACCGGACGCAGGGCGTCGTCCAGGAGCCGGACCCGGTTGCCGGGCACGGTGCCGCCCATGGGCGGCACGATCCGGCCGGAGAGGGCGCCGGTCTGGGTGGCGATGACGGTGGACTCGGTGGGGCCGTAGGCGTTGACCATGCGGCGGCCGGGCGACCAGCGGGCGACCAGCTCGGGCGAGCACGCCTCGGCGCCGACGACGAGCGTCACGCCCTCGGGCAGCCCGTCCGCCGGCATCGCGGCCAGCGCGGAGGGCGCCATCAGCAGGCAGTCGACGGAGAGTTCGCGGATCAGCGCGGCCAGCTCCGGGCCCGGGGTGAGGCGTTCGGCGGGGGCGACGACGAGGGCCGCGCCGGTCAGCAGCGCGGTGCACAGCTCCCACACGGAGGCGTCGAAGCCCGGCGAGGCGAACTGGAGGACGCGCCGGTCCGGCGTCGCCTCCAGCAGCGTCCGCTGGTGGGCCAGCAGTCCGGCGAGGCCGGTGTGCGTGACGACGACGCCCTTGGGCCGGCCGGTGGAGCCGGAGGTGTAGATGACGTACGCGGGGTGTTCGGGGCGCGGGCCCGCGGGCGCGGGGGGTGCGGAGGCTTCGGCCTCCGCCACCGGCCCGGAGGCCTCGGCGACCAGTCCGCCCTCGTCCAGGAACAGCCGGGGGACGCCCGGTGCCAGCTCCGGGTCGTCGGTCGCGCGCGAGGTCAGCAGCAGGGCGGGCGCCGTGTCGTCGAGCATGGCGCTGACCCGGGACCGCTGGTAGGCGAGGTCGATCGGCAGGTGGACGGCGCCGGAGGTCAGCACGCCGACGGCGGCGACGACCGCGGCGGTCCCGCGCGGCAGCGCGACGGCCACCACCCGCTCGGGACCGGCGCCGCGGGCGGCCAGTTCCCGGGCCAGCCGGCCGGCGCGGGCGGCGAGCCCGGTGTAGTCGAGCTCGCCGTCCGCGGAGACGACGGCGGGGCGGTGCGGGGTCTTCCGGACCTGCGCGGCGAACAGCTCGGGGAAGGTGCGGACGGGCTCCGCGGGCCCGGCCGGCAGGCCGGCGGCGAGGTGGCGGGCGCGCTCGGCGTCCGTGGCGACGTCGACACGGGCGAGCGGCAGGTCGCCGGGGGCCGCCAGGAAACGGTCCAGGAAGGCGGTGAAGCGCGCCTGGTGGGAGGCGAGTTCGGCCTCGGTGTAGCGGTCGGGGTTGGCCTCGAAGGCGATCCGTACGCCCTTGCCGCCCGGCTCGGGGTGGCAGGTGAGGTTGAGGTCGATGACCGGTCCGCCGGAGAGCGCGGTCAGGGTGGCCTCGCGGCCCGCGAAGTTGCTCTCGGACCCCGCGGGCATGATGTTGACCAGCACACCGAACAGCTGCTCGTTGGAGCCGAGCAGGCGCAGGTCGCGGCGGAGGTCGTCGTAGGGGTGCCGCTGGTGGGTGAGGAGCTCCCCGAGGCGCTTGCCGACGTGCCGGATCAGCTCGGTGCGGCTCGCGGCGGGGTCGACGGTGAGGCGCAGCGGCAGCGTGTTGGAGAGCATGCCGGGCACGTTCTGGGAGCGCGGGCCGAGCCGGGCGGTGGCCGGGACGCCGAGGGTGAGGTCGCGCGCGCCGGTCATGCCGTGCAGATAGGCGGCGACGGCCGCGAGCATGGCGACGCTCCACGGGGCGCGGGCCTCGCGTCCGGCGCCGTGCAGCGCGCGGTAGTCGGCCTCGCCCAGCTCGGTGGAGCCGGCGTGGGCGATGCCGGCGGCGCCGGTGGGCACGCCGGGGGCGGGGCTGACCGTCTCGGGCCGGTCCTCGAAGGCCCGGGTCCAGTACTCCTTGTCGGCCGCGTACTGCTCCGAGGCCCGGTACTCCGCCTCGTCCGCGAGGATGTCGGTGAGCGGGCCCAGCGGCCGGCCGGCCGGCTCCTCGCCGGCGACCAGCGCCTCGTACACCTCCTCGATGCGGCGGGAGTGCAGCACGGAGCCGTAGCCGTCCGAGAGGATGTGGTGGCTGCGCTGGTACCAGAGGTAGTGGTCCTCGCCCACGCGCATCAGCACGTGCGCCGAGAGCACCCCGGTGAAGAGGTCGTTGGCGGTGCGGCGGTCCTCGTCCATGAGGGCGCGGGCGGTCGCGAAGGGGTCCGTCTCGCCGGTGAGGTCGAGTTCCCGCCAGGTCGAGCAGCCGGGGGCCACGGGGCGCTGCCGGGGGCCGTCGGCCGGCTCCTCGAACGCGACGTCGAAGCTTCCGCTCTCGCCCTCGGCCACCCGCACGGCCCGCGCGAGCAGCGGCCCGTCGACCGGTCCCCTGACCTCCATCACGACGACGGTGTTGAAGGCCGGGTCCGTGGGGGCGAGCCGCTGGGCGTAGAAGACGCCGCGCTGGGCGGCCGTGAGCGGCAGCGCGCCGCCGGCCTCGGGGAGGACGGACTCGGGGCGGACGGAGGTCTCCGCGTCACGTGAAGTCATTCGGATCGTCAACCGCTCTCTCGTGAGCCGCTCTCGGTGCGCCGTCCCGGTGGACCGTCCCGGGGGGCCGGGCCGGCGGGCCGCCCCTGCCGCTCGGTGGGGGGCGTGCCGCGGCGGGGCCGGGGACGGACGGTGCGCGACGATGCTGCCCCGCCCCCCGCGCCCGTCACCAGGCAACCGACCGGCAATCGGGGTGCCCGGTCAGCTGCCGCCCGGCACCCGCCGAGTTACCGGCCGCTTGCCTGGCCCCCGCGGGACCGCGCGGCGAGGATGCCGACGGTCCGGTGCATCCGAGTCCCCCACTCGGATGCGCCGGGCCTGCCCTGGAATCCCGGAGAGGACGAGGACGTTGGCGATCCCGGACCGAGGTCTGCTCGACTGGCTGGACGAGGCGTCCGCCGAGCGCGGCCTGTACTACGCGGAGAAGAACGACGGCTGGGACTTCCGGTCGTACCGCGAACTCGCCGATCTGGTGCTGCGCACCGCGGCCGCGCTGCGGGCGAACGGCGTGGGGCGCGGGGACGTGGTGGCGCTGGTGCTGCGGTCGAGCCCCGGCTTCGTGGCCGGCTTCTTCGGTGCGCTGGCGGCCGGTGCCACGCCGTGCTCGATCGCGCCGCCGTTCGCGTTCCAGCGGGCGGACGAGTACGAGACGCACGTGGCCCGGCTGTTCGAGACGGCCGACCCGAAGCTGATCATCTGCGACGACGAGTCGGAGGAGCGGATCCGCAAGCTCTCCGCCGGCCTGTCGCTGCCCGAGCCGGTCGTCTTCGAGTCGCTGGTGGACGGCGTCGAGCCGCTGGCCGCCCCGCTGCCGCTGCCGGAGACGGCGCTGATGCAGTTCACGTCCGGGTCGAGCGGCTACTCGCGCGGTGTGCTGATCTCCGCCGAGGCGCTGCGCGACAACCTCACGGGGATGCGGCGGCGCTTCGGCTGGACGCCGGACCTGCCCGGCATCTGCTGGCTCCCGGTCCACCACGACATGGGCCTGGTCGGCTATCTGCTGAACGTGGTCGTCACCGGCGCCAGCGGCTGGATGATGCAGCCCGACGACTTCATCCGCTCGCCGCAGCGCTACCTGAAGTGCATGAGCGACAACCGGACCGCGATCACCGGCATGCCCAACTTCGGCCTCGCCTACATCCTGCGGCGGGTCCGGCCGGAGCGCCTGGAGGGGCTGCGCTTCGACTCGATGCGGGCCATCATCATCGGCGCCGAGCGGGTCGACCCGCAGGTCCTGGAGGACTTCCACGCCCTGATGGGCCCGCACGGCCTGGACCGCGGCGCCCTGCTGCCCGCGTACGGGGGCGCGGAGGCGACCCTCGCGGTGACCGGTCTGGCGCCGGGGGCGGGGTGGACGGTCGCGGCGCCGGACGAGGGGGACGCGTCGGCGCTGGCCGGCACGGCCGTCGTCGGCTGCGGCACGCCGCTGGAGAACCGCACCGTCAGGATCCTGTCGGAGGACGGCGAGGAGCTGCCCGACGGGCAGGTCGGCGAGGTCGTCGTCACCGGCGTCTCGATCGCGAGCGGGTACGTCGGCGACACCAGCTCCGCCTCGGGCACGGCGCTCGGCGAGGCCGGGCTGCATACCGGCGACGCGGGCTTCCTGCGCGACGGGCAGCTGTACGTGATCGGCCGGCTCGGCGACGGGCTCAAGGTGAGCGGCAAGATGGTCTTCGCCGAGAGCCTGGAGACGCTGCTGCACCAGCGGGGGATCCCGGACCGGCAGGTCGCGGTGCTGCTCGGGGTGCGCGACGGCGTCCCGACCGGCGTCGTCGTCCTCGGCAACGTACGGCCCGGCTGGCGCGAGGCGGCCCACGAGGTGCTGGCCGAGTGGCTGGGCGACGCCCGGCTGCTCGCGGTCGAGGTCGGCCGGGGCGGCATCGAGGTCACCTCCAGCGGCAAGCCCCGGCGCCGGGTCATGTGGAAGGCGCTCTGCGCGGGCCGGTACGAGACGTCCACGTCACCGCTGACGGCGGAGTAGGCGGGGCGGACGCGTCCTACGTCGGCGACCGCCCCGCCGAGAGGGCGTCCGGGGGCCGTCCGCACGGACTACGACGCCGCCGCCCGGGGGGCCGTCCGGGCGCGGTACCGCGAGCACCCGCGGAGGGGGCCGGCGCGCGATCCGCGCCGGCCCCCTCCGTGCGTCGCCCGGCCGTCGGGGACGGCGAACCGCGCACCGCGCACGCGAAAGGGGTGCCGCGCACCCCCCGGGAAGGGATCGCGCGGCACCCTCGGTGGGTGACGCCGGCCGGCTCAGCGCAGCTGCATCTCCTCCGAGCGGACCAGGTTCTCCGCGAGCAGCAGCTCCTTGACCCTGTCCGAGAGCATGCCCAGCTGCCGCAGGATGTGGATGATCTGCTGGAAGAGCATCTGGCGGTACGCCGACATCATCGGGTTGTGGCGGGCGAAGCGCAGGCCGTGCTCGACGTCCAGGTCCATGCGCTCCCAGATCTCGCGGAGCATGAAGCGGCGCGACATCAGCCGGATGGCCTCCAGCAGGAAGTCCTCGCGCTCCTTCAGCTCGGCCGAGGTGACGTCCGCGTACATGCCGTTGAGGGCGGAGACGCCGAAGGCGATGTGGCGGGCCTCGTCCTGCGCGACCATCCGCGTGATCTGCCGGATGATCGGGTCGCCGAAGCTGCTGCTGGCGAGCCGCAGCGCGGTGATCGCCAGGCCCTCCACGACGACCTGCATGCCGAGGTAGACGATGTCCCAGCGGGACTCCGACAGGAGGTCCTGGAGCAGCGTCTTCAGGCCGGGGTTGATCGGGTAGACGACGCCGAGCTTCTCGTCGACGTACTTGGCGAAGGCCTCGACGTGCCGCGCCTCGTCGGCCACCTGGGAGGCCGCGTAGGTCTTGGCGTCCAGGTCCGGCACGGTCTCGACGAGGCGCGCGGTGGTGACGAGCGCGCCCTGCTCACCGTGGAGGAACTGGCTGCACATCCACGCCTGGTACTCCCAGCGGAAGTCGGTCAGCATGTGGTGCGGCACGGGGCTGTCCTCGCCGATGACGAAGGAGGCGAGCTTGGCGCCGTTCTCCTCGCTCAGCGGGGCCCCGAACTGGATGTCGTGGCTCCAGTCGATGTCGGTGGCGGCGTTCCACTGCGAGACCTTGTTCTTCTCGTAGAGGCTCCACACACGGCTGTCTCGGGATCCGTAGTTCCAGTTCATGCACGCCTTGAACACCGCGTCGACTTCCATGAGTTCGGCGGCGACGGAGTCCAGGGTGAAGAACGTCGCTGCGGACGCCTCATCGGGAACAGTGGTCATGGCAGGAGTGTGCGGCGCGGCTCCGGTCCCCCTCCAGGAACCGGCGAGGCAACTAGGCGGCAGCCCGGTTGCCGGTGCCTGTGCCTGGTCCCGCGTCCGCCGGCTGCCCACGATGTCGGCAACGGGCCGCCGCCCCCAGCGGGCGCCGGCCGGAGGGTCACGAGACGGAATCGGGGGAGCGGGATGGGCACCTACGCCGCGGAACTCGCCACGGAGCCCGCCCCTGCGGGCGGCCCGGGGCCCGGGGTCGCGGACGCGGCACCGCACCGGCACGGCGGGGACGCCGCCGGCACGGCGGGCCGTCCGTGGGTCGTCGGCCGGGTCGGCGGTCCCGAGGACCGGCTGCGGCTGCTCTGCCTGCCCCAGGCCGGCGGCAGCACGGGCTCGTTCGCGCCCTGGCGGCTGGCCATGGGGCTGCCCGGGTTCGAGCTGGCGACCGTGGAGCTGCCGGGCCGGGGGGTGGGCAGCGGCGAGACGATGCCCGGCACCCTCGAAGAGCTGGCCGACGCCGTGATCGACGGGGTGCGCGACGAGCTGGACATGCCGTACGCGCTGTTCGGCCACAGCTTCGGCGCGCTCCTCGGCCACCGGATCGCGGTCCGGGTGGCGGAGCTCGGGCTGCGCCCGCCGTCCGCGCTGGTGGTGTCCGCCTCGCGGGCACCGCACGCCCCGGTGCGGCGCCGGGTCTCGCACCTGGAGGACGCCGAGCTGCTGGCGTGGCTGGAGGGCTTCGGCGGCTTCCCGCCGGAGCTGTCCCGCTACCCCGCCTATCTGACGTACGCGCTGCGCACGGTCCGCCGCGACCTGGCTCTGGTCGAGGGGTACCGGCCCGCCGCCGTTCCGGTCGACTGCCCGCTGCACGTCTTCGGCGGGGCCGAGGACCCGCTGATCGGCGGGCAGCAGCTGGAGCTCTGGCGGGAGTGCGCCGCGGGCGGGTTCACCTCGCGGCTGCTGCCCGGCGGGCACGACTACCTGTTCACCGGCGCGGCGGCGATGACCGCCGCCCTGGCCGCGACGCTGCTCTGACGGCACCGGCGCCGGTCCCGGCGCCCCGGCCGGCCCCGCGACGGGGGCACCGGCTCCGCCGCTCATTCCCAGGGAGTTGTAAGAGTTGAACGATCTGACCGGCATTGTCGTGTTCGAGGCCGCCGGCGCGGGCCTGGAGTCCTACGCCCGGGACCACGCCGCCGAGATCGGCGCCGCCGTCTCCGAGGCGGGCGCGGTCCTGGTCCGCGGGGCCGTCGCCGACGGGGCGGAGGAGTTCGGGCGGGCGCTGAAGCGGCTCGGTTTCGACCCGCTCCAGTACACGGAGCGCTCCACCCCGCGCAGCGAGGTCGGGGACGGGGTCTTCACGTCGACGGAGTACCCGGCGCGCGAGGTCATCCCGCAGCACTGCGAGTCCTCGTACGCCGGCGCGTGGCCGGGCCGGCTGGCGTTCTTCAGCGCCGTGCCGGCGCTGACCGGCGGCGCGACGCCGATCACGGACGTCACGCGGGTGCTCGACGACATCCCGGCCGAGGTGGTCGAGGAGCTGGAGCGGCGCGGTCTGCGGTACGTGCGGAACTACGGCAGCGGGGCCGGTCTGGACTGGCGGGACGCCTTCCAGACCGACGACCCGGCCGAGGTCGACCGGTTCTGCGCGGACGCCGGCATGGAGTGGGAGTGGCGGGAGGACGACTGCCTGCGGACGGTCCGCCGGGCGCCCGCGCTGGCGGTGCACCCGCGGACCGGGCGCCGGCTGTGGTTCAACCACCTGGTGCTCTTCCACCAGTCGTCGCTGCCGGGCAGCCTGCGGGAGGACCTGCTGGCGGTGCTGGGCGAGGACGGACTGCCGAACGACGTGGTGTTCGGGGACGGCGCGCCGATCCCGGACGCGCTGGTGGCGGCGGTCAGGGAGGCGTTCGGCCGGCGGACGCAGCGCTTCGACTGGGAGCTCCACGACCTGATGGTGATCGACAACATGCGCTGGTCGCACGGGCGCGAGGCGTTCACCGGCGAGCGGCGGGTGCTGGTGTCGATGACGGACCTGATCACCCGCGACTGAGTCGCGGACGGGCCGGGCACGGCCGGAAGTTGCCGGTCGTGTGCCTGGCCCCTGCCTCCGGCCGCACGGAAGCATCGCCGGTGCCGAGCGGCGGCCTTCCCCCCTCCCCCGCCCGCCGACCCCCTGCCACCCGCCCTGCGCGCCTCCGCGCAGCCGAGCCCCGCCCGCGTCCGGGGAGGACCTCCAGTGAACGAAGAGACCCAGTCGCCGATCGAGTCAGCCCTGCCCCTGACACCGCTCCAGCAGGGCATGCTCTTCCACGCGCTGTACGACACCGAAGCGGTGGACGTCTACACCATCCAGGCGGCCTTCGAGCTGCACGGGGAGGTGTCGGCCGAGCGGCTGCGCGCCGCCTGCGCGGGCGTCCTGGCCCGGCACCCCGTGCTGCGGACCGGTTTCCGGGTGCGAGCCAACGGGCAGCCGGTGCAGCTGGTGCGGCGCGTGGTGTCGACTCCGTGGAAGGAGCTCGACCTGGCGGACCGCGCCGGTGCGGCGCGGCAGGAGGCGCTGCTCGCGTTCTTCGAGGAGGACCGGCTGCGCCGCTTCGACATGGCGGCGCCCCCGCTGATGCGGTTCACGCTGATCCGGCTCGCCGACGACCGGCACATCCTGGCACTGACGTACCATCACATCCTGCTCGACGGCTGGTCGTTGCCGCTGGTCATCGGTGATCTGTGCGCGCTGTACGCCGACCCCTCGGGCGCCGCCCTCGCGCCGGCCACGCCGTTCCCGGACTATCTGCGCTGGCTCGGCCGGCAGGACGGCGCCACGGCCCGCAAGGCGTGGCAGGAGGCCCTGCACGGCCTGGAGGAGCCGACCCTGGTGGCGCCCGGCGCGGCGCCCGCGGGGGTCGGGACGATGCCGGCGATGGTGCCGGTGACGCTCTCGGAGGAGGCGACCGAGGCGCTGACGGCGACGGCGCGGGCCCACGGTCTGACGCTCAACACCGTGGTGCAGGGCGCCTGGGCGCTGCTGCTCTCCCTGCTGACCGGCCGCGACGACGTGGTCTTCGGCCAGACCGTGCACGGCCGGCCCGCCGAACTCCCGGGCGCCGAGGCGATGGTGGGCCTGGTGATGAACGCCGTGCCGGTGCGGGTGCGCATCGCGCCCGGCGAGTCGCTCGCCCAGCTCTTCTCCCGGGTGCAGGCCGAGCAGCTGGCGCTCGGGCCGCACCAGCACCTGGGCCTCGACGAGGTGCAGCGGCTGGCCGGGCTCGGCGCCCTGTACGACACCTCCACCGGTTTCGGCAACGCCCCCTCCGACTGGGCGTCGATGGAGGAGATCGCCCCCGGTCTGCGGCTCAGCCCGCTCGCGGAGGACGCGACGCGGGACGGGGACGGCGGCGAGCAGCAGATCAGCGGCTCGACGCACTACCCGCTGAGCGTGGTCGCCGTCCCCGGGGCCCGGCTGCGTCTGGAACTCAACCACCGCGCGGACGTGTTCGACCCCGCGCGGGTGGAGCTGGTCGCCTCCCGGCTGCGACTGCTGCTCGACACCTTCACCCAGGCCCCCGGCACCCCGGTGGCGCGGGTGCCGCTGCTGACCGAGGAGGAGCGGCACCGGGTTCTGGAGACCTGGGGCCGCCGGGCGGACACGGGCCGGCCGGCGCCGGACGCGACGGAGACCGTCCTGGGCCGCTTCGCGGAGCAGGTCCTGCTCCGCCCGGACGCCCCGGCCGTGGCCGACGCGCTCGGCTCGCTCGGCTACCGGGAGCTGGACACGGCCGCGAACCGGCTGGCCCGGCTGCTGCTCCACCACGGGGTGCGGCCCGGCGACCCGGTCGCCGTCGCGCTGCCGCGCGGCACGGAGCTGATCGTCTCGCTGCTCGCGGTGCTCAAGACGGGCGCGTACTACGTGCCGGTCGACCTCTCCCACCCGGCGGAGCGGATCACCTTCGTCCTGGAGGACGTCGAGCCGCGCGTCGTGCTGTGCGCCGACACCTCCCACCCGGCGCTCGGCGGGCACCCGGCGCCGCTCCCGCTGGGCGACCCGGCGGTCCAGGCCGAGCTGCTGCTGATGCCGGACACCGCGCCCTCGGAGGCCGAGCGCGGCCGCCCGGCGCGGCCCGAGGACCTCGTGTACGTCATCTACACCTCGGGCTCGACCGGCCTGCCCAAGGGCGTGGCGGTGGAGCACCGGACGGTGCAGAGCTATCTGGCCTTCGCCCGCGACGCGTACCCCGGTCTGGCGACGGAGGCGCTGGTGCACTCGCCGCCCTCCTTCGACCTGACGGTCACCGGCATCTTCGGTCCGCTCACCGCGGGCGGTCTGGTGCGGGTCGTCGACCTGGAGGACGACCACCAGGCGGACGCCGGACTCGACCACCGGACGCCGCCGGCGTTCGTGAAGGCCACCCCGAGTCACCTCCCGATCCTGGAGGCCTCCGAGGAGACGTTCTCTCCGACCGGTGAACTGGTGCTGGGCGGCGAGCAGTTGACGGGCGAGGCACTGGCCTCGTGGCGGGAGCTGCACCCCGGCGTGACGGTGGTCAACGAGTACGGTCCGACCGAGGCGACCGTGGGCTGCATGGAGTACCGCCTCGCGCCGGGCGACCCGCTGCCCACCGGCCCGGTACCGATCGGCGGACCCGTGCCGGACGCCCGGATCCACGTCCTCGACGGCTTCCTGCGTCCCGTGCCCGCCGGTGTGCCCGGCGAGATCTACATCGGCGGCGAGGTGCTCGCGCGCGGCTATCTCAACCGGCCGGGGCTCTCCTCGACCCGCTTCGTGGCCGACCCGTTCGGCCCGCCCGGCGCCCGGCTGTACCGCACCGGCGACGTCGCCTGGTGGCGGCCCGACGGCGTGCTGGTCTACGGCGGCCGGGTGGACGACCAGGTGAAGGTCCGCGGCTACCGGATCGAACTGGGCGAGGTGGAGTCCGCCCTCGGCGCCGACCCCGCGGTGGCCCGGGCAGCGGTCGCGGTCCGCCCCGACCGGCGCGGCCGGGCCCGCCTGGTGGCGTACGTGGTGCCGGCGGCGGGCCGGGACGCGGAACTCCCCGGTCTCGCGGAGCGCACCGCCCGCCGGCTGCCCGCCTACATGGTCCCGGCGGCCTTCGTCCCGCTGGCCGACCTGCCCGTGACCCGCAACGGCAAGGTGGACCGCGGAGCGCTGCCCGCCCCCGGCCCGGAGCACGAGCAGGAGCCGGTACGGGCCCCGGGCGGCGCGGCGCGCGAGACGCCCCCGGCCCCCTCCCACGAGGTGCCGCGGCAGCGGACGCCCGAGAAGGAGGAGCCGCGCCGGGAGGCGACGGCCCAGGCCGCGCCGCCCGAGGCCGAGGAGGAGCCGGCCCCGTCGGTGCGGGAGACCCTGTCCCGGCTGTTCGGCCAGGTGCTGAACCTGGAGGGGGCGGCCGACGGCGACGACTTCTTCACCCTCGGCGGCGACTCCATCACCGCCATCCAGCTCGTCGCCCGCGCCCGCAAGGCC
>NZ_JBIBWV010000019.1:43389-138401 GCF_043081625.1 Streptomyces sp. NPDC014861
CCGGCATCCGCCTCACCCCCAAACACGTCTTCACCCACCGCACCGCCTCCGCCCTCGCCGACTTCCTCCAGCAGAACGCCCCCACCCCGCCGGCCGCGGACCGGGCGGAGGCGCCGCGCGCGAACGACGCCCGGGGCGAACGGGCGGAGAGGACCGGGAAGGGCGCCGAGGACGCGAAGGGAGCGAAGAGCGAGCGGAGCGCGCCGAGCGACCGGGAGGTCATCGCCACCCTGCGCGAGCTCTTCGGCCAGGTGCTGAACCTGGAGGACGCGGCCGACGGCGACGACTTCTTCACCCTCGGCGGCGACTCCATCACCGCCATCCAGCTCGTCGCCCGCGCCCGCAAGGCCGGCATCCGCCTCACCCCCAAACACGTCTTCACCCACCGCACCGCCTCCGCCCTCGCCGACTTCCTCCAGCAGAACGCCCCCACCCCGCCGGCCCCGTCCCGGGCGGAGGCGGCGGCGGACAAGGCACCCCCGAAGTCGGCGGCGTCGGCCCCGCGCCCGCCGCGGCGGGACACCACGCCCACCCCGACCGCGCCCGCCGAGGTCGTGCCCGCGACCCCGATCATGCGCTGGCTCCACGAGAGCGGCGGCGCGATCGACGCCTTCCACCAGTCGACGCTGCTGCGCGTCCCGCCCGGCCTCGGCATCGACCATCTGACCGCCGCCGTCCAGGCCATGACGGAACGTCACCAGTCGCTGCGCGGACGCCTCGACGAGACCGGCGATCTGGTCGTGGAGCCGGTGGACGAGGCCGCGATCCGCGAGGCGGTGCGCCGCGTCGACGTCTCCGGCCTCACCGAGGACGCGCTGCGCGCGAAGCTGACGGTCCACGCCCGCCAGGACGCCGCCGCCCTCGCGCCCCGCCGAGGGGCGATGGTCCGGGCGACCTGGTTCGACCTGGGCCCCGCCCGGCCCGGTCGCCTCCTCGTCACCATCCACCACCTGGCCGTGGACGCGGTCTCCTGGCGCATCCTCCTCACCGACCTGTACCTGGCCTGGCGGAGCGTCGCCTCGGGCGCCGCGCCCGCCCTCGAACCGGTGCCGTTCCCGCTGGCCGAGTGGAGCCGGCGGCTCGACGCGGCGGCCCACAGCCCCGAGGTGCTGCGGGAGCTCCCGTACTGGCGGCGGACGCTCGGCGCGGGTTCCGTGCCGCTGAGCGAGGCCCGTCTCTCCCCCGCCCACGACATCTACGCGACGGCCGGCGAGCTCGTCCTCACCCTGCCGTCCGAGCTGACCTCGCCGCTGCTGACCACGGTGCCCGCCGCGTTCGGGGTGCGGACCGTCGACGTGCTCCTCACCGGCCTCGCCCTGGCGGTCTCCGCCTGGCGCGGGACCGGCGGCGCCGGCACCGACACCGCCGTGCTGATCGACGTGGAGGGGCACGGCCGCGAGCCGCTCGACGACACCACCGACCTGTCGGCCACCGTCGGCTGGCTGACCTCGATGTACCCGGTGCGCGTCGACGCGGGCAACGGCGACTGGAAGGCGGACAGCGACCCGGCCGACCCCCGGCTCGGTGCCGCCGTGCGCCGGGTCGCCGCCCAGCTGGCCGAGGTCCCCGAGAGCGGCATCGGCTTCGGACTGCTGCGCCATCTGAACCGGGAGACCGCCGCCGAGCTGGCAGCCTGCCCCGCCCCCCAGATCGGCTTCAACTACCTGGGCCGACAGGGTGGTTCCGAGGACGGCGACGAGGACTGGAGCCCGGCCGCCGAGGCGGACGCGCTGCCGCTCGGCGCCGATCCGCGGATGCCGATGACGCACGTCGTCGAGGTGAACGCGGCGATCGACGACTCCCCGACCGGCCCCCGGCTCGTCGCCCACTGGCTCTGGGCCCGGCTGCACCTGACCGACGCCGAGACCGCCGAGCTGGGCCGGCTCTGGTCCGCGGCGCTCCGCGCGCTCGTGGAGCACGCCGAGACGGTCCGCGCCCGGCGGCTGCCCTCCGGCACCGTCGACGCCGGCCCGGCGGAGCTGGCCCGGCTCACCGCCCGCACCGGCCTGCCGGTCGCCGAGGTGCTGCCGATGACCCCGCTCCAGGAGGGCCTGCTCTTCCACGCCCGGTACGACAGCCGGAACCTCGACGTCTACACCGTGCAGATGGTCCTCGAGGTCCAGGGCGACCTGGAGGCGGACCGGGTGCGGACCGCCTGCGACGCGCTGCTGCGCCGCCACCCGATGCTGCGGGCCGGCTTCGCGCAGCTGCGCTCCGGCGAGCCGGTGCAGGCGATCCCGGCCGAGGCCCGGATGCCGTGGCACCGGCACGACCTGACCGGCCTGGACCCGGCGGAGCGGGACGAGCGGCTCGCCGCGCTCCTCGACGAGGACCGGCACCGCCGCTTCGACCCGGCCCGCCCGCCGCTGATGCGCTGCACGGTGATCGACCTGGCCCCGCACCGCCGGCAGCTGGTGCTCACCCTCCACCACCTGCTGGTGGACGGCTGGACCACCGCGCTCGTCCTGCGCGACCTGCTCGCCCTGTACGACGACCCCGCCGGCACGCTGCTGCCCACCCCGCCCGCCTACCCCCGGTACCTCTCCTGGCTGGCCGGCCAGGACCCGGCCGAGGTCCTGTCGGCCTGGTCCGCCGCCCTCGCCGGACTGCGGGAGCCCACCCTGCTCTGCGCGCCCGAGGAGACCGCGCGGGTCCGGGCACTGCCCCGCACGACGGTCGTCGAGCTCACCGAGGAGCGGACCGCGGCCCTGCACACGGCGGCCCGCGCCCACGGTGTCACCGTGAACACCCTGGTCAGGGCCGCGTGGGCGCTGTGCCTGCACCGCCGGACCGGCAGCCACGACCTCGTCTTCGGCGCGACCGTCTCCGGCCGGCCGGCCGAGCTGCCCGAGGTGGAGGACATGGTCGGCCAGTTCATCAACACCCTTCCGGTACGGGTGCGGCTCCAGCCGCAGGAGAGCGTCGCGGCGCTCCTCGCCCGGCTCCAGGAGGAGCACGCCGAGCTGCTGCCGTACCACCACGTGCCGCTGCCGGACGTGCAGCGGGCCGCCGGTCTGGGACCGCTCTTCGACACCTGCGTGGTCTTCGAGAACTTCCCGGGCGCCGAGGAGCTGCCGGCCGACCCCGACGACACCCTGCGCCTCGTGGAGGTCTCCGGCCACGACGCGTACCACTACCCGCTGAAGCTGATGGTGGTGCCCGGCGACCGGCTGCGCCTCGAACTCGGCCACCGCCCCGACCTCGTCGAGGACGAGGCCGCCGGGGAGGTCGCCGGCCTGCTGCGGGAGCTGCTCGACGGACTGCCCGAGGCCATGACGGAACCGGTCCGGCGGTTCCTCGCGCCGGAGCCCGACCCCGACGGCACGCTGCGCGGCCGGGTGGCGGAACTGGTCGCCGAGGTCCTCGGCCGGGACTCCGTCGGCGCGGACGAGGACGTCTTCGGCCTGGGCTGCGACTCGCTGCTCGCGCTGCGCCTCGCCGGCCGCCTGGAGGCGGAGCTGGACCGCCCGGTGGACGTCGCCACCGTCTTCCGGGCCCGCACCGCCCGCGCCCTGGCCGCGGCCCTCGCCCGGCCCCGTACCGCCTGAGCACCGACCACCCCACCGAGACCGAGACCGACCGGAAGGACGAGAACGCCATGACCAACCCGTTCGACAACGAGGACGGCACCTTCCTGGTGCTGGTCAACGACGAGCGCCAGCACTGCCTGTGGCCCGCCTTCGCCGTGGTCCCGCCCGGCTGGAACGTCGTCGTCACCGAGACCGACCGCAAGAGCTGCCTCGAGTACATCGAGACGCACTGGACCGATATGCGCCCGGCGAGCCTCGCCGACGCCGTCTGACCGATCCGCCGGGGTGCGCCCCGCCGTCAAGGAAGCCACACGCCATGCAGCGCATCATGCTCAAGTCCAAGATCCACCGGGCCACCGTCACCGAGGCCAACCTCAACTACATCGGCTCCGTGACGGTCGACCGCGACCTGATGGAGGCCGCGGACCTCCTCGTCGGCGAGCAGGTACACATCGTCAACATCAACAACGGCGCCCGTCTGGAGACGTACGTCATCGAGGGCGAGCGCGGCTCCGGCGTCATCTGCCTCAACGGCGCCGCCGCCCGGCTCGTCGCCCCCGGTGACCTGGTCATCCTCATCGGCTACGCGTCGGTCGACGACGCCGAGGCCGAGAAGCTGGAGCCGAAGGTCGTCTTCGTCGACGAGCGGAACCGGCCCCTGAAGCTGGGCTCGGACCTCTCCTCCTGACCCGCCGGCAGGCCCCTCCGGCGGCCGGCCCCACTCCCCCGTCCCTCCTCCTGCACACCCCCCACCTTTGCTCCCGTCAGCACTCCACAGACAGGCAGCCTTCCATGCAGCAGAGTGTTCCCCAGGTCAACTCGTGGAACGAGTGGGACCCGCTCCAGGAGATCGTGGTCGGTTCCGCCGACAACGCCCAGTTCGAGCCCGTCGAGCCCGGCAGCCGCCCCGGCATCCGGAACCGCCCCGACACCCCCTTCCCCACCGGCCCGAAGTCCAAGGAGGCCATCGACCTGGCCAACGAGGAGCTCGCCGGCCTGGTGAAGGTGCTCGAAGGCCAGGGCATCACGGTCCGCAGGCCCGAGACCCACGACTTCTCCACCCCGGTGAGCACGCCGGACTTCGAGGTGGAGAACCAGTACTGCGCGGTCTGCCCCCGCGACGTGATGATCACCCTCGGCAACGAGATCATCGAGGCGACCATGTCGCGCCGGGCCCGGTACTTCGAGTACCAGCCCTACCGCAAGCTGGTCTACGAGTACTGGGACGCCGACCCGCGCGTGCAGTGGACCACGGCGCCGAAGCCCTCGATGGCGGACGGCATGTACCGCGAGGAGTTCTGGGACTGGCCGCTGGAGGAGCGGCACGCCCGGATGCACAGCTTCGAGTTCTGCGTGAACCAGGACGAGGTCATCTTCGACGCGGCCGACATGAGCCGGTTCGGCCGTGACGTCCTCGTCCAGGAGTCGATGACCACCAACCGGGCCGGCGTCCGCTGGCTCAAGCGGCACCTGGAGCCCAAGGGCTTCCGCGTCCACCCGGTCCACTTCCCGCTGGACTTCTTCCCCTCGCACATCGACTGCACCTTCGTGCCGCTGCGCCCCGGTCTGATCCTCACCAACCCGGACCGCCCGCTGCGCGAGGGCGAGGAGCGGATGTTCCTGGAGAACGACTGGAAGCTGGTCGAGGTCCCGGAGCCGGTCCTCACCAACGAGGAGATGCCCGAGTACTGCCAGTCCTCGAAGTGGCTGTCGATGAACGTGCTCAGCATCTCGCCGACCAAGGTGATCTGCGAGGAGCAGGAGAAGCCGCTCCAGGACATGCTGGACGGCCTCGGCTTCGAGGTCTTCCCGGTGCCCTTCCGGAACGTCTTCGAGTACGGCGGCTCGCTCCACTGCGCCACCTGGGACGTGCGGCGCGACGGCGTGCGGGAGGACTACTTCCCGAACCTCGACTACCGCCCCCTCGTCTGAGACACGCCGCACCGGCCCGTACCCGCTCTCCGCGGGTACGGGCCGGTGCGCTGTCCGGGGCCGGGACGGGCCCGGCCCTAGGAGGCGGCGGAGGCCTTCCTGCCGGCCTCCTCGCCGGTCTTCTCCCCGGCCCGCGTCCCGGCCTCGGCCGGGTCCGCGGGCTCGTCGAAGGAGATCCGGTTCATGTGGCGGTTCATCGACCTCATCAGCATCCAGACCGCGACCGCGAGGACCGCGAAGACGACGAAGCCCAGGACGCCCGGGGTCACCTTGTTCTTGTCCAGCTCCTCGGCGGCGAAGGGGACCAGCTGCGTCAGTGCGAGGTGTGCGCTCATGTCAGGCATTGTCGCGGATGCCCGCGAAGAGATCTTCCTCGGGGAGGGAGGTCGGCACCAGCGACTTGCTGAGCTCGTACTCCTCCGTCGGCCAGACCTCCTTCTGGATCTCCATCGGGACCCGGAACCAGCCGCCCTCGGGATCGATCTGGGTGGCGTGCGCGATCAGCGCCCGGTCGCGGGTCTCGAAGAACTCGGCGCACGGGACGAAGGTGGTCAGCGTCCGCTCCTTGCGCTCGAACTCCTTCCAGCGCTCCAGCCACTCGCCGTACGGGGACTCCAGGCCCCGGTCGAGCAGAGCCCGGTGCAGGGCCTCGGTGCGCGGGCGGTTGAAGCCCTGGTTGTAGTAGAGCTTCTGCGGCTCGAAGACCGGGCCGAAGTCGGCCTCGGGGAACTTCTCGGCGTCGGCCGCGCCGTCGAAGGCCACCATCGTGATCTTGTGGGTCATGATGTGGTCGGGGTGCGGGTACCCGCCGTTCTCGTCGTAGGTCGTGATGACCTGCGGACGGAAGGAACGGATCTTGCGGACCAGCTCGCCGGCCGCGTGGTCCACGTCCTCCAGGGCGAAACAGCCCTCGGGCAGCGGCGGCAGCGGGTCGCCCTCGGGCAGGCCCGAGTCGACGAAGCCGAGCCACTCCTGCTCGACGCCGAGGATCTCCCGGGCCTCGTCCATCTCCCTGCGCCGGACCTCGTGGATGTTCTCCTCGATGTAGGGGTCGCCCTGGAGCTTGGGGTTCAGGACCGAGCCGCGCTCCCCGCCCGTGCACGTCACCACGAGGACGTCCACCCCCTCGGACACGTACTTGGCCATGGTCGCCGCGCCCTTGCTCGACTCGTCGTCGGGGTGGGCGTGAACGGCCATCAGTCGCAGCTGCTCAGTCAAGACTCGATCCTCAGTGATTCGACGCGGAGGGGGGTCTCTATAGTGACGGAATCGGGGGGAGGAAAATTCCGCCGCCCCCGCCCGAGAGGACTGAACGATGAGCGCCGTGCGAGACCAGCTGCCCGAGGGGCGTTACGGGCGCTCGGCGGACGAGCGGGCCGACCGGAAGCTCCGGATCATCGGCGCGGTCCTCGGGGTCCTCTTCGTGGCCATGATCGGCTGGTTCGGCTGGCACCACGTGGGCGGCAACAAGATCAGCGCCGAGCTGATCAAGTTCGACGTGGTGAGCGACACCGAGGTGCAGGTGCACCTGGAGATCCGCAAGGACCAGGGCGTCCGGGGCGTGTGCACGCTCCGCTCCCGCTCCGAGGACGGCGCCGAGGTGGCCCGCAAGGACGTCACCGTCGACGAGCCGGACGGCAGGATCGACCGCGTGTACTCCCTCCGCACCACCGCCCGCGCGACCAGCGCCGAGCTCATGGGGTGTACGGAGCGGTAGCGGTGGGTAGGTGAGGAGGAGCGAGTTCCGGCGGGTCGCCGCGGTGACCTGGACCGACGCCATCCTTATGGTTTATGTCCTCCCGCTTTCCGCCACTCATTGTTAGGCTCGTGCTTTCGCCCACCCGGGAAGCGAAGATCTCCCGAGTAGGGCGATGCTTTGTATTCCCAGTACCTACGAGGAGCACCTGTGACCCAGACCAGCGACAACGTCACCTGGCTCACCCAGGAGGCGTACAACAAGCTCAAGGACGAGCTTGAGTACCTGTCTGGTCCCGCGCGTACCGAGATCGCCGCGAAGATCGCCGCCGCGCGCGAGGAGGGCGACCTGCGCGAGAACGGCGGGTACCACGCGGCCAAGGAGGAGCAGGGCAAGCAGGAGCTCCGGGTCCGCCAGCTCACCCAGCTGCTCCAGAACGCGAAGGTGGGCGAGGCCCCGGCGGACGACGGCGTCGTCGAGCCGGGCATGGTCGTGACGATCGCCTTCGACGGCGACGAGTCCGACACCATGACCTTCCTGCTCGCCTCCCGCGAGTACGCGAGCGGTGACATCGAGACCTACTCGCCGCAGTCGCCGCTCGGCGTCGGCGTGAACGGCAAGAAGGCCGGTGACGACGCCGAGTACGAGCTGCCGAACGGCAAGAGGGCCATGGTGAAGATCCTCAGCGCGAAGCCGTACACCGGCTGAGCCCCCTTCCGCACGTGCCGAAGGGCCGGTCCCCCGCGGGGGACCGGCCCTTCGTCGTCTCCGGGAGCGCCGGCCGGACCTAGGCCTTCGCCACCCCGATCGGGCAGGAGACACCCGTGCCGCCGATGCCGCAGTAGCCGGCCGGGTTCTTGTCCAGGTACTGCTGGTGGTACGCCTCCGCGGGATAGAAGGGGCGGTCGGCGGCCGGGAGGACGGCGGTGGTGATCTCGCCGTGGCCGGAGGCCGACAGGACCTCCTGGTAGGCGGCGCGGGACGCCTCGGCGGTCCGCGCCTGGGCGGGCGAGTGGGTGTAGGCGGCGGAGCGGTACTGGGTGCCCACGTCGTTGCCCTGGCGGAAGCCCTGCGTCGGGTCGTGGGACTCCCAGAAGAGCTTCAGCAGGGTCTCGTACGACACCTTCGACGGGTCGAAGACGACCCGGACGACCTCGGTGTGCCCGGTGAGGCCCGAGCACACCTCGTCATAGGTCGGGTTCGGCGTGTGGCCGCCCTGGTAGCCGACGAGCGTCGTCCAGACGCCGTCGGTCTGCCAGAACTTCCGCTCGGCGCCCCAGAAGCAGCCGAGGCCGAAGTCGGCGACCTCAAGACCCTCCGGGTACGGGCCGAGCAGCGGGTTGCCGAGCACCGTGTGGCGCTCGGGGACGGAGAACTCCGGCTCCGGGCGGCCGCGCAGGGCCTGCTCCGGGGTGGGCAGGACGGGGGTGCGGGACAGGAACATGCGGCATCTCTCCTCGACGCGGATCGGCAGTCCTCACAACACCGGCGCGCCCGGCCCTGTTCCCCTCGCCCCCGACCGCTCACCGGCGGAGGGTGGCCGGGCTGCCGCCGTTCGCCTCGTAGCCGGCCACCGCCAGGTTGCGGTGGAGGGTGTAGTCGGCGGCCGGGTCGCCGCTCAGGGTCCACGGGAGGGCGCCCACGTGCCCGTCGACGCGGACCAGCTGGTGCATCGCCTCGGCCCAGCGCTCGCCGCGGACCAGGAAGAGGATCAGCAGGTGGCGCACGTGCGACAGCATCGGGTCGTCGGCGCGGGCCGAGTGCACCGCGTACAGCGCGCCCTCCATCGCCTTGCTCACCACGGCCGTCCGGTAGAAGTCCTGCACCAGCACCACGTCCGGCACGTGCTCGAAGACCGCGAAGAGCGGCAGCGCGGCGAGCAGCGAGCCCTGCGGGGCGCGCGCCGCGGCGGTGGTGGCGAAGTGGTCGGCCTCCTCGCGCGAGCCGTGCCACTTCTCGCACCAGTAGTGCAGCGCCGCCAGGTGCGCGCCCATGTGCCGCGGGGCCCGGTCGATGACCTTGGCCCACACCTGGTCGAACTGCTCGTGGCTGTAGCCGAGTCCGCGGGCCACGGCGAGCTGCGTGATGTACGGGACGGGGTCGCCGGGCGCGAGCAGCGCCGCCTCGTCGGCGACCTTCCGAGCCTCCTCCAGGATGATCCGGAAGTCGTCGGAGCCGGCCGCCGAGGAGCGCCAGGCCTGCTGCACCAGGAACTCGGCGTGGACGGCCGCGGCGCCCGCGTCCTTGGGCGCGTCCGAGCGCCAGGCGCGCAGCCAGGCGCCGCCGGCGCCGGGCTTCTCCGCGAGCTCCAGGGAGGCCGCGCCGGCGAAGGCCTGGACGCGCTGCCAGCGGACCTCGCCCTCCTTGGGCGTGCCGGCGAGCAGCTGGGCGGCGGCCCGCCAGTCCTGGGTGGCCTGGACGACGTCGAGGACGTCGAGGAGATCGTGGTCCGGGCCGGGGAGCCGCACGTCCAGGTCCTCCTGGCGGACGAACCCGTACGCCTCCGGGTCGGCGGCGTCGGGCGTGCCGGGCGCGACCTGCCGGATGCCGCCGGAGCGGCGGCGCAGCATGTAGGGGCCGAGGACGCCGAAGAGCAGGCCCAGGGCGATCAGGAACCAGAGAATCTCCATGTGTCCATTGTCCAGGACACCGTCGTGGACGAATCGCGGCGGTGGGCGGGCCCCGGCACTACGCTCCTGAGCATGAGCGACCAGCACAACCACCAGAACTTCGAGACCCGCGCGATCCACGCGGGCAACACCGCCGACCCGCTGACCGGCGCGGTCGTCCCGCCCATCTACCAGGTGTCCACCTACAAGCAGGACGGTGTGGGCGGGCTCCGCGGCGGCTACGAGTACAGCCGCAGCGCCAACCCGACGCGTACCGCGCTGGAGGAGAACCTGGCGGCGCTGGAGGGCGGCCGGCGTGGTCTCGCCTTCGCCTCCGGGCTCGCCGCCGAGGACTGCCTGCTGCGCACGCTGCTCTCCCCCGGCGACCACGTGGTCATCCCGAACGACGCGTACGGCGGCACCTTCCGGCTCTTCGCCAAGGTCGTGCAGCGCTGGGGCGTGGACTTCTCCGTCGCGGACACCTCCGACATCGCGTCCGTGCGGGGCGCGCTCAACGACCGTACGAAGCTGATCTGGGTCGAGACGCCGTCGAACCCGCTGCTCGGCATCACGGACATCGAGGCGATCGCGGGCGTGGCCCGCCAGGCCGGGGTGAAGCTCGTCGTCGACAACACCTTCGCCTCGCCCTACCTCCAGCAGCCGCTGGCGCTCGGCGCGGACGTGGTCGTGCACTCCCTCACCAAGTACATGGGCGGCCACTCGGACGTCGTCGGCGGGGCGCTGATCGCGGCCGACGCGGAGCTGGGCGAGGAGCTGGCGTACCACCAGAACGCGATGGGCGCGGTGGCCGGTCCGTTCGACTCGTGGATCGTGCTGCGCGGCATCAAGACGCTCGCCGTCCGGATGGACCGGCACAGCGAGAACGCGACGAAGGTGGCGGACTTCCTGACCCGGCACCCGAAGGTGACGCAGGTGCTCTACCCGGGTCTGGCGGAGCACCCGGGCCACGAGATCGCGGCGAAGCAGATGCGGTCCTTCGGCGGCATGATCTCCTTCCGTGTCGAGGGCGGCGAGGAGGCGGCGGTCGGCGTGTGCGACCGCGCGAAGCTCTTCACGCTGGGCGAGTCGCTGGGCGGTGTCGAGTCGCTGATCGAGCACCCGGGGCGGATGACGCACGCGAGCGTCGCGGGCTCGGCCCTGGAGGTCCCCGCGGACCTGGTCCGGCTCTCGGTGGGCATCGAGAACGCGGACGACCTGATCGCGGACCTGCGCGAGGCGCTGGGCTGAGCCGGACGGCTGCGCGGCCCGGGTGCGGCTTCCGCTCCCGGGCCGCCGCGTCCGGTCAGGTGCCGGGCATCGCGTCCTTCAGGCTCGACCGGACCTCCTCGCGCAGTTCCGGGGTGTCCGTGTGCTGGTGGACGGAGACCGCGTGCTCGGTGGCGGCGCGGACGACCTCGTCCTCCTCGCCCGAGATGTAGAGCGAGCAGCCCGACACGCTCGGCGCGTCCCGGCAGTCGGCGGCTTTCCTGGTCATGTCGGCCTCCTGGTCCTGCGACGGTTTTCCGACCGACCCCTCCTTCCAGGCTAGGTCCGTCGTCACGGCCCGGCGAACGGCGGGGTGGGGACGCCGTGGATCGCGCCCCGGTCGCGCGCCGCGCGGGCGTGGACGAGGGCGGCGGCAGCGGCGCGGGGGTACGGGGCGCGGGTGCGCGTCGCGTCGGTGGGCGGTGTGGCGGCGTGTGGCGGCCGTCCCGCGGCGTCCGCCGCGGCGGGGCCGAACTCCTGGGCGCGGGCGGCCTGTTCGGATCGGCTCCGGAGCCGCCCCGCCCCTCGTCGAGGCCCCGGGCGGGAGTCGGGGTCAACCCCCGTGCGCGGAGCCCCCGGTGCCGGTCTGGTGCGCCGACTGGCGGGCGGAGAGGGCGGCGTTGAAACGGGTGAGGAGCGAGCAGAAGGAGTCGCGCTCGTCCTCGGTCCAGCCGTCGGTGACCTCGGCCATCAGCGTGCGGCGGGAGGAGCGGACCTCCTCCAGGCGCTCCAGGCCGCGCGCGGAGAGCTGGAGGACGACCGCGCGGCCGTCCTCGGGGTGCGAGGTGCGCTTGACGAGACCGGAGTCGACGAGCGGGGCGACCTGGCGGGTGACGGTCGAGGAGTCGATCCCCATGCCCGCCGCGAGCGCCTTGACGCCCATCGGGCCTTCCTGGTCGAGGCGGTTGAGGAGGAGGTAGGCGGCCCGGTCCATGGAGTTGCGGAGCTGGCCGGTGCCGCCGAGGCGGGTCTGCTCGGCCCGGCGGGCGAAGACGGCCACCTGGTGCTGGAGGGCGTCGAGGAGACCGGGGTCGAGCTCAGTCGTCATGTCCTGAGACGGGGGCATGGCTGGGGGTCTCTCTCGTGCGGGGGTGGTCGGTGTGGGGGACAGAGTACGCGGACGCGGCGGGCTCCGTACCGGCCGTGCGCAAACCGGCGCCGGGGCCGTGGCCCGCGCGCCCGCGACCCCGGTGAGCTGCGAGACTTGGGGTCATGACCTTCAGTACGCGACACCCCTTGCACCGCCTGATGCTCGATGACGTGCGCGGCGCGCAGCGGATGCTGTCGGGGGTCGCCCGGATGACCGCGCTGGAGGGGAGCCGGCACCTGTCGTCGCTGGTGGGGGCGCCGGTGCTGCTCAAGTGCGAGAACCTCCAGCGGACCGGTTCGTTCAAGCTGCGCGGGGCGTACGTGCGGATCGCGGGGCTCCGGCCGGAGGAGAAGGCGGCGGGGGTGGTCGCCGCCTCGGCCGGGAACCACGCGCAGGGTGTGGCGCTCGCCTCACAGCTGCTGGGGGTGCGCGCGACCGTGTTCATGCCGGTCGGCGCTCCGCTGCCGAAGGTCGCGGCGACCCGGGAGTACGGGGCGGACGTGCGGCTCCAGGGGCATGTGGTGGACGAGACGCTGGCCGCGGCGGAGGAGTACGCGCGGGACACCGGGGCGGTCTTCATCCACCCCTTCGACCACCCGGACGTGATCGTGGGGCAGGGCACGGTCGGCCTGGAGATCCTGGAGCAGTGCCCGGAGGTCCGCACGATCGTGGTCGGGGTCGGCGGCGGCGGTCTCGCGGCCGGGGTCGGTCTCGCGGTGAAGTCGGTCCGGCCGGACGTGCGGATCGTGGGGGTGCAGGCAGAGGGGGCGGCGGCCTATCCGCCGTCGCTGGCGGCCGGGCATCCGGTGGTGGTGGACGCGCCGGTGACGATGGCCGACGGGATCAAGGTGGGGCGGCCCGGGGACGTGCCCTTCGGGCTGGTCCAGGAGTACGTGGACGAGGTGCGCACGGTCTCGGAGGACGCGCTCTCGTCGGCGCTGCTGCTCTGCCTGGAGCGGGCGAAGCTGGTGGTGGAGCCGGCCGGGGCGAGTCCGGTGGCGGCGCTGCTGAGCGACCCGGAGTCGTTCCGGGGGCCGGTCGTCGCGGTCCTCTCGGGCGGGAACGTGGATCCGCTGCTGCTCCAGCGGATCCTGCGGCACGGCATGGCGGCGGCCGGGCGGTATCTGAGTCTGCGGCTGCGGGTGGCGGACCGGCCGGGGGCGCTGGCGACGCTGCTCGCGGTGCTGACGGTGGTCGACGCGAACGTGCTCGACGTCAGTCATGTGCGGACCGACCCGCGGCTCGGCCTCACGGAGGTGGAGGTGGAGCTGCGTCTGGAGACGAAGGGGCCGGAGCACTGCCGGGAGGTCGAGGGGGCGCTGCGGGAGGCGGGGTACACCGTCCTGGCCTGAGCGCCACTCCCCGCACTGCCCTAGGATCGGCAGAAATGCCCGAATTGATCCGGGAGTGTGGACATGCCAGGCGCGATCCACGCCGAGGGACTGGTGAAGACCTTCGGCGACGTCACAGCACTCGACGGGGTGGACCTCGACGTCCCCGAGGGCACCGTCCTCGGCCTGCTCGGCCCCAACGGAGCGGGGAAGACCACCACCGTACGGGTCCTGACCACCCTGCTCCGCCCCGACAGCGGCACCGCCACGGTCGCCGGCATCGACGTCCTGCGGCACCCCAACGAGGTCCGCCGCTCCATCGGCCTCTCCGGCCAGTTCGCCGCCGTCGACGAGTACCTCACCGGCCGCGAGAACCTCCAGATGGTCGGACAGCTCTACCAGATGAAGGCCAAAGCGGCGAAGGAGCGGGCCGGTGAGCTCCTGGAGCGCTTCCACCTCGCCGACGCCGCCGACCGCACCGCCAAGACCTACTCCGGCGGCATGCGCCGCCGGCTCGACCTCGCCGCCGCCCTCGTCGTCGCCCCGCCCGTGATGTTCATGGACGAGCCGACCACCGGCCTCGACCCGCGCAACCGCCAGGCCCTGTGGGACGTGATCAAGGAGCTCGTCTCCGGCGGCACCACCCTCCTCCTCACCACCCAGTACCTGGAGGAGGCCGACCACCTCGCCCACGACATCGCCGTGGTCGACCACGGCAAGGTCATCGCCCGCGGCACCTCCGACCAGCTCAAGGCCCGCACCGGCGGCGAACGCGTCGAGGTCGTCGTCCACGAGCGGGACGCCATCGCCCCCGCCCGGACGGTCCTCGCCCGCTACGGGCCCGGCGACCGGGGCCCCGACGCCGTCACCGTCGAGGACCACACCCGCAAGCTCACCGTCCCGGTCACCGGCGGCGCGAAGCTGCTCGCCGAGGTCATCCGCGACCTCGACACCGCCGGCATCGAGATCGACGACATCGGACTGCGCCGCCCCACCCTCGACGACGTCTTCCTCTCCCTCACCGGCCACACCGCCGAGCGCGCGCAGGACGAGGAGAACGGCGCGACGCCCGCCGACCGGGCCCGCAAGCACCGGAAGGAGCCGGCCGCGTGACCACCCTCACCGACGGAGCCCCGCGGACCCCCGCCGCGCGCGGCGGCATCGCCCAGTCCTTCGGGGACTCCCTGGTCGTCACCAAGCGGAACCTGATCCGCATGTCCAGGATCCCGGAGATGATCCTCTTCGGGCTGATCCAGCCCGTCATGTTCGTCATCCTGTTCACGTACGTCTTCGGCGGCTCGATGCAGATCGGGGACAGCACCGACCCGGACGTCTACAAGAACTTCCTGATGGCGGGCATCTTCGCGCAGACCGTCACCTTCGCCACCGCGGGAGCGGGCGCCGGCATCGCCGACGACATGCACAAGGGCCTCATCGACCGCTTCCGGTCGCTGCCGATGGCGCGGGGCGCGGTGCTGACCGGCCGGACGATGGCGGACCTCGTGCAGACGGCGGTGACCCTGCTGGTCCTCGCGATCGTCGCCCTGATCATCGGCTGGCGGCCCGGCTACGCCGCGCCGACCAACGCCGGGAAGATCATGCTCGGCTTCGCGCTGCTCCTCCTGCTCGGGTACGCCTTCACCTGGATCGGCGCCCTCATCGGCCTCTCCGTGCGCACTCCGGAGGCGGCGACCTCCGGAGGGCTGATCTGGCTCTTCCCCGTCACCTTCATCTCGAACGCCTTCGTCGACTCCAGCAAGCTGCCCGGCTGGCTCCAGCCGGTGGCGGAGTGGAACCCGTTCAGCGCGACCGTCCAGGCGTGCCGCAAGCTGTTCGGCGATCCGGGCCTCTCGCCGTCCGACGCGTGGCCGATGCAGTACCCGGTGTGGGCGTCGCTGATCTACTCGGTCCTGATCATCGTCGTCTTCCGCACCCTCTCCGTCCGCAAGTACCGGCGCGCGGACGGCTGACGGCGGCTCACGCCCGCGCGCCGTCCTCCCCCGGGTGGCCGGCGCGCAGGGCGGCGGCGGTCGTGGCGGGGTCGTAGCCATCGGGGGTGCCGTCGATCAGCAGGACGTCGCCCGGCATGTGGCGGGTGCGCAGCGGGAGCAGGGCCTGGTACGGCTCGGAGTCGTACCAGGCCCTCGCCGTGTCGAAGTCGGGGAAGGCGATGAGGACGACGGCGCCGGGCCACTCTCCTTCGAGCACTTCGCGCCGGGGGGCGCCGTGCACGAGGAAGCGTCCGCCGAAGGGGTCCAGGGTGGCCTGGATCCGCTCCATGTAGGCGAACACCTCGGGGTCGAGGACGGGCTTGGGGCTCAGGTTGGCCATCGCGTATGCGGTCATGGGTCCAGCCTGGCGCAAGCGTCCCGCGGGGTCGATGACCTCGGAGGTCATGACGAGGGCCCCCTCCGGGGCGGAGGGGGCCCATGTCACGGGTGCGGGCGGGTCAGAGCGCCGATCCGGCCTTCCAGTCCGACCAGTTCATGTTCCAGCCGTTGAGGCCGTTGCTGGGGGCGATCGTCTTGTCCTTGGAGTTCTTGACGATGACGACGTCGCCGGTGATCGACTGGTCGTAGAGCCAGGCGGCCGCCTGCTTGGGGTCGCCGGCGCCCTTGACGTCGGCGAGGCCGATGCAGCCGTGGCTGGTGTTCACGGAGCCGAAGATGGAGCGGTCGCCCCAGTAGTTGCCGTGGATGAAGGTGCCGGAGGTGGACAGGCGCATGGCGTGCGGCACGTCCTTGATGTCGTACTCGCCCTTGCCGTCGGAGTCGGTGAAGCCGACGGTGGCGCCGTTCATCCGGGTCTCCTTGAACTTCTCGGAGATCACCATCTCGCCGTTGTAGGTGGTGTTGTCCGGGGAGCCGGCGGAGATCGGGATCGTCCGGATCACCTTGCCGTCGCGCTTGACCGTCATCGTCTTCGTCGCGACGTCGACCGTGGAGACCTGGCTGCGGCCGACCTTGAAGGTGACGGTCTTCTGCTGGACGCCGAAGACGCCGTCGGCGCCCTCTACGCCGTCGAGGTCGAGCTTGAGGGTGACCGTCGAGCCGGCCTTCCAGTAGTCGTCCGGACGGAAGTCGAGGCGCGTGCCGTCGAACCAGTGGCCGACGATCTCCTGGCCGGAGCTGGAGGTGACGGTGATGCCGCTCTGGACGGCCTTCTTGTCGGTGATCGCCTTGTTGAAGTTGATCGAGACCGGCATGCCCACGCCGACGGTCGAACCGTCCTCCGGGGTGAAGTTGCCGATGAAGCTGTTCTCCTTCGACACGGTGGTGAAGGAGGAGTTCTCGTGCGCCTCCAGGCCCGACGCGTCGACGGCGGTGGCGGCGATCTTGTAGACGGTCGCCCGCTCCAGCTGGCCGGTCGGCTTCCAGGAGAGGCCGTCGGCCGCTATCTCGCCCTTGACCGCGGTGCCCTCGGCGGAGGTCATGGTGACCTCGGTGAGCTTGCCCTCGGTGACGGCGACCTTGGCGTCGTTGTTGATCGAGGCGTTCTTCGCGCCGTTCTCCGGCGAGATGGTGATCTGCGCCTGGGAGGTCTTCTGCTCGGCGGCCTCGTCGACCTGGGCCTGCGAGGTGGCGGACGGCGAGCCGGACGCGGCCGTACCGGCGTCGTCGTCACTGCAGGCGGAGAGCACGAGTACGCCGCTGAGCACCGCCGCCGCGGCTGCCAGGCTCCTGCGGTGCTTGCCGACCGTCATCACACGCTTCTCCATCGTCGCCGATTTCCCTGTCAATCCATCAGAACACCCATGACACCCCGTCCGGTTCCGGAAGCGGGGGGTTTGTGGGGAACACCACTGATCGACACGCTCGGCGGAACGTTCCGGTTCCCGCCCGCCGCGCAACGGCGCGAAAAGGCCCCGGGACACCGCCCCGGGGCCCTGGCTCCCGGGCCGGCCCGGTCCGGGAGGAACGCCCTACGGCCGGTCGGTCTCGTCGTCTTCCTCGTCCCCATCCTCCTCGTCGAGCTCCCACTCCATGGCATCGGGGTCGTACTCGATCTCCTCGCTGCTCCAGGCGGCCTGGACGAGTTCGACGCCGGGCAGGTCGCGGACCAGGTCGAACGGCTCCACCAGGTAGGCCAGGGCCTCCGAGGGGTCCTCCTGGACGGAGGCCCGGGCGTGCTCGCGCTCCTCGGCCGGCATGAACTCGTCGGAGTCGATCCGCCCCTCCGCCGCGGTGGTCAGTTCGGCGGGGCCGTCGATCTCCAGGACGATGTCGACCCGGAGGCGGACGTGGCGGGTGGTGGTCTCGGTGCCGGGGGTGCCGGGGGTTTCGGAGGTGCTCATGGCTGGGAGCGTAGGGTCTGCCCGGCCTCCGCTTTCCCGCGACCCGCTGTGTTCACTACCATCTGGCCACCGCGGGGTCCCGCGGGGCTTTCCGTGAGGGAGATCGAGATCCGCGTGTCCGCCGCCCGACGCCCGCTGCTGACCGCCACCGCGGCGGGGACCCTCCTGTGCGCCCTGTGGTTCGTCCCGTCGGCGAACGCCTCCGAGGGCGCGACCGGTGCCGCGGCCCGGAGCTCCCACCCGGCCTCCCCCGGCGGCGACCGGCTCGCCGAGACCGGGGGTCCCGACACGACGGCGTACCTGCTGGGCGGGACGGGGTTCCTCGGGGTGGGCGCCGGGTTCGTGGCGCTGGCGATGCGGCGGCACGGACGCGCGTCCTGACGCCCTCGGGGCCGCCCGCGGAGGCGGCCCCGAGGTCTCCCGCAAGGGTCAGGCCAGCGGGCCGGTGACCGGCTCGACGGCGGCGACCAGCCGGCCCTCGCGGACGAAGGCGTCGGCGGCGGCCAGGTCGGGCGCGAGGAAGCGGTCCGGGCCGGGGCCCTCGACGCCGGCGGCGCGCAGGGCGTCGATGGCGGCCCGCGAGGCGGGGGCGGGGGTCAGGCCGTGGCGCAGCTCGATGCCTCGGGTGGCGGCGTACAGCTCGACGGCGATGATCCGGGCGAGGTTGCCGACGGCGGTGCGCAGCTTGCGGGCGGCGGACCAGCCCATGGAGACGTGGTCCTCCTGCATGGCGGAGGAGGGGATGGAGTCGGCGGAGGCCGGGACGGCGAGCCGCTTCATCTCGCTGACCAGGGCGGCCTGCGTGTACTGGGCGATCATGAGGCCCGAGTCGACGCCGGCGTCGTCGGCGAGGAAGGGCGGCAGGCCGTGGCTGCGGTTCTTGTCGAGGAGCCGGTCGGTGCGGCGCTCGGCGATGGAGCCGAGGTCGGCGGCGGCGATGGCGAGGAAGTCGAGGACGTACGCGACGGGGGCGCCGTGGAAGTTGCCGTTGGAGCGGACCTCGCCGTTGGCCAGGACGACCGGGTTGTCGACGGCTGCGGCCAGTTCGCGCTCGGCGACGAGCAGGGCGTGGGCCATGGTGTCGCGGCCGGCGCCGGCGACCTGCGGGGCGCAGCGGATCGAGTAGGCGTCCTGGACGCGGGGGGCCTCGCCGGCCTGGAAGTGGCCGGTCAGGCCGGAGCCCTTGAGGACGGCCAGCATGTTGGCGGCGGAGGCGGCCTGGCCCGGGTGGGGGCGGATGGCGTGCAGTTCGGGTTCGAGGACCTTCTCGGTGCCGAGGAGGGCTTCGAGGGAGAGGGCCGCGGTGACGTCGGCCGACTTGTAGAGGGTGTCGAGGTCGGCGAGGGCCATGACCAGCATGCCGAGCATGCCGTCGGTGCCGTTGAGGAGGGCGAGGCCCTCCTTCTCGCGCAGGACGACCGGCTCGATGCCGGCGGCGGCGAGCAGCTCGCCGGCGGGCCGCACGGTGCCGTCGGGGCCTTCGGCGTCGCCCTCGCCCATGAGCGCGAGGGCGCAGTGGGAGAGCGGGGCGAGGTCGCCGGAGCAGCCGAGCGAGCCGTACTCGTGGACGACCGGGGTGATGCCGGCGTTGAGGACGTCGGCCATGGTCCGCGCGACCTCGGGGCGGACTCCGGTGCGGCCGGAGGCGACGGTCTTGAGCCGCAGGAACATCAGGGCGCGGACGACCTCGCGCTCGACGTGCGGGCCCATGCCGGCGGCGTGCGAGCGGACGATGTTCCGCTGGAGCTGGGTGCGCAGCTCGTGGTCGATGTGCCGGGTGGCGAGGGCGCCGAACCCGGTGGAGACGCCGTAGACGGGCTCGGGCTTGGCGGCGAGCGCGTCGACGACGGCACGGGAGGCGGCGAGCGCCTGGACGGCCTCCTCCGACAGCTCGACACGGGCGCCGTGGCGGGCGACGGCGATGACGTCCTGCGGGGTCGTGCCGGACGTGCCGAGAACGACTGTCTGCATATCCATATTCAGCACCCTACGGATTGAAGACCTGTCTGTCACTAGGTGACTTCGTCACCGTCCCTCACCGGGACGGACCCTTACGCGCCCCTGTGGCGGACGGGGCGGTTCCAGTCTGACGCGCGAGGGGCCGGGGGCAGCGGAGGCGGCGCTCCCGGGGTGGCGGTTCCTCCGTGCGCGACCGGACGGAGTGGGCGGGGCTCGACGGCGCCCGCGGGGCCCGGCGTACGGGGTGGGGACTTCGACGCGTTCCGTACGGGCGGGCGCACGGCGACCGGCCGGGCCACGGGAAGGGGGGGAGGGACGCGCAGGACGTGCGGGCGTCGCCGCGTACGTCCCCGAGCGCGGCGAGCGTTCGTGGGTCGGCGGCTTCACGGCGGGCCCGCGCCCGCCCGAGCGGGCAGCTCAGACCGTGTGCGTCCGGGCGAAGGCGGTGAACGCGGTCCAGGCGGCGGGGGTGGCGGTCACTTCACCCTGGGCGTGATCCTTGGTGTCGCGGACGCGGATCACGTCGGGGGCGTTGTCGGCGATCTCGACGCAGGAGTCGTTGGTGTTGCCGCTGTAGGTGCTCTTGTGCCAGTTCGGCGAGGGCTCAGTCATCTTGTTCCTTCGCGATGTCGCGCATCAGTTCTCGGGAGGCCCGAACGCCCAGGGCAGCCTGTTGCAGCAGATCATAGACACGCTGGAAGTGCATCACCTCGGCTGGATCCTCGGTGTAGTTGCCCGTGTTGAATCCCTCCGTGTAAGCCCCTCGCTGCCCCTTCGCGAACGTGAGGAGCGACACCGAACCGGCCACCGGCGCACCCTTCATGGGCAGCACCTGGATATTCACCTGAGGCCGCTCGCCCATCGCGAGCAGATGCTCGATCTGTTCACGCATCGCCCGGGCGCCGCCCATGTCACGGCGCAGACAGGCTTCGTCGAGGACGAGCATCATCCATGGCGCGTCAGGACGGTCGAGTACGGCTTGGCGCTCCAGCCGCCCCCGTGCGTAGTCGTTGATCTGGGCCGGGGTGCCGGCCAGTCCGGCCTGCATCGCGGCCCGGGCGTATCCGGCGGTCTGGAGAAGCCCCGGCACCACGATGGAGAACTCGTGGATGGCCGTGGCTTCGAGCTGCCGCCTCAAGTAGGTCTTCGCATAGTCACGGACCGTCCGCTCCGTGAGGATCTTCACCAGGTTCACCAGCGTCCCCGGCGGCAGCCTCAGCACGATCTCCAGCCTCCGCGCCAGCTCCCGGTCCGGCGGGTCCTCCCCGCGCTCGATCTCGGAGATCCTCGTCCCGCTGCTGAACGTCTTCCCCGCCACGTACGCCTGCGTCCAGTCGCGCCCGAGGGCCAGCCGTGCCTCGCGGACCACGTTGCCGAGGTACTGCTCGATGCTCTCTCCGGGTTCCAGATCCTGTGGTCCTGGCATATGCCTCGTTCCCCGCCCGCCCGCAGTCACCCAACTCCTGGTGAGCGTAGGGCGGTCGGCGTCATCGTGGAGGGGTTCCCGGAGGAGATCCGTCAGAAAGTGAGCCCTCCATGCACGCGTACAGCGCCCTTCCCCCCGACCACCTCCCCCACCACCCCGTCCACTCCATCCGTCCCGTCTCCGAGGCCGAGGCCGCGCACGCCTACCGGGAGCTCAAGGCCGCCATGGAGGCGACCGGGCTGCCGACCAACGGTCTGTACCGCGAGGTCCTGCGCGGTTCCGGAACGGACACCCACCTGTACGGGATCGGGACCTTCACGCTCGCCGGGGCCCTGCGGCTGACCGCCGTCCTGAACTCGGCCGGGAGCGGCCGGTGATGTACCGCATCGGGGAGTACGTGACCGACGCGACCCGGGCCCTGACCGGGCAGGTCCACGCCGTGCACGGGAGGACGCTCGTCCTCCTGCGGCCCAGCGGGTTCCTGTGGGAGGCCGAGGCCGACCAGTGCTGGAAGGCGAGTCCGCAGGAGCGGGCCGGCCTGACGCCCGCCGGCGGGGTCCGCGTCATCAGCACCGCCCGGCGCCAGGCCCGCTGAACAACACCCGTCACCCGTACGGTGGATCTTTGTTTCGATCGGCCCAACGGGCATATGCCGTGCGGTACGTTCGCCACGAAAACAGCCCCCGCGATGGCGGCAACCATCCGCGAGGGCCTGGACCACCAGTGGAAAGCCCCACCGTGATCTACCGCAACTTTATCGCGCCCTCGCGCGCCTTCACCCGGTTCTCGCACGAGATCATCCGGCATCCCCGGCTCAGCTCCGACGCCGTACGGCTGCTGACCTGGCAGCTCTCCCTCCCCCAGGACGCCCGCGAACCGCTGTCCCGCACCGCCGAACGTGCCCGGATCGGGGCATGCGCGTTCGGGACGGCCAAGCGGCAGCTCAAGGCGGAGGGCTTCGTCCACGAGCGGCGGGTGCAGATCGGGGGCGGGCGCTGGATGACCCAACAGCTCGTCTCCAGCCGCCCCTTGAGCGCGGGCGAGGCGGCGAAGATCCTCGCCGGGATGCCCGCCTACGCCGGGGAGGGGACGGCGCCCCGACCGGCGACACCGCAGGTCGCGCCGAGTGACGGGATCCCGGCCGCCGGTGCGCCGGTGCGTCAGGCCGCCGACGGTCATCCACAGCAAGAACCCACCGCAGGAAAGACCTCTCTCCTTCCGGCCGCCGCACCGACGGCCCCCGCCGTGGCGGAACCGGCCCCCTCGGACGAGGCCCGCGCCGTCATCGGCGCGCTCCCCGTGCTCTCGCCCGCCCTGCGGCACGTCCCGCCCGGCATGCGGGACGAGCTGGCGCGGCTGGCCGCCCGCTGGCTGGAGGCCGGACACACCCCCGCCGACGTCTGCGCCCACATCCGCTCCGGGCTGCCGAAGGACGGTACGCCGGTGCTGCGGCCCGGCGGGCTCGTGCGGTACCTGCTCCGGGAGGTGCCGGAGCTCGTACCGCCGCCGCTCCCGGGGCCCGTACCCCCGCCGCCCTCCCCCGCGCCCCCGGTCTCGACGCGGCTCGCCGGGATGCGGGAGTGCGAGGGACGGCACGACCAGGCGTACCTCTTCCGGCCCGTGGGCGACGAGGACCTGTGCCCCCGCTGCGCGGGCTAGGCGTCACCGCTCCGGCGGCAGTTCCACCGTCGGCGCGTCGCGGAAGCGGCGGCGGTCGCGGCCGCCGGGCGGGGCGTCGGCCAGTCGGATGACGGTGCCGTCGCGCCCGGCCACGACCGGTTTCACGGAGCGGGCGGCCTTGGCCTGGTACTGGGCCGCGTCGGCGAGGCGGAAGAGGCGGCGGGCCGACTTGAGGGGGCCGATCGGGTCGCCGGTGGAGGCGACCCCGCAGGCGACGCCCTCACCCAGCTCCAGCTCGGCGGCGCGGACGCACAGCTCCTCGGCCACCGCGACCACCTCGTCCGCGGTGGGGCCGACGGCCAGGAGGCAGAACTCGTCGCCGCCGAGACGGGCCGCGAGGGCGCCGCGCAGGCGAGCGCCGCAGCGCGAGAGCACGGAGCCGAAGCGTTCGAGGAGGCGGTCGCCGACGGCGTGCCCGTGGGTGTCGTTGACGCGCTTGAGGCCGTTGAGGTCGCAGACGACGAGGCTGACCACCGCGCCGTCGGCCCGGTAGCGCTCGATGGCCTCGTCGAGGCGGGCGTCGACCGCGCGCCGGTTGGCGAGGCCGGTGAGCGGGTCGGTGAAGGCGAGCTTGCGGACCTCCTCCAGGCGTTCGGCCTGGGCGATGCCGGCCGCGACGACCGCGGCGAGGACGTTCGCGAAGTCCGCGTCGGCGTCGGTGAAAGGTTTCGCCCCCGCGGGCCGGGCCACGTACAGCTCGCCCCAGGCACGCCCGTGCAGCACCACCGGGGCCACCACGCAGCAGGACCGGCCACGCCGCCGCAGGCCCGCGACCCGGCCGGAGACGACGGGCGCGTCGGCGGTCTCGACCCAGGCGTGCGGGCCGGCGCCGACCGCCCACCGCTCGTGCAGGAACTCGGTGATCTCCGGGAACTGGTGGACCGGGTACGTCTCCCCGTCCGGGAACTCCTCCTCGCCGGCCGCCCGCGCCCCGGCGTTCACCAGCACCCGCAGCCGTCCGTGGTCCCGCTCCCAGACCGACAGGGCGCCGAAGCTCCCGTCGAGCCCCGCGCACGCGCCGAGCGCCGCGGCCCGCCAGAACTCCCGCGGGGTGTGCGCCGCCGCCATCCCCTGCGCCAGCGCCACCACGGCCCGCAGCCGCACGTCCTCTCCCATTCCTCCAGCTTAGGGAGGTTTGATCCGTTTTCCCTTTCGAGACGTCACAGAAAGTGACATCTGGTACGAAACGGGATCATTCAGGTCACTCGCCGGGCCACTCCGGCTTCCGCTTCTCGTTGAACGCCGCCACACCCTCGGCCCGGTCGCCGGAGAAGGCCACCGAGCGCCAGGCCGCGTCCTCGACCTCCAGGCCGGCCCGCAGGTCCAGGCCCTGTCCCAGCCGCATCGCCTTCTTCGCGGCGCGCAGCCCGACCGGGGAGTTCGCGGCGATCCGCCCGGCGAGCTCCAGCGCGGCCGTCCGGGCCTCCTCCGCGACGACGTCCACCAGGCCCAGCTCCCGGGCCTCGGCGGCCTCCACCCGGCGGGCCGTGAAGACCAGCTCGGCGGCGCGCGCCGCGCCCACCCGGCGGGGCAGCAGCTGCGTACCGCCGCCGCCCGGGATGACGCCGACGGAGACCTCGGGGAGGCCGACGACGGTGGTGGCGTCGGCGACGATCAGGTCGCAGGCGAGCGCCAGCTCGTAGCCGCCGCCGAGGGCGAAGCCGTGCACGGCGGCCACGGTCGGCATCGGCAGCTCCAGGACGCCGGTGTAGGCGGCGCGGGCGGTGGGGCGCTGGCGGACCAGCTCGGCGTCGGTGAAGGAGTTGCGCTCCTTGAGGTCGGCGCCGACGCAGAAGGCCCGGTCGTTCGAGGAGGTCAGGACGGTGACCCGGACGGCCGGGTCGGCGGCGAGGGCGGCGCACGCCTCGCCGATGGAGCGGGCCATCGCGGAGGAGACGGCGTTCATCGCCTTGGGCCGGTCGAGGACGAACTCGGCGACGTGCCCCTCCCTGCGGACCAGCACGAACTCACCAAAACGCTGCTCGGTCATCCCTCACGCCCTCCCGGTTAACGACGGTTCACACCGTCCCGGGAGGGATCTTAGGTCGGCCGGCGGTTCAGGAGCCAGGGCTCCACGACGCCGAGGCCGCGGACGGAGCGCTGCCACATCGGCTGGAGCGCGAAGCGGTACGTCCGGTGCGGCCGGCCCTCCTTCTCGGCGCGGGCGGCCTCCTCCGCCGCCTCGGCCTCCGACACCGGCACCTCGCCGGTCCTGGTCAGCTCCTCGGCGAAGGCGCTGTCGACCAGGACGGCGTCCTTCGGCGCTATCGAGGTGAGCCGGCTCGCGAGGTTCACGGTGGTGCCGAAGACGTCGCCCATCCGGGTCGTGACGGTGCCGAAGGCGATGCCGACGCGCAGCGACGGCATCGTCTCGTCCTGGCTGAGGGTCTCGATGAGGCGCAGCGCGATCTCGGCGGCGATGCCGGCGTCGTCCGCCGCGTACAGCACCTCGTCGCCGAGCGTCTTGATGAGCCGGCCGCCGTGCGCGGCGACCAGGTCGGCGCAGGTGGTCTCGAAGGCCTCGACCAGTTCGCCGAGCTCCTCCTCCTCCAGGCGGCGGGTGAGGCGGGTGAAGCCGACGAGGTCGGCGAAGCCGACGGCGAGCCGCCGGTCGACCATCTCCTCGTCGTCGGCGGCCTGCACGACCCGGCCGGTGGCGGCGGCGAGCTGGCGCCGCCACACGTAGATCAGGAACTCCTCCAGCTCCGGGAGGAGCAGTTCGACGAGGGGGTACGTGACCTCGGTGCGGGTCATGCCGGGCTCGGGCGGCTCGGTCAGGCCCTCCAGGAAGGAATCGATCTGCCATTCGGCCAGTCGGGCGGTGGTCTGCCCGGTGGAGCGGGCGACCTGCACCGCCATCGGCTCGCTGAGCAGCCCCGCCTCGACGAGGCCGGCGAGCCGCCGCAGGGCGAGCACGTCGGCCTCGGTGAGCGCCTTGGCCTGTCCGATGTCGGCGAAGCCCATGGCCCGCCAGAAGCGGGAGGCGAGCTCCATGGAGACGCCGGCGGTGCGGGCGGCCTGGAAGGGGGTGTAGCGGCGGTCGGCGCCGAGGATGAGCTGTTCGAGGCGGATGGCGAGCGGGTCGTCGGTCGGCTCGACCGTGTGGTCGACGGCGTGGTGGGGGGTGGGATACGCCGAGGTCTCCGCGGCCGCGGCCGTCCCGGCCTGCCCGGACGGCTCGGACCGGTCGTCGCCCGTGTTCGCGTCGTCGACGGTCACCGGCCGCCTCCTGCCCGTTCCCTGCCGCTGCCCACTGTTCGTTCTGCCGATCTGTTCGCCTGGATCGCGGTCCACGATACGACAGGTGTGGGCTGGCTCACGCCGGAACGGCCGGGGGATCGGCCCGTCGCGCGCGGCGGGCTCAGCCGGTCGCGCGCAGGTGGACGATGTCGCCCGCGCCGACCGCCTCCGTGCCGCCGCCCTCGGTGGCGACGACGAGGCGCCCGTCGCCGTCCAGGGCGACCGCCTCGCCCTCCAGCGTCCGCTCGCCCGGCAGGTCGGCGCGGACCCGGTGGCCGAGGGTGGCGCAGCCGGCCGCGTAGGCCGCCTGGACCCCGGACGCCTCGGGGTCGCCGCCGGCCCGCGTCCAGGCGCCGTACCAGTCGGCGAGGGAGCGGAGGACGGCCCGCAGCAGGGTGTCGCGGTCGGTGGAGACGGCGTCGGCGAGCAGGAGGGAGCCGGCCGCGGGGACGGGCAGCTCCTCGGCGCGGAGGGAGACGTTGATGCCGAGGCCGATGACGACGCCGTGCTCGCCGGCCCGCTCGGCGAGGATGCCGCCGGCCTTGCGCTCCTCGTCCCCGACCTTCACCAGGAGGTCGTTGGGCCACTTGAGGGAGACGTCGACGCCGGCGGCCTTGACCAGGCCGGTGGCGGCGGCCAGGCCGGTGAGCAGCGGCAGCCAGCCGAGCCGGTGGACGGGCACGTCCGGCTTGAGCAGCACGGACAGGAAGAGGCCGGAGCGGGCGGGGGCGCTCCAGGTGCGGTCGAGACGGCCGCGGCCCGAGGTCTGCTCCTCGGCGACGAGGACGGCGCCCTCGGGCAGTTCGCCGGCGCGCGCGGCGAGGTCGGAGTTGGTGGAGCCGGTCGTGGGGACCACGTCGAGGGAGGTCCACAGGCCGTCCGGGAGGAGCAGTGCCTGGCGCAGCGCACGGGCGTTGAGCGGGGGCCGGTCGAGGTCGGACCAGGGTCCGCCTGATGCGTGGGAGGACGTCATGCAAGCCAGACTAGGTGTGGGATAGACCGCACTGCGCTGCCGTGGTCGCGCCGATACGCTACGGGTCAGCAGGCCGTCAGTAGCCCATTCGCAGTCAGCGAACCCCCCGTGACCAGGCAGGGAGCCGCATCCCGATGTCCGAGCCGGCAGAGCAGTACGAGATCGACATTCACACGACCGCGGGCAAGATCGCGGACCTGAGGCGCCGCATCGGCGAGGCCACGCACGCCGGCTCGGAGCGCGCGGTGGAGAAGCAGCACGCGAAGGGCAAGCTGACCGCGCGTGAGCGGATCGCCCTGCTGCTCGACGAGGGTTCCTTCGTGGAGCTGGACGAGCTGGCCCGGCACCGGTCGACCAACTTCGGCCTGGAGAAGAACCGGCCGTACGGCGACGGCGTCGTCACCGGCTACGGCACGGTCGACGGGCGTCCGGTGGCCGTCTTCTCGCAGGACTTCACCGTCTTCGGCGGGGCGCTGGGCGAGACGTACGGGCAGAAGATCATCAAGGTGATGGACTTCGCGCTGAAGACCGGCTGCCCGGTCGTCGGCATCAACGACTCCGGCGGCGCCCGCATCCAGGAGGGTGTGAGCGCGCTCGGCATGTACGGCGAGATCTTCCGCCGCAACACCCACGCCTCCGGTGTGATCCCGCAGATCTCGCTGGTCGTGGGCCCGTGCGCGGGCGGCGCGGTGTACTCCCCCGCGATCACCGACTTCACGGTGATGGTGGACCAGACCTCCCACATGTTCATCACGGGCCCGGACGTCATCAAGACGGTGACCGGCGAGGACGTGGGCTTCGAGGAGCTGGGCGGCGCCCGGACGCACAACACGACCTCGGGCGTGGCGCACCACATGGCGGGTGACGAGAAGGACGCCATCGAGTACGTGAAGCAGCTGCTCTCGTACCTGCCGTCGAACAACCTCTCGGAGGCGCCGGCCTTCCCGGAGACGGCGGAGACGGAGGTGTCGGGCGAGGACCTGGAGCTCGACACGCTGATCCCGGACTCGGCGAACCAGCCGTACGACATGCACAAGGTGATCGAGCACGTCGTGGACGACGGCGAGTTCCTGGAGACGCAGGCGCTGTTCGCGCCGAACATCCTGACCGGCTTCGGCCGGGTGGAGGGCTTCCCGGTCGGCGTCGTCGCCAACCAGCCGATGCAGTTCGCCGGCTGTCTGGACATCAACGCCTCGGAGAAGGCCGCGCGGTTCGTGCGCACCTGCGACGCCTTCAACATCCCGGTGCTGACCTTCGTGGACGTGCCGGGCTTCCTGCCGGGCGTGGACCAGGAGTACGGCGGCATCATCCGGCGCGGCGCGAAGCTGATCTACGCGTACGCCGAGGCGACCGTCCCGCTGATCACGATCATCACCCGCAAGGCGTTCGGCGGCGCGTACGACGTGATGGGCTCCAAGCACCTGGGCGCCGACCTGAACCTGGCGTGGCCGACGGCCCAGATCGCCGTCATGGGCGCGCAGGGCGCGGTGAACATCCTGCACCGGCGGACGATCGCCGAGGCGGAGGCCGACGGCGAGGATGTCGAGGCGGTGCGGGCGCGGCTGATCCAGGAGTACGAGGACACCCTGCTCAACCCGTACATCGCGGCGGAGCGCGGCTACGTCGACGCGGTGGTCCTGCCGTCGGAGACCCGGGCCCAGGTCGTGAAGGGCCTGCGTCAGCTGCGGACGAAGCGGGAATCCCTGCCTCCGAAGAAGCACGGCAACATTCCGCTCTGACCCTCGGGAGGAACAGCACGATGATCAAGGTCGTACGAGGAAACCCGACGCCCGAGGAGCTGGCCGCCGCACTGGCGGTGGTCCAGGCCCGGGCCGCGGCCACCGCGGCGGCGGCCGCGCAGGGCGGCGGCCCGGCACTGCCGGAGGGCTGGTCGGACCCGTCGCGGATCGCGCGTTCGGTACGGCACCGGCCGGGCCCGCGGGCCTGGGCGCGGTCCTACTGGCCGGTCTAGGAGAGTACGTCGGCGAGGACGAGGGCCGGACCCCGTGTGCGGGGGGTCCGGCCCTCGTCGTGTGCGTTCAGCGGCGGCGCAGCAGGAGCGCGGAGGCGAGGGCGGCCAGGGCGACGAGGGCCGCGTTGACGGCGACGGCGCGGGCGATGCCGTCGGGGAGCGCGGCGGCGGTGACGACGACGGCGCTCATGACCGGGGTCCCCAGGGTGATGCCGATCTGCTGGGTCATGGTGGCGATGCCGGTGGCCATGCCCTGCTCGGTGTCGGGGAGGCCCGAGGTGGCGGTGATCATGAAGCCGACGATGGCGAGCATGTTGCCGACGCCGCCGGCGAAGGTGGCCGCGAGCAGCAGCCCGTACGTGCTCCGCCCGTCACCGATGCCGAGGAGGGCGAGGGTGGCGGCGGCCTGGAGGGCGCCGCCCGCGACCAGGGCGGCGCGGGGCGAGAAGCGGCCGGTGAAGCGGGGGGCGAGCAGGCCGCCGAGGACGGTGCCGGCGCCGAGCACGCCGAAGGAGAGACCGGCGGCGAGCGGCGAGAAGCCGAGCACGTCCTGGAGGTGCAGGGTCATCAGGAAGACCAGCGAGGTCTCGGTGGCGAAGGCGGCGAGCCCGGCGAGGTTGCCCACGACGACGGTGCGGCGCGCCAGGATCCGGAGGGGGACGAGGGGCGCCGCGGAGCGCCGTTCGACGAGGGGGAAGGCGGCGAGGAGGAGGGCGGCCGCGGCGAGCGGGACGAGGGTGCCGGGGGCGGTCCAGCCGTGCTCGCCGGCGCCGGTGAGGCCGAGGACGAGGGCGAGCAGGCCGCCGGTGACGGTGATCGCGCCGGGGACGTCGAGCCGGGGCCGGGTGGCGGGGCGGCTCTCCTTCAGGACGGCCGGGGCGACGAGGAGGACGGCGAGGGCGACGGGCACGTTGACGAGGAAGGCCCAGCGCCAGGAGAGCAGGTCGGTGAGGACGCCGCCGAGGACGGCGCCGGTGGTGAACCCGGCGGACATCAGCGCGCCGTTGAGGCCGAGGGCCCTGGCGCGCAGCGGCCCCTCGGGGAAGGCGGAGGTGAGCAGGGCGAGGCCTGCGGGGGTGACGGCGGCGGTGGCGAGCCCCTGGGCGACGCGGGCGGCCATGAGGAGTTCGGGGGTGGTGGCGAGGCCGCCGGCGAGGGAGGCGGCACCGAGGACGCCCATGCCGGCGAGGAAGACGCGGCGGCGGCCGAGGAGGTCGGCGAGGCGCCCGAAGAGGAGGGTGAAGCCGGCGGCGGCGAGGGCGAAGGAGGTGGCGATCCACTGGAGCCCGCCGAGGGAGAAGCCGAGTCCTTCGCCGATGACGGGGAGGGCGACGTTCAGGATCGAGAAGTCCACGGCCAGCATGAACTGCGCGACGAGGAGGACGACGAGGACGAGCCTGGTCCGCCCGTCCATGCGGGCGTCCGCGCTGGTGTCCGGGCGGGCGTCCGTGCGGGCGTCTTCGCGGGTGTCCGTGCGGGCGGACGTCGCCTGGGTCGGGGGAGCATCGAGGGAAGCCATCACGGGACCCCTTAATGGGAGACTGGTTCCGTTAAGATGAACGAGACCGTAGCAGACCATCCCGCCTTAATGGAACAGGAGACCCGTTTGAGCGAGAGCCCGTCGGCCGTGCCCGGCACCCAGCGCCCCGGAGGCCGTACCGCCAAGGTCCGGCGCGCGGTCCTCGACGCCACCGAGGACACCCTCGCCGCCGGCGGCTTCCACACCCTGAACATGGATCAGATCGCCGCCGCCGCGGGCGTGGGCAAGACCACCGTCTACCGCCGCTGGGGCTCCCCCGTCGGCCTCGTCGCGGACCTGCTGCACGACATGGCCGAGCAGTCGCTGCCCGCCGCCGACACCGGCACCCTCGCGGGCGACCTGCGGGCCAACGCCGCCCTCGTGCGGGAGACCCTCGCCGACCCGCGGATGGGCGCCGTCTTCCGCGCCGTCATCGCGGCCGCCGCCTGCGACGAGGAGTGCGCCCGCGCCCTCGGCGGCTTCTACCGGACCCGGCTGGCCGAATGGGCGCCGGTCGCCGAGCGGGCCGTGGCCCGCGGCGAGCTCCCCGCGGGCACCGACCCGCTGGAGCTCCTGCGGGCCGTCTCCGCGCCGCTCTACTACCGCTTCGCCGTCACCCACGAGGAGTTGACCGCCGCCGACGCCGAGCGGGCCGCGACGGCCGCCCTGGCCGCCGCGACGGCGGGCGCGTACACGACCTGAGCGCGCTGACGCCCTCCGCGCCCCGGGAGGACGGCTTGACCCGGGGCGCGGAGGGCGCCATAGTGAGCTGACGAGACGAGACGTTTCGTCTCTGAATTACTCGGGGGAGGCGGGCGCGTAGGTGAGCACCACGACGCCGGTGTCGAGGGTCTCGGTGCGGACGTGCCGGAGCCTGCCCTGGAAACCGTCGGCGGCGAGGCTCCCGCCGCCCGCGAGAACCGGGTGCACCCAGAAGTGGACCTCGTCCAGCAGACCGTGCGCGAGCAGCGTCTTGGCGACCGGACCGAAGCCGTACATCAGGATGTCCCCGCCCGGCCGCTCCTTGAGCGCGGCGATCGCCTCCACGGCCCCCTCCCGGGGGATCACCGTGGTGTCGCCCCACGCGCCGCCCGTGAGGGTCGAGGAGACGACGTACTTCTCGATGGCGTTCATCCGGTCCGCGAAGGCGTCCGTGCCCGCCCGCGCCGGCCACGCGGAGGCGAAGTTCGTGTAGGTCTCCCGCCCCATCAGCAGCGCGTCGGCGGCGAGGAGCAGCTTGTTCGCGTACCGCTCCAGGTCGTCGCTCCAGTACGCGAAGGACCACTGGTCGAGCTTCTCGATGTCGCCGTCGAGGGAGAGGTACGTCGAGTTGACGATCTTGCGCATGCCGGTGCACTTCCTTGGCCGAGACGGGGGTTCCTGAGGCCACCCAGCATCAGGACCGGCCCGACGTACCGACAAGACCGGAAGGAGGAACGCTCGTTGAGCGTGGCTACACGAAGGGGCGGGCACCCCGCGCGGCACCCGATGCCGGACCGGCTGGAGCTGGAGGCGTTCCTCACGCTCGCCGAGGAACTGCACTTCGGGCGCACCGCCGTCCGGCTCCACGTGACGACCAGCCGGATCAGCCAGACCATCAGGAAGCTGGAGCGCCGGGTCGGCACCCCGCTGTTCACCCGCACCAGCCGGAGCGTCGCGCTGACCGGGGTCGGCGAGCGGCTGCGGGACGACCTGCTGCCCGCGTACGAGCAGATCGGGCTGGGGCTCGCCCAGGCCGTCGCGGCCGGACGCGGCGGGCGGATCGAGGGGCTGCTCCGGGTCGGCTGGTCCGCGCCGTGGTGCGGCGACCTCGCGGCGCGGGCCGCGCGGGTCCTCCGGGCCCGGCACCCCGGCTGCGAGGTCGAGCTGCGGGAGGTCCCGCTCCGCGACCCCCTGGGCGGGCTGCGCGCCGGCACCGTCGACGTCCAGCTGACCGAGCTCCCCGTCGACGAGCCGGACATCGCCACCGGACGGCCGGTCCTCGCGGAGCCGAGGGCGCTGCTCGTCCCCGCGGACCACCCCCTCGCCCGCAGGGAGTCCGTCTCCGTCGAGGACCTCGCGGACACCGTGCTGGTCACCCTCGCCGACGCCCGCGCCCCGCGCCCCTGGCTGGAGCGGCACTTCCCGCGCCGGACCCCGGCCGGACGGCCGGTCCCGCAGGGGCCCGCCGCGCGCTCCTGGCAGGAGGTCCTGGTGCAGGTCGCCGCCGGCGGCGGTGTCGGCACGGCCGCGGCCCGCGCGGAGCGCTTCCACGGCCGGCCGGGGGTCGCGTACGTGCCCTTCCGCGACGCCCCGACCGTCGACTACGCCCCGATGTGGCCGGCGACCGGACGGAACCCGCTCGTCCGTCCCTACCTGGAGATCGTCGACGAGCTCGCGCCGCCGTGTTGAGTATCCGTACTCAGGCGCCGCGGCCGTCACCGGAGCAGGATCGGGGCATGCTGTGGTCCGACCCGGAGAACAAGCCGCCGAAGTTCCTGCGCGAGGCCCAGGAGATGCTGCGCAGATCGGGCGTGCTGCTGGCGATGGCCATGGTCGTCCTGATGCTCGCGGTGGGCGCGCGCTGAGTACGCTGCCCCCATGACTGCTGATCGTCCGGGCGGCACGCCCCGCCGGCTCGTCCTCGCCTCCGCCTCGCCCGCCCGGCTCGGCCTGCTCCGCCAGGCCGGCCTCGCCCCCGAGGTGATCGTCAGCGGCGTGGACGAGGACAAGGTCCACGCCCCCACCCCGGCGGAGCTCGCCCTCGCCCTCGCGGAGGCCAAGGCGGCCCACGTCGCCGCCCGCCCCGAGGTGAGCGGCGCCCTGGTGATCGGCTGCGACTCGGTCCTGGAACTGGACGGGCGCGCCCTGGGCAAGCCCGCGGACGCCGCCGAGGCCACCGCCCGCTGGAAGGAGATGCGGGGCAGGGTCGGCATCCTCCAGACCGGCCACTGCGTCTACGACACGGCGGCCAAGCGGTACGAGTCGGCGACGGCGGCCACCGTGGTGCGGTTCGGCGAGCCGACGGACGAGGAGGTCGCCGCGTACGTGGCGAGCGGCGAACCGCTGCACGTGGCGGGCGCGTTCACGCTGGACGGCCGGTCGGCGCCGTTCATCGAGGGCATCGACGGCGACCCGGGGAACGTCATCGGCCTGTCACTGCCGCTGCTGCGCCGGCTCCTCGCCAAGCTGGACGTGGGGATCACCGAGCTCTGGACCTGAGGCCCCCTCAGGCCGCCGCGACCGCCGCCTTCTCGGCGGCGGGCTCCTTCGCGTACACCACCAGGGTGAGCACGATCAGGCCGACGACGGTCATCATGACGGCGAAGGCGGTCCAGCCGATCAGGCCGACGGCGACCGCGCCCAGCACCCCGTGGACGACCGCGCAGCCGATCAGGAGCCCCCGGCCGAAACGCCCGGGGGCGCGGTCGCGGAGGCCGGTGAGGAAGGCGACGAGGGCGCAGAGCGCGAGGGCGAGGCCGGACCCGATGCCGAGCGCCCAGGTGCCGGTGACCATGTGGTCGGGGTCGAGTCCGTCGAGGGACATCGACTGGGCCTCCACGAAGCGGGCCATGATCGCGTTGATCCCGATGATCGCGGGAGCCTCCAGGAGGAGGACGGCGGCCGTGACGAACGCGATCGGTCTGCGGGCCATTCCGGCCACCCCCTGGATTCGCTTGTTACCGACAGTACGGTCGACAGCGCGAAGGCTACTGGCCGGTAAACGCTCGGACAAGAGTCCGCACGCGATGGCCGAAGGACGACGGTGCGGCAAAGAATCGTTGGGCCATTCGTAGGGACTCGACAAAGAAACCCGAATGGCGACTGGCTCCACGAACAGAGACCTGCGCCACACCTCGGAGCTACTGTGCCGTAAAGGAACCCTGCGTACCTTGGTGCGACAAGGGAATTCACGACCCGAGCGACCCTCGATTCACGCTCCGTGTGGGCAAGGTCACCTTGGGGGCCAGGTCGAGGGGTCGTGTCGGCAGTCCCTAAACTCAGCTTGTTTCAAGGAGGGAGCCATCGTGCGCAAGGTGCTCATCGCCAACCGTGGCGAAATCGCTGTTCGTGTCGCCCGTGCCTGCCGGGATGCCGGGATCGCGAGCGTAGCTGTCTACGCCGATCCGGACCGGGACGCCCTGCACGTCCGCGCGGCCGACGAGGCGTTCGCCCTGGGCGGTGACACCCCGGCCACCAGCTACCTGGACATGGCCAAGGTGCTCCAGGCCGCGAAGGACGCCGGAGCGGACGCGATCCACCCCGGGTACGGCTTCCTGTCCGAGAACGCGGAGTTCGCCCAGGCCGTCCTGGACGCCGGTCTGACGTGGATCGGCCCGCCGCCGCACGCGATCCGCGACCTCGGCGACAAGGTCGCCGCCCGCCACATCGCCCAGCGCGCCGGCGCGCCGCTCGTCGCGGGCACGCCCGACCCGGTCTCCGGCGCGGACGAGGTCGTCGCCTTCGCCAAGGAGAACGGCCTGCCGATCGCGATCAAGGCCGCCTTCGGCGGCGGCGGCCGCGGCCTGAAGGTCGCCCGCACCCTCGAAGAGGTGCCCGAGCTCTACGACTCCGCCGTCCGCGAGGCCGTCGCCGCCTTCGGCCGCGGCGAGTGCTTCGTCGAGCGCTACCTCGACAAGCCGCGGCACGTCGAGACCCAGTGCCTGGCCGACACCCACGGCAACGTGGTCGTCGTCTCCACCCGTGACTGCTCGCTGCAGCGCCGGCACCAGAAGCTCGTCGAGGAGGCCCCCGCGCCGTTTCTGACGGACGAGCAGAACGCGCAGCTGTACGCGGCGTCGAAGGCGATCCTGAAGGAGGCCGGCTACGTCGGCGCCGGCACGGTCGAGTTCCTCGTCGGCATGGACGGCACGATCTCCTTCCTGGAGGTCAACACCCGTCTCCAGGTCGAGCACCCGGTCACCGAGGAGGTCACCGGCATCGACCTCGTCCGCGAGATGTTCCGGATCGCCGACGGCGAGGAGCTCGGTTACGGCGACCCGGCCGTGCGGGGTCACTCCTTCGAGTTCCGTATCAACGGCGAGGACCCGGGCCGCAACTTCCTCCCGGCCCCCGGCACCGTCACCCTCTTCCAGCCGCCGACCGGCCCCGGCGTCCGCCTGGACGCGGGCGTCGAGTCCGGCAGCGTCATCGGCCCGGCGTGGGACTCGCTCCTCGCCAAGCTGATCGTCACCGGTGCCACCCGCGAGCAGGCGCTCCAGCGCGCCGCCCGCGCCCTGGCGGAGTTCAAGGTCGAGGGCATGGCCACCGCCATCCCCTTCCACCGGGCCGCCGTGGTCGACCCCGACTTCACCGCCGACCCGTTCCGCGTCCACACCCGCTGGATCGAGACGGAGTTCGTCAACGAGATCAAGCCGTTCGCCCCGGCCGGTGCCGACGCGGACGAGGACGAGTCCGGCCGCGAGACGATCGTGGTCGAGGTCGGCGGCAAGCGCCTGGAGGTCTCCCTCCCGTCGAGCCTGGGCATGACCCTGGCCCGCACGGGCCTGGCCGCCGGCGCCAAGCCGAAGCGCCGCGCCGCGAAGAAGTCCGGCCCGACCGCCTCCGGCGACACCCTCGCCTCGCCCATGCAGGGCACGATCGTGAAGATCGCGGTCGAGGAGGGCCAGGAGGTCAAGGAGGGCGACCTGATCGTCGTCCTCGAGGCCATGAAGATGGAACAGCCCCTCAACGCGCACAAGTCGGGCACCATCACCGGCCTGAACGCCGAGGTCGGCGCCTCGATCACCTCCGGCGCCGGCATCTGCGAGATCAAGGCCTGACGGCCCGGAAGCTCACAGGGAAGGGCCCGCAGGCAGCCGCCTGGGGGCCCTTCGCCGCGTTCGGGGCGGGAAGGGACGGCGGCTCACCGCGTACGACGCGGGACGGACCTGCTCAGGGGCGGAGCCCCGGTGCGTGAGCACGGGACCGTGGCTCGGCGGCGGACGGACCTGCTCAGGGAGCGAAGACCCGGTGCGCGGGCCCGGGACCGTGGCTCAGCGGCGGCGCAGGTCCGCGACGCGGGCCGTGCGCTCCAGGGGCTCGGCGCCGAGACCGGGGCCGGGGCCGCGGAACTGGCCGGCGGGCATCCTGCCGCCGCGCTGGACGGGGAGCGGCATCTCCCGGCGGCCCCGGACGCCCGGGGGCAGCTGCTCGGGGGCGGGGACGCCGCTCTGCCCGGTGCCGGCCACGGCGATCTGCACGCCCTGGTCGGCGAGGGCCTGGAGCTCGGTGGCGGCCCGCTCGTCGTGCGGCGGGGGCTCGTCGGTGACCAGGCGGGTGATGACGTCCGTCGGCACCGTCTGGAACATGGTGTCGGTGCCGAGCTTGGTGTGGTCGGCGAGGACCACGACCTCGGCCGCCGCCTGCACCAGCGCCCGGTCCACGCTCGCGGAGAGCATGTTGGACGTGGAGAGGCCGCGCTCGGCGGTGAGGCCGCTGCCGGAGAGGAAGGCGCGGGAGACCCGCAGCCCCTGGAGCGACTGCTCCGCCCCGCTGCCCACCAGGGCGTAGTTGGAGCCGCGCAGGGTGCCGCCGGTCATGACGACCTCGACCCGGTTGGCGTGCGCCAGGGCCTGGGCGACGAGCAGCGAGTTGGTGACCACGGTGAGGCCGGGCACCCGGGCGAGCCGGCGGGCCAGCTCCTGGGTGGTGGTCCCGGCGCCGACGACGATGGCCTCGCCCTCCTCGACCAGGCTCGCGGCGACGTCGGCGATGGCCGTCTTCTCCGCGGTCGCGAGATGGGATTTCTGCGGGAAGCCGGATTCTCGCGTGAATCCGCCCGGCAACACCGCACCGCCGTGCCGGCGGTCGAGGAGTCCTTCTGCCTCCAGGGCCCGTACGTCACGGCGCACGGTCACTTCGGAGGTCTGGACGACGCGGGCGAGCTCGCGGAGCGACACGGCCCCATTGGCTCGCACCATTTCGAGGATCAACTGGCGACGTTCTGCAGCGAACACGAAACTGACAGTAACGTGCGTCGCCGGTGCTTTTCAGCACTATGGACCGGATTGCGGAAGATGCACATGGGCGAGGCCCCCAAGTGGTATGGGGAGCCCCGCCATTGATCCGTTTTGTGCCCCGGCTATGCCCCGTCTTGCCGGGGGTTGTCCGAGTCGGCGAACCGTTCCCGCAGGCGAGGGGCCGTGATCGCCGCCGGGTCCGGCGGGCCGTCAGCCCTCGCCCGAGGTCTTTCGGGTGTGCAACTGCCGTGCCACTTCGGCGATCGAGCCCGACAGGGAGGGGTACACGGTGAAAGCATTTGCGATCTGTTCGACCGTCAGATTGTTGTCGACCGCGATCGAGATCGGGTGGATCAGCTCGCTCGCCCGGGGGGCGACGACACAGCCGCCGACCACGATGCCGGTGCCGGGGCGGCAGAAGATCTTCACGAAGCCGTCCCGGATGCCCTGCATCTTGGCACGCGGGTTGCGCAGCAGCGGCAGCTTGACGACCTTGGCGTCGATCTTGCCGGCGTCGACGTCGGCCTGGGTGTAGCCGACGGTGGCGATCTCGGGGTCGGTGAAGACGTTCGAGGAGACCGTCTTCAGGTCGAGCGGGGTCACCGCGTCGCCGAGGAAGTGGTACATCGCGATCCGGCCCTGCATGGCGGCGACCGAGGCGAGCGCGAAGATCCCGGTGACGTCGCCGGCCGCGTACACACCGGGGGCGGAGGTGCGGGAGACCCTGTCGGTCCAGATGTGCCCGGAGTCCTTGAGCCTGACCCCGGCCTCCTCCAGCCCCATCCCGGCGGAGTTCGGGATGGCGCCGACGGCCATCAGGCAGTGGGTGCCGGAGATGACCCGGCCGTCCGAGAGGGTGACCTCGACCCGGTCGCCGACCCGCTTGGCGGACTCGGCGCGGGAGCGGGCCATGACGTTCATGCCGCGGCGGCGGAAGACGTCCTCCAGGACGGCGGCGGCGTCCGGGTCCTCGCCCGGCAGGACGCGGTCGCGGGAGGAGACGAGCGTGACCCGGGAGCCGAGCGCCTGGTAGGCGCCGGCGAACTCGGCGCCGGTGACACCGGAACCGACCACGATGAGCTCCTCCGGGAGCTCCTTCAGGTCGTAGACCTGGGTCCAGTTCAGGATCCGCTCGCCGTCGGGCTTGGCGTCGGCCAGCTCGCGCGGGTGGCCGCCGGTGGCGATCAGCACGGCGTCGGCGGTCAGCGTCTCCTCGGTGCCGTCGGCCGCCGTCACGATCACCTGGCGGGAGCCGTCCATGGCCTGGCGGCCGGAGAGCCTGCCGCGGCCGCGCAGCACCCGGGCGCCCGCCCGGGTGACGGAGGCGGTGATGTCGTGCGACTGGGCCAGCGCGAGCCGCTTCACCCGTCGGTTGACCTTGCCGAGGTCCACGCCGACGACGCGGGCGGCCTGCTCGACGTGCGGGGTGTCGTCCGCGACGATGATGCCCAGCTCCTCGTAGGAGGAGTCGAAGGTGGTCATCACCTCCGCCGTGGCGATCAGGGTCTTGGAGGGGACGCAGTCGGTCAGGACGGACGCGCCGCCGAGGCCGTCGCAGTCGACGACGGTCACCTCCGCGCCGAGCTGGGCGCCCACCAGGGCAGCCTCGTATCCGCCGGGTCCGCCGCCGATGATCACGATCCGGGTCACTGGGATCTACGCCTCGCGCTCTCGTTCTGCGGGGGTGTGCGGCCCCCGTGGGCTGCAGTGCGTACGCCATTGTCCCGCACGCTTCAAGTGCGTACTCCATTCTCCCGTACGCCGCCCGGTCTCTCGCGCCGGGGCCGGGAAAGCCCACCCAGGACCGCTCGGGGAGCACCCGTACGGCCCCCACCTCGGGGTTCGCCGGACAGCGGCGCCACTCCCGTACCCTCGGTCCCATGTCGCTCTACGCCGCTTACGCCGGCAACCTCGACGCGCGGCTGATGAGCCGCCGCGCCCCGCACTCCCCGCTGCGCGGCACCGGCTGGCTGAACGGCTGGCGGCTCACCTTCGGCGGGGAGCAGATGGGCTGGGAGGGAGCGCTCGCCACACTCGTCGAGGCCCCGCGCCAGCAGGTCTTCGTGGCGCTGTACGACATCGCCCCGATGGACGAGGACTCGATGGACCGCTGGGAGGGCGTCGGGCTCGACATCTACCGGCGGATGCGGGTGCGGGTGCACACCCTCGACGGCGAGGAGGCGGCCTGGGTGTACGTGCTCAACGCGTACGAGGGCGGGCTGCCGTCCGCCCGCTACCTGGGCGAGGTCGCCGACGCGGCGGAGTCGGCGGGCGCGCCGCACGACTACGTGATGGAGATCCGCAAGCGGCCCTGCTGAGGGCGGCGCCGAAGCCCCGCCCGGGGCGCTTTCGTGGGAAACGACAAGACAACGATCGCATGTCCGTCCGCGCCGTCATCTACGCGCGTAGGAATTCTCGGGCTAGGCTTCTTCGCGAACGAATTCCGTCCGGGGCCACCTCCCTCGGACCCCCTCCCCGAGGCGAGAAGAGCCAGTGAACGCTACTGCCACCCCGTACGAGGCCGCCGAGGCCGCGGCCGCGCGTCTGCGCGAGCTGACCGGAGTCGAGAACCACGACGTCACCCTGGTCATGGGCTCCGGCTGGGCCCCGGCCGTGGACGCCCTGGGCGCCCCCGAGGCCGAGTTCCCCGTCACCGAGCTCCCGGGCTTCCCGCCGCCGGCCGTCGAGGGCCACGGCGGCAAGGTCCGCTCGTACCGGATCGGCGAGAAGCGCGTCCTGGTCTTCCTCGGCCGCACCCACTTCTACGAGGGCCGCGGGGTCGCCTCCGTCGCCCACGGCGTCCGCACCGCGGTCGCCGCCGGCGTGAGGACCGTCGTCCTGACCAACGGCTGCGGCGGCCTGCGCGAGGGCATGCGCCCCGGCCAGCCCGTCCTCATCAGCGACCACATCAACCTGACGGCCGCCTCCCCGATCGTCGGCGCGAACTTCGTCGACCTCACCGACCTGTACTCGCCGCGGCTGCGCGCGCTGTGCAAGGAGGTCGACGAGACGCTGGAGGAGGGCGTGTACGTCCAGTTCCCCGGCCCGCACTACGAGACCCCCGCCGAGATCAACATGGTCCGCGTCATGGGCGGCGACCTCGTCGGCATGTCCACCGTGCTGGAGGCCATCGCCGCGCGCGAGGCCGGCGCGGAGGTCCTCGGCATCTCCCTCGTCACCAACCTGGCCGCGGGCCTCTCGGGCGAGCCGCTCAACCACGAGGAGGTCCTCCAGGCGGGGAAGGACTCGGCGGCGCGGATGGGCGAACTGCTGACGCGGGTCCTGGACCGGATCTGACGTCGCCGCAGGGGTCGGAACGGGCGGAGCGGGCCGCTGCGCGGGGCCTCTCCCCCGCCCCGCCCCTTCCCGAACCGGGGCCCGAGCCCCTGGACCCCCGTACGGCCTCCGGCCGTGTTCTCACACGCCGGACGGGCTGAGATCCGGCCCCGCCGGCGCCTTAGGCGCCGGGTCCGGGGCGGAGCCCCGGTTACGGGAAGGGGCGGGGCGGGGAAAGGCTCCGCGCAGCGGGCCACCCGCGCCCCGCACCCGCCCGCACCCCCGCACGCACCACCACCCGCCCCCACCCCGCCGCTCCCCACCGCCCCCACCCCGCCCGCAGACGAAAGGCGCATCACCGTGACGCAGGACGAACTCCTCGCCCGGGCCCAGGCGTGGCTCGCCGAGGATCCCGATCCCGAGACCCGGGAGGAGCTCGGCGCGCTCCTCGACCGGGGCGACACCGACGAGCTGGCCGTCCGGTTCGCCGGGACGCTGCAGTTCGGCACCGCGGGTCTCCGCGGTGAGCTGGGCGCCGGGCCCATGCGGATGAACAGGGCCGTGGTGATCCGGGCCGCCGCCGGGCTCGCCGCGTACCTGAAGAAGGAGGGGCAGGCCGGCGGTCTGGTCGTCATCGGCTACGACGCCCGCTACAAGTCGGCCGACTTCGCCCGCGACACCGCCGCCGTGATGACGGGCGCCGGGCTGCGCGCCGCGCTGCTGCCGCGCCCGCTGCCGACGCCGGTCCTGGCCTACGCCATAAGGCACCTGGGCGCCGTCGCCGGCGTCGAGGTGACGGCGAGCCACAACCCGCCGCGGGACAACGGCTACAAGGTGTACCTGGGCGACGGCTCGCAGATCGTGCCGCCGGCGGACGCCGGGATCGCGGCCGAGATCGACGCCGTCCGGGCGCTGGCCGACGTGCCGCGGCCGGAGGACGGCTGGGAGACCCTCGGCGAGGAGGTCCTGGAGGCGTACCTGGCCCGGACCGACGCCGTGCTGTCCCCCGGCTCGCCGCGGAGCGCCCGCACCGTCTACACGGCCATGCACGGCGTCGGGAAGGACGTCCTGACGGCGGCCTTCGCCCGGCACGGCTTCCCGCCGCCCGCGCTGGTCGCGGCGCAGGCCGAGCCCGACCCGGCGTTCCCGACGGTCGCGTTCCCGAACCCGGAGGAGCCGGGGGCCATGGACCTGGCCTTCGAGGCGGCCCGGGCCGTGGACCCCGACATCGTCATCGCCAACGACCCGGACGCCGACCGCTGCGCCGTCGCCGTGCCGGACGCCTCCGCCGAGGGCGGCTGGCGGATGCTCCGCGGCGACGAGGTCGGCGCGCTGCTCGCCGCGCACCTGGTGCGCAAGGGCGCCACCGGCGTCTTCGCCGAGTCGATCGTCTCGTCCTCGCTGCTCGGCCGGATCGCCGAGGCCGCCGGGGTCGGGTACGAGGAGACGCTGACCGGCTTCAAGTGGATCGCCCGGGTGGACGGCCTGCGGTACGGGTACGAGGAGGCGCTCGGCTACTGCGTGGACCCGGAGGGCGTCCGCGACAAGGACGGCATCACGGCGGCGCTGCTCGTCACGGAGCTGGCCTCGGAGCTGAAGGAGCGGGGCCGGACGCTGACCGACCTGCTCGACGACCTGGCGGTGGAGCACGGGCTGCACGCCACGGACCAGCTGTCGGTGCGGGTGGAGGACCTGTCCGTCATCGCGGACGCGATGGCGGCGCTGCGCGAGAAGCCCCCGGTGCGGCTCGCGGGGCTCCCGGTGGTCTCGGCGGAGGACCTGACCGAGGGCACGGAGTCGCTGCCGCCGACGGACGGTCTGCGCTACCACCTCGACGGCACCTACAAGGCGCGGGTGATCGTCCGCCCGTCGGGCACCGAGCCCAAGCTGAAGTGCTACCTGGAGGTCGTGGTCCCGGTCGCCGACGCGAGCGGTCTGGCCGCGGCGCGGGCGACGGGCACCGAGGTGCTGGACGCGCTGAAGAAGGACCTGGCGGCGGCCGCGGGGCTGTGAGCCGGACGTGAAGGGCGAGGGCCGGTACGGGAGTTCCGTACCGGCCCTTCGTCGTGCCGCCCGATCGCGCTACCCGAAGCGGCCGTTGACGTAGTCCGCCGTGCGCGGGTCGACCGGAGCGCCGAACATCCGCTCCGTGGGGCCGTGTTCGACGATCACGCCGGGCGTGCCCTGCTCGGCGAGGAAGAAGGCGCAGGAGTCGGAGACCCGGGCGGCCTGCTGCATGTTGTGGGTGACGATCACGATCGTCACGTCGGACTTGAGCTCGGCGACGGTCTCCTCGACGCGCCGGGTGGAGGTCGGGTCCAGGGCGGAGCAGGGCTCGTCCATGAGGAGCACGCGGGGGCGGACGGCGAGCGCGCGGGCGATGCAGAGGCGCTGCTGCTGGCCGCCGGAGAGGGCGCCGCCGGGCTGCCGGAGCCGGTCCCTGACCTCGTTCCAGAGGCCGGCGCGGGTCAGGCACTCCTCGACGAGGGCGTCCCGCTCGTCCCGGCCGGCCCGGACGCCGCCGAGCTTGAGGCCGGCGAGGACGTTGTCGTACAGGGACATCGCGGGGAACGGGTTGGGCTTCTGGAAGACCATGCCGATCTCGCGGCGGGCGTGCGTGATGCGGCGGCCCCGGTCGTAGATGTCCTCGCCGTCGAGCAGGACGCGGCCGGACAGGGCGGCGGAGCCGATGAGTTCGTGCATCCGGTTGAGGATGCGGAGGAAGGTGGACTTGCCGCAGCCGGAGGGGCCGATGAGGGCGGTCACCTCGTGGGCGGGCATGGCGAGCGAGACCCGGTCGAGGACCTTGCGGTCGCCGAACCAGGCGGAGACGGCCTCCGCGTCGAGCGCTCCGGCGCGGCCGGTGCGGACGGCCGGCGGCTTCCCGGCGGGGACGGGTGGCAGGGTGGCGGTGTCGGCGAGGTCGGTCACGGTGTCATCAGCTCCACGGCTTTCAGAGGAGGTTGGGCAGGAGGCGGGTCAGCTCGCCGGAGACGAGGACGCCGAGGGCGAGGAGCACGGGGGTGGCGGCGACCCACGTCTGGCGCGGGCCCCAGCGGCGTCGGGCGGCGGCGGTGAGGACGGCGGCGAGAAGGAGGGCCTGGGCGCCGAGGAAGATGTTCGGCCAGGCCGCCGGGTCGCCGGCGAGCGGCTTCTCGGCGTCGGTGATCCAGCCGGGCCGGAGCGGTCGGGGCGGGCTGGGCCGGACCTCGGAGACCAGCTTCGCGTCGACGAAGAGATGGTTCTCGGGGGTGTACGCGCCGCCGCTCGCCGTCACCAGGGTCAGCCTGCCCTCGCCGTCGCGCGGCGCCGGCAGGGTGGGGTCGCCGGGGCGGCGGACGCCCACCACCGCGTACACGGCCTCGCCCTGCCCGGTGGTCACCTCGACGCGGGCGCCGGGCGGCAGCCGGTGGAGGTCGTTGAAGGGGCTTCCGTAGCCCCACTGGCGGCCCATGAGCACGGACTGGCCCGCCTGGCCGGGCAGCGGGGTGTCCCGGCGGTGGCCGGGTCCCGATCTGAGGACCTCCGAGGTGGTGCCCTCGGCGACGACCTCGCGCACGCCGAGGACCGGGATGCGGAGCAGGGCGACGGGGTCGCCGAGGGCGACCGCCCTGCCGTCGTAGGTGGTCTGCCCCACCGGCGCGGTGCCGAGGGCGAGTTGCTCGCGCAGCTCGTCGTAGGCGGTGGACTGGTCGCGGGCGTGCTGGAGGTGCCCGACGACGGTCAGGTTGGCGGCGAAGCCGATGAGGAGGGCGGCGAGGACGCACAGCGCCACCCCGGCCGGGCCGAGCCCGGAGCGGGGGGCGGGTGCCGGTGCGGTCGTCACGGCCGGGTGACCGCCCTGCGCCGGCGGACCTCGATCACGGCGGCGGCGCCGAGCAGGCAGAGCGCGAGCGCGCCGGCCGCGGCGGAGGCGGCGGAGACCGCTCCGGTGGCGGCGAGGGTGCCGCCACCGCCGTGGGGGGTGGCGCCGGAGCCTGAGGACCCGGAGGAGCCGCCGCCGGCCTGGCCGCCGTCGCCGGAGCCGGTGGAGCCGCCGCCCGCCGTGTCCCCGGAGGAGCCCGAGGAGCCGGAGGAGCCGGAGGGGTCGGTGGACGCGGACGGGCTCCCGGTGGTGTCGGGAGTCCCTGAGGCGGACGGGGTCGGCGTGTCCGAGGGCGTCGGCGTGTCCGTCGGGGTGGGGGTGTCCGAGGGGGTGGGGGTGTCGGACGGGGTCGGGGTGTCCGTCGGGGTCGGGGTCGGAGTCGGGGTCGTGGGGGTGGGGGTCGTGGGGGTCGGGGTGGGGGTGGTCTCCGGGCCCGCCGTGAACACGTGGACGAGCTGCGCGGACGTGTACGCGGCCGGGTCGGCGGGGGCGTACTGCGCGAGCACGGGGAAGGTGAGGTTCACCGTGGCGTGCATGGTGGCCGTGATCTCGGCCCGGCCCGCCACCAGTTCCTCGGTGCCGAGCTCCCTCACCTCTCCGGTGGCCTCGTCGAGCGTGACGAAGGTGACCGTGCCCGTCGCGGTGGCCGGTTCGACCCGCGCCCTGATGGGGAAGACCCGGCCCGCGGGCGGGGTGTCGCTGTCGGAGCCGACCTTCAGGTTCGTCGCCTGCCGGTCCATGGCCGACCAGCTCTCGCCCGTCACCTCGATCATCCGGGAGAAGTAGGCGGCGCGCGCGCCCGCTTCGGCCGTCTCGCAGTACAGCCTCAGCTCGTACGCGCCGTCGAGCGGGCCGGACGGCGTGATCTCGCGGAGCCGGTCCTGGAGGGAGGCGTACCCGGCGCCGGATCCGTCGAGGGTCCCGGCGAGGGGGGTGGTGTCGGCCGGGCCGCTCGCCGCGACCTCGCCGACGAGTGTCTCCGGCAGGGTCGGGTCGAGCGGGTTGACGAGCCCGAGGACGCCCTTGACGTAGGGCTTTCCGGCCTCGGCGGGCGCGGGGCAGGGACCGTCGGCGGTGACGGCCGCCGGGCCCGCCGCGAGGGTTCCCGCGGCCGGGGTGAGGGTGAGGGCGCCCTGCCGGGTGACGGCGGAGGCGGGCACGGACAGGGCCAGGACGATCGCCAGGGCACCGCAGAGGAGGGCGAGGGCCGTGAGCAGAGCCACGGGTGACCTGAGGGGTGAGACGCGGTTCATGGGACGGGGTTCCTCCGGAGCGGGTGGACGGCGGGCGAAGGGCGGCGGGCGAAGGGCGGCGGGCGAAGGGCGGCGGGCGAAGGGCGGCGGGCGAAGGGCGGCGGGCGGCGCGGGACGCGTGCGGGGGTACGCCGTGGGGCCGGGCACCCTGGGGTGCCCGGCCGTCGCGCGGGTTACGGGAGCGGGGCGGTCAGCGCTCGCCCTTGAGGGTGGTGGTGCCGCAGTTGGCGCCGAGCGTGCCGAAGCCGTAGTTGGCGATCGTCGTGCCGGCGGCGCAGACCTTGGAGGTGGAGCCGACGAAGGTGGAGGCGATGGTGGCGTTCGTCAGCTTCGGGGTGGGGACGACGTTGTAGACGTCGCGGGTGAAGGGGAAGGCCAGGTTGAGCGTCTTGTCGGCGTTGCGCGCGGCGACCGTGCCGACGGAGCCGAGGACGGCCGCGCCGCGGCGGTCGGTGACGACGGCCTTCTCCTGCGCCGTGTACTGGGCGACGGAGTACGGGGCGATGTCGCCGGCGGTGTCGAGGACGGTGCCGTCGTTCTCCTGGACGCCCTGCTGGACGCAGGTGCCCGGGGTGGTCACGCCGATGGAGGCGAGGAAGAACTGGCGGGTGCCGGAGTTGGACTGCGGCAGGATCGGGGTGAGGGCCACCCCGCCGAGGGACGTGGTGGTGCACTCGTAGATCGCCTTCAGCTGCGCGGCCGTGAGGTCGGACGGCAGGGCGCTGTCGGAGCGCTTCACCCAGGACACCGCGTCCTTGGCGAAGGGGATCCAGGTGAGGTCGGTGGTGGAGGCGTCGGCCGGGCCGCGCGAGGAGCGGGCGAAGTCGAGGCAGCCGGAGTTGGTGTCCACGGCGTTGCGGAGCGCGTCGATGCCGGCCGAGGAGCCGTTCGGGCGGTTGATCACGCAGCCGGTCGCCTTGGTCTTGACGGTGGCGGTGCCGGTGGCGTCCCAGGAGGCGATGATCTTCTGGCCGAAGGCGTTGGTGACGACGTTGCCGAGACCGTTCAGGACGTCCTGGGTCGTGTCGGAGCCGACACCGGCCAGGGTGCGGTACTGGGTGACCGGGCTGGGGTCGGCCTGGGCGGCCGGGGCGAAGGCGGCACCGAGACCGAGGGCGGCCACGGCGAGGGCGGCACCGAGACGAGCGCGGGACTTGACGTTCACTTCTGATCTCCTCCGTGAAAACGGATGTCATGGAATGCACGCACAAGCAGATCCGGATTCTTTTTCCCGGCCGACCCGTCGACCGGCCGGGAACAACGATTCCTTATCGGCGGATCCGGGAACCACCACGTTCAGCCGCTTTTCAGGTTACGAATCCCTGTCCTAGGTGAATCCGCGGGGATCTCCCGCCGGCCGGCGAATCCGAGGACGGCGGGACCCGCGATCCCGGCGATTCCGCCGGCGACCAGGACGCCCAGCAGGACCCAGCGGATCCAGCCGAGCACCCCCGAGGGCGTGGTGCCGGTGCCGGCGGCGAGCTGGGGGCCGGGCGCCGGGCCGGGGCCCGTGCCGCCGTCGGCGCCGGGGCCGCCGACGGTCCCCGCGGGCGGGGCGGAGGACGGCGCGCCGGGGCCCGTACCGCCGCCGTCGGTGCCGGAGCCGGAGCCCGTACCGCCCGCCGACCCGGTGCCGGTCGAGCCGGACGCGGAGCCGGTGCCGGTCGCGGGGGCGCCGCCGGGACCGGCGCCGGGGTCGCTCGTGCCCTGACCCGTCGTGCCCGCGCCTCCGGAGCCGGCGGAAGGGCCGGGGGTGCCGGAGGGTCCGCCCGGTTCGGCGGGCGCGCCGCGTTCCAGCCGGTCGGCGGCCGCGGCCGCCTGGGCCTTGAGCTTCGCGGGGAGCGGGGCGTAGCCGTACGGCAGCTCGCCGGGGCCGGTGCCCTGCCGCTGGCCGGGGCCGGAGGCGTAGCGGATCAGCCGCGCGTAGTCCTTGCGGGCGTCGGCGGGGAGGCTGCTGGAGGAGGCCGCGTAGGCGACCACCGTCAGCGGATAGCCGTCCTTGCCGACCCGCGCCGGGTCGGCGGCGAGCACGCCGGAGACGGCGGAGTCGCGGAACTGTCCGACCGCCTGGAGCAGGGCGGCGGCGGTGGGGCGGACGAAGGTGCCGTCCCGGTTCGGCAGGGCGGCGTGCTCCAGGCTGTACCGGGTGGCGGAGGCGGCGTCGACGATCCCGAAGGCCCGGCGGGCGCCGGGGTAGGTCGTCGCGGCCTTCAGCTTGAGCCCGCCGTTGGCGGTGTCGTCCTCGGCCTCGAACTTCGAGTTGTGGGTGCCCCGCCTGATCCACCGGGCGGCGTCGTGGAGGTCGGTGGCGTACGGCGAGCGGTCGACCGCCCCGTAGGCGATGGTCCGGTCGCCCAGGGTGAGGGTCGTCTCGGTGGGGTCCGCCTTCGGGAATTCGTGGAGTCGGGTGCCCGCGATGTCCAGTTCCTCGTAATGGGGGTTCACCTTCATTCCCCACGGGTCCGCTTTTCCTTCGAGGAAGGCGCGGGCGTCCGGATCGCTCCGCACATAGTCCCAGACGACCGCGGAGGTGTCGGACCGCTCGGCGGAGAGCAGAATTCCGCCGGGATAGTTCAGCTCGCCCTGCCGGAACTCGTCGAATTTCGGATTGAGCGCCAGGAATTCCGGGTCGCGGAGGAGGGAGTTCGGGTTGCCCTTCAGGTGTTCCAGGGGTTCGAGCCCGTGGACGCCGACCCTGACGTCGTACGGGTAGGAGAGCGTGAGCAGCTTGGCCAGGAGCCGTTGGTTGAGCCGCAGGTCCTTCACGAGCCCGATGCCGTCGGCCTCCCAGAAGAAGCCGACGGTGAGCCCGCTGACGGCGACGGGCGCGTGGACGAAGCCGGCCTTCTCGCCGCCCTCCACCGGCTCGACGGTGAGGGCGAGCCCCGGTGAGGTGGGCGTCGGGGCGAGCAGGGCGGTGCGGGCCAGCTCCTCGCCCCGCTGGGAGAAGGTGAAGCGGGTGGTGCCGGTGGCGCACAGGGACGCCTGCCACGAGGTGACGGCCTCGGTCATCAGCTCGGAGCCCGAGATCCGCCGCTCGGCCTTGTCCGCCGGGCAGGGATCGCCGACCGGGAGGAAGTCGAGCGGGAAGACGATCCGCTGGTTCCAGTTGCTCTGGGAGAACGGCGAGCTCTGCGGCCGGCCGTTGTTGCGCGTGCCGTCCGGGTCGAAGGAGCCGCGGGGGACGACGACGAGCCAGCAGGCGCGGCCGCCCGCGCCCGCGCCGCCGGGGTCGCCGCAGCCCAGGTGGGGGGCCTCCCGGGTGGACTGGAGGTTGAAGCCGACCTCGCCGGTGCCGTCGGGCTGGGTGACGGCGTACGCCTCCTCGTTGGTGTCGTTGGGGCCGAAGTAGGTCCAGTCGGTGACCCTCGTCGTGGCCGGCCCGGACACGGGGGTGAAGGGGACGAAGGGGCTGGTCCTCAGCCCCGGCACGTCCGGGTCGGGGATGTCCTCGGTGTACGTCCGCTCCAGGGGGTCCGTGCCGGCGATCAGCTTGCGCTGGCCGACGAAGCTGCCGAGCGAGCCGATGGAGGACATGTTGGTCGCTCCGAACTGGCACTGCTCGCGTTCCGGACCCGCCGGGTCGTCGCCCCAGCACTGCATGATCTGGAGGAAGTTCGTGCCCAGGGCGGTGGGCTCGCCGCCCTTCCACGTCACGCGTACGCCCTGTCCCCGCAGGTCCCGGGTCTGGTGGACGGTCACCTCCAGGCCGGAGAAGTCGTCGTGCGGGCCCGCCGTGCCGCGCTTGGTCACCGCCGAGCCCTCCGGTTCGGCGGCGAGCGCGACGGTGTCCCTCGGGAGCGGGAGGAGGGCGAGGAGGACGGCGGCGAGGAGGGCCCCGAGGCCTGTCGCCCTGCTGCGGCGGTGCTTCACGGGGTGTCTCCCTGGCGTGCGGCGCGGTTCGCCAGGAGGCGGCCGACCAGCGGTGGGGCGATGATGGTGGCGAGGAGCAGGAAGGCGGAGAGGACCATCAGCAGGCCGCGCAGGCCCGCGCCCGATTCGGCGGCGAGGGTCACGGGGGTGCCGACGACGGGGTTCGCGCCCCCGAGGCCGCCCGCGTCGCCGCCACCGCCGGCCGCGCCGCCGTCCGTGATGAGGTCGCCGGTGTCGGGGTCGACGGCGGGCCCGCCGGAGGTGCCGGAGGCGGCACCGCCGGAGCCCGTGCCGGAGCCGGTCCCGGAGGCGGCGCCCGTGCCGGAGGCCGTGCCCCCGGTCGACGCGGTGGAGCCGCCGGTGCCGGTCGTGCCCGTGGTGCCCGTGGCCCCGCCGGAGCCGGTGCCCGCGCCGGTCGCGCCGGTCGCGCCCGTACCGGATCCCGTACCGCCGCCGGCACCCGCGCCCGGGCCCGCGCCGGTGCCGCCGGTGCCGCCGCCCGGTCCGCCGCCGGTCGCGCTGCCGCCGGACGCCGCACCTCCTCCCGTGCCCCCGCCGTCGACGACCGGGGTGGCCACTCCCCGCGCGCCGCCGGTGCCGTCGGCGCACTGCCGCGGGCCCTGCTTGTCGCAGGGCTTCGGCCTCGGGGCGTTCTCGGCGAGGGTGTTGGTGCCGTCGGAGGAGAAGGTGGGGTTGCGGCAGGAGGAGAGGTCCACGGCTCCGGTGGGGGCGCCGGGGATGCGGCGGACCTGGTCGAAGCCGGCCTGGACGAGGTTCTTCGGCAGCGGCGAGTAGCCCAGCTCCTCGGCCTGCTGCTGGCCCTCGCAGAGGAAGTAGCGGGCGAAGGTGCCGAGCGAGCGGCCCTTGTCCCCGGTGTGCGGGGCGGTGTCCGAGGTGGGGACGATCATGTAGCTGTAGCTGGAGAGCGGGTACGCCCGGGAGTCCGTCGCGCGGTAGACGTCGTCGAGGATCTGGGTGAGGTAGTCCGCCGAGGCGCGGTCGGTGTTGATCCGGGCCCTGAGGAGGGCGACGGCGACGGCCTGGGCGGTCGGCTCGACGTAGTGGCCCGACCGGTTGAGGACCTTGACGACGGGGAAGTGGGCGTTGACCGCGTACGAGTACTCGACGTAGGTGATGGCGCCCTCGCCCTGCGGCTGGCGGACGTGCGCCGAGACGCCGAGGGAGCCGGACTTGGCGACCGCCGTCGTGCCGGGCACGACGGGGAAGTACGAGGTCATGCCGCAGGGGGTGGAGCGGCCGGCTCGGCGGCAGTGCTCGTTCCAGACCGCGCCGTGCTCCTTGGCGAGCCAGGTGGTGAACTGGGCGGTGGTGCCCGAGCCGTCGGAGCGGACCACCGGCACGATCCGGCGGGCGGGGAGGGTGAGGCCGGGGTTGTCGGCCTTGATCTCGGGCGCGTTCCACATGGTCAGCTGCCCGGTGAAGATCCTCGCGAGGACGGGGCCGGACAGGCGCAGGTTGGTGACCTGGCGGCCGCCGATGCGGAGGTTGTACATGAAGGCGGTGCCGCCCGCGACGATCGGCATGTAGGCGTACCCGCGGCCGGGCGGGACGTCGGTGGCGCCGCCGTCGGTGAGGCCGTACGGGATCTCGGAGACGGCGAAGTCGACGGTGCCGTTCTTGAACTGCTCGCGGCCCTGCGAGGAGCCGTTGGCGTTGAAGTTGACGGTCAGGCCGATGTTGGCGCCGATGTTGCGCCGCCACTGCTCGACGGCGTTGGAGCTCCAGGTGGAGCCGGAGCCGGTGATCTTGGTGTAGCCGGCGGCCTGGGCGGCGGGCGGGCCCGCGAGGAGGGCGAGCAGTGCGCAGAGCACGGTGCCCAGGCCCAGGAGGGTGCGGGTGAGCGGGACGGGCGATCTCACGACGTGCTCCTCGGAGGTGCGGGCGGGTGGGGAAGGAGGGAGGCGCGGGCGAACCGGGCCGCGTCCTCCCGCGAGGCCGCCGCCCGCCGCCGCTCCTGGCGCTTCGTCAGCTGCCCGGGTCCGCGTCCGCCGGCGATCCGGGCGAGCACGAAGAGGAGCAGGACGAGCAGCATCAGCACGGCGGCGGTGCCGAACCCGCGGGCGATCATGTTCGGTTCGGGCGACTTGACGAGTTCGAAGGTGGCGAGCGGCAGGGAGACCTGGGCGCCGGCGGTCGGCAGCGCGTTCAGCTCGGCGGTGAAGCCGGCGGTGAGCAGCACCGGCGAGGTCTCCCCCACCCCGCGGGCGGTGCCGAGGATGACGGCGGTGGTGAGACCGGAGCGGGCGGTGGGCAGGACGACGTGCCAGACCGTGCGCCAGCGCGAGGCGCCCATGGCGTACGAGGCCTCCCGCAGGGTGCCGGGGACGAGCCGGATGACGACGTCGGAGGCGCGGATGATGATCGGCAGCATCATCACCGAGAGGGCGAGGGCGGCGGCCAGGCCGGAGCGCTCCATGCCCAGGGCGAGGATGACGGTGGCGTAGACGAAGAGGCCGGCGACGATCGACGGCAGCGCGGTCATCGCCTCGACGATCGTGCGGACGAGGCGGGCGAAGGGGCCGGGGACCTCGTTGAGGAAGACGGCGCAGACGATGCCGGCCGGGACGGTGAGGACGAGGGCGATGCCGACCTGCTCCAGGGTGCCGACGACGGCGTGCAGGACGCCGCCGACGTCAAGGGGTTCGAGCGGTCCCGCGAGGCTCATGTCCTCGGTGAAGAAGTTGAGGTGGACGAGGGCCTCGCGGCCCTCCCAGAGGGTGAAGGCGACGACGAAGACGAGGACCGCGAGGAGGATGAGCCCGAGGGTGCGGACGACCACGCCGGCGACCCGGTCGCGGACGGCGGGGCCGTCCTCGTCGAAGGAGACGAGCAGGGCGTACAGGCCGAGGAAGAGGGCGTACGCGACGAGGACGAAGCCGACGGTGCCGGAGAAGGGCAGCAGCCGGGCGAAGAGCAGCCAGGTGAGGGCGAGGGCGGCGGCCGCGGCGCCGAGCACGGCGTAGACGTCGGTGGCGCGCGTGCCGGTGGTGGCGCGGCGGCGCTCGGGGCCGGCCGGCGGGGCCTGTCCGGCGGGTGGCCGCGGCGCCGGCCGCTCCGGGGCGATGGTCATAGGGGTTCCCCCTGTTACGCGTCGCTGGACGCGCCGGAGCGGCTGCGGGCGACGATGGACGAGGCGGCGAAGTTGACGATCAGGGTCATGACGAAGAGCGCGAAGCCGGCCGCCATCAGCGCGGACATGCCGAAGGCGGTGGCCTCTCCGTAGCGCAGCGCGATGAGCGAGGAGACCGAGCTGGTGCCGGTCTGGAGCACGTGCCACTGGATGGTGAAGACCTGCGAGATGACCATGTAGACGGCGATGGTCTCGCCGAGGGCGCGGCCGAGGCCGAGCATCGTGCCGCCGATCATGCCGCCCTTGCCGAAGGGCAGGACGACGGCGCGGATCATGCCCCAGCGGGTGGCGCCGAGCGCGTACGCCCCCTCGCGCTCACCGGCGGGGGCCTGGGAGAAGACCTCGCGCATGATCGAGCAGATGATCGGGGCGACCATCATCGCGACGACGAGCCCGGCGACGAAGGTGGAGGAGGTGTAGACGGTGGGCGGGGCGAGCGGGTCGTCCGGGTCGGCGCCGTCGACACGGAGGAAGGGGATCCAGCCGAAGTGGGCGGAGATCCAGCGGGCGATCGGCAGGATCGATTCCTCCAGCCAGAACACGCCCCAGAGGCCGTAGACGACGGAGGGCACGGCGGCCATCAGGTCCACGGTGGAGATCAGGGTGCGGCGCAGCCGGGGCGGTGCGTACTCGGAGATGTACAGCGCGGCGCCGGTGGCGAGCGGGACGGCCACGACGATCGCGACGAGGGCGATGAGGACGGTGCCGAGGAGGACGGCGGCGATGCCGAACTTCCCGGCGTCGGGCTCCCAGTTCTCGGTGGTGAGGAAGGATCCGCCGGCCCGGTCGAGGGCCTGCCAGGCGCGGTGCAGGAGGAAGCCGCCGACGAGGAGCATCACGGCGAGGACGAGTCCGCCGCCGGTGCGGGCGACGCCGCGGAAGACCCGGTCGGCCGGGCCGGGGTCGGCGTACAGCCGTCTCGGCGTGTCGGGCGGGCCGGCGGGCCGCGCTGCGGGGGCGCCGGGCGGCGCGGGCGGATCGGTCGTCTCGGTCGTCACGGGAAGGACACAAGTCCGGCCCGGTTGACGTGCCCGCCCCGCGAGGTGAATGAGGGGCGCCCGAGAGGCAACTTCCGTTCACCATAAGGAGGTTGAGCTCCAGTGGGTGGCCTCGGCGGCCAGCAGGGAGCGGAAGCGGTCGTAGGCGGAGCGACAGGTGGAGTGGCGCTCGTACGCCCTTCCGGAGAGGGCGGCGGTGCGGCCCTCGGTATCGCGCAGCAGCCAGACCCAGCCGTTGCCGCCGGCGGTGTGCTGCACCCCGCCGCCCATCGCCGCGTGCCCGGCGCAGAGCGCCGCGAAGGCGGCCCGGCAGGCGGCGTGGTCGGTGAAGCACTGCCCCGACCGGGCCACCACCCGCCCGTTCTGCGCGACAAGCCGCCAGCCGTATCGTCCGTCGGCTCTGACGTCGACCAGACAACGTGTTCCGGACACACCGGTGCCCTTGGTCATTGCCCCCACCCCCACAGTCTCGGCACGGGCAATCTATTGACCCGGCCCGGATCGTTGGGAGCCAAACCAACCGCGCGAGGCATGCTTCACCCCGCCGTTGCCCCTAGGACACCGGTGGGGCGGGGAGCGGATCGGGGGCTCAGCCGGTGGCGACGAGCACCACGAGGAGGATCAGGCCGACGACGGCCGGGGCGATGATCTCGTACGCCCAGCGCACCTGCGGCTCGCCCTGCGTCGCGGCGTCGCTCCGCCGGCGCTCGGCCATCTCCCGCAGGTCGGCGACGTTCTGGTCGCTGGGCGCGGTGCGCGCCGCGCTGTCCCGGACGTCGGCGGTGACCGAGGTGCGTCCGTGGGGGTCGTCGTGGGCGGCGCGGGCGGCCCTGCGGGCGGCCCGCTTCCGCTGCCGCAGCGAGACGGGGACGGCCCACAGCTGGTACTTCGCGCCGCCCTCGGTGAAGACCTCGCTGGAGTAGCCGGCCCGGATGTCGGCGACGGACCCCCAGGGCAGCAGGATCGAGCGGAACGGGTTGCGGATCCGGAGCCGGTCCTCGCCGGCGTACACGGCGGGCCGGACGGTGAAGGCGACGATCAGCGGCACGGCGACCAGCAGCGCCGCCAGCGCGAGCCAGGGCGCCCTGCCCTCGCCGCGCACCAGCGCGTCGATCACGAAGACGAGCGTCAGGACGAGGAGGAAGACGCCTCCCGCGATGGCGAAGGGGGAGCGGTAGACGCGTTCGGCGGGGGGCGGCTCGGAGGGCGTGGGGCTCGTCATGCCGCCGATTGTGCCTCAGGAGGCGCCGGGAGGCTCGGGCGCCCCGCTCGGACCCGCCCCGGCGCCCGCCGGACCCCCGGGACCGGCCTCCATCGGCCCTCCCCCGGCATCGCCCGGCCCCCGGCGCCCGCCGGATCTCCGGGACCGGCCCTCCCCCCGCCCCCGCCCCGGCCCCGCCCCGGAGCGACCGGGCGGAAGGAAGGGTGCTCAGGCCTTCCCGCCGGCGGCGAGGTCGGCGTACAGGATGATGTTGTCCGGCCGGTGCCCGTCGACGAGTTCGCCGCCGCAGGTGATCACGCGCAGTTCGGGGCGGCGGGTGTCGCCGTAGACCTTGGCGGTCGGGAAGGCGTCCTTGTCGACCTGTTCCAGCTCGCGGACGCGGAAGACGGCGGTGGTGCCGTCCGCGCGGGTCACGGTGATCTCGTCGCCGACCCGGACCCGGGAGACGTCCTTCAGGACCGCCGGCCCACGCTCCGTGTCGAAGTGCCCGATGAGGACGGCGGGCCCGGTCTCGCCGGGCGTGACGCCCTTCCCGTACCAGCCGATCCGGTCGGCCTGCGCCACGGACGGCACCTCGACGGTGCCGTCGGCGTTCAGCCCGAGCTCCAGGATCCCGCGGGCGTCCACGGCGGCCGAGGGCAGCTGGACCCGGACGGGCAGCGAGCGGGCGAGCGGCCGGACCGGTGCGGCGCTCGCGGTGGGGGCCGGCGCCGCGGACCCGGCGATCCGGGCGGGCGGGGTGGCGGTCGTACCGGTCCCGTCCGAGCAGCCGGCGAGCGCGGCGAGGAGGGCCGCGCAGAGCACGGCGGAAGCGGTACGGCGGTGGCGGTGGTGCTGGTGGTGTTTCACGGGCGGGCTCCGGCGGCTGGGGTCCGTACGACGGGCGGCCGGCCGTCACGGGGTGGATGACGGCCGGCCTGGGACGGGTGGAACGCTCCGGGCTCGGGTCGTGGGCGAGGAGCGGGGCGCACGGGATGTGCGGGGTGCACGGGGTGCACGGGGTGCACGGGGTGCACGGGATGCGCGGGATGCGCGGCGTACGCGGGGCGCACGGGATGCGCGGGGTGTACGGGTCAGCCCCGGGTCGCGGCGGAACGGCGGCGCAGCACGGTGAAGCCGAGCCCCGCGGCGGCCAGCGAGGCGGCGGCGCCGACCGCGACCAGCGTGCCGGGGCCCTCCTCGGCGGCGAGCTCGGCGCCGGCCGCGACCCCGCCCTTCGGGACGACGGAGGTCTGGCCGCCCTGCGGGGTGGCGCCCTCGCCCCGCGCGGAGGTCCCGCCGCCCTGCGCGGCGGGGGCGGCGTTCAGCGCGCAGCCCTTGGGAAGCTTCGGGAAGGCGTGCGTGCCGCCCTTCGTGTCGCCGCCCTGGGTCTTCGTGTAGAGGGACGGGGTGGCGCTGTGGGCGTCGACGATCCGGGCGATGATGCCGGCGTCCTTCGGGAGCGACGGGCGGGCGCGGTCGAGGACGGCGATGAGCTTGTCGTCGCCGGCGGTGATCAGCTTGGCCTTCGGACCCTCGGGGCTCATGATCAGCTTGGCGCCGGTGCCCGCGCCGATGTCCACGAAGCGGGTGACGGTGCACTCGCCGAGGGCGTCGGGGTCGGTGTCGACCGGGGTCTCCTCGCCCTGGCCGCCGCCGCCCATGCCGTACGGCTGCGGGGCGGCCTGCTTCGCGGAGCCGGGGATGTGAGCGGCGAACTGGCCGTCCGCCTCCAGGACCACGACGGCCCCGCCGAAGCGCAGCACCCGGCGCTCGCCGTTGGCGTAGGCGTAGGGGCCGCCCCGGTCGGTGACGGGGTCGATGAGCCGCAGGCCGAAGGAGCCGTTCTTCGCCTGGAGCTCCACCACGGTGCCGTCGGCCAAGCGGTAGATGCCCGGGCGGTTCGGGGCGACGTTGCCGACCCAGTTGTGGGTGGTGCCGTCGGGGTCGAGGACGAAGAACTCGCCGTTGTCCTGGCCGGCGACGGAGATCCCGTACGCCTTGAGGACACCGACCGGGTGGCCGTCGCGGAACAGCTCGGCGCGGTGGTTCCCGGCCTTGACCTTGTAGATCTTGGCGACGGTGCCGCCGATGAGGGTCTGGGTGCGGACCGGCGTGCCCGTCGTGGTGGCGGCCGCGACGGCGCTCACCTCGCCCGTGGAGTCCAGGGTCACCGCGTACCCGGCGAAGACCTTGGTCTCCTTCGGCGGGTGGCCCGCCCCGGCCTTCAGCTCGCCGAGCACCGTGCCGCCCTTCAGGACGGTGGCGCTGTGGTACGGGTGCTGGTCGCCCCGGGCGTACACCTCGGCGGAGAGCCCGCCGGCGAGCTGGACGGTGCGCAGCGGGGCGGCGGTGGGGGCAGCGACTTCGGCGGTCCCGGCACCGGCGGTCTCCGCGGCCTTGCCGGGCGCGGGCGCCGCCGCCTTGCCGTCCGGGGTGGTCGTGGAGGCGGGCTTCGCGGCCGGGGTCGTCGTGGCGGCCGGCTTCGCTGCCTGGGCCGGAGCGGCCGGCTTCGACGCCGGAGCGGCGGCGGCGGGCTTCGGCGCCGGGGTCGTCCCGGCGGCGAAGGCGCTGCCGGCCGCGAGGACCGGGGTGGCGGCGACGCCCGCGACGAGCGCGGCGGCGAGGGCGGTGCGGAGGGCGGTGCGCATAACGACTCCCGAAGAGGTCCGGCGGTGGATGATGCAGAGCCGCATGCCGCTGACATCTCCTCGGGGAGGGCCGGTGAGTTCTCGCTGGCTGCTGATGAATAATCTAAAGATCTTGTATGGGGGAGCGGTCCGCTCCGTGTCACGAGCACGTGACAGCCGTCACCGCCCCGACGGACCTTTCGCGCGCCGCCCTTCGCGCCCCCCGCGCGCCGCGTCGACGCGCCGCACCACGCCGTCCCGCGCCCGTGACCTCGGCCTCCTCGGACGCCCTCCCCTGTACAGGTCGCTACGCGCGTAGATATGCTCGACTGGTGACCATGCCCACCACTGCATCCGCAGCAGCAGCTTTCGCCGACGTGACCGCGTCCGAGAGCACGCTGCGCCGCTTCCTCCACGGGCTGCCCGGCGTCGACGCCGTGGGCCTGGAGGCGCGCGCCGCGTCCCTCGGCACCCGCTCGATCAAGACCACGTCCAAGGCGTACGCCATCGACCTGGCCATCTCCATGATCGACCTGACCACGCTCGAAGGCGCGGACACCCCGGGCAAGGTCCGGGCCCTCGCCGCCAAGGCCGTCCGCCCCGATCCGACCGACCGCACGACCCCGACGACCGCCGCCGTCTGCGTCTACCCCGACATGGTGGCCACCGCCAAGGCCGCCCTCGCGGGCTCCGACGTCAAGGTCGCCTCCGTCGCCACCGCCTTCCCGGCGGGCCGCGCCGCCCTCCCCGTGAAGCTCGCCGACACCGCCGACGCCATCGCCGCCGGCGCGGACGAGATCGACATGGTCATCGACCGCGGCGCCTTCCTCGCAGGCCGCTACCTGGAGGTCTACGAGCAGATCGCCGCGATCAGGGCCGAGTGCGGCGACCGGGCGCGACTCAAGGTGATCTTCGAGACCGGCGAGCTGTCCACGTACGACAACATCCGCCGCGCCTCCTGGCTCGGCATGATGGCGGGCGCCGACTTCATCAAGACCTCGACCGGCAAGGTCGCGGTCAACGCCACCCCGGCCAACACCCTGCTCATGCTGGAGGCGGTGCGCGACTTCCGCGCCCAGACCGGCGTGCAGATCGGCGTGAAGCCCGCCGGCGGCATCCGCAACACCAAGGAAGCCATCAAGTTCCTGGTGCTGGTCAACGAGACCGCCGGCGCGGACTGGCTGGACAACCACTGGTTCCGCTTCGGCGCCTCCAGCCTGCTCAACGACCTGCTGATGCAGCGCCAGAAGATGGCGACCGGCCACTACTCCGGCCCCGATTACGTGACGGTGGACTGATCGACATGACCTCCCCCTTCGAGTACGCCCCCGCGCCCGAGTCGCGCGCGGTCGTCGACATCGCCCCGAGCTACGGCCTGTTCATCGACGGCGAGTTCACCGACGCGGCCGACGGCAAGGTCTTCAAGACCGTCTCCCCCTCCTCCGAGGAGGTCCTCTCCGAGATCGCCCAGGCGGGCGAGGCGGACGTGGACCGCGCGGTCAAGGCCGCCCGCAAGGCCTTCGAGAAGTGGTCCGCGCTGCCCGGGGCCGAGCGCGCCAAGTACCTCTTCCGGATCGCCCGGATCATCCAGGAGCGCTCCCGCGAGCTGGCCGTCCTGGAGACCCTGGACAACGGCAAGCCGATCAAGGAGACCCGCGACGCGGACCTCCCCCTGGTCGCCGCCCACTTCTTCTACTACGCGGGCTGGGCCGACAAGCTCGACCACGCCGGCTACGGCGCGAACCCCCGCCCGCTGGGCGTCGCCGGCCAGGTCATCCCGTGGAACTTCCCGCTGCTGATGCTGGCGTGGAAGATCGCCCCGGCGCTCGCGACCGGCAACACGGTCGTCCTCAAGCCGGCCGAGACCACCCCGCTGTCCGCCCTCTTCTTCGCGGACATCTGCCGCCAGGCGGGCCTGCCGAAGGGCGTCGTCAACATCCTCCCCGGGTACGGGGACGCCGGCGCCGCCCTGGTCGCGCACCCGGACGTGAACAAGGTCGCCTTCACCGGCTCCACCGCCGTCGGCAAGCAGATCGCCCGCACGATCGCCGGCACCGACAAGAAGGTGACGCTGGAGCTGGGCGGCAAGGGCGCCAACATCGTCTTCGACGACGCCCCCCTCGACCAGGCCGTCGAGGGCATCGTCAACGGCATCTTCTTCAACCAGGGCCAGGTCTGCTGCGCGGGCTCCCGCCTGCTGGTCCAGGAGTCGATCCAGGACGAGCTGCTCGACAGCCTCAAGCGCCGCCTCTCGTCGCTCCGCCTCGGCGACCCGCTCGACAAGAACACCGACATCGGCGCCATCAACTCCGAGGAGCAGCTGGCCCGCATCACCTCCCTGGTCGCGCAGGGCGAGGCCGAGGGCGCCGAGCGCTGGAGCGCCGCCTGTGACCTCCCGGAGGCGGGCTACTGGTTCGCCCCGACCCTCTTCACCAACGTCACCCAGGCGCACACCATCGCCCGCGACGAGGTCTTCGGCCCGGTCCTGTCGGTGCTCACCTTCCGCACCCCGGACGAGGCCGTCGCCAAGGCCAACAACAGCCAGTACGGCCTCTCCGCCGGCATCTGGACGGAGAAGGGCTCCCGCATCCTCGCGGTCGCGAACAAGCTCCGCGCCGGCGTCGTCTGGGCCAACACGTTCAACAAGTTCGACCCGACCTCGCCCTTCGGCGGCTACAAGGAGTCGGGCTTCGGCCGCGAGGGCGGTCGCCACGGCCTGGAGGCGTACCTCGATGTCTGACACGACCCGACTCTCCGTCTTCAAGACCTACAAGCTGTACGTCGGGGGCAAGTTCCCCCGTTCCGAGAGCGGCCGGGTGTACGAGGTGACCGACTCCAAGGGCAACTGGCTGGCGAACGCCCCCCTCTCCTCCCGCAAGGACGCCCGTGACGCGGTCGTCGCCGCGCGCAAGGCGCAGGGCGGCTGGGCCGGCGCGACCGCGTACCTGCGCGGCCAGATCCTCTACCGCGTCGCCGAGATGCTGGAGGGCCGCCGGGACCAGTTCGTCCGCGAGGTCGCCGAGGCCGAGGGCCTGTCGAAGTCGAAGGCGGCCGCCCAGGTCGACGCGGCGATCGACCGCTGGGTCTGGTACGCGGGCTGGACCGACAAGATCGCCCAGGTCACCGGCGGCGCCAACCCGGTGGCGGGTCCCTTCTTCAACCTCTCCACCCCGGAGCCGACCGGCGTCGTCACCGTGCTCGCCCCCCAGGAGTCGTCCTTCCTGGGCCTGGTCTCGGTGGTCGCCCCGGTCATCGCCACCGGCAACACGGCCGTCGTCATCGCCTCCGAGAAGGCCCCGCTCCCCGCCCTCTCCCTGGGCGAGGTCCTGGCCACCTCCGACCTCCCCGGCGGCGTGGTCAACATCCTCTCCGGCAAGGCCTCCGAGATGGGCCCGCACCTCGCGGCCCACCTGGACGTCAACGCGATCGACCTGACCGGCGCGGACGCCGACCTGGCCAGGGACCTGGAGATCGCGGCGGCGGACAACCTGAAGCGCGTCCTGCGCCCCCGTACCGAGGACTTCACCGAGTCCCCCGGCACGGACCGCATGACCGCCTTCCTGGAGACGAAGACCGTCTGGCACCCCACGGGCTCCCTGGGCGCCTCCGGCTCCTCGTACTAGCCCCACCTCCGCGAGGCCCCCGGCGTGTCCGCACCCGGGGGCCTTGCGCACGGCCGCGATCGGCCGCAGGATCCGGTCATGCTGAGGGGATTGATCAAGGGAGACAACGCCTTCGTCCCGACGGCCGCGCTGCGCGTGGCGGTCGGGGGCGGGGTGGACGTCGCGGCGCTGCTCGTGACGGAGCAGGGCCGGGTCCGGGGCGACGCCGACATCGTGTTCCACGGCGCTCCGGCGCACGCGTCGGGCACGGTACGGCTGTCGTACGGCGCGGACGGCGACCGGGAGGGCACCGCCTGGCTGGACACCGACCTCACGGGCGTCGAGGAGGGCATCACCCGCGTCCTCGTCGTCGCGTCGACGGAGCAGGGCGCGCTGCGGGACGCGCGCGGCCTGTCCGTGGAGGTGCTCGGCCCGGACGGCGGGACGGTCGTGGCGTACGAGGTCACCGACGCCGGCCCCGAGACGGCGATGGTCGTCGCGGAGCTCTACCGCCGCTCGGGCGGCTGGAAGTTCCGCGCGGTCGGCCAGGGGTACGTGGACGGGCTGACGGGCCTCGCGGTGGACCACGGCGTGGACGCCGACGAGCAGCCGGGGGACACCCCGGACCGGACCCCGACCCCCGCCGCCCCGACCCAGGCACCGCCCACCGGCCAGGACCGGCACCAGCCCCCGACCGAGGCCCCGACCGAGGCTCCGGCTCCGGCTCCGGGTACGCGTCCCACGCGTGACCAGCTGCTGGACATGACCCCGGACCAGATCCGCGCCCTGGCCCAGGCCCAGAGGCAGGCCGGGGCCGGGTCCCCGGCCGAGGCGCCCTCGACCGCGTCTCCCCCGGCCGACCCGGCGGCCTGGACGTGCGGGCCCGCCTTCGAGCCGCGCACCGCCACCGGCCGGGACAACGACGTCATCACCGTGAAGGACCTCCCGCACGGCCCCGTCATGGTCGAACTGGCCGTGCGGGGCGACGGCTACACGGGACTGTGGCCCCTCGACGACTCCAACACCAAGGGGCGCTACCTCGTCAGCAGCACGGAGAAGGACTTCCGGGGCCGGGTGATCGCCTCCGTACCCGAGCACGGGCGCCTGCGCCTGCGCCTGGAGGCGGGCGGCACCTGGCAGGTGCGGGTCCTGCCCCTGGCGGAGGCACGGCGCCTGTCGCAGGACCGGCTGGAGGGCTGGGGCCCCGAAGTCCTGCTCCACACCGGGGGGACGGCCGACGTCACCTTCCAGTACAAGGGCACCAGCAATTTCATCGTCCACCTCTACCGGCTGGCGGGGCACACCGACCCCACCACGCTCCCGAAGCCCGGAGGAGCCGCCGTCAACGAGATCGGCGCGCGCAAGGAGACCCTGCCGCTGCCCGAGGGCCCGCTCCTCGTCTTCCTGTCCGCGGCGGACGCCCCCTGGACCGCGCGCCTGAAGGACCTCCGGCCCCACAGCGCCGGCCCGGACGCGGACGGCCCGGCGAAGCTGCCCGAGCCCCGCAGGGCATTGGCCTGGCTGCGCCGGGCGAGGAGCTGAGCCCGCCGGTCTACGGAAGCAGCTTCTGCGTCAGCGGACCCGCCACCGGCAGGTCCGCGACGGCGCCGCCCTTGGTGACGTGGTCGGTGACCAGGTTCGTGCCGATCGGCTTGAAGTCGGCGACCTGGGTGCCGAGGCCGTTGGCCAGCGGGTCGACGCCGGTGTTGGCCAGCGGGTCGAGCTGGAGGCGGGTCAGCGGGCCCACCCCGTGGGTGACCCCGGACAGGGCGCCCGCGCCGGCCGCGCCGGCGTCCGTACGGGTCAGCGAGTCCACCGGCAGCGGCACGGCGGCGCCCGGGGCCGCCTGGGCCGCGGCGGCCGCCCCGAACACGGCGGCACCCGCCGCCGTGACACCGAGACCGGCCTTGAACAGGAGGCCGCGGCGGGGAGGCTTCGGCTCTGCGTGACGCGCCATGGGGATCCTTCCGAGGGGTGAGCGGGCGGCCACCGACAGTAGTGGAGGTGTGATGCTGGATACCAACAGCCCTCCTCGGTGGTCCCCTGGACGGGGTAATGCCTCACACTGGTGTTCCGTGAGTCCCCAATCGATCCCCGCCCGGGTCGTCCTGCTCGCGGGCCCCTCCGGCTCCGGCAAGTCGTCCCTCGCAGCCCTCGCAGGTCTTCCGGTGCTGCGCCTCGACGACTTCTACAAGGAGGTCGGCGACCCGACCCTCCCGCTCGTCGACGGCAGCAGCGACATCGACTGGGACTCCCCGCTCTCCTGGGACGCGGACACCGCCGTCGCCGCGATCGTCGAACTGTGCCGGACGAGCCGCACCGACGTCCCGGTGTACTCGATCGCCACCAGCTCGCGCACCGGCAGCGACCGCCTCGACATCGGGCGGACCCCGCTGTTCATCGCCGAGGGCATCTTCGCCGCGGAGATCGTCACCCGCTGCCGCGAGCTCGGCGTGCTGGCCGACGCGCTCTGCCTGCGCGGCCGCCCGTCCACCACCTTCCGCCGCCGGCTCCTGCGCGATCTGCGGGAGGGACGGAAGTCGGTCCCGATGCTGCTGCGCCGCGGCTGGCGCCTGATGCGCGCCGAGCGCGCCATCGTCGCCCGGCAGACCTCGCTGGGCGCCCACCCGTGCGCGAAGCCGGAGGCACTCGGCCGGCTCGCCGCCGCCGCGGCGGGCCGCCACCGCACCCCCGCGGGCCGCTGACCACCGACGGCTGACCGCCGAGCAGAACCGGACTGGTCCCGGACCGAGCCGGACAGGCCCGGACAGGCCCGGACAGCACGAAGCGGGCCCTACGAGACCCCCCGGACTCGTACGACCCGCTTCGTTCTTTTCCCCCGTGGGCCCCAGATCCCCCCTGAGGCCCTTCTTTCCCCCGTGGTGCTCCCCCGTGTCCCCCGTGATCCTCAGGCGACCAGTTCGCCGAAGGACTCCTCCTCGTCACGGCCGAAGCTCAGCACCTCGTCCTCGCGCAGTCGCCGCAGCGAGCGCCAGATGCTCGACTTCACCGTGCCGACACTGATGTCCAGGATCTCCGCGATCTCCGGATCGGTCCGGCCCTCGTAGTAGCGCAGCACCAGCATGGTCCGCTGGAGCTCGGGCAGGCGGGCCAGCGCCTGCCACAGCACCGCGCGCAGCTCGGTGCCGCGCATCGCGTCCGTCTCGCCGACCGTCTCCGGCAGCTCCTCGGTCGGGTACTCGTTGACCTTGCGCCGGCGCCAGGCGCTGATGTGCAGATTGGTCATCGTGCGGCGCAGGTAGCCACCGACGGCGGCCTTGTCGCTGATCCGCTCCCAGGCGCGGTACGTGGAGAACAGCGCGCTCTGGAGCAGGTCCTCGGCCTCGAAACGGTCACCGGTCAGGTGGTAGGCGGTGGCGTACAGGGAGGCCCGGCGCTCCTGGACGTAGGCCGTGAACTCGGCCTCCGAGCAGGAACGCTCCCCCGTGACCTCCCCGTACACCGCTCCCCCGTCAGCGACGGCGACCATGTACGGCGCCTTGCGCTGACGCCCGACGGTCGTCCGAACGCACCCCCGTCCGTTCGTGACGACACCGCCGGACTTCTCGGTGCCCCGCACGTCGTGAAGACGCGTGACCACTGCGCTGTTGGTCGTGCCGTGCAGTGTGTTCATTTCGCGCCCCCCGTCGTTCGGAGTCAGTGTTTCGGTCCGTGTGCCAAGAAGCTTGCCCGGCGGACTTCATGGCGTTGTCCGCCGACTGTCACAGACGTGTCACAGGGGCGAGGACGGAAGCGCGCCTCCGGGCGGTCGATCTCGGACGGCTCATGAGCCAGAATGGCGACCGTGCCTTTTCTGTTGCTGATCGAGGACGACGACGCCATCCGCACGGCCCTCGAACTCTCCCTGTCCCGGCAGGGCCACCGGGTGGCCACCGCCGCGTCGGGCGAGGACGGCCTGCAGTTGCTCAAGGAGCACCGGCCCGATCTGGTCGTGCTCGACGTGATGCTGCCCGGCATCGACGGCTTCGAGGTGTGCCGGCGCATCCGTCGCACGGACCAGCTGCCGATCATCCTGCTGACCGCGCGCAGTGACGACATCGACGTCGTCGTGGGTCTGGAGTCGGGGGCCGACGACTACGTGGTGAAGCCGGTGCAGGGCCGGGTGCTCGACGCCCGGATCCGGGCCGTGCTGCGGCGCGGGGAGCGGGAGTCGACGGACTCGGCGACCTTCGGCTCGCTGGTGATCGACCGGTCCGCGATGACCGTGACGAAGAACGGCCTCGACCTCCAGCTGACCCCGACCGAGCTGCGGCTGCTGCTCGAACTGAGCCGGCGGCCGGGACAGGCGCTGTCGCGGCAGCAGTTGCTGCGGCTGGTGTGGGAGCACGACTACCTGGGCGACTCGCGTCTCGTGGACGCGTGTGTGCAGCGGCTGCGGGCGAAGGTGGAGGACGTGCCGTCCTCGCCGACCCTGATCCGTACGGTGCGGGGCGTCGGATACCGGCTGGACGTTCCTGCGTGACGAAGGGGAACAGGGGGGTCTTCGCCCGGCTGCGGCTGTCCAGCCTGCGCCTGCGGCTGGTCGTGGTGTTCGCGCTGGTGGCGCTGACGGCGGCGGTGTCGGCCTCGGGGATCGCGTACTGGCTGAACCGCGAGGCGGTGCTCAAGCGCACCCAGGACAGCGCGCTGAACGACTTCCGGCAGGAGATGCAGAACCGGGTGGCGACGCTGCCGCTGCGTCCGACGCAGGAGGATCTGCGGCGCACCTCCGAGGAGATGACGGCGGGCGGTTCCGGCTATCAGGTGCTGCTGCTCGGCGAGCGGGCGGCGGGGAAGCCGATCGTGGGCGCCTCGGACCCGGACGTGTTCACGCTGGCGGACGTGCCGGTGCCGCTGCGGGAGGCGGTGGACACCCGGCGCCCGGTGACGGAGGCCGACCCGTACCCGTACCACCTGTTCTGGCAGCGGATCGAGCGGGGCGGGACGCCGTACCTGGTCGGCGGGACGCGGATCGACGGCGGCGGGCCGGCCGGTTACATGTTCAAGTCGCTGGCGGCGGAGAAGGCGGACCTCAACTCGCTGTCGTGGTCGCTGGGGATCGCGACCGGGCTCGCGGTCATCGGTTCGGTGCTGCTGGCGCAGGTCGCGGCGACGACGGTGCTGCGGCCGGTGCGGCGGCTCGGCGAGGCGGCGCGGCAGCTCGGCGAGGGCAAGCTGGACACCCGGCTGCGGGTCTCCGGCGCCGACGAACTGTCCGACCTCTCGCGGACGTTCAACAGCGCGGCGGAGAACCTCCAGAAGAAGGTGGCGGACATGAGCGCGCGGGAGGAGTCCTCCCGCCGGTTCGTCGCCGACATGTCGCACGAGCTGCGGACACCGCTGACCGCGCTGACGGCGGTCACGGAGGTCCTGGAGGACGAGCAGGACTCCCTGGACCCGATGATCGCCCCGGCGGTGGCGCTGGTGGTGAGCGAGACCCGGCGGCTCAACAACCTGGTGGAGAACCTGATGGAGGTGACCCGCTTCGACGCGGGCACCGCCCGGCTGGTCCTGGACGACGTGGACATCGCCGACCAGATCACCGCGTGCATCGACACGCGGGCCTGGCTGGACGCGGTGGATCTGGACGCGGAGCGCGGCATCGTGTGCCGCTTGGATCCGCGGAGGCTGGACGTGATCCTGGCGAATCTGATCGGGAACGCGCTGAAGCACGGCGGTTCGCCGGTGCGGGTCTCGGTCAGGACCGAGGAGGGCCCGGGCGAGGAGGAGCTGGTGGTGGCGGTACGGGACCACGGGCCCGGCATTCCCGAGGAGGTGCTGCCGCACGTCTTCGACCGCTTCTACAAGGCGAGCGCCCAGCGTCCCCGGTCGGACGGCTCCGGTCTCGGGCTGTCGATCGCCAGGGAGAACGCGCTGATCCACGGCGGGACGATCGCCGCCTCCAACTCGGTGGGCGAGGACGGCGCGGTGGACGGCGCGGTGTTCGTGCTGCGGCTGCCCCGGGACGCGTCGGCGGTCGCCCGCGACCTGGGCACCGGCACCCGGCAGGGCGAAGGGGTGGACGGGTGAGGCCGCGGACCGCCGCGGTCGCGGCACTGGCTGTGCTGGCCGTACTGGGCACGGGCTGTGGGATCAGGACGACGTCGGTGCCGGTGGACGCGGGCGCGGCCCCGTCCCGGGTGCCCTGCAACGTGACGGAGGCGGCGCCGACCCAGGGCGTGCTGGTGCGGGCGTTCCTGGTGTGCGGATCGCAGCTGGAGCCGGTGGACCGCAGGTCGCCGCAGCCGGAGGACAAGGTGAGCGGCGATCCCGTGCGGACCGCGTCGGCGCTCCTCGCGCAGCTGCTCGCGGATCCGTCGGACGCGGAGCGCCAGGCGGGCTTCACCACGGCGGTACGGGCTCCGCTGGAGGTGGCGGGCGGCCGGGCGGGCGATCCGGAGGGCACCCTGCGACTGAGCCGGCAGCCGGAGGACCTGGCGCCGGCGGCGCTGTCGCAGCTGGTGTGCACCTTCGCGGAGAGCTCGGCGGGCGCGGGCGGGCACACGGTGCTGCTCGCGGGCCCGGGGGCGTACCCGCCGAAGCGCTACCGCTGCACGACGCAGCTGCGGGAGCGCCCGGAGTCGGCCCCCGCGACGGCTCCGGTGCCGACCCCGGCGCGGACGCCCGCGGAGCCGTCGGCGGGGTGAGCCCGGCGCCGTCCCCGCGGACGCCACCGGACCGAACCGGAACCGTTCCCCTCGTACGGGGCGTCTTGGGGGGCGTGCAGCGTCAAGGTTCGGGCGGGAACGCCGCCGTGGTCGTCCGCGTGACGGGGTTCGTGCTCCTGGTCGCGCATCTGCTGCTCGTCGCCTGGGTCGGACTGCTCCCACGGGACGTGGCCTGGGTGACCGCCCCGAACACGGTGCCGCTGGCCGGGATCCGCGCCGATCTGGCGCTCGGGCCGGCCGAGGCGGCCCGGATGCTGGCCGAGGGACTGCTGCTGCTCGCCCCGCTGGGGATCCTGCTGCCGATGTGCGAGGGACGGCTCGACGTGTCCCCGTGGGCGTCGCTGACCCGGACGACGGCGGCGGGGGCGCTGGTGTCGCTGGCCCTGGAGCTGTTGCAGACGGCGGTGCCGGGGCAGGTCGTGGACGTGGACTCGGTGCTCCTGAACACCCTCGGGGTGGCGCTGGCGCACCTCCTGGTGGTGCCCGCCGCGCGGGTGCGGCTGCGGCGCCGGCGGGAGCCGTCCGGGAGCCGGGGTGGGTCCCGGGACAGGGCCGGGTCCCGTCGCCGGGGTGGGTCTCAGGGTCGGGTCGTGATCGGGAACGAGACGGATCAGGGTCGTACCCCGAGGATTCCCAGGGTTCCGATCGCCCGGTAGGCCGACGTCGCAGGCGTGGCACCGGCGGCACCATGGAGTCATCGGGAAGCCCGAGGGAGCGGCTTTCCGGAACCGACGAAGGAGCCCACCATGGCCGCACTTGTCCGCCCGCGTGAAGGCCGGATGATCGGCGGGGTGTGCGCGGCGCTCGCTCGGCGCTTCGGCACCTCCGCCCTGACGATGCGCGTGATCTTCCTGGCCTCGTGCCTGCTGCCCGGCCCCCAGTTCCTGCTCTACCTGGCGCTGTGGCTGCTGCTGCCGAGCGAGTCGCGGACGAAGGCCGCCGCCTGGTAGCCGTACGGGCACGCCGTACGGGCACGCTTCCCGCGCACGCCTGACGAGACGTTCCACGCGCACCCCGAAGGGGCGCGGACCCGGGGGATCCCGGTCCGCGCCCCTTCGGCGTGGGGTGGTGCGGGTCAGCCGATCGGCAGGCCGCCGGCGCCCAGCGGGAGGCCGCCGAGCAGACCGCCGAGCGGGGTGGCGCCGAGGGCGCCGGTGGCGGCGTCGGTCGGGAGGTTCTGGGTGGCCTGGCCGGCCGCCGCGGGGAGGGTCTTGACGCCCTGGCCGAGCGCGCCCTGGCCGGCCGCGAGGGACTCGCCGGCGCCGTCGGGGAGGGTGGTGAGACCGTCGCCCAGCGGGGCGAGCTGGGTCACGGAGCCCAGCGCGTCGGCGCCGTCGAGCGGTGCCGGGAGCGGGGCCGCGGAGGCCGTGCCGGCGGCGGCAGCGGCGAATGCGGCGCCGAGGGCGGCGACACCGAGCTTCTTGGCGGCAGACTGCTTCATCTGAGGATCTTCCTTGGGCTTGGGGGGCTGAGCTTCGGGACATCAGGCGGAGAAATCCGGAAGAACGGAATCCGGACAGGCAAATCAGCTCCGCAAACTAACCGTCCCGACTCCGCTCCGCAAACACCGGACGACCGCCGGGTGTCGCACCTCCCCCGGCGGTCCCGACCCCTTCGGAGCCCCTTTTCTCAGCCCTCCCGGCCGGAAGACGCGCTGGTCGTGGCGGTCTGCCGGAAAAGCCACTCGGACTTCAGTTCGGCATATCCGGGCTTGATCACGTCATTGATCATGGCGAGTCGTTCATCGAAAGGAATGAACGCTGATTTCATCGCATTGACCGTGAACCACTGGAGATCGTCGAGCGTGTAGTCGAAAGTGTCGACCAGGAGCTCGAATTCCCGGCTCATGCTGGTACCGCTCATGAGCCGGTTGTCGGTGTTGACGGTGGCGCGGAAATGGAGCTTACGGAGCAGGCCGATGGGATGGTCGGCGTACGAGGCGGCGGCACCGGTCTGGAGGTTGGAGGTCGGGCACATCTCCAGCGGGATCCGCTTGTCCCGGACGTACGCGGCGAGCCGGCCGAGCCGCACCTCGCCGTCCTCGTCCACCTCGATGTCGTCGATGATCCGGACGCCGTGGCCGAGGCGGTCGGCGCCGCACCACTGGAGCGCCTGCCAGATCGACGGCAGGCCGAACGCCTCGCCGGCGTGGATGGTGAAGTGGTTGTTCTCCCGCTTGAGGTACTCGAAGGCGTCGAGGTGGCGGGTGGGCGGGAAGCCGGCCTCCGCACCCGCGATGTCGAAGCCGGTGACGCCGTCGTCCCGGTACCGGTTGGCGAGCTCCGCGATCTCCAGGGCGCGGGCCGCGTGCCGCATGGCGGTGAGCAGCGCGCCGACCCGGATCCGGTGCCCGTTGGCCCGGGCCAGTCGCTCGCCCTCCCGGAAGCCCTCGTTGACCGCCTCGACGACCTGCTCCAGGGTCAGGCCGGCCTCCAGGTGCTGCTCGGGGGCGTACCGCACCTCGGCGTAGACGACGCCGTCCTCGGCGAGGTCCACGGCGCACTCGGCGGCGACCCGGAACAGCGCCTCGCGGGTCTGCATGACGGCGCAGGTGTGCGCGAAGGTCTCCAGATAGCGCTCCAGGGAGCCGGAGTCGGCGGCCTCGCGGAACCAGACGCCGAGCTTGTCGGGTTCGGTCTCGGGCAGCTTCGTGTAGCCCTGCTCCCGGGCGAGTTCGATGATCGTGCCGGGGCGCAGTCCACCGTCGAGGTGGTCGTGGAGCAGCACCTTCGGGGCACGGCGGATCTGGTCCGCGGTGGGGACGTGGGATGTCTGGCTCGTCATTGCCGCACTCTAGCCCCTACGCGCGTAGAACGCGCCTGGTCGCGCCGGACCCGACCGCGCTTTTTCCGGTGCGGCGCGAACGGCGAAACGCCTAGGGCGTGTTTCGAAAGTCCCGCCTGCCCCGCGACGCCTGGCACGCACGCTCGCCGCGTTGTCGGGATCATCCGAGTACGCCCGGTACGAGGACGACCCTCCGCCTTGCGATCGCACGCACCAGACGCCGCGAGGCCCGCCCTCCGGGCGGACGGCGCTACTTTCGAAACACGCCCTAGCCTCGGTCCATGACCGCCACCCCGCAGGCCGATGAACTCCGCCGCGTCCACGCCTTCGTGTCCGCCTTCACCCGCCGGCAGGCCGCCCGGACCGTCCCCTTCCCCGGCGGCTTCGCCGCGCTCGACGACGCCTACGCGCTGTCGCGCGGCGACAACCACGTCCTCGTCGACGGCCCGACCGACCCCCGGGCCCTGCCCGAGGTGGCCGACGAACTCCTCGGCCACCTCGGGCACCGCGCGGTGTACGTGCTCGACGCGGCGACCGCCGCCGCGTGCGCGGAGCCGCTCACGGCGGCCGGGTACGAGCTCTCGACCGTGCTCCTCATGCGTCACACCGGCCCGGTGCCGGAGCTCGGCGGGGCGCGCGAGGTGGATCTCCCCGCCCTGCGCGGACCGCTCGCGGAGAGCTGGCGCCGCTTCCTGCCGGAGGCGGGGGACGAGGTGGTCCGGGATCTGGTCGAGCGGCGGGCCGCCCGTCGGCGCGGCGCCGACGACGTGCGCTTCCTCGCCTCCCACGACGAGTGGGGCGAGGTGGCCGCCTGGGGCGACCTGTACCTGGACCCGGCCACCGGGACGGCCCAGATCGAGGACCTGGTGACGGCCGCCTCCCACCTGCGGCAGGGCCACGCCGGCGTGGTCCTCGACACGGCGCTGCGCATGGCCGCCGAGGCCGGCTGCGCCACCGTCTTCCTCTCGGCCCTGGCGGACGACTGGCCGCGCCACTGGTACGAGCGGCGCGGCTTCACCGCGATCGGATCCGTCCACTGCTTCGAACGCGCCTAGAGCGGAAGCGAGTTCGATCGCCGGACGATACGTAACAGAGACCGCGCGTACGACTGCCGTACACCTCCGATTCTGAGAATGTTCTGTCATGGCGCAGTACGCACTCGTGGGGACCGCCGACGGCCGGAGACCCCGGCTCGGTCGGCCTGTCGGGGTTTCACGGTCCGTGGCGGCGGTGGGCGGCGTGGTGCTGCTCCTGCCGGACGGGGAGCCGGTGTCGGGGCGCGGGGCCTCGGCCCGGGCGCACGCCGCCGTACTCCCGCTGGGGCGTGAACTCGCCCGCGCGGGGCGGTCGGAGGGGCTGGTCGCCCAGGTCGTGCGGTACCGGGGGCGGGGCTGGAACGGCACCGACGCGGAGCTCGCGGCGGACGCCTCCTGGGCGGTCGCCGAGGCGGTGCGCCGGTACGGCGACGTACCGGTCTGCCTGGTCGGCCACGGGATGGGCGCCCGGGCGGCGCTGCGGGCGGCCGGGCATCCGGCGGTCGGCGCGGTCCTCGCGCTCGCGCCCTGGCTCCCCGAGGAGGACGTGGCCGCCGAGCCCGAGCCCGTACGGCAGTTGGTGGGGCGCCGGGTGCTCATCGTGCACGGCACCAACGACGCCCGGATCGACCCCGAACTCTCCTTCCGCTACGCGGCCCGGGCCAAGAAGGCGAACCGCGAGACCTGCCGCTTCGAGGTCCACACGGACGGGCACGGGCTGCGCCAGTACGCCGACGAGGTGCGGGCCCTCGCCGCCGACTTCGTCCTCGGCGCGCTCTTCGCCCGCCCCGTCACCCGCCCGCTGACGGACGCGATGGCGGCCCCGCCGCCGATCGGCCTCCGGATGCCCCTGGCGGCCGGGTTCGGCACCGGTTCACGCCGGCGCTGAGTCCTCCCGGGGCGGCTGCGACCCCTTCGGGAGGAGGTGGCCGCGGCGGCTCAGCAGGAACCGCTTGAAGGCGGCCACCGGGGGCGTGTCCGGGTGGCCGTCCAGCCAGGCGACGCCGATCTCGCGGACCGCGCGCGGGGCGGTGACGGTCAGCTCGACGACACCGGGGCGGGCGACGGCCGGCGGCGGCAGCAGCGCCACCCCGAGGCCGGCCGCGACCAGGCCGCGCAGGGTCTCGGCCTCCTCGCCCTCGAAGGCGACCCGGGGCGTGAAGCCGGCCTCCGCGCACAGGTCGTCGGTGATGCGGCGGAGCCCGTACCCCGGTTCGAGGGTCACGAAGGTCTCCTCGGCGGCCTCGGCGAGCCGGATGCGGCGGCGGCCCGCCAAGCGGTGGTCGTCGGGGACGACGAGCCGCAGCCGCTGCTCGTCGAGGCGGCGGCCGACCAGGTCCGGCGCGTCCGGCACGGGCGAGGTCAGGCAGAGGTCGAGCTCGCCGGCGCGGAGCCGTTCGATCATCGCCTCGCCGTAGTTCTGGACGAGGGTGAAGCGGACCTTCGGGTGGTCCACCCGGAAGGCCCGGATCAGCGCGGGCACGGTCTCCGAGCCCATGGTGTGCAGGAAGCCGAAGGCGACCCGCCCGGCCGTCGGGTCGGCGTCGGCCCGTACGGTGTCGGCGGCCCGCTCGACCTCCGCCAGCGCCCGCTCGGCGGCGGTCAGGAAGCGGCGCCCCGCGGGGGTGAGCGCGACGGTCCGGCCGCGCCGGGCGAAGAGCGCGACCCCGAGGTCCTCCTCCAGCCGGACCATCGCCCGGGACAGCGTCGACTGGGGCACGCCCATCTCGGCCGCCGCCCTGGTCACGTGCTCGTGCCGGGCAACCGCGGCGAAGTACGCGAGCCGCGGCGCGAGCAGCAGCCCCATGTCTTCTTCGTTACTGTTCGGTGACAGCCGCGGCTGTGACCTGTACTCATGCACCACGGGAACGATTACAGCAGATCCGTGCATTGGACGCATGAAGCGGAGCGTCCTACGTTCGACCTATGCCTTCCGCCAGTACCAAGGCGGACGCGACACCCGCGTCCGCCGACACCCGCCTCGCCCCGGGCGCCCCCGGCCACCGCCGGATGAGCCTCGCGCTCTTCGCCGCCGGTCTGGCCGCCTTCGCCCTCCTCTACTCCACCCAGGCCCTCCTCCCCGCGATCTCCGCCGAGTTCGGCGCCACCGCCTCGGCCGCCTCCTGGACCGTCTCCGCCGCGACCGGCGCGCTCGCCCTGTGCGTGCTCCCGCTCAGCGCGCTGTCGGAGCGCTTCGGCCGGCGCACGATGATGACGGCCTCCCTCACGATCGCGGTCGGCATCTCCCTCCTGGTGCCCCTCGCGCCCAGCCTGGAGGTCCTGATCGCGCTGCGGGCGCTCCAGGGCGCGGCGCTGGCCGGACTGCCGGCCTCGGCGATGGCGTACCTGGCCGAGGAGGTGCGGCCCCGGGCGCTGATCGGCGCCATCGGCCTCTTCGTCGCGGGCAACTCGATCGGCGGCATGAGCGGCCGGATCGTGACCGGCTGGGTCGCCCAGATGTGGGGCTGGCGGGCGGGTCTGGCCGCCGTCGGCCTGACCTCCCTGCTCTGCGCGCTCGCCTTCCGGGCGCTGCTCCCGAAGGCCCGGCACTTCTCCCCCGCCTCGCTCGACCCGAGGGCGCTCGCCGCCACCGTGAAGGGGCACCTGGCGGACCCGCTGCTGGCGCGGCTGTACGGCATCGGCGCGCTGTTCATGACGGTCTTCGGCGCCGTGTACACGGTGATCGGCTTCCGGCTGGCGGAGGCGCCGTTCTCGCTGCCGCCGGGCGTGATCGGCTCGATCTTCCTGGTCTACCTGGTCGGTACGGTCTCCTCCGCGGCGGCCGGGAAGCTCGTCGGCCGGCTCGGCCGGCGCGGGGCCCTCTACCTGGCGGTCTCCACCACCACGGCGGGCCTGCTGCTCTCGCTCTCCGACTCGCTCGCCGCGGTCCTCGCGGGGCTCGTGCTCATCACCGCCGGCTTCTTCGCGGGCCACGCGGTGGCGTCGTCCTCGGTGAGCCGGACGGCGAGGACGGGCCGGGCGCAGGCGTCGGCGCTGTACCAGTCGGCGTACTACCTGGGCTCCAGCGCGGGCGGCACGCTCGGCGCGATCGCCTTCCACGCGGGCGGCTGGGCCGGGACGGTCGGGATCGGTCTGGTGGCGGTGCTCGGCGTCGTCTCGATCACCCTGTACGGCTCGCACAGCGCGCGCGTCGAGGCCCGGCGGATCGCGCCGGTGACGGCCTGAGCACGCTCGTGTGACCGTCGTGTCACGGCTCGGGGCCCGGCGCAACCGGGCCCCTCCCCCGCACGTCTCGAAGTGCAGGACTCAAGGGGGAGGGGAGAATCATGAACCGATTCGCGAACAGGGTGGGGAAGAGAGCCGGCATAGCCGCCGGTCTCACCTCGCTGCTCGTGCCGGCCGCCATCGTGCTGGGCGCGTCGCCGGCCCAGGCCGCGTCGTGCAACGTGACGACGGGGCCGCACCAGAAGCAGGTCGAGAAGTTCCTCGGCCGCACCGTCGACGGGCGCCAGTCGCTCGCCGACTGCAAGGCCATCCAGGCCTTCCAGGTCAAGCACGGCATCACGCCGTCCGTCGGTTACGCCGGTCCGCTGACCTGGCGCACGATGAACACGATGATCCAGCAGAAGGCGGCCGGGACCAACCCGAACAAGGACCGCAAGTGTCCGACCAACAAGGGCCGGATCGCCTGCGTGGACCTGACCCGCCAGCTCAGCTGGATCCAGGACGGCTCGCGCCTCAAGTACGGCCCGGTGCCGGTGCGCACCGGCAAGGACGGCACCGAGACCCGTACGGGCCTGAAGAAGGTCTACTGGCGGAACATCAACCACTGGTCGACGCTGTACAACGTCTCGATGCCGTACGCGCAGTTCTTCGACGGCGGGCAGGCCTTCCACTCGACCACCAAGTCGATGTGGAACCCGCCCGGCTCCGGCGGCTGCGTCAACATGCGCTCGGCCGACGCCAAGGCGTACTGGAACCTGCTGCGCAACGGCGACGACGTCTACATCTACGGTCGCAAGCCGGGAACCTGACCCGGCTGTCGGTGCGCTGCGGTAGCTTCGCTCCCACCGGTGCCGAACGCCGGCGCCGGTGAGGGGTGAGTGGGGACGCGATGGGCGAGACCGCCGTGGTGACGACCGATGAACTCGACAAGTACCGGCGCGAGCTGACCGGTTACTGCTACCGGATGCTCGGTTCCTCCTTCGAGGCGGAGGACGCGGTCCAGGACACGATGGTGCGGGCCTGGAAGGCCCTGGACTCCTTCGAGGGGCGCTCGTCCCTGCGGTCCTGGCTCTACCGGATCGCCACCAACGTCTGCCTCGACGCGCTCAACGCGGGCAACAAGCGCGCCCGGCCCATGGACCTGTCCGGGCCGACGCCCGTCGCGCAGGCGCAGCTCGTCAAGCAGCCGGAGATCACCTGGCTGGAGCCGATCCCGGACGGGCGCGTGATGCCGACCGCGGGCGACCCCGCGGAGGCGGCGCTGCACCGGGAGACCGTACGGCTCGCCTTCGTCGCCGCGCTCCAGCACCTGGCGCCCAAGCAGCGGGCCGTGCTGATCCTGCGCGAGGTGCTGGCCTGGAGGGCGAGCGAGGTCGCGGAGCTGCTCGGCACCTCGGTCGCGTCGGTGAACAGCGCGCTCCAGCGGGCCCGGGCGACCATCGCCGAGCAGGCCCCGGCCGAGTCCGACGCGGCGAACCCGCTCGACGAGGAGCAGCGGGCGCTGCTCGACCGGTACGTGGCCGCCTTCGAGGGCTACGACATGGAGGCGCTGACCGCGCTCCTCCACGAGGACGCGACCATGTCCATGCCGCCGTTCGACCTGTGGCTCCAGGGCCACGACGACATCGTGGGCTGGATGCTCGGCGTCGGCGACGTCTGCCGCGGCTCGAAGCTGGTCCCGACGGTCGCCAACGGCGCGCCCGCCTTCGCGCACTACCACCCGGACCCGGAGGGCGGCTACAGCCCGTGGGCCCTGATCGTGCTGGAGGTGCGGGACGGCAAGGTGGCCGGGATGGACTTCTTCCTCGACACCCCGCGCTGGTTCCCGCTCTTCGACCTGCCGGAGCGGCTGGACGCCTAGGGCGTGTTTCGACAGTAGCGCCGTCCGCCCGGAGGGCGGGCCCCGCGGCGTCTGGTGCGTGCGATCGCAAGGCGGAGGGTCGTCCTCGTACCGGGCGTACTCGGACGATCCCGACAACGCGGCGAGCGTGCGTGCCAGGCGTCGCGGGGCAGGCGGGACTTTCGAAACACGCCCTAGAGGATCTCGTCGAGGCCGGTGAGGCGGAGCAGGGCGGTCAGGTCGGACCCTGCTCCGTGGAAGGTGAGCCGGTGGCCCGCCCTGCGGGCCGCGAGCGCCAGCCGTGCCAGGGCGTCGACGGCGGCGAGTCCGCCCGCGCGCGGGTCGAGCTCGCACCGCACGTCCCCGGGCGGGGCGGCGGCCAGGTCCGCGCAGAGCCGGGCGACCTCCTCGCGGGTGGGCGCGGCGGGCAGGGTCACGACGAGGGGCTGACTGGTGTCCACGAGGGGGTGACCGGCCCGGCGGCCGGAACTCATCGCGGCGGGTCCGGTACGCCGGACGGGACCGGTGGAGATCCACCGGTCCCGTCCGCCCGAAGGTGTCATCGGCGCACGTCGGGGCCTCAGGCGATGCGGTCCAGGACGATCGGGCCCGCCTGGAAGTTCGTGCCCGCCGGGGCGATGTCCCAGGCGCCCTCCAGGGAGCCGAGGGCGTAGTCGAACTTCTCCGGGGTGTCCGTGTGGAGGGTGAGGAGGGGCTGGCCCGCGGTGACGGTGTCACCGGGCTTGGCGTGGAGCTCGACGCCGGCGCCCGCCTGCACCGGGTCCTCCTTGCGGGCGCGGCCGGCACCGAGGCGCCAGGCGGCGATGCCGATGTCGTAGGCGTCGAGGCGGGTCAGGACGCCCGAGGACGGGGCCGTGACGACGTGCTGCTCGCGGGCGACGGGGAGGGTCGCGTCCGGGTCGCCGCCCTGGGCCGCGATCATCCGGCGCCAGACGTCCATCGCGGAGCCGTCCTTGAGGGCCTTCGCCGGGTCGGCGTCCTTGATGCCGGCCGCGGCGAGCATCTCGGCCGCCAGGGCGACGGTCAGGTCGACGACGTCCTGGGGGCCGCCGCCGGCCAGGACCTCGACCGACTCGCGGACCTCCAGCGCGTTGCCGGCGGTGAGGCCGAGCGGGGTCGACATGTCGGTGAGGAGCGCGACCGTCCGCACTCCGCTGTCGGTGCCGAGCGCGACCATGGTGGAGGCCAGCTCGCGGGCGTCCTCGATGGTCTTCATGAAGGCGCCGGTGCCGACCTTGACGTCGAGGACGAGGGAGCCGGTGCCCTCGGCGATCTTCTTCGACATGATCGAGGAGGCGATGAGCGGGATCGCCTCGACGGTGCCCGTCACGTCGCGGAGCGCGTACAGCTTCTTGTCGGCGGGGGCCAGGCCGTCGCCCGCGGCGCAGATGACGGCGCCGGTGGTGTCGAGGACGTGGAGCATCTCCTCGTTGGAGAGCAGGGCGCGCCAGCCGGGGATGGACTCCAGCTTGTCGAGGGTGCCGCCGGTGTGGCCGAGGCCGCGGCCGGAGAGCTGCGGGACGGCCGCGCCGCAGGCGGCGACGAGCGGGGCGAGCGGAAGGGTGATCTTGTCGCCGACGCCGCCGGTGGAGTGCTTGTCGGCGGTGGGGCGGGAGAGCGCGTCGAAGTTCATGCGCTCGCCGGAGGCGATCATGGCCGCGGTCCAGCGGGCGATCTCGTCGCGGTTCATGCCGTTGAGCAGGATCGCCATGGCGAGGGCGGACATCTGCTCGTCGGCGACCGCGCCGCGGGTGTAGGCGTCGATGACCCAGTCGATCTGCTCGGGGCTCAGCTCGCCCTTGTCCCGCTTGGTGCGGATGACGGAGATGACGTCCATGTCGTGGTGCCTCTTTCTACGCGCATAGAGGGGGGAACGGGAGGAGCGGCCCTTCCATCGTGCCGGAAGGGCCGCTCCGGTGTGCTACTTCGCCAGGTGATCGGGGCCGAAGGCCTGCGGCAGCATCTGAGCCAGGGTGAGGAACCCGGCGGGCGTCTCCAGGACGAGTTCGGGGCCGCCGAACTCGTACAGGAGCTGCCGGCACCGGCCGCACGGGACCAGCGACTCGCCCCGGCCGTCGACGCACACGAAGTGGGTGAGACGACCGCCGCCGGTGGCCTGGAGCTGGGAGACCAGGCCGCACTCGGCGCAGAGCCCGAGCCCGAAGGAGGCGTTCTCGACGTTGCAGCCGGAGACCGTCCGCCCGTCGTCGACGAGGGCGGCCGCGCCGACCGGATAGCCCGAGTACGGGGCGTAGGCGCGGCCCATCGCGGCCCGGGCCTCCTTCCGCAGGGACTCCCAGTCGGGCCCGTCGGCGGGCGTCGTCACTTGCCCTGGCCCTTCCGGTAGGGCAGGCCGTCCGCCTTCGGCATCCTCAGCCGCTGTGCGGACAGGGCCAGCACGAGCAGCGTGGTGATGTACGGGGCGGCGTCGACGAACTGGCTCGGGACCTGGTCGGTCAGGGCGTACCAGAGGAAGAAGCCGACCGCGAAGACCGCGGAGACCACGGCGGGCACGTACTTCTTCTTGTACAGCTGCCAGGCGGCGGCGAGCACGAGCAGGATCGCGACGAGCAGCAGCAGCGCGTGGACGTTCTCGGCGCCGCCGCGGATCTTGAGGCTGTCGGTGAAGCCGAAGAGGCCGGCGCCGAGCGCCATGCCGCCGGGCATCCAGTTGCCGAAGATCATCGCGGCGAGACCGATGTAGCCGCGGCCGCCGGTCTGGCCCTCCTGGTAGATGCCTGTGGCGACGATCGCGAGGAAGGCGCCGCCGAGGCCGGCGAGGGCGCCGGACATGGTGACCGCGATGTACTTGTACTTGTAGACGTTGACGCCCAGGGACTCGGCGGCGACCGGGTTCTCGCCGCAGGAGCGCAGCCGCAGGCCGAAGGCGGTGCGCCACAGCACCCACCAGGTGGCCGGGATCAGCAGGATCGCGACGACGGTGAGCAGCGACAGGTTGGTGACCAGGCCGCCGAGGATGCCGGCGATGTCGGAGATCAGGAACCAGTGCTTCTGCTGGAGGTCCTGGAGCCAGTCGGACAACCCTGGGATGGTGATCTGGGTGATCTGGTCGATGCGCGGGGACTGCTTGGAGGAGCCGCCCTCGGCCTCGCCGAACGTGAAGTTCGACAGGTACATCGTGAAGCCGGCCGCGAGGATGTTGATGGCCACGCCGGAGACGATGTGGTTCACGTTGAAGGTGACCGTGATGATCGCGTGCAGCAGGCCGCCCAGCGCACCGCCGAGGAGACCGAAGAGGACGCCCACCCAGGGGCCCCACTGGTAGCCGGCCCAGGCACCGAACCAGGTGCCGAGGATCATCATGCCTTCGAGGCCGATGTTGACCACGCCCGCGCGCTCGGCCCACAGGCCGCCGAGGCCGGCGAGGCCGATCGGGACGGCGAGGCGGAGCGCGCCGGAGACCTGGCCGACGGAGGTCAGGTCGTCGGCGCCGGAGATGACCCGGACCAGCGAGAAGAGGACGAGGCCGGCCGCGACGATCAGCAGGATCCACGGCCAGGTGAGCTTGCGGCGCCCGGTCTTCCTGGGAGCGGCGCTCGGCTTGGCGACGGTACCGGTGCTCATGCCGAGACCTCCTTGTCGGTCTTGATGGCGCCGCCGGCGGCCAGCTCCTCGCCGACCTTCTGCTGCTGGCGGCGGGTGCCGTAACGGCGGACGAGCTCGTAGGAGACGACCACGGCGATCACGATGATGCCCTGCATGATCTGCGTGATCTCCTTCGGGTAGCCCTCGACGTCGAGCGAGGAGGACGCCTTGTCGAGGAACGCGAAGAGCAGGGCGGCGAAGAGGATGCCGACCGGGTTGTTCCGGCCGAGCAGCGCGATCGTGATGGCGGTGAAGCCGACGCCGACCGGGAACGACAGGCTGTACGTGTGGGTGTCGCCGAGCAGCGTGGGCATGCCGGAGAGACCGGCGAGGCCACCGGAGATGAGCATCGAGGTGAGGATCATCTTCTTGGCGTCGACACCGCTGGCCTGGGCCGCCGACTCGCTCTCGCCGGTGGCGCGCAGGTCGAAGCCGAAGCGGGTGCGGTTGAGGACGAACCAGTAGACGACGCCGAGGGCGAGCGCGACGAAGGTGAAGCCGTAGATCTCGCCGTTGCCCTGGCCCATGTCGATGCCGGGGAACCAGCCGGACTCGGAGATCTCACCGGTGGTGAGGTCGTTGGAGCCCGCGGGCTGGACGCCGAGGTTGGCCGGCAGGATCAGCCACGCGATCAGGGAGGTCGCGATGGCGTTCAGCATGATCGTGGAGACGACCTCGGAGACGCCCCGGGTGGTCTTGAGGAGGCCGGCGATGCCGGCCCAGAAGGCGCCGGTGAGGGCCGCGACGACCACGATCAGCAGGATGTGCAGCGGACCGGGCAGCTCGACGGAGGCGCCGACCACGGCCGAGAGCATCGCGGCGAGGCGGTACTGGCCGTCGACGCCGATGTTGAAGAGGTTCATCCGGAAGCCGATGGCGACGGCCAGGGCTGCCAGGTAGTAGATCCCCGTCTGGTTGACGATCAGGACCTGGATGTCCGAGTACTCGGCGTTCTCGATCATCAGCTGGATCGGCTCGATCGGGTCGAGACCCGTCGCGAGCAGCACCAGCATGGTGAGGACGAACGAGGAGACCAGCGCGAGCACCGGGCCCGCGGCCCCGATGATCAGCTTGTCCTTGTCGATCTTCTTCATCGGGCGTCACCGTCTTCGGACTGCTCGGTGCCTTCGAGGTGGCCGGTGGCCGCGCCGGTCATGGCGGAGCCCAGCTCCTCGGGCGTGATGGTGGCGGGGTCCGCGTCCGCGACGAGCTTGCCGCGGTACATGACCCGGAGGGTGTCGGAGAGGCCGATCAGCTCGTCGAGGTCGGCGGAGATCAGCAGGACCGCCAGGCCCTCGCGGCGGGCGTCCCGGATCGCGTCCCAGATCTGCGCCTGCGCGCCGACGTCCACACCGCGGGTGGGGTGGGCGGCGATCAGGAACTTCGGGCCGTGGCTCATCTCGCGGCCGACGATCAGCTTCTGCTGGTTGCCGCCGGAGAGGGAGGCCGCGGTCACGTCGATGCCCGGGGTGCGGACGTCGTACTCGCGGACGATCCGCTCGGTGTCCTTGCGGGCGGCCTTCGGGTCGAGGATGCCGCGCTTGGAGTTGGGCGCCTCGGTGACGTGGCCGAGGATGCGGTTCTCCCAGAGCGGGGCCTCCAGGAGCAGGCCGTGGCGGTGCCGGTCCTCGGGGATGTAGCCGATGCCGCCCTCGCGGCGCCCCCGCACGGAGACCTTGGAGATGTCCTCGCCGTCGAGCCGGATGACGCCCGCGTCGGGGGTGGCCATGCCCATCAGGGCCTCGATGAGCTCGGTCTGGCCGTTGCCCTCGACGCCCGCGATGCCGAGGACCTCGCCCTTGTGGATGGTGAGCGAGATGTCGTCGAGCAGCTTGCGGCCGGCCGCGACCTCCTGGACGACCGTCGTGCTCGACGGGTCGGCGGGGGCGGCGGTGGTCAGCGGGGCGCCGGTGGCACCGCCCTCCAGGAGGGTGAGGTTCTCGACCTGGAGCATGGCGACGTCGGTGACGGTCGACTCGCGGGTCTCCGGGGAGGGCAGCTCGCTGCCGACCATCAGCTCGGCGAGCTGCTTGGTGGTGGCGGTCTTCGGGTCGGCGGTGCCGACGGTGGTGCCGCGCCGGATGACGGTGATGTCGTCGGCGACCTTCAGGACCTCGCCCAGCTTGTGCGAGATGAAGATGACGGTGAGGCCCTCGGCCTTGAGCTCGCGCAGGTTGTCGAAGAGCGCGTCGACCTCCTGCGGGACGAGGACGGCGGTCGGCTCGTCGAGGATGAGGATCTTCGCACCGCGGTAGAGCACCTTGAGGATCTCGACGCGCTGCCGGTCGGCGACGCCGAGGTCCTCGACGAGGACGTCGGGGCGGACGCCGAGGCCGTACGCGTCGGAGATCTCCTTGATCTTCTTGCGGGCCTTGGCACCGATGCCGTAGAGCTTCTCGCCGCCGAGGACGACGTTCTCCAGGACGGTGAGGTTGTCGGCGAGCATGAAGTGCTGGTGCACCATGCCGATGCCGCGCGCGATGGCGTCGCCGGGGCTGGCGAAGGTGACCTGCTCCCCGTCGATGGCGATGGTGCCCTCGTCCGGCTTCTGCATGCCGTAGAGGATCTTCATCAGGGTCGACTTGCCGGCACCGTTCTCACCGATCAGGGCATGCACGGTGCCCTTGCGAACGGTGATCGCGATGTCCTTGTTGGCGACGACGCCGGGGAAGCGCTTGGTGATGCCGTGGAGTTCCACGGCAGGGGGGCTGGACGCGTTGATGACGCACTCTCCTTGGCCGAAAGGAGTGGGAGGCGAGGGCAGGGCGGGGCGAAGTTATCGTGCCGGTGCGACATCTACACGCGTAGCGCTGCCGAAAAGTGAAAACCCGTACGGGAATGGGCCCGGGGCCCGGTACTGGTGGGAGTCCCACCGGGGCCGGGCCCGCGGGCAACTGGTCGTGACCTGCGCGCCTTACGGGGCGGTCTTGACCGTGATCTTGCCGTCGATGATGTCCTTCTTCGCCTTGTCCACCGCGGCGATGAGGTCCGTCATGGACTTGTACTTCGGGTTCGAGTCGGCGAGGGCGACACCGTCGGTGGCGAGGCCGTAGCGGACCTCACCGACCTGCGGCTTGCCGTCCTTGACCGACTTGATCAGGTTGAAGACGGAGTCCGAGACGTCCTTGGTGACCGAGGTCAGGATCGCGTCCTTGTACTCGGCGAGACCGGCCTGGTTGTACTGGTCGGAGTCGACGCCGATGGCCCACTTGCCGGCCTTGGACGCGGCCTCGATCGCACCGGAGCCGGCGAGACCGGCGGCGGCGTAGATCACGTCGGCGCCCTTGTCGAGCTGGCCCTCCGCGGCGGCCTTGCCGAGGTCGGGCTTGGCGAAGCCGTCGAAGTTCGGCGGCTGGGTCAGGTACTGGGTGAGCACCTTCGCCTTGGGGTTGGTGTCCTTGACGCCCTGGACGTAGCCGGCCTCGAACTTCTTGATCAGCGGGACCTCGACACCGCCGATGAAGCCGACCGTGCCGGACTTCGACGCCTTGGCGGCGGCGACGCCGGCCAGGTAGGAGCCCTGCTCCTCGTTGAACACCATGTTGGCGATGTTCTTGCCGGTCACCGAGGTGTCGTCGATGATGCCGAAGGTCGTGTCCGGGAACTGGGCGGCGACCTTCTTGATGGCCGGGGCGTAGGCGAAGCCGACGCCGATGACCGGGTTGTTGCCGGCGCGGGCCAGCGAGGTGAGGCGCTGCACCTTGTCGGCGTCGCCCTCGCCGGACGACGGCTCGGCCTCGGAGCCGTCGACGTCGAGCTCGTCCTCGGCCTTCTTCAGACCCGCGTAGGCGGCGTCGTTGAAGGACTGGTCGCCGCGGCCGCCGATGTCGTACGCGATGGCGGCCTTGGAGGCCTTCGTGTCGGAGCCGGAGCCGCCCTCGGAGGAGGACTTGCCGCAGGCGGTGGCGGAAAGCGCGAGCGCCGCGGAGGCGATGCCCACGGTGGTGATCCTGGTGATCCGGCGCAAGAGGAGGGTCCCTTCAAGACTGACCGAAAGCGCCTCTTCCGGCGCTGGCTTTGCGGCGATCGTAACGCGCGTAGATGTCAGTTAAAGACCCGTTCATGAGTCGTTACCGTATCGACGCGAACCCACAGGCCACAGTACCCGTACACGCTTCGCGATCAAGAAGCAACCCCGTGTCATCAGCCGAGATGGGGGCGCGGGAAACGGCCGGGGCACCGCTCCCCCGCGGTCGGCGGGTGGGCGGTGCCCCGGTTCCGTACGCGTCAGTCGGCGTCGATCAGCGCGGCGGCGGTGAAGAGCTCCACGGCGGTCCGGATGCACTGCTCGTCGACGTCGAAGTCGCCCGCGTGGAGGTCGCGGACGCGCAGGTCCCCGGGGGTACGGACGCCGAGCCGGGCCATCGCGCCGGGCACGTGCTCCAGGTACCAGGAGAAGTCCTCGCCACCGAGGCTCTGCTCGGTGTCCTCGACGGAGTCGGCACCGCGGCGGGCGGTCATGGCGTCCCGGAGCAGCTCCACGATCACCGGGTCGTTGACCACCGGGGGGACGCCGCGGACGTAGTTCACGGTGGACTTGGCGCGGTGCAGCGCGGCGATCTCGTCGACGGCGGCGTGCACCAGGTCGGGCGCGTCGCGCCAGGTGGGCAGGTCGAGGCAGCGGACGGTGCCGGAGAGCTCGGCGTGCTGCGGGATGACGTTGGGCGCGTGGCCGGCCTCGATCCGGCCCCAGGTGACCGAGAGGCCCGAGCGGGCGTCGACCCGGCGGGCGAGCACGGCCGGGACGTCGGTGGCGATCCGGGCGGCGGCGGTCACCAGATCGGTGGTGAGGTGCGGACGGGCGGTGTGGCCGCCGGGGCCGTCGAGGGTGATCTCCAGGCGGTCGCAGGCCGAGGTGATGGGGCCGGTGCGGATCCCGATCTTCCCGGCGTCGACCTTGGGGTCGCAGTGGACGGCGATGATGCGGCCGACGCCGTCGAGGACTCCGGCCGCGACCGCGTCGGCGGCGCCGCCGGGCAGCACCTCCTCGGCCGGCTGGAAGAGCAGCCGCACCGGGCGGGGCAGCCGGCCCTCGCGGGCCAGCTCGGCGAGGACCAGGCCGGCGCCGAGGACGGTGGTGGTGTGCACGTCGTGGCCGCAGGCGTGCGCCCGGTTGGGGACGGTGGAGCGGTACGCGACGGTCTTGGCGTCCGGGATGGGCAGCGCGTCGAGGTCGGCGCGGACGGCGAGCATGGGGCGCCCGCCGTCCCAGGTGCCGATGTCACAGATGAGTCCCGTGCCGCCCGGGAGGACGCGCGGCGCGAGGCCGGCCGCCTCCAGGCGGGCCTTGAGCGCGGCGGTGGTACGGAACTCCTGGTTGCCGAGCTCGGGGTGCATGTGCAAGTCCCTGCGGAAGGCGATCAGTTCGTCGCGCAGGGCGGAGGACAGCGTTCCGGGCAGGGTGAAGGATCCGGGCTCACGGGTCTTCAACTGGTTCACCCTGTGAAGGGTAGGCCCATCCGGTGATCAACTGCCCGTTGATCACCAAAAGTTCAGCCCCTTAGGGGAAAGAATCTCGGTTTGCCGTGCATGGGACACACTCCGTATGGGTATGGTCACCCGAATTCGAGCCGGTCGACCGCGGAGCCGGTGCGCGGGGTGAGGCGGTCCGCCCCCGCCGCCGTCCCGGCGACGCCGGAGAGGAAGCCCTGGGCCCGCGGCGAGGCGGTGGCCTTGAGCCACTCGGGCGCGATCTCGCAGACCGCCACCTTCACCCCGGTGCCCGCCAGGGCGAGCGGCAGGGTGTGCACCACGGTGGAGGGGAAGCTGACGACGGTGGCGCCGATCGGGCCCCGCCGGGCGATCAGCTCCAGCGGCAGGTCGGGGCGGACCACCTGGAGGCCGGTCTCGACCGCGACCCGGTGCAGCTTCTCCGGGGTCTCCCGGCGGTGGGCGAAGTAGCGGGTGGCGCCGTGGGTGCGGGCCAGCTGTCCGACCACCCGGAGGTAGTGCTCCGCGTCGATCACGCCGGTCTCCACGAGCGAGGTGCCCACCAGATCCGCGCCGCCGGTGAGCGCGGGCGGTCCGAAGCGCTCCCGGGTCCACGCGTAGGTGTTCTCGGTGACCTCGGTGCCCGGCGGGGCCTGCACCGGCAGCGAGGTGAAGATCTCCACGCTCCGGCCGGGCCCGGGGGCCAGCCGGCGGCGCGCCAGCGAGGTGACCGGGGCGAGGACCAGCTCGCGCGGCCCGAGGTCGCCCTTGCGGTGCCAGCGGACCAGCCGCTCCCCGCCCGCCAGCTGGGCGGCGAACTCCATCGTCGCGGTGCCGTCGTCGACGACCGTGACGTGCCGGGGCCCGAAGAGCGTGAGCAGCAGCTGGACGTAGCGGGAGAAGGGGTCGCCGACGATCACGCGCCCGGCGGCGCGCAGCGGCCCGCCCAGCTCCCGCAGGGTGCGCACGAGCGCGCCGCGCCCGGCCCGCGCCTCCTGCCAGTGCACGGCGAACCCCTCGTCGCGGGCGAGCTGGGCCATCCGGCGCAGCTGGCCCCGCGACATGGGATCGGTCGGGGAGAGGACGACGATCCTGAGGTCGTCGGCGGCGGAGCCCCGCGGCCCCCCGGGCACCGGCCCGGGAGCCTCGCCGGCTCCCGGCGCCGGTGCGGGTCCCCCCGGCCCGGACGGATCCGGGAGCTCGGAGGGCGGAGCCCCCTGCCCGGACGGATCCGGGGACCCGGGGGACGGGGCCCCCTGCCCGGACGGATCCGGGAGCTCGGGGGAGGGTACGGGCGCCGCGGCGGCGGCCGGGGTGGTCCCCCGGCCGCGCGCGTGGGCCCACTCCAGGACGTTCAGGAGCTGGACGGGGCTCTCGACGAACGCCAGTCGGCCGGTCATGCGGAGACGGGCTCCAGGACGCGGCGGAGCTTCTTCATCGGGCCGAGCTCCGACTCGTACACCTTCTTCACGCCGTCGCCGAGCGCGGTCTCGATGGTGCGGATGTCGCGGACGAGGCGCTCCAGGCCCCCCGGCTCGACGGAGGCGGCCTGGTCCGAGCCCCACATGGCGCGGTCGAGGGTGATGTGGCGCTCGACGAAGGTGGCGCCGAGGGCGACGGCGGCCAGCGTGGTCTGGAGGCCGGTCTCGTGGCCGGAGTAGCCGATCGGGACGTTCGGGTACTCCTCCTGGAGCGTCTGGATGACGCGCAGGTTCAGCTCCTCGGCCTTGGCCGGGTAGGTGGAGGTGGCGTGGCAGAGCAGGATGTTGTCGCTGCCCAGGACCTCGACCGCGTGGCGGATCTGCTTCGGCGTCGACATGCCGGTGGAGAGGATGACCGTGCGGCCGGTGGCGCGCAGCTCGCGCAGCAGCTCGTCGTCGGTGAGGGAGGCGGAGGCCACCTTGTGGGCGGGGACATCGAACTTCTCCAGGAAGGCGACGGCCTCGGTGTCCCACGGGGAGGCGAACCAGTCGATGCCGCGCTCCTTGCAGTGCGCGTCGATCTGGCGGTACTCGTCCTCGCCGAACTCCACGCGGTGGCGGTAGTCGATGTACGTCATCCGGCCCCAGGGGGTGTCGCGCTCGATGTCCCACTGGTCGCGCGGGGTGCAGATCTCCGGGGTGCGCTTCTGGAACTTCACGGCGTCGCAGCCGGCCTCGGCGGCCACGTCGATCAGCTTGAAGGCGTTCTCGAGGTCGCCGTTGTGGTTGATGCCGATCTCGCCGCAGATGTAGACGGGCTGACCGGGACCGGCGGTCTTCGGGCCGAGGGTGCGCAGACGGGTGCTCATGGTGGTGCTTCCTTCAGTTCGGGAGAGGGGTGGGGGTGTTCAGCTCGGGTCCGAGGAGCCAGGCGGCGATCTCGCGGATCGCTCCGAAGCCGCCCGGGGTGACGGTGACCGCGCGGGCCGCGGCCCGGACGGAGTCGTGGGCGCTGCCCACCGCGACGGGCCAGCCGACGAGGTGGAAGCAGGGCAGGTCGTTGACGTCGTTGCCGGCGTAGAGGACGCGCGCGGGGTCGATGGACTCGGCCTCGCACCACTCCTTGAGGGCCAGGTCCTTGCGGTCGATCCCGTGCAGGACCGGGATCCTCAGCTTCCTGGCGCGGGCGGCGACGACGGGGTTCTGCTCGGTGGAGAGGATGAGGACGGGGAGCCCGGCGCGGCGGAGGGCCGCGATGCCGAGGCCGTCGCCGCGGTGGGCGGAGACGAACTCCCGCCCCTCCGCGTCGAGGTGCACCCGGTCGTCGGTCTGGGTGCCGTCGAAGTCGAGGACGACCGCGTCGACGTCGGCGAAACCGGGGGTGGCCGGCTCGTCGAGGAGCGGTGCCAGGGCCTTGGCGCGGGCCAGGTCGTGCGGGTCGTCGATCTCCAGGACGCGGGCCGGGTCGGTGACGACGACGGCGGTGCGGCCGAAGAAGCGGTGCCCGTGGGTACGGAAGCCGGCCGCGTCCATCGCGTAGACGGCGCCGGTCTCCAGGTACTCGGGCTCACGGTCCTGGCGGCGCGGGCGGTGGGCCTTGTCGTGGTTGACGCCGGTGGCGCCGTCGGCCGTCTCGCGCCAGAGGAAGCCGTGCGAGGGGGCGGCGGTGAAGGCGGTGTCGGCGGCGCCTGAGGTGATCCGGGCGACGGCCTCTGCGACCTCGGCGGAGGTGAGGAAGGGGCTGGTGCACTGGACGAGGAGGACCACGTCGACGGTGCGGCCGTGGGTGGCCTCGAAGGCGTCGAGGGCGTGCAGCACGGCGGACTCGCTGGTCGCGGTGTCGCCGGCGAGGGCGACCGGGCGCGGCACCGCCTCGGCGCCGAAGGAGCGGGCGGCGGCGGCGATCGCGTGGTCGTCGGTGGAGACGGCGACGTCGGTGACGCCGACGGCGCCGAGGCAGGCCCGGACGGCCCGGCCGACCAGCGGGATCCCGGCGACCGGGGCGAGGTTCTTGGCGGGGACGCCCTTGGATCCGCCCCGCGCGGGGACGACGGCGAGCACGGTGGGGCTCGGCTTCTTCAGGGTCATCACAGTTCTCCCAGGCGTCGGACGACGGGGGCCACGCGCTGGACGCCGTGGCGGTAGGCGCCGCGCGCCGCCTCGCGGACGATCCGGCGCAGTCCGCTGTCGCGGGCCGGTGGCGCGGTGACGTCCAGGCGGTGGCGGGCGAGGATCCCCGGCAGGTAGCCGGGGGCCGTCTCCGCGGTGTAGTAGGGGCTGATCGGGGGGAGGCCGGGCAGCGCGAGGAGCTTGGCGACCCGCTCGCGGGCGGCGTCGAAGGCGGAGTCGTACCCGCCGTCGGACGCCACGCCCTGCCGGGCCAGCCACTCCTCGTCGGGCTCGGGCGCCTCGCCCCGGTCGAGCCGGTCGAAGGAGGCCAGGAGGCCGGAGCCGATGAAGTGGTGGTTGCCGTTGACCTCGCGGACACCGCAGTCGGTGAGGATCGCGGTGGGGATCCGTCGGTGCAGCGCCTCCAGGGCGGCCGTGGAGGAGACGGTGACCAGCAGGTCGGTGCGGTCCAGGACCTCGCCCATGTGCCCGTAGACCAGGCGGAAGTTGGCGGGCGGGTCCAGATCGCGCACCAGCCGCTGGTACGGGTGCTCCTCCAGGTGCGTGGTGTGCTCGCCGGGCTTGGAGCGGAGCTTGAGGAGGACCTCGCGCTCCGGACGCAGCCGGGCGTGCCGGACCAGCCGCTCCAGCACGTACGCCCGCTCGGCCCGGGTGACCGGTACGGACGGCTGGGCGGCGAACACCAGGGTGTCGCGGCCCTCTTCGGCGCGGTACGGGGCACCGCCGAGGAACGGCAGCGCGGCCTCGACGACCGACTCGGCGCCCGCGCCCACCCCTTCGTACACGGCGCGGAACCGGTCCGCGTCGTGGCGGGAGTTGGCGAGGACGACATCGGCGCCGTGGCGCAGCAGCAGTCCGTCGGCCAGCTTCTCGTAGACCACGCCGACGTATCCGGTGACGATCACCGGCCGGCGGTCGAGGCCGAGGTCGGCGAGGCCCTGGAGGACGGCCCGGACGGTGCCGCCGACGAGCGCCAGGACGACCACGTCGTACCGCTCGCCGCGGGCCTCCGCGTCCCGCACCTCGCGCAGGAACTCCGCCCCGGTCACCTCGCGCGGGGCGGCCGTGGAGGCCCCCGTCTCGGCGAGCTGGCGGGCGGTGGGGGTGGCGCGGCCGCGGAGCACGAAACCGGTCGGCTCGGTGTCCGCGGCGGTGATGCGGCGCGCGGTGAGCGCACCCCATTTCCACCGGGTGTCGGAATCCGCGAGTACGGCGATCCGTACCGCTTCACTGGAACTTGCTGGCACGTCGAGGACGCTAGAAGGGCATTCCGGTCTACGGCCCAACTGAGCCGCAACAAACGGTGAACAGCACCTCTCCGCGATCTGAAGCGGCCCGGGATTCAGCCGTTGGACGGCCCGAAATCCCCTCGGGTAAAGGCGGTTAATCAGCCCGCCGCTTCGTGTTCACCGAAAATCCCCCGGCCGGTCGGCGGAGCGGCCGGGCGGGCGCCTAGCGTCGGCCGCGTGGTCAAGCTCTCCGTCGTCGTGCCGTTCTTCAACGTGCAGACATACGCCCCCGACACCCTCGCCAGTCTGCGCGCCAACGCCCGCGACGACTTCGAGTTCCTCCTCGTCGACGACTGCTCGTCCGACGACACCCCCGAACTCCTCGAACGCGCCGCCCGCGAACTGCCCGGCGCCGTCCTGATCCGGCACGAGCGGAACGAGGGCCTGGCGACCGCCCGCAACACCGGCCTCGACGCGGCCCGAGGCGAGTTCATCACCTTCCTCGACGGGGACGACTGGCTCTCCCCCGGCTACTACGGGCGCCTGGTCGGGGCCGCGGAGGAGCTCGGCTGCGACTTCCTGCGCACCGACCACACCTCGGTCACCGGCCGCGCCCGCTCGGTCCGCCGGGCCCCCGTCCCGCGCCGCGAGGAGGTCCTCGACCCGCGCGAGGCGATCCTCCCCGCCCACCGCACCACCTCCGTCGACTACCCCTTCGCCTGGGCCGGCGTCTACCACCGCAGGCTCCTCGACCGGGGCCTGCTGCACTTCCCGCACGGCCTGCGCACCGCCGAGGACCGGCCCTGGATCTGGCGGCTGCACCGCGAGGCGGAATCCTTCGCCGCCATCGGCGAACTCGGTGTCTTCTACCGGCGCGGAGTGGCGACCTCGCTCACCCAGATCGGCGACGTCCGGCAATTGGATTTCATCCGCGCATTCGACCAGGTGATCGCGGAGACCGCCCAGGACAAGGAAGCGGACCGCTTTCTCCCGAAAGCCGTCCGCACCTATTGCGCGGTCATCGCCCACCACATCGGCTCGATACAGAAGTTCGAACCCGACGTGGCCCGGCAGCTGAAGGCGATGAGCGCCGGCGCGCTGCGCCGCATGCCGCAGGACGTCCTCGAACAGGCGCTGACCGCGATGGGCGGCGACCGCGCCGCCGTCCTGCGCAAGCTGCGCCGCCGGCGCCCGGCGCCCCCGCCGCCGGCCCCGCCGGGCGGTCGCGGCCCCGCCGGCACGACCCCCTCGGAGGTGGCCGCGTGAGCACGGCCCGTACCACCCAGATCTTCGCCGCCTCCACCCTCTACGGGGCGGTCACCCTGGCCGCCGCCATAGACAGCGGCTGCTTCGGCACCGCCGCCCGGCGGATCCTCCTCGTCACCAACAACGCGCCCGTCCCCGAGACCACCCCGGCCTTCGACGAGGCCGAGGGCTTCGGGCGGATCGGCGACCGCTTCGACGAGGTGGTGTCCTGGAACGAGACCATCTCCCCGCTCCACCCCGGCGGCTGGACCCCGCGCGGCCAGGACGTGCCGATGCTCCAGCGCCACCTCCGCAAGGTGTGGGGACTCGACGGCGGCCGGATCGAGCTGGTCCTGGAGTCCATCCAGGTCACCCCCGCGCTCGCCCTCGCCCAACTGCTCCCGGAGGCGGCGATCACCGTCTACGCGGACGGCCTGATGAGCTACGGCCCCACCCGCAACAAGATCGACCCGCTGATCGGCGGCCGGGCCGCCCGCCTCCTCCACCTCGATCTGGTGCCGGGGCTGCGGCCGCTGCTGCTCGGCGAGTTCGGCGCGGTGCCGGAGACCGTACCCGTGGAGGCGTTCACCAAGGCCGTCGCGGAGCTCGCCGGCACCGACGCGCCCGCCGCGGGCGACGAGGGCCCGGCGCTGCTCCTCGGCCAGTACCTGGCCGCGCTCCACCTGATGACGGCGGCCGAGGAGGAGGAGCTGCACCTGAGCATGGTGCGCGGCGCGGTCGCCCGCGGCCACCGGCGCCTCGTCTTCAAGCCGCACCCCACCGCCCCCGACTCCTGGACGGCCTCGCTGGCCGAGGAGGCCGGCCGGCTCGGTGCCGAGCTCGTGGTGGAGACCCGCCCGGTCCTCGCCGAGGTGCTCTACCGGGAGCTGCGGCCCGCGCTGGTCGTCGGCTGCTTCTCGACGGCGCTGATGACCGCCCGCACCTTCTACGGCCTGCCGGTCGCCCGGGTCGGCACCCGGGAACTGCTCCAGCGGCTCACCCCGTTCCAGAACAGCAACCGGATCCCGCTGACGGTGGTCGACGCGGTCGTGCCGCCGCTGGTGCCAGGACCGGAGGACGAGGAGCCGGTGACGGACGCCGCCCGCCTCGACGACCTGGTCGCCGCGGTCGGCTTCGCGATGCAGCCGAACATAAGGGCCGACCTGCGGGAGGCGGCGGTACGCCATCTGTCCGGGCCGTACGCCGAGCGCACCCGGCACCACTTCACCCGCCGCCGGCTCACCGTCCTGGACCTCCCGGGCGGCCTGCCGGTCCCCCGGCACCCCCGGGTGCGCCGCCTGGCCCGCCGGGCCCTGCGGCTGCGCAAGGCCCTGAGGAAGTAGCACCGCAGGACCGGCCCGGGACCCGTGCGGGGGTTCCGGGCCCGCCGTCCTCACGCGCGGGTGATCGGCTCCTGGAGCTCGGTCACCCAGCCGGCCGGGTCCTCCGGGCACTCCAGGTACAGCTCGCGGGCGTAGCCGGCGGAGGCGTGGCCGTTGACGTCGATCCAGGAGGCGAGGGCCTGCGCGGTCGGCAGGATGTCGTCCATGGCTCCGCGGTGGACGACGGTGGCCGCCTCGTCGATGCCGGGCAGCACGTGCACGCGCACCCCGTCCGCCTCGGTGCCCTCGGGCACGGACATGCAGGCGTGCACGACGATCGACCCGTCGCCCTCGCCCGCGTCCTCGTAGTACGCGATCCCCGGCCCGAAGCCGGTGACCCCGGCCGCCTCCAGGCGGCCGCACAGCTCCCCGTACAGCGGCCCGATGACGGGCGAGATGGCCCCGGGCTCGAAGCCCGCGGCGACCGCGCTCAGCTCGGCGACCCGGACGGCGGGGATCTTCTTGACGACGACGTCCTGCGTGGACATGCGTCCCTCGCTCTCGATGGCTCGGAGCCGCGCGCCGACCTGGGCGAGCCGGGCCCGCGACGCTTCCAGGGCCGCTTCCAGCTCGGCCTGGCGCAGTCTCAGCATCCCGCGCAGCTCCTCCGCGCCGATCTCGTCCCCGAGGATGGCCCCCACCTGTTCCAGGGTGAAGCCGAGGTCCTTGAGCGCGATGACGCGATTGAGCCGCGCGAGCTGGTCCGCCGTGTAGCGGCGGTACCCGCTGTACGGGTCGACGTGGGCCGGGCGCAGCAGTCCGATGCTGTCGTAGTGACGCAGCATCCGGACCGACACCCGCCCGTGCCGGGCGAAGTCTCCGATGTTGAACATGACGCCCCCTACGGAACGGCCTCACACGGTGTGAGGGTCAACCGGCTCCGGTCAGGCGGCGCTGCTGAGGGAGAGTTTCACGGCGAAGCCGAGGAAGAGGGCGCCGGCGGCGGAGGTGGCGCCGGCGGAGAGGCGCTTGCGGCGGCGGAAGGCGGCGGCGAGGCGGGTGCCGCTGAAGATCAGGGTCGTCAGGTAGAGGAAGCTGCCGAGCTGGAGCAGGCCGCCGAGGACCAGGAAGGAGAGCGCCGGGTAGGCGTAGGAGGGGTCGACGAACTGCACGAAGAAGGAGATCAGGAAGAGGATCGCCTTCGGGTTGAAGAGGCTGATGATCAGCGCCCGGCGGTAGGGGTGCTCGTTGGGGCCGGTCTCCGCGGCGGCGGTCTCGGCGGTGGCGGGTTCGCGGCGGGAGCGCCACATCTCCAGGGCCGCGCGGAGCATTCCGTACGCCATCCAGGCCAGGTAGCCGGCGCCCGCGTACTTCACGACGGTGAAGAGGAGCGGGGTGGTCTGGAGGAGGGAGGCGGCGCCGAGGGCGGCGAGGGTCATCAGGACGGTGTCGCCGGTGAAGACGCCGGCGGCGGCCTTGTACCCGGTCCGGGTGCCCTTGCGGGCCGCGACGGACAGCACGTAGAGCGAGTTCGGCCCCGGGAGAAGGATGATGAGGACGAGCCCGGCGAGATAGGTCGGCAGATCGGTGACACCCAGCATGGGCGGAGTGTCGCACATGGGTGCGACACTCCGCAGTGACCTGCGTCTATGTGATACGCGGGGGCCACGGCAGGACCGGCAGGCCCGGCAGGCCCTAGTAGTGCTTTGTTAGGTGGTCTTGTCACGGCTTGTGTTCGGTAGTTCGCTGGCCGTATGAGGGCTGGGGAACTTGCTGGGGTGCGGGTCCG
>NZ_JBIBWV010000020.1:0-75309 GCF_043081625.1 Streptomyces sp. NPDC014861
GCGCGGTTGTGGTCGTTGATCGGGCTGACGCCGCCGAAGAGGAAGTAGTGCTGCCCCACTTCCTTGAGCCGCTCCTTGGGGATGCCGCGGCCGCGTGTCACGTTCTCCAGGAACGGGACGACGTCGTCCGGGCCCTCGGGGCCGCCGAAGGAGAGCAGCAGCAGGGCGTCGTACGGGGCGGGATCGTGCTGATCGGACATGGCACCGATCCTGCCACCCGCCGGCGGCGGCCCGTGGCGCGGCCCGTGCGGATTCGGGGGTGACCGGGCGGCTTCGAACCCTTAGGCTTTAGCTGTTAATTACACGTGTTGACCGCCGTGCGCGGACGGCACGCCGCGTCGCACAGCCGGAGAACCCCTTGGCCAGTCCCTACCGCGCGATCTTCTCGGCGCCCGGTACCACCTCGTTCTCCGTGGCCGGCTTCCTGGGCCGGATGCCGCTCTCCATGATGGGCATCGGCATCGTCACGATGATCTCCCAGGTCACCGGCCGGTACGGCCTGGCCGGAGCGCTCTCGGCGACCCTGGCGATGTCCGCCGCCGTGCTCGGCCCGCAGGTCTCCCGTCTCGTCGACCGGTACGGGCAGCGCCGGGTGCTCCGCCCGGTCACCCTGATCTCCCTCGTCGCCGCCGCCGGGCTGCTGCTCTGCGTGCAGCAGAAGGCGCCGGACTGGACGCTCTTCGCCTTCACCGCGGTGATCGGCGTCGTGCCGAGCGTCGGGGCCATGACGCGGGCCCGCTGGGCGGGCATCTACCGGGGGGACGCGCGGTCGCTGCACACCGCGTACTCGTGGGAGTCGATCGTCGACGAGGTGTGCTTCATCTTCGGCCCGATCATCTCGATCGGCCTGTCGACCACGTGGTTCCCCGAGGCCGGCCCGCTGCTGGCCGGCGTCTTCCTCGCCATCGGCGTCTTCTGGCTGACCGCGCAGCGGGACACCGAGCCGGCGCCGCACCCGCAGTCCTCCGTGAAGACCCCGTCGGCGCTCCGCTCCCCCGGCCTCCAGGTCCTCGCCCTGGCCTTCGTCGCCACCGGCGCGATCTTCGGCTCGGTGGACGTGGTGACCGTCGCCTTCGCCGAGGAGAGCGGCCGGAAGGCCGCCGCCAGCCTGGTCCTCGCCGTCTACGCGCTGGGTTCCTGCCTGGCCGGCGCGGTCTTCGGACTGCTGCACCTCAAGGGCGATCCGTCCCGCCGCTGGCTGCTGGGCGTCTGTGCGATGGCCGTGAGTATGATCCCCCTCCTACTGGCCGGGAACCTGCCGTTGCTGGCCGTGGCGCTCTTTGTCGCGGGCCTCTCCATCGCGCCGACGATGGTGACCACGATGGCCCTCGTCGAGAAGCACGTACCGCACACCCAGCTCACCGAGGGCATGACCTGGACCGGCACCGGACTCGCGGTCGGTGTCGCGCTCGGCTCCTCGGCCGCCGGCTGGGTGGTCGACGCCTCGGGGGCGGAGTCGGCGTACGTGGTGCCCGTCGTCTCGGGCGCGCTCGCGGTCGTGGTGGCGGTGCTCGGCCACCGCCGGCTGCGCACGCCGGCGTCGGACCGGGAGGGGCGAGATGAGCACGTGGACAGCGGGACCGGGGAGCGCCAGGACGGCGGGCAGCCCGTGGCGTAACTGGGCGGGGAACGTCACCTCCCGCCCGGTCCGGGAGGTGAGCCCGGCGTCGGCCGAGGAACTGGCCGCCGAGATCCGCCGGGCCGCCCGGGACGGACTGCGGGTGAAGACCGTCGGCACCGGCCACTCCTTCACCTCGATCGCGGCCACCGACGGCGTCCTGGTCCGCCCGGACCTGCTCACCGGGATCCGGCGGATCGACCGCGCGGCGATGACCGTGACGGTGGCGTCGGGCACTCCGCTGAAGCGGCTCAACGTGGCGCTGGCCCGGGAGGGACTGTCGCTCGCCAACATGGGCGACATCATGGAGCAGACGGTCGCCGGGGCCGTCTCCACCGGCACCCACGGCACCGGCCGCGACTCCGCCTCGATCGCGGCCCAGATCCGCGCCCTGGAGCTGGTGACGGCCGACGGGACTCTGCTGACCTGCTCCGAGAAGGAGAATCCGGAGGTCTTCGCGGCGGCCCGGATCGGCCTGGGCGCGCTCGGTGTGGTGACCTCGATCACCTTCGCCGTCGAGCCGGTCTTCCTGCTCACCGCGCGTGAGGAGCCGATGCGCTTCGACCGGGTGATCGCCGACTTCGACGAGCTGCACGCGGAGAACGAGCACTTCGAGTTCTACTGGTTCCCCCACACGGACAACTGCAACACCAAGCGCAACAACCGCAGCGCCGGACCCGCCGCCCCGCTGCCCCGCCTCGGCGGCTGGTTCGAGGACGAGTTCCTCTCCAACGGGGTGTTCCAGGCGGCCTGCTCGCTCGGCCGCGCGGTGCCGCCGGCCATCCCGGCGATCGCCCGGATCTCCAGCCGCGCGCTGTCGGCACGTACGTACACCGACATCCCGTACAAGGTCTTCACCTCCCCGCGCCGGGTCCGCTTCCTGGAGATGGAGTACGCGCTGCCGCGGGAGGCCGCGACGGCCGCGCTGCGCGAGCTGAAGGCGATGGTGGAGCGCTCGCCGCTGAAGGTGAGCTTCCCGGTGGAGGTGCGTACCGCGCCCGCCGACGACATCGCGCTCTCCACCGCCTCCGGCCGGGAGACGGCCTACATCGCCGTGCACCTCTACCGGGGGACGCCCCACCGCGGGTACTTCACCGCGGTGGAGCGCATCATGACCGCCCACGGGGGCCGGCCGCACTGGGGGAAGGTCCACACCCGGGACGCCGCGTACCTCGCGGAGGCCTATCCGCGCTTCGCCGAGTTCACGGCCCTGCGCGACCGGCTCGACCCGGACCGCCGCTTCGGCAACGACCACCTGCGGCGGGTCCTGGGCGACTGACGGACGGTCACCCGGCGCCGGCGCCGCTCGGGGCGGTGGGCGCGTCCTGGGGGGCCTGCCCGGTGGCGGGGGTCTCGGTGGGGGCGGGCGGCGTCACCGGGGCCGTCGGGCCCGTCGTCGGCTCCGTGGGCCCCACCGGCTCCACCGGCTCCTGCGTCGGGGTCGTGCCGCCGTCGGCGGAGCCGCTCGGGTCCGGGGTGGGTCCGGTCGCGGGGTCGCCGCCCGGCGTGCCCGTCCCGGGGTCGGGGGTGGTGCCGGTGGACGGGGTGCCCGCGTCCGTGCCACCCCCCTCCTCGGCGTCCTGCCCGGCGGAACCGGTCGGCGCGGGCGTCCGCGGCTCCTGGCCACGCTCCTGGTCCTGCTGCTGGTCCCGCTCCTGCCGCCGCCGCTCCTCGGGGGCGTCCTGCCCGCCGCCGTCCCCGCCACCGCGGACCACCGAGCCGAAGGTGGTGGTGCCCTTGGTGCCGCTGAAGTCCTCGCCGGAGACCAGCTCGTAGGTGGTGATGCCGCCCATGGTGACGCCGAAGACGAGCGCGGCGGCCAGCATCGGGCGCCTCCAGCCGCGCAGCCGGGTGCCGTGCGTGGTGGCCGTGCCGAAGTCCTCGTCGTACGGGAACGGCGCCGCGGGTCCGGTGACGGTGCCCAGCATCAGGGTGTGCCGGTCACCGGCCGGCGGCGCCTGGCGGGCGGACGGGTCCGGTGAGGTCGACGGGACCTGACGCGCCCTCGGCTTGGCGGCGGTCGCGTCCCGCACCTGCTCGCCCGTGCGGGAGAACAGGAGCTGGAAGAGCGGGCCGCCGCAGGTGGCGATGACACTGATCACGCCCGCGCCCAGGATCGTCCCGTAGACGCCGAGGGTGGAGGCGAGTTTGGCGGCGATCACCGCGGCGAGGGCGCTGCCGGCCACCTGAGGCACGCTCAGGTCGACCTTCCGCTTCTTCTCCGGGCCGGTTTCCGGGGCCTCGCCACCGGGCTCCGGCGCCCGTATCTCCGGCTCGTCCGTGTCGGTCGGCTGCCTGTGACGCATCTCCACCCTCTGCCTGGTCATCTGTTCCACCGTGCACCCAGAAGGGACATATGAGCGAAGCGAATAGTTCCGGTTCAGGGGGTTCTGTGAAGAGTGCCACGCGGGAGGAATGAGGGTGGGGGCCCAACTCCCGCGCACCCCGAGAAGTTGGGCGGCGCGCCGGTCCACCCGAGTGGCCCGAATGGAGTACATTGACGAACCCTGGGCCCGGACGCCTTCCGGGGCGCCCGGGAACGGAACCGCTACCCAGTGTGACTTCCAGTCACTCCGGGTAGTGAACAGGTAACCGTGCCATAACGGCGGACCGGGGTCCACGCCCGACACGCCGGGCAACTCGGCAAGGTAGTGGCAGGCTGCACCCGGGCAGGCCACACTCGACTAGCGGAAGCAGCGACGCACGTGACGTCGGCAGGCACCACCCGGGAGGTCCCCATGCCCGAACTGCGTGTCGTGGCCGTCTCCAACGACGGCACACGACTGGTGCTCAAGGCTGCCGACAGCACGGAGTACACGCTTCCGATCGACGAGCGGCTCCGGGCCGCCGTGCGCAACGACCGCGCGCGCCTCGGGCAGATCGAGATCGAGGTCGAGAGCCACCTCCGCCCCCGCGACATCCAGGCCCGGATACGAGCCGGTGCCTCCGCCGAGGAGGTCGCCCAGCTCGCCGGCATCCCCGTCGACCGCGTCCGCCGCTTCGAGGGCCCCGTGCTCGCCGAGCGCGCCTTCATGGCCGAGCGCGCCCGGAAGACCCCGGTGCGCAGGCCCGGCGAGAACAGCGGGCCCCAGCTCGGCGAGGCGGTGCAGGAGCGGCTGCTGCTGCGCGGCGCCGACAAGGACACCGTGCAGTGGGATTCCTGGCGGCGCGACGACGGCACCTGGGAGGTGCTGCTCGTCTACCGGGTCGCCGGCGAGGTGCACACCGCCAGCTGGACGTACGACCCGCCGCGTCGGCTCGTCCAGGCCGTGGACGACGAGGCGCGGGCGCTGATCGGCGAGACCGACGACACCCTCGCCGCCGCGCCGGAGCCGAGCTTCCCCTTCGTACCGAGGATCGCCCGGCTGCCCCGGGACCGGCCGCTGGACCGCGCCCTGGACCGGCAGCTCGACCGGATCGCCCCGGCCCCGCCGCCGGAGCACGAGGAGGAGCGGGACTCGCTCACCAGCCTCCTGGAGGCGGTGCCGAGCTTCCGCGGCGACCTGGTGGTCCCGGAGCAGCCCGACGGCGAGCCCTCCGACGAGGTCGAGGCGGAGGAGCCCCCGGCTCCCGCCGCCTCCGCCGGGGCGGGCGCCGCCTACGCCGACGTCCTCATGCCCCGCTCCGTCTCCGGCCACCGCGACCGGCTGCACGGCGCCACCGACCGGCAGGCGGAGGCCGACGGCGTCCGTCCGGGCCGCCGCGCGGCCGTCCCCAGCTGGGACGAGATCGTCTTCGGGACGCGCAGGAAGAAGCAGGACTGACGCCGACGGCGTACGGAGGGGCCCGCACCGGGCGAACCGGTGCGGGCCCCTCCGCGTCCGCCTACCGGGGGTCGGGTCCCGTGGCCACCGGGCGGGAAGGGTCCGAGGACCATTCCGACCAGGAGCCGGCGTAGAGGGCCGCGGGGATGCCGGCCAGCTCCAGGGCCAGCACCTCGTGGGCGCCGGAGACGCCGGAACCGCAGTACACGCCGACCTCCTCCGCCTCCGTCGCGCCCAGCGCGGCGAACCGGTCGCGGAGCGCGCCGGCCGCCAGGAAGAGGCCGTCCGCGGCCGTGTTCTCCGTCGTCGGGGCCGAGTGGGCGCCCGGGATGTGGCCGCCGACCCGGTCGATGGGCTCCACGTCACCCCGGTACCGCTCGGCGGCCCGGGCGTCCAGGAGCAGCCCCGAGCGGGCCAGGGCCGCCGCCTCGTCCGCGTCGAGCACCCGCAGCGCGCCCGGCTTCGGCGTGAAGTCGCCCGGCTCCGGCTCCGGCACCTCCGCCGACAGCTCCCCCGGCCAGCCGGCCAGGCCCCCGTCCAGCACCCGCACGTCCGGGTGCCCGGTCCAGCGCAGCAGCCACCAGGCGCGGGCGGCGCCCCAGCCGAGCCCGCCGTCGTAGACCACCACCGGGCGGTCGGCGCGGACGCCCGCCCGGCGCATGACCGCCCCGAAGGCCTCCGGGTCGGGCAGCGGGTGCCGGCCGCCCTCCCCGGGCGGACCGGCCAGTTCGGTGTCGAGGTCCACGTAGACGGCGCCGGGCAGATGGCCGGCCTCGTATTCCGGGCGGCCGGGCGGGCCCCCGAGGGTCCAGCGCACGTCCAGGAGGACCGGCGGCCGGGCTCCCGCCGACTCGCTCACGAGTTCCCTTGCGGAGATGATGGGCTTCATGGGGCCATCCTCGCGCAGCCATGCCCGCGCGGAGGGCGGACCCGGCGTCCTCCCGCAGGATCGCGCCAGAGGGTGCGACCGGGGCGCGCCGTGCGCGGTCCGGCACAACCACCGGCGGCGGGGCACGGCGACCATCAGGGCCGAGGAGAGAGTGACCATGACCGAGGCGGCGCGGCGCAGCCCGGGAACACCCTGCTGGGTGAGTCTGATGGTGCACGGGATCGAGGCGACGCAGCAGTTCTACCAGGCACTCTTCGGCTGGGACTTCGTCCCGGGACCGCAGCAGCTCGGCCCGTACGTCCGGGCGCTGCTGGGCGGGAAGGAGGTCGCCGGCATCGGGCAACTGCCCCCGGACCGGCACCTGAACATCGCCTGGACCACCTACCTCGCCACGCCGGACGCCGACGAGACCGCCGAGTCCATCCGCTGCTGCGGCGGGACGGTCGCGGTGGGCCCGCTGGACGCGGGCGAGGCGGGCCGCATGGTCGTCTGCGCCGACCCGGCGGGCGCGGTCTTCGGCGTCTGGCAGGCGGAGGCCCACCACGGCACCGCGCTCGCGGGACCGCCCGGGACCCCGGTGTGGAACGAACTGCTCACGTACGAGACGGCCACGGTCGGCAAGTTCTACCGGACGGTCTTCGGGTACGAGGTCGAGCCGGTGGGCTCGGCCGACCTCGACTACGCCACCCTGCACGTGCGGGGGCGCCCGGTCGCCTCGCTGCACGGCGTGGGCGAGGACCTGCCCCGGGACCGGGGTCCGCACTGGATGACGTACTTCGAGGTGGAGGACGTGGACGCGGCGGCGAAGCTGGTCGCGGAGCTGGGCGGCAAGGTGCTGCGGCCGCCCCGGGAGGCCACGGCCGGACGGCTCGCCCTGGTCGCGGATCCGGAGGGCGCGGTGTTCACCCTCGTGAGGTCCCGCGACCGTTGACGCCGACGCGTCCCGAAGGTGTCAGCGGCGGCCCCGGACCAGGCCGCGGCGGCGCGGCGCGGGAGCGGCCGAGGCGGGTGCGGCGCCCGGGAGGCCCAGCTGGGTGAGGCGTGTCGTGCCGAAGTGGTGGGCGACCGCCGGATCGGCGTGGTGGGCCGCCAGGTACAGCTCGGTCTCGGCCCGCAGGCCGGGATGGGCCTTGTGCCGCATGCAGTAGCCGACCGCCCGCACGAGCGGGGCGAGCGAGTCGGGGGCCGCGCCGGGCACGGCCGGCTCCTCCTCGCCGTCCAGCGCGGGGACGAGGTGGTCGACCACGGTGAGCGGGATCCGGTTGCTGTTCTCGAAGGGGGTCAGCCGTTCGAGGAGGTCCTCGGTGCCGACCCGGGCGACGGGCACCCCGTAGTAGACGGCGGCGGTGAGCATCGCCGTGGAGAAGCAGCCGACGACGAGCCGCAGCTCGCAGCGCTCGTAGAAGGTCTCGGCGAGCAGCGGCACGTCGAGGACGGTGAGCCGGACGCCGGCCTCCTCGGCGGCCTCCTGGAGGACGGTCGAATAGCCGGCGGGGGCGGTGGGGTGCGGTTTGAAGACGATCGAGGTGTGGCCGAGGGCGGCGGCGCCGCGGAGCATCCGGACGTGCGTCTGCTCCTCCTCCTCGAAGGTGAGGAGGCCGAGCGCGGCGAGGTACTGGCCAAGGAGGAGCGCGGTGGGCCGGGCGGCCACGGCGGCGGCGACCGCGGGGTCGTCCCCGGCGTCGGCGGCGATCTCGGCGAGGACCGCGCGGAAGGCGGCGTCGGGCACCAGTTCGGAGCGGATGCCGTACTCGGTGAGGAGCATCGGGGTCAGGCCGGGCACCAGGTCGAGGTGGAGGAGCCGGCGGATCCGGCAGGCGAGGGACTGGGCGACGTCCGTACGGGTGGGGCCGTAGCTCATCAGCCCGTCGGCGTACACCTCGACCGAGCTCTCCGCGAAGCAGGCGCCGAGCGCCTTGGCCGGGTTGACCTGGATGGACTCCACGATCAGGTCGACGCGGGCGGTGCCGAGGTCCCAGGCGGTGCGCAGCACCCGCTGCCAGAGCGGGGCCTCCTCGGGGCGGGGGGCCCAGGCGGCCGGGTGGTACGGGTGGATCGTCCGGTTCCAGTCGAGGACGCCGTCGAAGCGGGCGGCGATCCGCGCGTAGCCGGTCATGCTCTCCAGGCGGAGCGCTGTCTCGGGGATCTCGGCGTTGTGCGAGAGCAGCAGGAGGCGGCGGGCGTCTCCGGGGGCGCCGTACAGGCCGGCGTCGACGGCCGCGGCGACGGTCGCGGCGCCGTAGAGGGTGGAGACCTGGAAGATCTGGACCGGGAGCGGGCCCGTGGCCGTGTCGGTGGTCATGGTCAGAGGGTCCTTCCGGTCTCGCGCAGGTTCCGCAGAAGGGTGGCGCGGGGGGTGTCCATGGTGGCGAGGGTCTCTTCGAGGACGTCCTGGTCCATGCGGAGGAGGGCGTCGGCGACGTCGGTGCGCAGCCGTGCGGCGACCTCGGGCTCGTACTTCCCGGCCTTGTTCACGTGGAAGGCGATCATGGCGCAGTAGGTGCGCACGGCCTTCGGGAGGAAGCGGGCGGCGTCGCGGTCCCGGGAGACCTCCGCCAGGAGGAGGTCGTAGGAGGGGATGAAGTCCAGCTGGCGGTTGTCGCTGATCTGGGTGAGCGAGGTGGTGACGCCCCGGCGGTAGAAGACACCGTGCAGGGAGAGGGCGGCGTAGGTGCGGGCCTTGAGGTGGAGGCGCCAGACCCAGAGCCGGTCCTCCGCGGTGCGCAGCTTGGTCTCGAAGCGGGACTCGCCGTTCTCGAAGAGCGTGCGGCCGTAGACGCCGAAGGGGACGAAGGGGTAGTCGACCATCGTGATCATGCTGGCCGGGGCGATGCCGTCGCGGGGGTCCATGACGGCGTCGCGGACCTTGGCGGGGGCGTACTTGACGTGCCGCTTGCGTCCTTCGGCGAGGACGTGGTCGGTGCGGGCGAAGTCGACGCCCAGGCGCTCGATGCCGTCGACGGCGGCGCGGAGGTGGCCGGGGGCGTACCAGTCGTCGCCGTCGAGGAAGGTGAGGTAGTCGCCGGTGGCGGCGTCGATGCCGGTGTTGCGGGCCTGGGCGACGCCGAGGTTGGTCTCGTGGCGGATGACCCGGGCGTTCGGGATCCGGTCCTGCCAGCGGTCGAGGACGTCCGGGGTCTCGTCGGTGGAGCAGTCGTCGATCAGCAGGAACTCGAAGTCCGGGTCCGCGTTGCGGGCGAGGCTGCGCACGGTGTCGGGGGCGTACGGCCCGACGTTGTGGAAGGGGACGACGACGGAGAGTTTGGGCACGCGGTGAATCCCCACACTGGATCGGAGGCGGACACGGATGGAATCGGGGGTGTCTTCGGGCTGTCAGGCGCCGGTACGGCGGGCAGCGTAATCGGCGCCCTGGCCGCTCGAACGAGCCTCGCGTGGACGGCCGGTGAACTCTTGTCGTCCCTCGTGCGAACCGTCCTCCGAGCGGCGTGCGCTGCGCCGGGCTCGCCGGGCGAGGAGGGCGGTGGCGAGCAGCGCGAGGAGCGCGGCGCTGCCGGCCGCGGCGCCGAGCCGGACGCCGGGCGGCCGGAAGGAGCAGCTCACGCGGGTCGCGCGGCCGTCGAGGGGGACGGCGAGCAGGCCCCGGTGGGAGCGGGCGGAGACGGGTTCGGCGTCGCCCGCGGCGCACCGCCAGCCGGTGGCGCGGGGGACGGCGACGACGGCGACCCCGGTGCTGCCGGGCGGCAGTTCGGCGTTGAGGGAGTGGCCGGTGGCGGTGACGCGGGTGGCGCCGGCGGCGGTGAGCCGGGTCACGGCGGTGGCGAGGCGGGCGCGGTCGAGGCAGCCGACGGACTGCCGGGGCAGGGTGATCTCCCGCTCGGCGGCCAGGTCGATGCGGATGTCGCCGCCGGGCGGGACGGTGCCGAGGGCCCGCATGGCGGCGCGGACGGCCGGCGGCCGTCCGTCGAAGTCGGCGGGGGCGGCGCCCGCGAGGGCGGCGGTGCCCTTGTACTCGGGCGCCCAGAACCAGAGCTCGGCGCCGGCCGGGCAGCGGGCCGTGAGCGTGGTGCCGGCGCGGCGGACGGCGGGCAGGGTGTAGACGGAGGAGCCGAGGAGGAGTTCCTGGTTGCGGAAGGCGGACTCCTCGGGGTCGACGCGGGCGTCTCCCGAGGGATGGACGGTGACGAGCGGCGGTACGGGGGTGGCGGCGGCGGTCGCGGTGCCGTCGGGCGCGGCGTCCTGGCGTACCGGCCCGGTGGCCTCGGAGCGGATCCGGGTGCCGATCGAGAAGATCGCGTCGGTGACGGGGTTGTCGAGGGTCTCGGGGTGCCGTCCCTTGGCGTAGTGGCCGAAGCCGAGGGAGTCCAGGGTCCGCGAGGTGTTCTCGGTGGTGAGGCTGGAGTAGGCGTCGGCGCCCTCGCCGCCGAGGAGCAGCGGTTCGTTGCCGCCGGGCAGCGGGCCCGGGTCGGTGCGGTACGCCGGCCAGGCGTCGGCGCGGGCCACCTCGGCGGCCACCGCCCGCTGCCAGGGACCGATCCGGGGCGACCAGGCGACGTCGGCGCGCTGCTGCCGCTCGACGCGCATCCCGCTGACGGCCGTCTCGCCGGCCTGCGCGGCGAGCAGCAGGAGGGCGGCGGCGAGGGGCAGCACGCGGGAGGCGGGCGACGGGCGGGCGGCTGGTGTTCCATCGGCTGGTGGGCTGTCGGCTGATGGGCTGTCCGCTGGTGTTTCGCCAGCGGGTGGGCTGTCGGCTGGTGGGCTGTCCGCTGGTGTTCCGCCGGCCGGTGGGCTGCCGGCCGGTTCGCCGGGGGCTTGCGCGCGGGCGGCTCGGAGGGCGAGGAGCGCGGCGGCGAGGGCGAGCAGGGCGGCGGCAGCGGTGGCGGGGTAGGTCCAGGCGTCGATGTCGGAGCTGCCTCGGGCGGCGAGGGCGAATGCCCCGACGAGGGCGGCGGCGCCGAGGAGCGCGGCCGGGCGGGGCGGTCCGGGGGCGGCGGAGAGCCAGGCCGCGACGAGGAGCAGGCCGCACAGGACGAAGGTCTGGCGGTAGGGGTTGCCGTTGGGCGAGGCGCCCGCGTGCCAGAGCAGGTGGGTGGGCCCCCACTGGAGGGAGAGCGTCACCAGGACGATCAGCGCCGACCAGCCGAGCCGGACGCGGGGGGCGACGGCCCGGTTGAAGGGCAGGGTGAGGGCGAGGAGGAGGGCGGGGGTGCCGATGAAGAGGGCCGGCGTGTCCACGTTGGCGGTGGCCGGCAGGAGGCGGCCGAGCAGTTCGCCCCAGGAGGCGGGCGCGAAGACGGTCTCGGGGGTCGGGTCGGCGTACTTCGTGCCCCGGAAGACGACGAGGACGAGCGGGGCGGCGAGCCCGATGCCGACGCCGACGGTCCACGCGGCGCGGAGCAGGGTGCCGGGCCACCGGCGCGGGGGCCCCTCCGGGTCCACGGTGAACAGCCGGACGGCGAGGAAGAGCGCCGCGCCGAGGGTCGCCATGTAGGCGGTGTAGAAGTTGGCGATCCAGGCGACGGCGACGACCAGCGGGCCGAGGACGGGGCGGCGTCCGGTCCTGGCCCACTCCGCGACCAGGCAGAGCAGCGGGAAGGCGATGAGCCCGTCCAGCCACATGGGCACGGAGGCGCCGTGGTTGAAGGTCCAGCCGGAGAGCGCGTACGCGGCCCCGAGGAGGGCGGCGAGCGGCCAGGGGCCGGGGCGGCCGGCGGGCCGGAGCCGGACGAGCAGGGCCGCCATCGCCGCCCCCGCCGCGGCGATCTTGAGCGCGGTGATGACGTACAGAGCCAGTTCCGGCCGGTCGGCCGGGAAGAGGACGACGAGCAGCGAGAAGGGGCTGCTCAGGTAGGTGCCGATGTCGCCGAGGAAGTTCGCGCCGAAGCCGGAGTTCCAGTTGAGGTAGGCGTCGCCGTGGGTGTCGCCGAGCAGGAAGGCGCGCCAGTAGGCGTGGTACGGCAGGTACTGCTGGCCCAGGTCGACGACGTTCCGGGTGTACGGGCCGAGCGGGTGGCTGCGGGCGAGCGCGGTCGCCAGCGCGAAGACGGCCGCGGTGAGCAGGCCGGCGCCGGCCGGGGCGAGCAGCAGCGGGTTCCGCGTCGGGCGGGGGCCGCCCCGTGCCCCGTCCCGGTCGGGTGCGGGCACGGGTGTGGCGGGGGGTGGCACGGGTCCTCCAGGGAGCACGGGGCTCTCGTCGTTCACCCGCGGCGATCGCACGGCGGGACGAACCCATTACTCCTGGTTCGGGCGACCCGAAGTGGATCACTCGGCGATGCCCCGGCGGCCTGGAGGTGAACACCCGGTGTCACCGCATGGAGGGGCCGCGACCCGCCTTGGGGTCCGCTCCCGGTGGACCGCCTCAGGCGGGCGTGACCGGCAGCACGTCCGGCGACAGGGAGGCGGCCCGGCTGCTGGCGCTCGTCATCCGGCGGCGGTGGTGGCGACGGCACAGCACCTCGTACCCGACGACCTCCGCCGCGGTGTTCACGTCGCCGACGACGACCTGCTCGCCCTCGACGACCATGTGGCCGCCGACCGTCCTGGCGTTGTGGGTGGCGCGGGCGCCGCACCAGCACAGTGCCTCGACCTGGAGCTGCTCGATCCGGTCGGCGAGCTCGATCAGGCGCTGCGAGCCGGGGAAGAGCTTGGTGCGGAAATCGGTCGTGATCCCGAAGGCGTACACGTCGAGCCCGAGGTCGTCGACGATCCTCGCGAGCTGGTCGATCTGGGCCGGGGCGAGGAACTGCGCCTCGTCGACGATCACGTAGTCGGCCTTGCCGCCCTGGGAGAGCTGGTCGACCAGATACGCGTAGACGTCCATGCCCTCCGGCGCCTCGACGGCCTCGGTCACCAGGCCGAGCCGCGAGGAGAGCTTGCCGGTGCCCGCCCGGTCGTCCCGGGTGAAGATCACGCCCTGGAGGCCGCGCGCGTCACGGTTGTGGGCGATCTGGAGAGCCAGTGTGCTCTTTCCGCAGTCCATCGTTCCGGAGAAGAACACCAGCTCGGGCATGACGGGTCGGGGACCTTTCGGGTCGGGGTGCGGGACGGTGGGGCGGGGAGGGTCAGGGACGGACTTCGAGGAGCGGCACGTACTGCTCGGCGGGGGTCATCGACCCGTGCATGCCGGCCATCCGGGTCTCCAGCGGCTCGCCGACGGAGGCGACGAGGGCGACGTCCTCGTGGGCGGCGGCGACGACGTCGCCGATCCGGCCGTACACCCGCTCGTCCACCGTGTCGCCGAACCAGCCGAGGGCGATGGCCTCGTCGCGGCCGGCCACCCAGAACTGCTCGCCGAGGACCTCGCGCCAGCAGGTGAGGACGTCGGCCTCGGCGCCGGGGACGGCGTAGACGTGCCGGGCGCGCCCCTCGCCGCCGAGGAGGGCGACGCCGGCGCGCAGCTCCCAGTCCTCGTCGACGTCGATGCGGTGCTCCTCGTCGAAGGGGACGTCGACCATGCCGTGGTCGGCGGTGACGTAGAGCGCCGAGTGGGCGGGCAGTTGCTCGGCGAGCCGCTGGACCAGGCGGTCGACCAGCATGAGCTGGCCGCGCCAGGCGTCGGAGTCGAGGCCGAAGCGGTGCCCGGCGCCGTCGAGTTCGCTGTAGTACGTGTAGACCAGCGAGCGGTCGCCGGCGGCCAGCTGCTCGGCGGCGAGGTCCATGCGCTCGTCGCCGGAGAGGCGGCCGTGGAAGGTCCCGCCGCTGAGCGCGATCTGGGTGAGCGGGGTCTGCTCGAAGATCGGCGAGGACACCTGCGCGGTGTGGATCCCGGCCTCGTGGGCGAGCTGGAAGACCGTCGGGTACGGCTGCCAGGCCTTCGGCGGGGTCCAGGGGCGCCACTTGAGCTGGTTCATCAGCTCGCCGGTCTCCGGGTTGCGGATGGTGTAGCCGCCGAGGCCGTGGGTGCCGGGGGCGCGGCCGGTGCCGACGGAGGCCAGCGAGGTCGCGGTGGTGGCGGGGAAGCCGGCGGTGATCGGCCGGCCGGTGCCGCCGCGCGAGGAGCCGAGCAGCGAGGTGAGGTAGGGGGCCTCGTCCGGGTGGGCCTTGATCTGCTCCCAGCCGAGCCCGTCCACGAGGAAGACGCAGACGCGGTCGGCGGGGGCCAGCTCGGTGATCCGCGGGTCGAAGCCGGGCACGCCCTGGCCCGCGACGAGGGTGGGCAGCAGGTCGGCGAGGGATCCGGAGCCGTACTCGGGGACCGGGGCGGTCTCCGGGGCGAGCGGGACCGGCTCGTCGGGCCAGCCGTGGGCGACGGAGGTCGGCTGCGCCATCAGCGGCCGGCCGTCGGGGCGGTCGCGGCGGTGGCCTCGGAGAGCGCCTGGGCGAAGGTGAGGGTCTGCCGGACGGTGTCGGGGCCGTCGCCGGCCTCGCTGACCCGCAGGCTGAGGTCGTCGGCGGTGGCGTTGCCGGTGTAGCCGTGGTCGGCGTCGCAGTTCGGGTCGCCGCAGGCGGCGGGCTCCAGGTCGATCCGGGAGACGGCGCCCCAGCCGATGGTGAGGACGACCTCGCGGGGCACGGTGCCGGGGGTGTACGACTCCGGGTTGGCGACGACCCGGCTGACCACGACCGACGAGATCCGGTCGAGCTTCACGGACTCGGTGGACGTGGTGGCGTACGGGCTCGGGGAGCTGCTGTCGGCGGCCTGCTCGTCGGTGTGGCTGACGATGAAGCGGCTCGGGGTCAGCACGAGGACGGTGACGTGGCGCCGGACCTCGTTGGCGTCGAAGGTGGTCTCCTGGTGGACCACGTACGACGCGACGTCCTCGCCGCCGACGGCGGCCTCCACCGCCTCGGCCACGAGTGCCGGGTAGTAGCCGCTGCGCTCGATCGCCGCGCGCAGCCCCTGGGTCGTCGTACCGGTCTTCGCCATGGACTCCATCCTACGGGGCTGCGGACCCCCTCCGACCCTTCAGTAGCTGGGCAGGCGGCGCGGGCCGAGGTCGGTGGTGGGCGCGGCCGGGGCGAGCCGGACCACGGCGCCGAGGACGGAGACGCCGGTGGGGGCGACCACGGCCGGTTCGAGGGCGACGGAGACGATCTCCGGGTGGTCGTCGACCAGTCGGGAGACCCTGAGCAGCAGTTCCTCCAGGGCGGGGGTGTCGACGGGGGCCGAGCCGCGCCAGCCGAAGAGGAGCGGGGCGGTGCGGATGGAGCGGACCAGCTCGGCGGCGTCCCGGTCGGTGGCCGGAACCAGACGGTGGGCCGTGTCGCCCAGGAGTTCGGAGGCGGCCCCGGCGAGCCCGAAGGAGAGCACGGCGCCGACGGCCGGGTCGATCGCGGCGCGCACCACGGTGTCCACGCCCCGGGGCGCCATCGCCTGGACGACCGGCTGGAGCTCCTCGGGCTTGCCGAGGGCGTCGGTCAGCTCGGCGTAGGCGGTGCGCAGCTGCTGCTCGGTCGCCAGGTCGAGGCGGACGCCGCCGAGGTCGGGGCGGTGGCGCAGATGGGGCGCGGTGGTCTTGAGCGCCACCGGGTAGCCGAGCCGGGCGGCGGCCGCGACGGCGGCGTCGGGCCCGGGGGCGGGGAGGGCGGGGCGGAGGGCGATGCCGTACCGGCCGAGCAGTTCTCCGGCCTCGTCGGTGGTGAGCGTCACGCCCCGGGACTCCTGGCCGGCGCCCCGCTCGCCGAGCACCCGGTCGATGAGGGCGGCGGCGCCGGCCTCGTCGATGGAGTCGTACTCCGGTACGCGTCCCGGCTCGGCGGCCTGCCGCCGCCACTGTCCGTACCGCACGGCTTCGGCGAGCGCGCGGACGGCGCGCTCGGCGGCGGGGTAGGCGGGGATGTTCCGTACGGGGGCGCCGGTGGGTCCGGTGGTGGGGGCGCCGGGGGTGCCCGCGCCGGGGGTGGGGTTGCCCGCGCCGGGGGTGCCGGGCTGGGGGTCCTGCGTGCTCTGTGTGCCCTGCGTGCCCTGCATGCTCTGCGTGTCCTGTGTGCTCTCCGCGTCGCTCCGCCGGAGTTCCGCGTCCTGGGGCGTGGGGGCGGCGGCCGGGCGGCGGGGGCGCTCGGGGGCGGGGCGGGTGCTGGTGGCGGCGGAGAGGGCCTCGGCGAGGCCGCCCATCTCGACATGGACGACGACGACCGGCTTGGCGGCGCCGGTGTCCCCGCCGCCGGCGACGGCCTCGCGGAGGAAGGCGGCCAGCACCTCGGTGGTGCCCTCGATGCCCACCCAGGGGATCGCGGTGACGACGACCGCGTCGCAGGAGTCGTCGGCGAGGGCCGCGCCGAGGGCGTCCCGGAAGTCGGCCGGGGTGGCGGCGGTCGTCAGGTCCACGGGCCGCTGCGGCCGCAGCCCCTCGGTGAGGCAGGCGTCGTACGTGAGGAGGCCGAGGGACTCGGAGTTGCCGAGGATCGCGACGCGCGGTCCCGCGGGCAGCGGCTGTCCGGCGAGGAGGAGACCGGCGTCGACGAGCTCGGTGACGGTGTCGACGCGGATGACGCCGGCCTGGCGGAGCAGCGCGGAGACGGTGGCGTGCGGGATGCGGGTGACGGGGACGCGGTGGCCGGGCGGGGCGCTGCCGCTGTGCCGGGCTCCCTTGACGACGACGACCGGCTTGACGGCGGCGGTGCGGCGGGCGAGCCGGGTGAACTTGCGCGGGTTGCCGATCGACTCCAGGTAGAGGAGGACGACGTCGGTCGCCGGGTCGTCGTACCAGTGCTGGAGGAAGTCGTTGCCGGAGACGTCCGCGCGGTTGCCGGCGGAGATGAAGGAGGAGAGGCCGGCGCCGCGCCGGTGCAGTCCGGCGAGGAGGGCGATGCCGATGGCGCCGGACTGGGTGAAGAGGCCGATGCGGCCGGTGGCGGGCATCTCGGGGGCGAGGGAGGCGTTGAGCCGGACGTCGTCGGCGGTGTTGATGATGCCGAAGGCGTTGGGCCCGATGATCCGCATGCCGTACGAGCGGGCCTGCCGGACCAGCGCCCGCTGCCGCTCCCTGCCCTCGGTGCCGCTCTCGGCGTAGCCGGCGGAGAGGACGACGAGGCCGCGCACGCCGTGCTCGCCGCAGTCGGCGACGACCTCGGGGACCCGCTCGGCGGGGACGGCGACGATCGCGAGGTCCACCGGGGCGCCGATGGCCGCGACGGAGGGGAAGGCGGGTACGCCGTCGAGCTCGGCCGCGGGGGTGTCGAGCGCGGGGTTGACCGCGTACACCTGGCCGGTGAAGCCCTCGCCCAGCAGGTTCCGCAGCACGGTCCGGCCCACGCCGCCGGGGGTGCGTCCGGAGCCGACGACGGCGACCGAGCCGGGGGCGAGGAGCCGCTGGACGGAGCGGGCCTCGGCGCGCTGCTCGCGGGCGCGCTGCACGGCGAGGGAGCGGTCGGTGGGCTCCAGGTCGAGGTGGAGCCGGACGGAGCCGTCCTCGAAGCTGCGTTTCTGGGTGTAGCCGGCGTCCGTGAACACCTTGATCATCTTGGTGTTGGCGGGAAGCACCTCGGCGGCGAAGCGGCGGATGCCCCGCTCGCGGGCGACGGCCGCGATGTGTTCGAGGAGGGCGGAGGCGACGCCGCGGCCCTGGTGGGCGTCCTGGACGAGGAAGGCGACCTCGGCCTCGTCGGCGGGTTCCGAGGCGGGGAGTCCCCGGGCGTCGATCCGGTCGTAGCGGACGGTGGCGATGAACTCGCCGCCGACGGTGGCGGCGAGGCCGACCCGGTCGACGAAGTCGTGGTGGGTGAAGCGGTGGACGTCCTTGGCGGAGAGCCGGGGGTAGGGGGCGAAGAAGCGGTAGTACTTCGACTCGTCCGAGACCTGCTCGTAGAAGCTGACGAGCCGGTCGGCGTCGTCGGCGGTGATGGGCCGGACGCGCGCGGTGCCGCCGTCGCGGAGCACGACGTCGGCCTCCCAGTGGTCGGGGTAGGCGTGCTCCCCCGACGCCGGGTGCTCCCCCGACCCCACGGGCCGCCCCGGGGCCGCGGGCCCCTCCGGCGCCTCGGGCTTCTCCGCCGTCGCGGGCCCCTCCGGCGCCTCGGGCTTCTCCGCCGTCGCGGGCTCCCCCGGGACCATGGGCTTCCCGGGGCCCGGGTGCTGCCCCGGGGCCGGGCGCTCCCCCGCTCCCGCTCCCGCCGCCCCGCCCGTACCGCCCGTCCCGTCCGCCTGCTCCGACGCGCTCCGCATGGGGCAAAGCCTACGGCCGGGGTCCGACACCGGCACGGTTCGCGCACCCACTCCCCGGGCGTGTACGGCTCGCGTACCCCTGCCGCCCCGTGCAAGGTAGGAGGGCCGAACGTCGCACGGATGCGGGACCTCGGTCGGCTGGAGCACGCCGCACACCGTGAGAGACTGGTCTAGACAACCGCTGAGAAGACCTGAAGGGCAACACCATGGCTGAGCGCCGCGTCAACGTCGGCTGGGCCGAGGGCCTGCACGCCCGCCCCGCCTCCATCTTCGTCCGTGCCGCCACGGCCTCCGGTGTCCCGGTGACCATCGCCAAGGCCGACGGCAACCCGGTGAACGCCGCCTCCATGCTCGCGGTGCTCGGCCTGGGCGCGCAGGGCGGCGAGGAGATCGTGCTCGCTTCGGACGCCGAGGGTGCCGAGGCCGCGCTGGAGCGCCTCGCCAAGCTCGTCGCCGAGGGTCTCGAGGAGCTTCCCGAGACGGTCTGACCCAGCGGGTCGATCCTTCTTCTCCCGGACGGCCGTGTCCCCGGAATTCCCGGGCGGACACGGCCGTCCGGCATTTCCGGGAGCGAGGAATCCCGGCATTCCAGGTCGAGGCGATTCAGTTTTCGGGCAGCACGAAAAGCGCCACAGAATCGCTATTCTTTGTATACGGCGCCCGTGTTAATTCCGGACGCTCGCCGTGTTGACGGCATGTTGCGAAACCCTCACGCGGCCCCGCTCGGGCCTTTTCAGCCGGTGCAGCGGGAGCGTGTGCTCGGCGTGCAGGGCGGTCAGCGCGCGGGCCCGCTCGGCGTCCCCGCGCGCGACGGCGTCGACGATCGCCCCGTGTTCGGCCCAGGCGTCCACGGGGCGGTCCGGCTGGTCCACCACGTACATCCAGGCGATCTTGTGGCGCAGCTGGGTGAGCAGGGCGGCGAGCGCCGGGCTCCCCGACGCCTGCGCGAGCGTCTCGTGGAACCAGCCGCCGAGCGCCCGCAGATCCTCGCCCTGCCCCCGGCGGGCCCGCTCCTGCCCCAGCCTGACCAGACCGCGCAGCACCTTGAGGTGGGCGTCGGTACGCCGCTGGGCGGCCCGTGCGGCGCCGAGCGGTTCGAGCAGCGCCCGTACGTCGAGCAGGTCGGCGGCCTCCTGCTCGGTGGGCTCGGCGACCTGGGCGCCCGCGTGCCGGCGGCTCACCACGAAGCCCTCGGACTCCAGGGTGCGCAGCGCCTCGCGGACCGGGACGCGGGAGACGCCGTAGCGGCGGGCGAGCTGCTCCTCGGTGAGCCGGCTGCCGCGCCCGAAGACCCCCGAGACGATGTCGTCCCGGATCGCCGTGCATACCGATTGCGCGGGAACCCGCATGTCCGACCTCCGCTTTCGCTCCGCGCGCACCGAATTCGAGCTGCGCTTCTCACGCGACTCTATTGCAGCGCGCCGGAAATTCCGATGCCCCCTCGGAATTCGAGCTCCTCGGCAGCGGTCGTATCGGGCGAGGAGATACGAAAAGGCCCCGGCTCGTGGGAGCCGGGGCCGATTCGACGCGGGGTGACGGGTCAGAGGCTGACGCCGCGGGCGCGGAGGTACGAGACGGGGTTGAGGTCGGAGCCGTAGTCGGCGGTGGCACGGGCCTCGAAGTGGAGGTGCGGGCCGGTCGAGTTGCCGGTCGAGCCCGAGACGCCTATCTGCTGGCCGGGCTCGACGGACTGGCCGACGTAGACACCGATGGACGCCAGGTGGCCGTACTGGGTGTAGGTGCCGTCGTTCATCCGGATCACGATGTTGTTGCCGTACGCGCCACCCCAGCCGGCCTCGACGACGGTGCCGGAGCCGACGGAGACGACCGAGCTGCCGTAGGCGGCGTGGAAGTCGACGCCGGAGTGGCTGCCGGAGGACCAGAGGGAGCCGCCGGTCTTGTAGCCGGTGGAGACGTACGAGCCGGCGACCGGGAGGTTGAAGGAGGCGAGCCGGCGGCGCTCGGCCTCACGGGCGGCGCGCTCCTTGGCCTCGCGGATCTCCTGGGCGCGGGCCTCGGCCTGGCGCTTCGCCTCGGCGCGCGCCTTGGCGCGGGCGTCGGCCTCGGCCACCTCCAGCTCCTGGGCGGCGGCCTGGGCGCTGAGCTGGTCGGCGATGGACTCGTCGGCGATCACCCGGGTGAGGCCGGTGTCCTCGGCGGAACGGTCGTCCGTGTCGGCGGCGAGCGCCGGAGAGGCGAGGGTGCCGACGACACCGGTGGTGGCGAGGGCGGCCACGCCGGCGATGCCGGCGCTGCGGCGAGCCAGTCGGCTCGCACCACGATGCTTCCCGGTGGCACGGGTGAACGCCAAGACGGTTCCTTTCCTTCCTTCTCGCCTACCGGGTTAGCTGACGGGTTCGGAGCAGGAAGGTCTCCTACGGGCCCCTCCGCGTGGCGAAGGCGTCCGATTCACCCCAGGGACTGTGTGGGTCCCCGGCTCCCCAGGCTCGCGCCTGACGGGGACTCGGCGATGGCTGCCCGGTGCCGCGGGTGCGGCGCGTGCGTCGGTCGGACAGCCGGGACGACGCTAGGCCCGGCGGATGTCAATCACCAAACGGTCTCGCTGATTTGTAAGACATGCCACAGGCCAAACGATCACGGTTGACGCCATACAGGACAAAGCGGAGGTCTCCGACGCTTCATCGCATCGGAGACCTCCGCCGTGACGACGAGGCGTCAGCTCACCACGGACACCTCACCGATGCCGAGGGCCCGCACGGACTCCTCGATCTCGGCGGCGTCGCCCACCAGAACCGTCACCAGGCGGTCCACCGGGAAGGCGCTGACGACCGCGGCCGTGGCCTCGACCGTGCCCGTTTCGGCGAGCCGGGCGTACAGCCGGGCCTGGTAGTCGTCCGGCAGGTGCTGCTCGACCTGGTCGGAGAGGGTCGCCGCGACCGAGGCGGCCGTCTCGTACTTGAGCGGCGCCACGCCCACGAGGTTCTGCACGGCGACGTCCCGCTCGGCGTCGGTCAGACCGCCCTCGGCGAGCGTGCGGAGCACCTTCCACAGGTCGTCGAGGGCCGGGCCGGTGTTGGGGGTGTCGACCGAGCCGCTGATGGCCAGCATCGAGGCGCCGTGGCCCTCGCCGTCCGAGCGGAGCACCTGCCCGAAGGCGCGCACGCCGTACGTGTACCCCTTCTCCTCGCGCAGCACCGCGTCCAGACGCGACGTCAGGGTGCCGCCGAGGCAGTACACGCCGAGGACCTGCGCGGCCCAGACGGCGTCGTGGCGGTCCGGTCCGATCCGGCCGATGAGCAGCTGGGTCTGGACCGCCCCGGGGCGGTCGACGATGACGACCCGTCCGGTGTCGTCGGCGGTGATCGCCGGCATCGGGCGCGGCGCGGCCGGCTTGCCGGTCCAGCCGCCGAGCGTCTCGGCGAGGACCTTGTCCAGGTCCACGCCGGTCAGGTCGCCGACGACGACCGCGGTGGCGGCGGCGGGCCGCACGTGCCCGTCGTAGAAGGCGCGGACGGCGGCGGCGTCGATGGCCTCCACCGTCTCCTTGGTGCCCTGGCGCGGCCGGGACATCCGCGTGGTGGCCGGGAAGAGCTCCTTGTAGAGCTGCTTGGCCGCGCGGCGGCCGGGATTGGCCGCCTCGTGCGGGATCTCGTCGAGCCGGTTGGCCACGAGGCGCTTGACCTCGTCCGGGTCGAAGGCCGGGGCGGTCAGCGCCTCGGCGACGAGCCCGAGGGCCTTCGGGAGCCGGGAGACCGGGACCTCCAGGGAGACCCGGACGCCGGGGTGGTCCGCGTGCGCGTCCAGGGTGGCGCCGCAGCGCTCCAGTTCGGCCGCGAACTCCTCGGCGCCGCGCTCGGCGGTCCCCTCGGAGAGGGCGCGGGCCATGATGGTGGCGACCCCGTCCAGGCCCTCCGGCTCGGCGTCCAGCGGCGCGTCGACGAAGATCTCGACGGCGACGACCTGCTGGCCGGGGCGGTGGCAGCGGAGCACGGTGAGACCGTTGTCGAGCGCGCCGCGCTCGGGGGCGGGGAAGGCCCACGGCCTGGCCTCGCCGGCCTGCGGCTGCGGGTGGAAATCCATGCTGGTCAGGGGCTCGGCGGTGTCCGTCACTGGTCCGCTCCCTCTTCCTCGTCGCTGTCGGCGGCCTCGTTCGCCTCGTGCTCGCTGGGCTCGTAGACGAGAACCGCGCGGTTGTCGGGCCGGAGCCTGGCCGCGGCCACCTCGCGCACCTCGTCGGCCGTGATGCCGAGGACGCGGTCGACGGCGGTCAGCGCGAGCTGCGGGTCGCCGAACAGCACCGCGAAGCGGCACAGTTCGTCGGCGCGGCCGGCGACCGTGCCGAGCCGGTCGAGCCACTCGCGCTCCAGCTGGGCCTGGGCGCGCTCCATCTCCTCCGCGGTGGGCCCCTCGGCGGCGAAGCGGGCCAGCTCCTCGTCGACGGCCGCCTCGATGGCGGGGACCTCGACGCCGCCGGAGGTCTTGACGTCCAGCCAGCCGAGCGAGGGCGCGCCGGCGAGCCGGAGCAGGCCGAAGCCGGCGGCGACGGCGGTGCGGTCCCGGCGGACCAGCCGGTTGTGCAGGCGGGAGGACTCGCCGCCGCCCAGCACGGTGAGGGCGAGGTCGGCGGCGTCGCACGCGCGCGTGCCGTCCTCGGGCAGCCGGTAGGCGGCCATCAGGGCCCGCGCCGGGACGTCCTCGACGACGACCTCGCGCAGCTGCTCGCCGATGACCTCCGGCAGGCCGCCGTCGCGCGGGGCGGGCTTGCCGTCGTGCCCGGGGATGGAGCCGAAGTACTTCTCGACCCAGGCGAGCGTCTGCTCCGGGTCGATGTCGCCGACCACCGACAGGACCGCGTTGTTGGGCGCGTAGTAGGTGCGGAAGAAGTTCCGCGCGTCCTCCAGGGTCGCCGCGTCCAGGTCCTCCATCGAGCCGATGGGGGTGTGGTGGTACGGGTGGCCCTCGGGGTACGCGAGCGCGGTGAGCTTCTCGAAGGCGGTGCCGTACGGCACGTTGTCGTACCGCTGGCGGCGCTCGTTCTTCACGACGTCCCGCTGGTTCTCCATCGACTCGTCGTCGAGGGCGGCGAGCAGCGAGCCCATCCGGTCCGCCTCCAGCCAGAGCGCGAGCTCCAGCTGGTGCGTGGGCATGGTCTCGAAGTAGTTGGTGCGCTCGAAGCTGGTCGTGCCGTTGAGCGAGCCGCCCGCGCCCTGCACGAGCTCGAAGTGCCCGTTGCCGTGCACCTGCTGCGAGCCCTGGAACATCAGGTGCTCGAAGAGGTGGGCGAGACCCGTGCGGCCCTCGACCTCGTGGCGCGAGCCGACGTCGTACCAGAGGCAGACCGCGGCGACCGGGGTCAGGTGGTCCTCGGAGAGCACCACCCGCAGGCCGTTCGCCAGCCGGTGCTCGGTCGCTGTCAGGCCGCCGGAGCCGGCCTCGGCCGTGGCCGTGTGACCCATGGGCATGTACGTCCCTTCGATCGCGATCTGGAAAAGTGCTGCCACTGTATGCAAGCGCGCCGACACCTGGCGAAGTTCCCGGACCCCCGAGATGTCCCTCGTCCGGGTCGCGGTCCGCGTTGTCGGTGGCACGGTCCACAATGGTCCGCGTCAGATCAAGCTTTGTCGGAGAAGGAGCCGCAGCCGCGATGGCCCGCCGCAGCACGAAGACACCGCCGCCGGACGACGCGTACGAGGAGAGGATCCTCGACATCGACGTCGTCGACGAGATGCAGGGCTCCTTCCTCGAGTACGCCTACTCGGTCATCTACTCGCGCGCCCTGCCCGACGCCCGCGACGGCATGAAGCCCGTCCAGCGGCGCATCGTCTACCAGATGAACGAGATGGGCCTGCGCCCCGACCGCGGCTTCGTCAAGTGCGCCCGCGTGGTCGGCGAGGTGATGGGCAAGCTGCACCCGCACGGCGACGCCTCGATCTACGACGCCATGGTGCGCATGGCGCAGCCCTTCTCCATGCGCGTGCCGCTGGTCGACGGCCACGGCAACTTCGGCTCGCTGGGCAATGACGACCCGCCCGCCGCGATGCGGTACACCGAGTCGCGGATGGCCCCGGCCGCCCTGCTGATGACCGATTCCATCGACGAGGACACGGTCGACTTCGCGCCCAACTACGACGGCCAGGAGCGGGAGCCGGTCGCGCTCCCCGCCGCGTACCCGAACCTGCTGGTGAACGGCGCCTCGGGCATCGCGGTCGGCATGGCGACCAACATGCCCCCGCACAACCTCGGCGAGGTCGTCGCGGCCGCCCGCCACCTGATCCGCTACCCGAACGCGGACCTGGACGCGCTGATGCGCTTCGTCCCCGGCCCCGACCTGCCGACCGGCGGCCGGATCGTCGGCCTGAACGGCATCCGGGACGCGTACGAGACGGGCCGCGGCACCTTCAAGATCCGCGCCACCACCTCGGTGGAGACGGTGACCGCCCGCCGCAAGGGCATCGTCGTCACCGAACTGCCCTTCACGGTCGGCCCCGAGAAGGTCATCTCCAAGATCAAGGACCTGGTCGGCTCCAAGAAGCTCCAGGGCATCGCCGACGTCAAGGACCTCACCGACCGCGCCCACGGGCTCCGCCTGGTCATCGAGATCAAGAACGGCTTCGTGCCCGAGGCCGTCTTGGAGCAGCTCTACAAGCTGACGCCGATGGAGGAGTCCTTCGGCATCAACAACGTGGCCCTGGTGGACGGCCAGCCGCTCACCCTCGGCCTCAAGGAGCTGCTGGAGGTCTACCTCGACCACCGCTTCGAGGTCGTCCGCCGCCGCTCCGAGTACCGCCGCGGCAAGAAGCGGGACCGGCTGCACCTGGTCGAGGGCCTGCTCGTCGCGCTCCTCGACATCGACGAGGTCATCCGGCTCATCCGGGAGAGCGAGAACTCGGCGCAGGCGAAGGAGCGCCTGATGGAGCGCTTCTCGCTGAGCGAGGTCCAGACCCAGTACATCCTGGACACCCCGCTGCGCCGGCTCACCCGGTTCGACCGCCTGGAGCTGGAGACCGAGCGCGACCGGCTGACCGGCGAGATCGACGAGCTGACCGGGATCCTGGATTCCGACTCCGAGCTGCGCAAGCTGGTCTCCGCCGAGCTGGCCGCGGTCGCGAAGAAGTTCGCCACCGACCGGCGCACGGTCCTCCTGGAGTCGGCGGGCGCGCCCGTCTCGGCCGTCCCGCTGGAGGTCGCCGACGACCCGTGCCGGGTGCTGCTCTCCACGACCGGCCTGCTGGCCAGGACGGTCTCGGCGGAGCTGCCTCCGGTCGAGGCGGACGCCAAGCGGACCAAGCACGACGCGATCGTCTCGTCGGTGGCCGCCACCCAGCGCGGCGACGTGGGCGCGGTGACCTCCGCGGGCCGGCTGCTCCGGATCGCCGTCATCGACCTGCCCCAGCTGCCCGACACGGCCGCCGCGCCGAACCTGGCGGGCGGGGCGCCGCTGAGCGAGTTCCTCTCCCTGGAGGCGGACGAGACGGTGGTCTGCCTGACCACCCTGGACGAGTCCTCCCCCGGCCTGGCGCTCGGCACGCTCCAGGGCGTCGTCAAGCGCGTGGTGCCGGACTATCCGGCGAACAAGGACGAGCTGGAGGTCATCACGCTCAAGGACGGCGACCGGATCGTCGGCGCGACCGAGCTGCGGACGGGCGAGGAGGACCTGGTCTTCATCACCTCCGACGCGCAGCTGCTGCGCTACCCCGCCTCCCAGGTGCGGCCGCAGGGCCGGCCGGCCGGCGGCATGGCGGGCATCAAGCTGGCGGTCGGCGCGGAGGTGCTGTCCTTCGCCGCGGTGGACCCGGCGGCCGACGCGGCCGTGTTCACGGTGGCGGGCTCGACCGGCACCCTGGACGGCTCGGCGGCGACCTCGGCGAAGCTGACCCCGTTCGACCAGTACCCGCGCAAGGGCCGGGCCACCGGCGGCGTGCGCTGCCAGCGCTTCCTGAAGGGCGAGGACGTGCTGCTCCTGGCCTGGGCGGGCACCCTGCCGGCCCGTGCCGCGCAGAAGAACGGCCTTCCGGTCGAGCTTCCGGAGCCGGACCCGCGCCGCGACGGCTCGGGCACCCCGCTGCCGAAGCCGGTGGACGTGGTGGCGGGCCCGGCCCGCTAGCCGGCCCGCACGCGGTCCCGCGGCCCTTCGGGCGCCCACGGGACCGCCCGGGGGCCTTGCGGGCCCTCGGGCCGCCCCGCAGGCCGTCTCCCGGGGCCGTCGAGCGCAACCCCCGGTCCGGTACGACGAAAGCCCCCGCTCCCTCCCGGAGCGGGGGCTTCGTCATGCGCGGAGGGTCCGTCAGGGCCGTGCGGCGGGGGCGTACACCGTCTCGATCCCGGCGACGATCAGCCGCAGCCCCTCCTCGAACCGCTCGTCGTAGCCGGCGAAGAGCTCCTCGCCCGCCTCCGCCGCGAGGGGGTACGCGGCGAGGCGCCGGGCGCGCTCCTCGATGTCGAAGCCCTCTCGGCGCTCGCCGGGGAGCGGCTCGGTGCCCTGCTCCTCGGTGACGAAGCCGAGCGTGTACATGTACGCCGTGGTGCTGGCCCGCACCGCCTCGCGCAGCGTGAACCCGGCGTCCACGAGGGCGCCGAGCTGGCGCTCCATGTCCTGGGCGTGGTCGGTGCCGGTGAACCGGGCGCCGCTGTAGACCTTGGCGCCGTCGCGGTAGCGGAGCAGCCCGGCCCGCAGGCCCCGGTTGGCGGTGAGCATCAGCTCCTGCCAGCCGCCCCCGGCGGCCGGGCGGGCCTCCGGCTCGGCGACCATCCGCCGGTACATGACGGTCGCCATCTCGTCGAGCAGGGCCTGCTTGTTCTTGAAGTGCCAGTACAGGGCGGGGGCCTGGACGTGCAGTTCCTGGGCGATGGCGCGGAGCGTGAGCCCTTCCAGGCCGCGCTCGTTCAGCAGCCGCAGGGCGGTCTCCGCCACCTGGCCCGGCTCCAGCTTGGTCGTCTTCTTGGTCGCCACCCCGTCACGGTATCCCCTTGACTCCTTAACGTCGTTAAGGAGATGCTGAGGGGGCCGTCATTTAACAACGTTAAGGACTGGAGGCGGTCACTCATGTCCACGCCCACGCCCGCGACTGCCGCACACCGGGACACGGACGTCGTCATCTGCGGGGCGGGCCCGACGGGGCTCGTGCTCGCCCTCGACCTCGCCCGCCGGGGCGTCCGCGCTCTCCTCCTGGAGCGGGCCGACGGACTCTTCCCCGGCTCGCGCGGCAAGGGCCTCCAGCCGCGGAGCCAGGAGGTCCTGGACGACCTCGGGGTGCTCCCCGGGGTCCTCGCGGCGGGCGGCCCGTACCCGCGGATGCTCGCCTGGGAGGGCACCGAGCGGCGCGGCGAGTGGGACATGATCGAGCGCTCCGAGCCGACCGAGCAGGTGCCGTACGCCGACACCCTGCTGATCCCCCAGTCCCGCACCCAGGAGCTCCTGTACGAGCGTCTGACGGCCCTGGGCGGCGGCGTCCGGTTCGGAGCCGCCCTCACCGGCTTCCGCCGGGACGCCGAGCACGTGGAGGTGCGGCTGAACACCGGCGAGACGGTCCGGGCGGGCTATCTGGTCGGCGCCGACGGGGGCCGCTCCACCGTCCGCCGGGCGCTCGGCATCGGCATGGCCGGCGAGACCGTGGACCCGCGCCCGATGCTCGTCGCCGACGTGCGGATCGCCCCCGGGACGGTCGCCGACCGCGACCACTGGCACGTCTGGCGCGCGGCGGACGGCGGGGTGGCGCTCTGCCCGCTGCCGGGCGACGACGGCCTGTTCCAGCTGGCCGCCACCTTCGAGGACGAGTCGGCCGCGGTGGACACGACCCCGGACGGCGTCCGCGCCCTGCTCGCCGCCCGGACCCCGCTGACCGGGGACGCGATCACCGACGTGCCCTGGGCCTCGGACCACCGCGTCCGGGCCGCGCTGGCGGACCGGTTCCGGGAGGGCCGGGTCTTCCTCGCGGGCGACGCGGCCCACGTCCACTCCCCCGCCGGCGGCCAGGGCCTCAACACCGGCGTCCAGGACGCGTACAACCTCGGCTGGAAGCTCGCCCAGGTCCTGCTCCACGGGGCTCCGGCCGCGCTCCTCGACACCTACGAGGCCGAGCGGCGCCCGGTGGCGGCGGACGTCCTGGGGCTCAGCACCCGCCTGCACCGGGCGAGCGCGGACGGCGCGGCCGTCCAGCGGGGCGGGGAGGTCCGGCAGCTCGGCCTCGGCTACCGGGACTCGGACCTCGCGGTGGACACCCGCCCGGAGACCCCCGAGGACGCCGTGCGCGCCGGCGACCGCGCTCCGGACGGCCGGTACGGCGAGGACCGGCTCTTCGACCTCTTCCGCGGCCCGCACTTCACCCTGCTCACGGCCGGGACCGCCGAACCGCCGGCGGTCCTGCCCGAGCGGGTCCGCGCCGCCCGGATCCCGGCCGGCGGACCGTACGGCACGGGTGTCCTCCTGATCCGCCCGGACGGGTACGTCGGCTGGGCCGGCCACCGCGCCGACGCCTCCTTCGACGCCTACCTGATGGCCGTCGGTCTGGCACCGGCGGGCGTACCGGCCTGAACCACCGGCCCTACGCCTCGGGCTCCTCCGGCTGCGGCACGTACCGGAGCAGGCCCCACATGCTGTGCTCGTCCGGAGCGTCCTCGGGACCGCCGACCTCGCAGGCGGCGAGTTCCTTGCGCAGGCCGGCCGCGTCGACGCCGGAGCCGATCAGGACGAGCTGGGTGAGGCGCTCCTCCCCGGCCGGCCAGGGCTCCGGGCGGAAGCGCAGGAAGCGGCCGACCGCGTGCACCGCGTACCGGTGGTCGGGGTCGGCGGCGCCGAGGTCCACGAAGCCCTTGAGCCGGTACAGACCCTCGGGGCGGGAGTCGAGGAAGGCCATGAGCCGGCGCGGGTGCAGGGGCACCGCGGTGGCCAGGGAGACGGTGTCGTAGGCGGCGTGCGCGTGCGCGTGCCCGTCCTCGTCGGCGTAGAGGATGTCCTCGATCGACATCTGGCCGGCGATCTCGCCCTCAGGTACGACCCGGTCGAAGAGCAGCTCGGGATCGATCCGGCCGTGGTCCGCCTCGACCACCGCGGCGCGGCCCGCGAGCCCGGCGACGGTCTCCCGGACGGCCCGCAGCTCCGCCTCGGGCACCCGGTCGGCCTTGTTGACGACGACGAGGTCGGCGAGGGCTAGGTGCCGGTCGGTCTCGGGGTGCCGCAGCCGGGTGACACCGAACTCGGCGGCGTCGACCACCTCGACGAGACCCCCGTAGACGATCCGCCGGTTCTCGCTGGCGAGCACCATGCGGACCAGTTCCTGCGGCTCGGCGAGACCGCTGGCCTCGATCACGATCACGTCGAGGCGAAGCTCCGGCCGGGTCAGGACCTCCAGGTACTCGTCCAGCTCGCTCACGTCCACGGCGCAGCACAGGCACCCGTTGCCGAGGGAGACCGTCGAACCGACCTGGCCCGCGACGGTCATCGCGTCGATCCCGATGTCCCCGAAGTCGTTGACCATGACCCCGATCCGGGTCCCCCGGGCACTGCGCAGCAGGTGGTTGAGGAGCGTCGTCTTCCCCGCCCCGAGAAACCCGGCGAGGACGACGACGGGGATCTGCTGCGCGCTCAAGAAGCAGGCCTTTCGCTGGTACGACCACGGACGACGGCCCCGGGGGCGGGCACGGCCGCCCGGACCGCGAGCCACCCGGCGGCCCGTCCGAGCCGCCCGGACCGCGACCCACCCGACGGTCCGCCCGGACCGCCCACCAGGATAGGCAGCCCGCGCCACCGCACCTGCCCCACGCGCGCGCGTGCACCCGCCGCATTTCCGGTCGCGCGCGTCGCCCCCGTACCGTTTCGGGCATGAGCAGCCCCGGATCGACCCCCTCCGCGCGGCCGGACGGGCGCCGGCAGCGTCGGCTGGGGTGGCCTCGGCGGGTGTTCTCCCAGGTCCTGCTGATGCAGCTGGCCGTGGCCACCGGCGTCACCGTGCTGGCCACCGGGTTCTTCCTGGCCCCGCTGAGCGCCCAGCTCGACGACCAGGCCATGCGGCGGGCGCTGGCCGTCGCGGAGACCATGGCCTCCACCCGTACGGCCGCTGACCTGGCCGGAGGGCCGCCGTCGGCGACGGGACCGGTCCAGCGCGAGGCGGAACGGGTCCGGGCGGCGACCGGCGCCGAGTACGTGGTCGTCATGGACACGCGCGGAGTGCGCTGGTCGCACCCCGACCCCGTCCAGATCGGCCGGACCGTCTCCACCGACCCGAGCGAGGCCCTGGCGGGCCGCGAGGTGATGGAGATCGACAGCGGCACCCTCGGCCGCTCGGCGCGCGGCAAGGCCCCGCTGCGGAACGCCGACGGCGGAATCGTCGGCGCGGTCTCCGTCGGCATCGAGTACGACAGCGTCCGCGACCGCCTCCTCTCCGCGATCCCCGGTCTCCTGGCCTACGCGGGCGGCGCGCTCGCGGCCGGCGCGCTCGCGGCGTACCTGATCTCCCGGCGGATCCAGCGGCAGACCCGCGACCTGGCCTTCTCCGACATCTCGGCACTGCTCGCCGAGCGCGAGGCGATGCTGCATGGCATCCGCGAGGGCGTGGTGGCCCTGGACCGCAAGGGTTCCGTACGGCTCCTCAACGACGAGGCGCAGCGCCTGCTCGGCCTGGGCCCCGAGGCCGCCGGGCGCCCGCTCGACGCGCTCCTCGGGCCCGGCAGGACGGCGGACGTGCTGACCGGCCGGGTGGCCGGAACCGATCTGGTCACCGTCCAGGGGAACCGGGTGCTGATCGCCAACCGGATGCCGACCGACGACGGGGGCGCCGTGGCCACGCTGCGCGACCGGACGGAGCTGGAGCGGCTCGGCCGCGAGCTGGACTCCACCCGGGGCCTGATCGACGCCCTGCGCGCCCAGGACCACGAGCACGCCAACCGCCTCCACACGCTGCTCGGTCTCCTGGAGCTGGAGCTGTACGAGGAGGCGGCCGAATTCGTCACCGAGGTCGTCGGGGTGCACCGGGCCACCGCCGAGCAGGTGACCGAGAAGGTCCACGACCCGCTGCTCGCCGCTCTCCTGGTCGGCAAGGGGACCGTCGCCGCCGAGCGGGGCGTCTCGCTGCGCCTCGCCCCCGACTCGCTGCTCCCCGACCGGCTGGTGGACCCGCGCGAACTGGTCACCGTCGTCGGCAACCTCGTCGACAACGCCCTCGACGCCGCCGCGGGCACTCCGGACGCCCGGGTCGAGGTCGCGCTGCGCGCCGAGGGCCGGACGGTGGTCCTGCGGGTCGCCGACAGCGGTCCCGGCGTCCCCGAGGAGCGCCGGGAGCTGATCTTCACCGAGGGGTGGACGACGAAGGAAGCGCCCTCCCACGGCAGGCGCGGCCTCGGCCTGGCGCTGGTCCGGCGGCTCGCCGAGCGGCGCGGCGGCACCGCGCGCGTGGCGGCGGGCCCGGCCGGGGGCGCGGAGTTCGCCGTGGTCCTCCCGGACGCCCTGGCGGAACCGCCCCCGCCCGCCGTACCGACCGACCCCACGCCCTCCCCGACCGACCCCGCACGCCCCCCGCACACCTCGTCCGCCCCCACCGACCCCACACAGGCCCTGCGCCCCGCGCCGGCCTCGACCGACCCCACTCGGCCCGCACCCACCTCGTCCGCCCCGCCCGGGCCTCCCGCGCCGCGCGGCACGGCGGACCGCACCACGGCAGAGGAGCGGTCCCGGTGATCGACGTGCTCGTCGTCGACGACGACCTCCGCGTGGCGCGGGTGAACGCCGCGTACGTGACCAAACTGCCCGGCTTCCGGGTCGCGGGCACCGCCCACTCGACCGCGGAGGCCCTGGCCGTCCTCGACGGACGGCCGGTGGACCTCGTCCTCCTCGACCACTACCTGCCCGACGAGAACGGCCTCGCCGCCATCCGTGAGCTGCGCGCCCGCGGCCACCAGTGCGACGTGATCATGGTGACCGCGGCCCGGGACGTGGCGACCGTCCAGGCGGCGATGCGGCACGGCGCCCTCCAGTACCTCGTGAAGCCGTTCGACTTCGCCGGGCTGCGCTCCAAACTGGAGGCGTACGCGACGCTCCGCCGCACCCTGGAGAACGGCGGCGAGGCGGAACAGGCCGAGGTCGACCGGATCTTCGGCACCCTGGCGGCCGGCGCCGTCACCCCCGACCTGCCCAAGGGGCACTCCCCGACGACGGCCGAGCTGGTGCGCCAGGCGCTGCTGGCAGCCGGTGGGCCGCTCTCCACCCAGGAGCTGGCCGAGCGGACCGGCGTCAGCCGCCAGACCGCCCAGCGCTACCTCAAGCTCCTCGAACGCACCGGGCGGGTACGGCTCTCCCTGCGGTACGGCGAGACCGGCCGCCCCGAGCACCGCTACACCTGGGTCTCGTCCCCCTGAGGGCCGTGGCGACGCTCGCGTCAGGCCGCCCCCGCGCCCGTGAGCGAGCGCACCTCGGTCTCCGCGTGCCGCGCCTCGTCGGGCGGCTCGGGCGAGGTCACCGTCCCCAGCCAGCCGGCCAGGAAGCCGAGCGGGATGGAGACCACCCCCGGGTTCTGGAGCGGGAAGACGTGGAAGTCGACGCCGGGGAAGAGCGCGTCGGGGCTGCCGGAGACGACCGGCGAGAGCAGCACCAGCAGGACGGCGGGGACGAGCCCGCCGTACACGGACCAGACCGCGCCCCTGGTGGTGAAGCGGCGCCAGAAGAGCGAGTAGAGCAGCACCGGGAGGTTGGCCGAGGCGGCGACCGCGAAGGCGAGGCCGACGAGGAAGGCCACGTTGAGGTCCTGGGCGAGCAGTCCGAGCCCGATCGCGGCGGCGCCGATCACGGCGGCCGCGATCCGCGCCACCGCGACCTCGCTGTACGGCTTCCCGCCGGGCCGCCGCAGCGAGGCGTACAGGTCGTGGGCGACGGAGGCGGAGGAGGCCAGGGTGATCCCCGCGACGACGGCGAGGATGGTCGCGAAGGCGACGGCCGCGACGATCGCGAAGAGCACCGTGCCGCCGGTGGAACCCGCTCCCCCGCCGAGGTCGAGCGCCAGCAGCGGGACGGCGGTGTTCCCGGAGGCGTTGGAGGCGCGGACCTCGGCGGAGCCGATGATCGCGGCGGCGCCGAAGCCGAGGACGATCGTCATCAGGTAGAAGCCGCCGATCAGGCCGATGGCCCAGACGACCGAGCGGCGGGCGGCCCGCGCGGTGGGCACCGTGTAGAACCGGGACAGGATGTGGGGCAGTCCCGCGGTGCCGAGGACGAGCGCGAGGCCGAGGCTGATGAAGTCCAGCCGGGCGGTCCAGTCGCCGCCGTACCGCAGTCCGGGGCCGAGGAAGGCGGTGCCGTGGCCGCTGCGCTCGGCGGCGCCGGCGAGCAGGCCGTTCACGTCGCCGTGGAAGCGGACGAGGACGAGGACGGTGAGCGTGACCGTGCCCGCCATCAGCAGCACGGCCTTGACGATCTGGATCCAGGTGGTGGCCCGCATCCCGCCGAGCGACACGTAGACCACCATCAGCGCGCCGACGCCGACGACCGTCCAGGTGCGCGCCGCCTCGCCGGTGCCGCCGAGCAGGAGCGCCACCAGGCTGCCGGCGCCCACCATCTGGGCGATCAGGTAGAGCACGGACACGGCGACCGAGGAGGTGCCGGCGGCGATGCGCACGGGTCGTTCGGCCATCCGCGCGGCGACCACGTCGGCGAGGGTGAACCGGCCGCAGTTGCGGACGAGTTCGGCGACGAGGAAGAGCACCACGAGCCAGGCGACGAGGAAGCCGACCGAGTAGAGCATGCCGTCGTAGCCGTAGAGCGCGATCAGGCCCGAGATGCCGAGGAAGGAGGCGGCGGACATGTAGTCGCCGGCGATGGCGAATCCGTTCTCCATCGGCGAGAAGAGCCGGCCTCCGGCGTAGAACTCCTCGGCCGAACCGCGCCGGTTGCGGCTCACCCAGGTGGTGATGCCCAGGGTCACGGCGACGAAGGCGCTGAAGAGCAGCAGGGCGAGTGTCTGGTGGTCTCCGGTCACCGCTCGGCTCCCCTCGTCATCTCCTGGGTGTCCCAGCGCAGTTCGAGCGCGGCCCGGTCCCGGCGCAGCCGCGCGTGACGGGCGTAGGCCCAGGTGAGCAGGAAGGTGGTGAGGAACTGGCCGAGGCCCGCGAGCATCGCGACGTTGACCGAACCGGCCACCGGGCGGGCCATCAGCCCGGGGGCGGCGGTGGCGGCGACCACATAGGCGAGGTACCAGGCGAGGAAGGCGAGGGTCGCGGGGAGGACGAACCGGCGGTACCGGCGCCGTACCTCCTGGAAGGCGGGGCTGCGCTGGACCTCCAGGTAGACCGCGGCCGCCGAGGGCAGCGGGTTCGCGGGCTCGTCGTACCGCTGCCGCGGTGGCTCCGACGGGTTCCCGCCCGGCCCGTCGTCCCACGCCCGCGCGCGCTCCTGCTCGTCCAGCTGCTCCACCGGTCAACTCTCCTTGTCAGCGAACCGTTTCGGCCGCGTGCCCAAGGATGGACAGAGCGGGCAGATCCCGGACTCTTCTCCCTCCGGTCTTCACCCCATCAGGTGACTCACCGGCCGGGCGACTGACCGGGCCGGGCCGATATGCGTAGGGACGCCGACGCGCGTACGCGTAGGGACGCCGACGCGCGTATGCGCAGGGACGCCGACGCGCGGAGGAACGCCGGACGGCCCGGCCCCCGCGGTGCGGGGACCGGGCCGTCCGGAACGGAGCGGTACCGGGGCTCAGGCGTCGATGCGCGAGCGGTCGAGCGTCGCCGCCGAGCTGGTGATGAACTCCTTGCGGGGCGCCACGTCGTTCCCCATCAGCAGGTCGAAGACCTGCTCGGCCGCGTCCAGGTGGCCGATGTTGATCCGGCGCAGGGTGCGGTGGCGCGGGTCCATCGTGGTCTCCGCGAGCTGGTCGGCGTCCATCTCGCCGAGGCCCTTGTAGCGCTGGATGGAGTCCTTGTAGCGGACGCCCTTGCGCTGGAACTCCAGGAGCGTCTGCCGGAGCTCGTTGTCGGAGTACGTGTACACGTACTTGTCCTGGCCCTTCTTGGGCTGGACCAGCTCGATCCGGTGCAGCGGGGGCACCGCGGCGAAGACCCGGCCGGCCTCGACCATCGGGCGCATGTACCGCTGGAAGAGCGTCAGCAGCAGCGTCCGGATGTGGGAGCCGTCGACATCGGCGTCGGTCATCATGATGACCTTGCCGTAGCGGGCCGCGTCGATGTCGAAGGTGCGGCCGGAGCCCGCTCCTATGACCTGGATGATCGCGCCGCACTCGGCGTTCTTCAGCATGTCCGAGACGGACGACTTCTGGACGTTGAGGATCTTGCCCCGGATCGGCAGCAGCGCCTGGAACTCGCTGTTCCGGGCGAGCTTGGCGGTGCCGAGCGCGGAGTCCCCCTCGACGATGAAGAGCTCGCTGCGCTCGACGTCGTCGCTGCGGCAGTCGGCCAGCTTGGCCGGCAGGGACGAGGTCTCCAGCGCGGTCTTCCGGCGCTGCGCGTCCTTGTGCTGGCGGGCGGCGATCCGGGTACGGGCCGCGGCGACGGCCTTCTCCAGGACGGCCCGGGCCTGGGCCTTGGCGTCCCGCTTGGTGGAGGTCAGGAACGCCTTGAGCTCGCGGGCGACCACGGTGGCCACGATGCGGCGGGCGGCCGAGGTGCCCAGGACCTCCTTGGTCTGGCCCTCGAACTGCGGCTCGGCGAGACGGACCGTGACGACCGCAGTCAGGCCCTCCAAGGCGTCGTCCTTGACGATGTCGTCCTCGGCGACGCGCAGCAGCTTGGCCGAGCGCAGCACCTCGTTCACGGTCTTCGTGATGGCCTGCTCGAAGCCGGAGACGTGGGTGCCGCCCTTGGGGGTGGCGATGATGTTCACGAAGGACCGGACGGTGGCGTCGTAGCCGGTGCCCCAGCGCAGGGCCACGTCCACGCCGAGCTCGCGGGTGACCTCGGTGGGGGTCATGTGGCCACGGTCGTCGAGGACCGGCACGGTCTCCTTGAAGGTGCCCTGCCCGGTGAGGCGCAGCACGTCGCAGACGGCCTTGTCCTGCGCGAGGTACTCGCAGAACTCGCTGATGCCGCCGTCGAAGCGGAAGACCTCCTCGCTCTTGCCGATCCCCTCCAGGTCCCGCTGGTCGCGGACGACGATGGTGAGGCCGGGCACGAGGAAGGCCGTCTGGCGGGCGCGTTGGTGCAGCGTCTCCAGGGCGAGCTTGGCGTCCTTGAGGAAGATCTGGCGGTCGGCCCAGTAGCGCACACGGGTGCCGGTGCGGGTCTTGGGCACCCGCTTGCCCTTGACCAGTCCGCTCGACGGGTCGAAGGGGCTGTCCGGACCCTGCTCGGTGAAGATGCCGGGGACGCCGCGCCGGAAGCTGATGGCGTGCGTGGCGCCGTTCCGGTCGACCTCGACGTCGAGGCGGGCCGAGAGCGCGTTGACCACGGAGGCACCGACACCGTGCAGACCGCCGGAGGCGGCGTACGAGCCGCCGCCGAACTTTCCGCCGGCGTGCAGCTTGGTCATGACGACCTCGACACCGGACAGACCGGTCTTGGGCTCGACGTCGACCGGGATGCCCCGGCCGTTGTCCCGCACCTCGACGGAGCCGTCGTCGTGCAGGATGACGTCGATGTGGTCGCAGTAGCCGCCCAGGGCCTCGTCGACCGAGTTGTCGATGATCTCCCAGAGGCAGTGCATCAGGCCACGGCTGTCCGTGGACCCGATGTACATTCCGGGGCGCTTGCGGACCGCTTCGAGCCCTTCGAGGACGAGCAGGTGCCGCGCGGTGTAGTTGGAACCGTCACGGTCTGCGGTCAGCAGCGCACTGGACGGCACGGACGTTTCGGCGGTCACGCGGTTCGCTCCTCGCTGAATTTGAAATCTTGCCCGATGGGGTGAGTACCGGCGTCGCTCACCGCTCAGAGGGTACCGATGCCTGGTAGGGCCGTTGAAACGCCACCCTCCCGGTTTCCTCATGCTAGTCCAGACTCGTATGGATGTTCGATCCCTCGAAGGGGTGACGCGAACATCACGTTCCCTTCCAGGCATGAACCATCTAGGCTCCGGGCACGTCCTCATGAACAACCGGCAACCCCGCCGGGAGGACGACCGACACACACCACAGCAATGCGAAACCCGTAGAGCGACGCAATACGGCTCATTCGCCGCCAACCGGCAGCAGACAGCCACCTTGGGAAAAAGTTTCAAGGAAAAGCCACGAGCGGGAACGTTTCCGGCCTGGTTGGATGTTGACCCTGGTACGACAGCTCGTCGAGCTAGAGAAGAGGCGACGTGACTACTGTTCTGACCCCCGCGAGCCCCCTGACGGCCGCTGACCGCTGCGACCGCTGCGGCGCCCAGGCTTACCTGCGTGTCGTCCTGGCCAGCGGAGGTGACTTGCTCTTCTGCGCCCACCACGGTCGCAAGTTCGAGCCGGAACTCAAGAAGATCGCCGTTGAGATACAGGATGAGACGGACCGGCTGACCGACGTGCCGGCCCGCACTGTGGGCGACGAGCACTGACGCCGCGCCACCACGACGAGCTCAGGGCCGGTCGCTGACGGCCGGACGACGGGCGGTCATCCCCTCGACCAGGGGATGACCGCCCGTTCTCGTGCCTGCGGGGCCCCGGGAAGGGGCCCCGCGGCCCTTCAGAAGCGCTCGGGCAGGACCGCGGACACCCGCGTGTAGACCCCGGGGTTCTCGGCCTGCCCGCAGCCGCTGCCCCAGGACACCAGGCCCACCAGCACGCCCCGCGCCACCAGCGGGCCGCCGCTGTCGCCCTGGCAGGCGTCCCGGCCGCCCGCGGGGTCACCGGCGCACAGCATGGTCGTCCGGCGGTACGAGACGCCCCCGAAGCCGCCCGGGTACGCCCGCTCGCAGGCCGCGTCCGGCAGCACCTGCACGGGCGCCGAGCGGAGCGAGGAGGCGTAGCCGCCGTTCCCGGTGGTGTCGCCCCAGCCGTACACCTGGGCCGGCGTGCCCGGGCTCTCCGCCTCGTCCCCCGGCGCCGGCGTCCTGATCACGTAGGACGGGGGCAGGGCCTCGGCGAGGGTGAGCACCGCGAGGTCTCCCGAGTTGGTCGACGGGTCGTAGTAGGGGTTCACCCAGGTGCTCGCGACCCGCACCTCCTGTCCGCCCTGCCCGAGCAGCTCGGCCCGCCCCGCGATCACCGAGAAGTCCCGCAGCTGCCAGGGGGCGCCGCCGAGGACCTCGCGGCCCAGGCAGTGCGCCGCGGTGAGGACCTTGGTGGGCGCCACGACGACTCCGCCGCAGAACTGGCCCGCACGCGTACCTCCGAACCGGTCACGGCTGGACAGCGCCACCGCCCAGGGGGCGTCGGCGATCGCGGCCGGGCTGCCGCCCACCACGACCCTGTCCGCGGCGGCCGGGGCGGCGCCGGCCACCTGTCCGGCCACCGCCGCGATCAGACCGAGGGCACCCGTCAACGCTCGGGTGAGGGGACCACGCATGGAGCCTCCTGACTCTCCGCTGATATCCGTTCACCCAGCGTCCGTCAAGGACGGCTCGCCTGCACCCGCGAACAGCCGAAGGGCCCGGCCCCCGAGCGGGGAACCGGGCCCTTCGTCCACGGCCGTGTACGTCGTGGTGATCAGACGGACCGGACGGATCCGAGGATCAGTCGAGGTAGTCGCGCAGGACCTGCGAGCGCGACGGGTGGCGCAGCTTCGACATCGTCTTCGACTCGATCTGGCGGATCCGCTCACGGGTCACGCCGTAGACCTTGCCGATCTCGTCGAGGGTCTTCGGCTGACCGTCGGTGAGGCCGAAGCGCATGGAGACCACGCCCGCCTCACGCTCGGAGAGCGTGTCGAGGACGGAGTGCAGCTGCTCCTGGAGGAGCGTGAAGCTGACCGCGTCGGCCGGCACGACCGCCTCGGAGTCCTCGATGAGGTCACCGAACTCGCTGTCGCCGTCCTCACCCAGGGGGGTGTGGAGGGAGATCGGCTCGCGGCCGTACTTCTGGACCTCGATGACCTTCTCGGGGGTCATGTCGAGCTCCTTGGCCAGCTCCTCCGGGGTGGGCTCACGGCCCAGGTCCTGGAGCATCTGGCGCTGGACGCGCGCGAGCTTGTTGATGACCTCGACCATGTGCACCGGGATGCGGATGGTGCGGGCCTGGTCGGCCATGGCGCGGGTGATCGCCTGACGGATCCACCAGGTGGCGTACGTGGAGAACTTGTAGCCCTTGGTGTAGTCGAACTTCTCGACCGCGCGGATCAGACCCAGGTTGCCCTCCTGGATCAGGTCCAGGAAGAGCATGCCGCGGCCGGTGTAGCGCTTGGCCAGCGAGACCACCAGACGGAGGTTGGCCTCCAGGAGGTGGTTCTTGGCGCGGCGGCCGTCCTCGGCGATGATCTCCAGCTCGCGCTTGAGCTTGGGGGCGATCTTGTCCGAGTTGGCGAGCTTGTCCTCGGCGAAGAGACCGGCCTCGATGCGCTTGGCGAGCTCGACCTCCTGCTCGGCGTTGAGCAGGGGGACCTTGCCGATCTGCTTCAGGTAGTCCTTGACCGGGTCGGCGGTGGCGCCGGCGACGGCGACCTGCTGGGCGGGAGCGTCGTCCTCGTCCTCGTCGGACAGCACGAAGCCCTTGGTCTCGCCCTCGGTCTCCTCCTCGTCCTTGCCCGGCGCGACGTCCTCGAGCAGCTCCTCGCCCTCGGCGAGCTCGTCGTCGGACTTCTTGGACGCGGTCTTCTTGGCCGCCGTCTTCTTGGCGACGGTCTTCTTGGCCGCGGTCTTCTTGACGGCGGTCTTCTTGGCCGCCGCCTTCTTCGCGGGCGACGCGGCCTCGTCGGCCGGGTCCGCGCTCTCGGCCGCGGAGGCCGTGGAGCCGGTCGCGACGGTGGTCCTCGTCACCGTCGCCGCCCTGGCGGTGACGGTGGTCTTGGCGGCGGTGCGCTTGGCGGGGCTCTTCGCTGCTGCGCTCTTGCGGGCGCGCTTCGGCGACTCCGCTGCACTGACCATCAGCGTCACACCCTCTTCCTCGAGGATCTGATTGAGGCTGCGCAGAACATTCTTCCACTGGGTTGGCGGAATCTGGTCAGCCTCGAAGGCCCGACGCACGTCATCGCCGGCGATCTGCCCATCAGCCTTTCCCCGCTCGATGAGCGCCATCACAGACTCGGACTCGGCGATCTCCGGCGGGAGCGTACGGGATGTGCTGGCCGACACGAACAACCTCTCGGAACGATGGAAACGGCTTCCGGCCCCGCCCGGGATCGGGCCGGAGCCGACGACCGTCGACGGGGAATGTGCCGACGGCGCGGGCTGGACCGGGGAACTGCACAGCGCCTGCACCGGCTGCTGTATTCCTTCCTCGGCTGTCACCTCTTAGGTCATCGCACGGCTCGGAGGAGTGTTACGCCCAATCTTCGTGTCCCGAGTCACACCGCATTCGCGACGAACCAGACGTAGTGGTGTCAAGCGTACATTCGGCGCCGCCGACACCCTGGCGCGTCCGGGGAACCCTGCCGGGCTCCCCGGACCGCGCTCGGATCCGGCGGCTCTCCCTGCGTACGCGCCCGTGTGCTGCCGGCCACGGCCCGCGGATCAGTGCTCTCGGGGGGCGGGGACCACGCGGGGCTCCACCTCGGGGTGGACCGTGAGCAGTTGGCGCATGGCGGTCTCGGCCCCGAGGGCGTCCCCCGCGGCGAGGGCGTCGACGATCCGGGCGTGGTGGGCCAGGCAGCTCTCTCCGGGCCGGTCGCAGCCGGTGACCAGCCCGCCGGAGACCTGGAGGGCGGCGCCGACGATGCCGGAGAGGTGCTCCAGCATGCGGTTGCCGGCGAGCTGGATGAGCAGGGAGTGGAACTCGGTGTCGGCCCGGGAGAAGGTGATGCCGTCACCCTGCGCGTACGCGTGCCCCATGATCTCGACCATGTCGGAGAGGCGCTGCTGCACGTCCTCGCGTCCGTGACCGGCGGCGAGACGGGCCGCCAGCGGCTCGATGGTCCAGCGCAGCTCGTTGAGCTCGCGGCGCTGGTCGTCGCGCTGCGGACCGAAGGCTCGCCACTCGATGATGTCGGGGTCGAGCAGGTTCCAGTCGCTGACCGGGCGGACCCGGGTGCCGACGTTGGGCCGGGCACTGACGAGGCCCTTGGCCTCCAGGACGCGGAGCGACTCGCGCACCACGGTGCGCGAGACCTCGAAGCGCTGGCCGATCTCCTCGGGGACGAGGGGGCGGTCCGCGCCGAGGTCGCCGGAGACGATCATCTGGCCGAGCTGCTGGACGAGCTGGCCGTGCAGGCCGCGGCCGCGGCTGCCGGCGGTGCGGCGGCCGACCCGGCCGAGGTCCGTCTCCACGCCCTCCCAGGCGGGCGGGCTCACGCGGTCGGCGACAGGGGCCTCCGCGTAGGGGTAGCGGTCGAGATCGCCCGGGGCGCCGAGGCCGGAGTCGACGGAGCGGGCGGCGGTCATCATCGTGTGCGCAAGGGTACTCACGCATCCTTTGTCGGCGTGCCCTCCGTGACCCTTGAGGTCTTTGGTGAAAAGCACACGAAAGGGTGATCGGCACCCCCTACACAATTGACGATTATTCGGACATAACCGGCATTCTCCAAGGGAGTTGCGACCCAAGCGGAAGAGACCGATCCGGGAGCGGTCACCAACGGGCCTGCCGACGAACGCCGGTGAGCAGATAGGCGCAGAGCAAAACCGTCAACGTGAGCGCGAGAGCCACACCGGCGGGCTGCGCCACGACCACCAGGACCCCCTCGAACCACCGGTCGAGCGAGGGCGCCCAGCGCGGTCCCGCGAACTCGCCCAGGCGCGCCGGGAGTCCGGCGACGGACCGGACGGCGGGACCGCTCATCACCTGGCCCAGCAGCGGGACGAGGGCGACCGGGACGAAGAGGACCGCGGCCACTCCGGCCGCCGCCGCGCGGAACACGCCGGCTCCCAGCACCCCCGCCCACGCGCAGCCGACCGCGAGCGCCAGCCAACTCGCACTCATGGCAGCCCAGTTGTCCGGTACGGAGATCAACTCGGCGCCGTAGAGGAGGCGGAGGGCGGCCAGATCGACCGCCGCCACCAGCGCGCCCAGGAGCAGCGCCAGGGCCGCCGCGACGGCGAGTTTGGCGAGCAGCAGCGCGAGCCGTCGGGGTACGGCCCCGCGTCCCGCCGCGAGCGCGGGATAGCGGTACTCCTCGCCGAAGGCGAGGGCTCCGAGCAGACCGGCACCGAGCGCGGCCGGCGGCAACGGCAGCAGGTCGGGCCAGGCCGCCAGGACCGCCGGGAGCGGGGTGCCCCCGCCCCGCCCGAGCAGCACGGCGAGCACGGCCGACACCGCGAGGACGGCCGCCGCCACCAGCCCCGTGGACGGTACGCCCGAGATCCGGCGCAGCTCGTACCGCAGCGGCCGCAGGGGTGAGCGGATCGGCCGGCGCGCCCTCGCGGCCCGGTCGGGGCCCGCGGCCGTTCCCGGCCCGCCGTACGCCCCCTCCTCCCCCGCCTCCTCCGGCCGGGCGGGGACGGGGCCCGTGTCGCCGGTCTCCTCCACGAGCCGGTGCACGGGGACACCGTGCCGGAAGGCGGTGTCCCCCACCTGGGCACAGTCGCCGCCGTACACCAGGAGGAGGGTGCCGTCCTCCGTGACGACCTCGACCGGACGGCGTGCCGCCCTGGCCTCCTGGGCCACGGCGGCGGCGAGCCGGGCGGCGTGCGGGGTGCGGACGGCGACCCTCGGCCGCAGCCGGGTGCGCGCGAAGTCGCCGACGCCTTGGGCGGCGACCAGGCGGCCGGCGTCGAGGGTGACGACGCGGTCCGCGTTGCGGGCCGCGTCCTTGGGGTCCCTGGTGGTGTACAGGACCGTGCCGCCGGCCTCCGCGTGCGCGCGCAGCAGCTCGTGGAGCCGGGCCTGCTCCCCGGGGGACAGACCCGCCCCCGGGTCGTCCAGGATCAGCGTGTGCGGCGTCCCCAACAGGGCTGCGGCCAGGGCGAGTCGGCGGTCGGCCCCGCGCGGCAGGGTGCCGATCCGCCGCCCCTCCAGGCCGGTGAGCCCCACGGCGCTGATCACCTCGTCGGCCCGGGCGACCGGAACTCCCGTGCCCGCGGCGAGCATCCGCAGCTGTCCGCGCACGGTGCGGGAGGGATGCCCGGGCACGTCGCCGAGGACCACGCCGATCTCACGCGCGGGCTGCGCGATCCGGCGCAGCGTCCGTCCGCGGAAGTAGGCGAGTCCGCGCCCCGGGTCGAGTTCGAGCAGGAGGCGCAGGGCGGTGGTCTTGCCGGATCCCGGTGCGCCGACGAGGGCGGTCACGGCCCCCGGCGGGGCTTCGAAGGTCAGATCGTCCACGGCGGGCGGGCGATCGCGGCGGGGGGTGCTGGTCAGTCCGATGGCCTGGAGCATCGCTTCTCTCGCGGTAGGTGTCACCGCTCCGCGGACAGGGCGGCGCTACCGCAGCAAGATAACGCCAGATTTCGGACTTTCGCCGCAGGGTTGCCGCCCCGGGGGCGGCGGATCGACGGGCTCGTCAGACCTCGGGACGCAGCATCGGCGGGTTGAGCAGGGTGGCGCCGCCGGCCCTGAACAGCTGGGCGGGACGGCCTCCCTGACGCGTGGTTGTCCCGCCGGTCGGCACGAGGAAGCCGGGCGTGCCGGTGACCTTGCGGTGGAAGTTGCGCGGATCGAGGGAGACGCCCCAGACGGCTTCGTAGACCCTGCGGAGCTCGCCGACGGTGAACTCGGGCGGACAGAACGCGGTGGCGAGCGAGGAGTACTCGATCTTGGAGCGGGCCCGCTCCACCCCGTCGGAGAGGATCTGGGCGTGGTCGAAGGCGAGCGCGTCCGGGGAGTCGCTCCCGGCCGCGCGGGCCTGGTCGAGGAGTTCCTCCACGGGTGCCCAGCGCGCGCTGTTGGCGTCGCCGCCCGGCCGGGGCGCGGGCAGGTCGGGGGCGAGCGCGAGGTGCGCGACGCTCACCACTCGCATCCGCGGGTCCCGCTCGGGCGCTCCGTACGTGGCCAGCTGCTCCAGGTGCGCGCCGTTGTCCGGCACCGGCGGGGGCGCCGAGGGGTCGTGGGCGCGCAGCCCGGTCTCCTCGGCCAGCTCGCGGGCGGCGGCCGCGCCGAGGTCCTCGTCGGCGCGGACGAAGCCTCCGGGCAGCGCCCACCGGCCCTGGAAGGGCGCTTCTCCCCTGCGGACGACCAGGGTGCACAGCGCGTGACTCCGCACGGTGAGGACGACCAGGTCGACGGTGACAGCGAAGGGCGGGAAGGCCGACGGGTCGTAGCGAGGCATGGGGCGATCATAGTCGTCTCCCTGACGATAAGCACGACCCGCGTGCTCGCCGTCCTGCGCTTCCTCCCCCGGTCGCGAGGACTTCGTCGTCTCCGTGCCCGGCATCCGTCATACCCCCAACTGCAGACCCTCGGCGGCCTCCTCGACCATACCGAGTCCGAGGCGGCTCACCCGCACGGCGAAGGGTTCGCCGGCGACCACGAATCCCGAGAACCGGATCGCCCCCAGCGGTGCGGAGGGCATCGGTTGGACGGCCACGCTCCGGCCCGGGGCGTCGGGGCGGATCCCCGCCAGGGCGGCGAGCGCGTGGACCGCTCCGGCGGCCGCGACGGCGGCGGGCCGGCAGGCTGCCGGGTGCGGCAAGGGGCGCGCGCCCGCGGTGCGCTGCTCGCCCGCGTACATCTCGGGGAGCCGGTGGTCGAAGTGCTCGGCGGCGTCCAGGAGGCCCCGCAGCAGGCCCGCCGCCTCCTTCTCGTATCCGGCGGCCGCGAGTCCGGCGACGGCGACGGCCGTCTCGTGGACGCGGACGGCACCGGCCCGGTGGCCGAACGGGTTGTGTCCGGGTTCCTTGGCGCCGAGGCCGCGCAGTCCCCAGCCGGAGTCGAGCGCCGGGGTGCCGAGCAGTCGCGCGACCTGTTCGGTCTCCGCCCGGTCGAGGAGCCCGGGGGCGTACCCGCCGCCGTCGAGGAGCCCGGTGTCGAGGAGGTGAGCGGCCCACCCGCCGAGCTGGGACCAGGAGCGTCCTCCCGCGGCCCGGGCGGCGGCGGGCCGGCCGCCGGACGGGTCGTCGAGCCAGAAGGTGCTCCGGAAGCGCTCGCGCAGGGTGCGGGCCGCGGCCCTGAGGTCCGCGCCGCCGGGCCGCCCGCAGGCGTCGAGGAGGTCGGCCCCGAGCAGGGCGGCCCGGTGGGCGTGGGCCTGGGTCTCGGCCCGCCAGGGGCCGCCGGGCGCCGGGTCCGGCAGCAGTCCGTCCTGGTCGAGGCCGCGGCGCAGCCAGCCGAGGCAGCGCTCCGCCACCGGAAGGAGCTCGTCGAGGTCGGCCGCGGGGAGACCCCAGCGCCGGGCCTCGGCGAGGACGACGGGGTAGGCGAGGGTGGCCTCGACTCCGGTGCAGCGGGGCGGGAGGTGCGGACCGGCGTCCCGCAGCGGGCCGGGAAGGCGTCCGGCCTCGGTCCCGGTGGTGAGCTGGTTGTGTCCGAGGGCGCGGAGCGTGGTGACGGCGAGGCGGGTGCCGAGCGGCAGGGCCATGCGGGCCGCCCAGAGGGCCTCCGCGGTGACGGGGCCGCAGCGCCACGGGACGCCGGCCGCGAGATGGACGTCGGCGGGGTGCGCGGAATCGCGCTGGAGAAGGGCTCGGAGGTCCTCGACGGAGGCGCGGAGCAGAGCCCCCGGCCGGGGGTCGTCGCCCTCCGCCTGGGCGTCGGGGAGCAGGTGCCCGCCGGGGCGGCCGGTCCCGCCGGACGGGGTGGCGCCGGGAGCGCCTCCGGCGTGGACGCGGAGGTGGAGGGTGAGGGCGGCGCCGGGGGCGAGGTCGGCCTCCCAGCGGAGGACCCCGGCCGCCGCCAGGGCGTCCATGGGCGCCGGGTCGGCGGTGACGGCGACGGACCGTCCGTCGGGGGCGGTCCAGCGGAGGCCGGTGCCGTGGACGCTGGCCCGGAGGTCGGGGCGGGCCCGGCCGGACGCGATCGCGCCCAGCTCCGCGAGATCCGTGCCCAGCACGATTTCCACCGGGAGGCGGACCGGGCGGGGGACGGCGCTGCGGAGGGTGATCCGCTCGGTGCCGTCGGCGCCGCGGGAGCGCTCGACGGTGACGCCCGGATCGGGTCCGGTGTCCCCGGGGGCGCGGAGGGCGCCGACGAACACGGCCCGGTCGGCGGCGGCGAGCCGCCCCTGGAGGGGGACGGGCTCGCGCCCGGCGATCCGCAGCACGCTGCGGGAGAGGAGGCGGCGTCCCGACGCGTACACGCCTTCGGGTCCGTGCCCGGTGAGCTGGCCGTGCCGGGGAGAGACGGCGAAGGCGGGCAGGGCCACGCACAGGAGGGCGTCGTGGACCGGGGGGAGTTCCCCGGGGCGGGCTCCGGGGGCGGCGGGGGCGCTCCCTCCCGGGAGGGGTTGCCTGGTGGGCTGTTCCGTCGGGTGTCCGGGGGCCGGGACAGGGCTGAGGACCATGAGGGGTATGGCGTGCTCTCTGTGCGATCCGGACGGCCGGCAGGACGTCGGCGGCACGGCTCGCCCGGCTCCGCCACAGAGGTGAACGGTCGGGCGGTGCGCGGGGTCACGGTCGTCATCGGCCGCTCCTCGTCCCTCGTCGGCCGCCGGGCCGCGGAGCGGAGCCGCCGGGCCGGGTGGAGGCCCGTCCTGCGGGCCGCGCGCCCGGAGCTCCGCGGCCCCGGAGGGTGGCGGGCCCCGTCCTCGGGAGAGCCGGTCGCGGTCCGCCGTGACGGGCGGCCCGGGTGCGGGTCCGCGTCCGGGTACTGCGGGTGTGCAGGGCCGTGGTGCGCTCGGCCGCCTCCCGGTTCTCGCGCTCCCCGCGCAGGCAGGACCGCAGCGCTTCGGGATCCAGACCCTCGTTGCACGCCTGGTGGAGCAACCGGGCGAAGACGTACTCGGGATCCGCCCGGAGGGCGAGGTTGAGGGCGACGCGGGCGGTCGGTTCGTCGCCGGTGGACCAGGCGGCCCAACCGGCCAGGGACAGCGGGGCGGCGGCGTACTCCTCGTAGGGGGCGACGCAGCGCCGGGCGAGGACGCGCCAGAGCCTTGCGGCGGCGGCGCCTTCGCCTCCCTCCATCCATTCGGCGAGGCGGTCGCGGGTGAGGCGGTCCTGGAGGCCCAAAATCACGGCCGCCGCCTCGGCGGGCTCGACCCGGGCGTCGTCGTCGGCGTCGAGCACGGCACGGCCCAGGCGGGCTCCGTCCGCCCCGGTCCGGCGCGGCGGCTCGGCGAACCTGCCCAGGAGCCGGCCCGCGAGGGCCAGGGTGGTCTCGCGCACCAGCGCCCGGCCCCGCTCCTCCGCGCCCTCCACGACTCGGGGGACGATCGCGGCCGCGGCCGCGTCGAGGGCGGAGCGCTGCTCCGCGTCGCCGGGCGCTCCGGTGGGCTTGAAGCCGGCTTCGAGGTCTCGGAGCGAGCCCCGCACCTGGATCCCGGCGTAGGCCGCCGCCGCGGCCATCACCGAGGTGCCGCTGAGGGCGAGCGGGGTGCCCTCGGGCGGGCAGCACCGTTCGTCGGGGCAGCAGTACGAGAAGTGGCGGCCGTCGGAGATGCACAGCACCTCGTAGACGGGGATGTCGAGGGCGCCGCAGGCCGTCCTGAGCCGCTGGGCGAAGGGGCGCAGCCGCTCGTGGACCTGGGCGGCGGTCTCGCCCGGGCGGGGGTCCTGGCAGAGGAAGCCGACGATGCCGTCGGGTGGCGCGCTGTGCCGGGCGGACGTCTCGACGAGGCATTCGGCGAGGTGGTCCGCGGTGGAGTCCCATTCCCCGGGCGCGCGGGGAATCCCGACCCTGATCCGGCCGCCGAAGCGTCCGTTGGCTCCGTGCAGGGCGACGAGGACGACCGAGTCGGTCGGGTGGAAGCCGAGCACGAACGGCAGGGCGTCGGCGAGCTCGGACGGGCTGCGCAGGGTGATCTGCCGGCCGTGGGTGGATGCGCTGGTCTCGTGGTGATTCGCGTTCATGACGAGGACGTTCTCGTGATCTCCGATTTCCTACAACCCCTGTGGATAACTTCATCAAATGCAGTGTGATGACCTGATTTGCACTGTCCACAGATCGCCGTCCGGTTCGCCGAATGTCCGAGGCATCGGGTTGCATGGGACGCATGACCCACGCAGACCTCCCGGAAGACCGAGCCGCGCTCCGCGCCACGGCCGACGCCGTACTCGCCCGACTCGTCGGCGATCCGACCGGCACGGCGAGGCTGCGCGAGGACCAGTGGCGCGCCATCGAGGCCCTGGTCGCCGACCACCGCCGGGCGCTGGTGGTCCAGCGGACCGGCTGGGGCAAGTCCGCCGTGTACTTCGTGGCGACCTCCCTGCTCCGCGAGCGCGGCAGCGGTCCCACGGTGATCGTGTCGCCGCTGCTCGCGCTCATGCGCAACCAGGTGGACGCGGCGGCGCGCGCGGGCATCCGGGCGCGCACGATCAACTCGTCGAACTCGGAGGAGTGGGAGAGCGTCCACGAGGAGGTCGCCGCCGGCGAGGTCGACGTCCTGCTCGTCTCCCCGGAGCGGCTGAACAATCCGGACTTCCGCGATCAGGTCCTGCCGCGGCTCGCGGCCGCCACGGGACTGCTCGTGGTCGACGAGGCGCACTGCATCTCCGACTGGGGACACGACTTCCGGCCGGACTACCGACGGTTGCGGACCATGCTGGCCGACCTCCCGGCCGGAGTCCCGGTGCTCGCCACCACCGCCACGGCCAACGCCCGGGTGACCGCGGACGTCGCCGAGCAGCTCGGCACCGGCGCGGGCACCGACGCCCTGGTCCTGCGCGGCCCGCTGGACCGGGAGTCCCTCAGCCTCGGCGTGGTCACGCTGCCCGACGCGGCCCACCGTCTGGCCTGGCTCGCCGACCACCTCCACGAGCTGCCCGGCTCCGGCATCGTCTACACCCTGACCGTCGCGGCAGCGGAGGAGGTCACCGCCTACCTCCGCCAGTGCGGTCACGCGGTCGCCTCCTACACGGGACGCACGGAGAACGCGGACCGCCAGCAGGCCGAGGACGACCTGCTCGCGAACCGGGTGAAGGCACTGGTGGCGACCTCGGCCCTCGGCATGGGCTTCGACAAGCCGGACCTCGGCTTCGTCGTGCACCTCGGCTCGCCGTCCTCCCCCATCGCCTACTACCAGCAGGTCGGCCGCGCCGGGCGCGGGGTGGAGCACGCCGAGGTGCTGCTGCTGCCGGGCAAGGAGGACGAGGCGATCTGGCGGTACTTCGCCTCCGTGGCCTTCCCGCCGGAGGAGCAGGTGCGCCGGACGCTCGACGTGCTCGCCGGTGCGGGCCGGCCGATGTCGCTGCCCGCGCTGGAGCCTCTGGTCGAGCTCCGCCGGACGAGGCTGGAGACGATGCTCAAGGTCCTCGACGTGGACGGGGCCGTACGCCGGGTCAAGGGCGGCTGGGAGAGCACCGGACAGGCGTGGGTGTACGACACCGAGCGGTACGACTGGGTGGCTCGGCAGCGGTCGGCCGAGCAGCAGGCGATGCGTGAGTACGCCACCACGACCGGCTGCCGGATGGAGTTCCTGCGGCGTCGGCTGGACGACGAGGAGGCCGCTCCCTGCGGTCGCTGCGACAACTGCGCGGGCCCGCGGTTCGACCCGAAGGTGACGGACGCCGCGCTCGACGCGGCCCGTGGCGAGCTGGGCCGTCCGGGTGTGGAGGTCGAGCCCCGCCGGATGTGGCCGACCGGTCTCGCCGCCGCCGGCGTCGATCTGAAGGGCCGGATCCCGGCCGGTGAGCAGGCCTTCTCCGGCCGCGCGCTCGGACGCCTCTCGGACATCGGCTGGGGCAACCGGCTGCGTCCCCTGCTGGCCGAGGCGGCGCCGGACGGACCGGTGCCGGACGACGTGGTGCAGGCGGTGGTGCAGGTGCTCGCCGACTGGGCGAAGGGACCCGGCGGTTGGGCGTCCGGCGCCTCCGACGCCCCGGCCCGTCCGGCAGGCGTGGTCACCGTGGCCTCGCGGCGACGGCCGGCCCTGGTCGGCTCGCTCGGCGCGCGCATCGCCGAGATCGGCCGGATGCCGCTCCTCGGCTCGGTGGAGTACGTGCCCGAGGCGGCGGACGCGCACCTATCCCGTACGAACAGCGCGCAGCGCGTGATCGGGCTGCACCGGGCCCTGGAGGTTCCGCCCGGGCTCGCTGAGCGCGTGGCCTCGGCAGGGGGTCCCGTGCTCCTGGTGGACGACCTGTCCGACACGGGCTGGACCCTGTCCGTGGCCGCGCGGCTGCTGCGCCGCTCCGGAGCGGAAGGAGTCTTTCCGTTGGTGCTCGCCGTCCAGGGTTGAGACTGGCTGGGAAACGGCGAGTGAATACTGGGTAACTGGGCAGGGATATCAGTGGCATAACGGTTGATTACCGTCAGCTGCCTCAATTGCTCGTTGCCGCCCCCGCTCGGGCCACGCCAGAATTGGGGAACCGCCCCACACGGCTCGAAGCGGTCCGGAAGGACTGTGCCGTGCTGCGCCCTCACCCGACTTTGCCCGCCTCGCGGGCGCGTATCCGAAGGGAGGACCGTGACCCTCGGATTCGCTCCGTCCACCGCCTCGCTCGGCTCGAAATCCGCCTCAGCCAGCCGGCTCGCCCGGATGCTGGAGCCCGCCGACTGGGCCGCGGCCGGAATTCCCTTGCTGCGCAGTCCGCGTGAGGTCGTGAGCGGGCTGCACTCCCGCCATCGTCCGCTGCCCACGACCGCTGTAGTGGCGGTGCTCGACCACGAGGAACGACTCACCGCGAGCGCCTCGTTCACGCGTCGCCCCGGCCCCGCCGACGGCTGGGAGTTCCGGAACGCGCTCCTCGCCCATCTGCGGCGTGTGGTCCCGCACGACCTGCGGCGCCGCGCCCCCGTCCGGACCGCGGTGCTCGTGTACTGCCGTGACGGCGACGAGCGCTGGACGGAGGACGACGGGGCCTGGATGTGGGGGCTCCGCGACGCCTGCACGCTGCACGGCCTGCGGTGCGGCGCCTACATCACCCTGACGAAGGCCGGCTGGCAGGTCTTCGGCGAGGGCCGGGGCGGCCGTCGGCCGAGCTCGGACTCCACGCCGCTGGCACTCGGCGAGCCGAACATCGAGATCGGCCACCTCGCGCCGCGGACGGCGGGCGGGGCGGCCGAGCCCTTGCGCAGGGCAGCGGCGCGCTGAACAGTCCGGCCGCTCCGCCGGGCCGTCGCCGGTCCGGCGGAGACGCGACCTGTCAGACCCCGGCGCCGAGCAGCGCGCCGGCCCACTGCGAGTCGCCGCAGACCACGAGCAGGGTTCCCGCACGCGACAGGGCGACGGGGAGGGCGCGCGTGGCGACCTCGTCGTCCCCGCCGTTCACGGCGACGATCACCACGGGACGGGCGACGACACGGTCCACCGAGGCGGCGTCCGCGAAGAACACGTCCTCGGCGGTGTCCTGCTGGGCCCAGTAGGCGGCTTCGCCGAAGGACAGCTCGTGCGCGGCCCACGGGTGGCGGTCGCCGGTGGTGAGCACCAGGACCTCGCCGGGAGCGCGACCGCTGTCCAGGAGCAGGTCGAGGGCCTCCTCGGCGGCGTCGAGCGCGCCGTCGGCGGGGGCCGGGATGAGCTGGAGCTGGGGGCTGCCGTCGCCGGAACGATTCTCCGGACGGCTCTTGGGCGCGGGCGGGCCGGGAACGGGCCGCTGGGCCGACGGGCCGGGACGGGCCGGACCGGGGCCCGGATGACCGGGTCGCGGGGAGGCCGCCGAACGCGGACCGGGTACGGGACGGGGGGTCGGCGCGGGGCGGCCGGCGGCCGCGGTGGCGCTAGGACCCTGGGCGCTCTCGTGAATCTGAGGCTCCTCGGGAGTCAGAGGCATGGGTGGATGTCTATCAAATGCCGTTTCGGACGGCATCGTCGGGTGGGCACACGGGGGTGCCCCCGGTCCGGCGGGACCTCGTCGACGAGGTCCCGCGGCCGGAAGATCAGAAGTCGAAGCCGAGTTGGCCCCCGCTCTCCAGAGCGGCCGCCTCGACGGAGAGGCGGACCTTCTTGAGATGACGCCATCGGGGCATGGCGTCCAGGTAGGACCAGGAGAGCCGGTGGTACGGGGTGGGCCCCAGCTCTTCGAGGGCGGCCTTGTGGACGGGCGAAGGGTAGCCCGCGTTGGCCGCGAAGCCGAAGCCGGCGCAGTCGGGGCCGGTCTCCAGCTCGGCCATCATCGCGTCCCGGCGCACCTTCGCGATCACGGAGGCCGCGGCGACGGCGACGCAGGACTGGTCGCCCTTGATCACCGTGCGCACCCGCCAGGGGCTGCCCAGGTAGTCGTGCTTGCCGTCGAGGATCACCGCGTCCGGGCGCACCGGGAGGCCGTCGAGGGCCCGGACGGCCGCGAGGCGCAGGGCCGCGGTCATCCCGAGCTCGTCGATCTCCTGCGGGGACGCCTCGCCGAGCGCGTAGGCGGTGACCCAGCGCTCCAGCTCGGCGGCGAGCACGGTACGCCGCTTCGGGGTGATCAGCTTGGAGTCGGTCAGTCCCTCGGGGGGACGGCGCAGGCCGGTGACGGCCGCGCACACGGTGACGGGCCCGGCCCATGCCCCGCGTCCGACTTCGTCGACCCCGGCGACGATCTTGGCGCCGGTAGTGGCTCGGAGCGACCGCTCGACGGTGTGAGTAGGGGGTTCGTACGGCATGGCGCCTGACAGGTTACGCCGCCGGGTGCCGCGTGCGGTACCCGGATTCCCGTCAGGCGGTTCTCACCTGCGGCCCGAGCCGCCTCGGACGCTTCCCGGGCAGGCCCGCGGAACCATGATCCGGCCGTGGACAGCCGCCGGATCGGGAACGCTCCCTTCGCTGCCGCACACCCCGGAGCGGTACATGGCGAGCCCATCGGGAACGTCGGAGACGAGGCCGCCGAGGAGCCCGAAGGCGCGCCGTTCTCCCGCCCTCCCCGCCTCTGTTCGGGCCCCCGAAGCACCCGCCGGGGGTTTCTGGGCACCCGTCTCGATCAGGCCGGGAGAGCACTCAGTGGCCCGCTCGTCGCACTCGTGAAGCAATGACCCTCGGACCGGGGCCGGGGTGTGAGGGCTGCGCTGCGGAGTGCGAGGACTGCGCGTCGGGGACACAGCGGCAGAGCACATACAGCTCGCCACGGACGCCGACGAGACCGGAAGCCCCGCCGGAACGTGGAAATCCGGCCTGGTGACGTCGGCAGCCCAGCGCCGCTGCCCGGCCCCGGCGGGGCCGGGCAAGCGCCGCGTCAGCCGGTGGGCGAACCCTGCGGCACCCAGGCGGGCAGCGTCTCGGTCCGGTCCAGCCAGTCGGCCGGCGGCGCGCCCGCGGCCGAGGAGGCCACCACACCGCCGGCGATGGCGCAGGTCGTGTCGACGTCCCCGCCGACCTGGGCGGTCGTCCAGAACGTCGCCTCGAAGTCGCCCAGGGCACGGGCCGCCGACCAGAGGGCGAACGGGACGGTGTCGTGGGCACTGGTGCGCCGGCCGCTGCCGAGCACCGCCGCGACGGTGCCGGCGTCGCCGTAGTCCAGCATGTCCCGGGCTCGGCGCAGGCCCGCGCCGACCGCGCTGCGCGGGACCAGGGCGATGACCCCGTCGAGCAGCGCCTCGGGGGTGGGCGGCCCCGCCGGGGCTGCGGCGAGGGCGGCCGCCGCGGCGACGGCCATGGCTCCGACGACGGCCTCGCGGTGCTGGTGGGTGGTGTAGGCCGAGATCTCGGCCTGGTGGGTGGCCTGCTCGGGGTCGTCCGCGTACCAGGCGCCGAGCGGGGGGATGCGCATGGCGGCGCCGTTGCCCCAGGAGCCCTGGCCGTTGAAGAGCGCGGCGGACAGCTCGCGCCAGTCGCCGCCCTCGCGGATCAGCCTGAGCATCCGGTTGACGGCGGGGCCGTAGCCCCGGTCGAAGTCATGGTGTTGGGCGAAGGACATGGCCAGGGCGTCCTGGTCGATGCGGTCGTGTCGGGCGAGGACGGCGAGGACGGAGCACGCCATCTCCGTGTCGTCGGTCCATTGCCAGGGGCCGGGCGGCAGTTCGCGCCGCTTCAGGAGGGGGTAGTGCGCGGGGACGAAGAACTGGGATCCCAGTGCGTCCCCCACGGCCAGTCCGCGCAGACTGGCGAGGGCGCGGTCGAAGCGCCGGTCGAATGAGGAGTCAGCGGTCATCGGTGCGCCACTCTATCCGGTGGGGCCGTACGGTTCCGGGGTACACCAGCGTTCGAACGGGCGGTCCAGGCGGTAGCGCCCGTCCTCGCCGAGCAGCAGGACCCGGGTCTCGGCGTTGCCCGGGTTCGACAGTGATTCGAATTCGGCCACGCTCCAGTGGAACCACCTCATGCAGAAGAGCCTCATCGTCAGGCCGTGGGTGACCAGCAGGACGTTCGGCGGGTGGTCGGGGGCTTCGAAGCTGCGGTAGAGGCTCTCCAGGAACGCTCCGACACGGTCGTACACGTCGGCTCCCGACTCCCCCTGCGCGAAGCGGTAGAAGAAGTGTCCGTACGCGTCCCGGTAGACCTTCTGGAGGCGGACGTCCTCGCGGTCCTGCCAGTTGCCCCAGTCCTGCTCCCGGAGCCGCGGCTCCTCGCGGATCCTGACCTGTCCGAGCGGCAGCCGGAAGGCCTGCAGGGTCTCGTGGGTGCGGCGGTAGGGCGAGACGTACACGCTGACCGCCTCGTCGCCGAAGAGCTCCCTGAGCCGCTCCCCCGTCTCCTCCGCCTGGTGACGGCCGGTCCCGGTGAGCCGGAGGGCGTGGTCGGGCTCCCGTTCGTAGACGGTGTCGTCGACATTGCCTTCGGACTCTCCGTGCCGTACGAGAACGATGCGCCGCGGTCGTGCCATGCTCCGACCCTAGAGGGAGCCGCCCCGTTCGGCTCAGTCGAGGAGGCGGCCGGAGTCCATCCGGCGTATCCGTCCGGTGAACCTGCGCCGCAGCGCACGGTCGTGCGAGACGACCACGAGCGCCCCCGGCCACTCCTCCAGCGCCTGTTCCAGTTCCTCGACCAGGCCGAGGGCGAGGTGGTTGGCGGGTTCGTCGAGAAGCAGCAGGTCGGCGGGGCGGGCGAGCAGCCGGGCGAGCGCGAGCCGGCGGAGCTGGCCGGCCGAGAGGGCGCCGACGGGCACGGTGAGGTCGTCCGGCCGGAACAGGCCGTACGACAGGATCCGTTCGGTCAGTCCGTCCTCGTCGAGCCCGAGCGCCAGCCCGTGGCCGAAGGCGGCGAGCAGCGGCTCGGCCGGCCTGCGGACGGTGACCTCCTGGGCCAGGAAACCGGTCCGGCCCCGCCGTCTCACCTCGCCCCGGTCGGGTTCCAGGTCACCCGCCATGACGCGGAGCAGTGTCGACTTGCCCGCGCCGTTGCCCCCGTGGACGAGGAGCCGCTCGCCCGCCGCGAGCGCGAGGGTGTCGACGGCGAGGCGGCTGCCGATCCGTACCCCTTCGAGGGAGATCAGCTCGCCCTCGGCGCCACCGGTCTCGGGTCGGGCGGCGAAGGCGAGCGGCGGCGCCGGCTCGGTCACCGGTTCCTCCCTGAGCCGGCGCAGTCTCTCCCGGGCGTTGCGGACCCGGCCGGAGACCGATGCCTGGACCCGGCCGCCGGCCCGGTCGTAGGCCATCTTGTTGTTGTCCTTCCTGTCCCGGCCCGCGGCCACGGCGTGGGCCGCGCCCTCCGCGTACGTCTCCAGGCGCTCCGTCTCGGCCCGCCACTCCTCGAACTCCTGCCGCCGTCGTCGGCGTGCGGCTTCCCGGGTGGCACGGAAGCCCGCGTACCCGTCGCCGTGGCGCACGAGATCCCTGCGGTCGGTGTCGACCTCGACGAGGGCGGTGGTGACGCCCTCCAGGAAGACGCGGTCGTGGGAGACGGCGACGACCGTTCCACGGTGGCCGCGGAGGGACTCCTCCAGCCAGTCGAGCGCGGCCGGGTCGAGGTGGTTGGTGGGTTCGTCGAGCAGGAGCACCTCGGGGGCTGCGGAGACGGCGCAGGCGATCCCGAGCCGGGCCTGCTCCCCGCCGGAGAGAGTGCCGAGCCGGCGGTCCCTGGGGATCCCGGCGATCCCCAGGGCGTGGAACGCCTTGTCGACGCGGGCGTCGGCCTCGTATCCGCCGCGGAGTTCGTAAGCGGTGAGCAGCTCTCCGTACGCGGCGAGGTCGGCGGGGTCTCCGCAGCTCAGGCGGGCTTCGAGGACGCGCAGCCGTTCCTCCATGGCCCGGAGGTCGGCCAGGGCCGTGTCGACGGCATCGGCCACCGTGGACTCGGGCGGCAGCTCCGGGGTCTGGCGGAGGAGCTGTATGCCGTCCTCGGTCCGGGTGACGACCCGGCCTTCGTCCGGCGCGATCGAGCCGGCCAGGAGGTGGAGGAGGGTGGACTTGCCCGCGCCGTTCTCCCCCACGATCCCGACCCGCTCGCCGGGGCGGACGGACAGCGAGACGCGGTCGAGGAGCGTCCGCTCCCCTCGGGAGACGGTCACGTCGTGGAGCGAGATCTGTGCGGGCACGGCACCTCCAGGCGATGAGGCCAAACACAACACTTGTTGCATTAACTCCGAGTGTGGCACACTCGGAGTCACTAATGCAACGGGAGTAGCAATTGAACGATTCGACCGAGGAGCCCGGCGCACCCGCCCCGGGCAGTCGGCGCCCCGGCGGACGTACCGCCCGCACCCGGGCCGCCGTGCGCGACGCCGTCCTCACCGGCCTGGCCGAGCAGGGGTACCCGTCCCTGACGGTGGAGTACGTGGCGGAGCACTCCGGAGTGCACAGGACGACGCTGTACCGCCGCTGGGGCGGCGTGGAGGGCATGGTGGCCGACGCGCTCGCCCTCGCCGGCGAGGACGACTGGGCCCCGCCGGACACCGGCCGCCTCGCCGACGACCTGCGCGCCCTGGCCCGAGAGGTCGTCGAGGGGTTCAAGGACCCGGCCGGCGCCGCGGCGCCCACCGCCTTCGTCGGCGCGGCGTTCCAGTCGGCGCGCGCCGCGGACGCCCTGCACTCCTTCTACGCGGAGCGGTTCCGCCGCTGCGAGGTGGTCGTGGCCCGGGCGGTCGACCGGGGCGAGGCACCCGCCTCGACGGACGCCGGCGCGGTGGTCCGCGCGGTCTCCGCCCCGCTCTTCCTCCGTCTGTTCGTCACTCGCGAAGCCGTCGACACGGAGCTGGCCGACCAGGCGGCGGACGCCGCCCTGGCAGCCGTGGAGGCAGGGGTGTTCAGCCGGAGAGCACCCGCCCCGCCCGGCCGCCCCGCAGGACCGGACTCGACCGGGGACTGAGGGTTCAGACGGTCCAGGTGGGTTCGAGCCTCACCACATCACCCGAGAGGGCGGCCACGTCCGCCTCGGTCTGCGCCCGCAGGCCGAGGCGCTCCACCCGCTCCTCGCGGTACTTGCCGTGCTCCGCGGCGGAGTTCCAGAGGGACAGCACCAGGAACTCGTGGCCCGGCGCCTCGCCGAACAGCCCGCGCAGCATGCCCGGAGAGCCGGCCATCGCCGGATTCCACACCTTCTCCTGCATCAGCGCGAAGTGCTCCACCCGCTCCTCGTGGACACGGCAGTGCGCCACCCGCGCCACGTCCGCGTCGGAGAACCTCGGCTCGAAACCGGTCTTCACGTCGAAGCGATGGTCGAAGAGCTTGACCTGCGCGTCCTTGTACGTGCCGGACTGCGCGGCGGCCAGCCGGTCGTGCGACCGCGCCATGAAGGAGTCGTAGAAGGCACGGCTCTCCCAGAACGAGAAGACGTGCGCGATCTCGGGACGAGCCCGGCTCCAACCTCCGCCCTGCCCCCGGAATCCCGGCTCCCCCAGCAGCCCCGCCCACTTCCGCTGCCCCCGCTCGAACCCTCGACGGTCCACGACGGCACAGCGAATCCACTTGACCAGCACCGCGCCATCGTACGGGTCCGAGGAGCGCCCCGGCAGACCGTCGCACCAGCGGGAAGAGCGACATGAGATGCCGTCAGACACCCGATCCATTCGCGCCAGTCAGGAGGCGAGATCCGGCACGACCTCGCCCCCGCGCCGCACTCGGCGGGCGGCCGGCGCCCAACTGTCGTACGTGCGTGACACCATGAAGTGGGGCCCGGGGCGACGGGTCTCCGTGGGGAGTCGGGGAAAGGGGAGACACCATGAGCGGACTCAACAAGGGCGTCGGCAAGGTCGAGGTGGCGCTCAAGTGGGATCCGGCACCGGCGGGCGAGCCGGTGCACGACCTCGACATCGTCGCCGCGGTCTTCACCGCCGACGACCTCCACGGCACCCCCGCTCAGCTCGTCCACTTCGGCAGCCGTTCCCCCGACGGGACGATCACCCTCAACCGCGACAGCCGTACGGGACAGGGCTTCGGCTACGACGAAGCGATGACGCTCGAACTGGACCGGCTGGCCGACCGGTACGTGCGCGTGGTGGTCGGCGTGGCGATACAACAGGGCGGCGGCCGCGTGGTCTTCGGCCGTATCGCCCAGACATCCGTCCGCGTCCGCCAGGGCTACACGGAACTCCTCACGGACGACTTCGCCGACGCGGCGGACGCCACGGCGGCGACCGTCGTCGAGTTCGTCCGCGACGCCTCGGGCTGGACCCTCCGTCCCCTGCGGCGGGCCTTCGACGCGGACCCCGCGACCTTCGGCTCCCTCATGGGCTCCCCCGGCGCCTGACCTCGGGCACGGCGCACGACGAAGGGGACCGACCGCGACGGTCGATCCCCTTCGTCTCGGCCTCGATCAGCTGCAGCCGCTGGTGGAGCCGCAGCCCTCGCAGATGTAGCAGGAGCCGGCCCGCTGCATCTTCGTACCGCAGGAGAAGCAGAGCGGGGCGTCAGCACTGATGCCGAGCTGCATCTCCACGAGCTCGGCGGAGGTGTGCGCCTGCTTCGGGGCCGGTACCTCGACCTGCACCGCCGGGGCGGCGACGGCCTTCAGCTCCTGGGTGCGCGGAGCGGACTGGGCCAGGCCCTCGACGTCCAGCTCGACCTCGTCGACGGACTGCTCGTACGAACCCGTCTCCAGGTGACGCTGGCGCTCCTCGGCAGAGTGGATGCCGAGGGCGGAGCGGGTCTCGAAGGGCAGGAAGTCCAGCGCCAGGCGGCGGAAGATGTAGTCGACGATCGACTGCGCCATCCGCACGTCCGGGTCGTCGGTCATACCGGCCGGCTCGAAGCGCATGTTGGTGAACTTCGAGACGTACGTCTCCAGCGGGACGCCGTACTGCAGACCGACGGAGACCGCGATGGAGAAGGCGTCCATCATGCCCGCGAGGGTCGAGCCCTGCTTCGACATCTTCAGGAAGACCTCGCCGAGACCGTCGTCCGGGTAGGAGTTGGCGGTCATGTAGCCCTCGGCGCCACCGACGGTGAAGGAGGTGGTGATCCCCGGGCGGCCCTTGGGAAGGCGCTTGCGGACGGGGCGGTACTCGACGACCTTCTCGACGGCCTCGCGGATCGTCGCCTCGGTCTTCGCGGTCACCTCGGCCTTCTCGTCCTCCTTTTTCTTGGCGGAGAGCGGCTGGCCGACCTTGCAGTTGTCGCGGTAGATCGCGAGCGCCTTGACGCCCATCTTCCACGCCTCGAAGTAGACCTCCTCGACGTCCTCGACCGTGGCCGTCTCCGGCAGGTTCACGGTCTTGGAGAGGGCGCCGGAGATCCAGGGCTGGATGGCGGCCATCATGCGGACGTGGCCCATCGCGGAGATGGAGCGCTCGCCCATGGCGCAGTCGAAGACCTCGTAGTGCTCGGTCTTGAGACCGGGAGCGTCGATCACATTGCCGTTCTCGGCGATGTGGGCGACGATCGCCTCGATCTGCTCCTCCTGGTAGCCCAGGCGGCGCAGGGCCTGCGGGACGGTGCCGTTGACGATCTGCATCGAGCCGCCGCCGACGAGCTTCTTGAACTTGACCAGGGCCAGGTCGGGCTCGAGACCGGTGGTGTCGCAGGACATCGCGAGACCGATGGTGCCCGTCGGGGCGATGACCGAGGCCTGGGCGTTGCGGAAGCCATTCTTGGCGCCGAGGCGGATCACGTCCTGCCAGGCCTCCGTGGCGGCGGCCCAGATCGGTGAGTCGAGGTCGTCCACGCGGACGGCCACGTCGTTGGCGTCGGCGTGCTGCTTCATGACGCGCTGGTGCGGCTCGGCGTTGCGGGCGTAGCCGTCGTAGGCGCCGACGACCGCGGCGAGCTCGGCGGAGCGCTTGTACGAGGTGCCGGTCATCAGGGAGGAGATGGCACCGGCGAGGGCACGGCCGCCGTCGGAGTCGTACGCGTGGCCGGTCGCCATCAGCAGGGCGCCGAGGTTGGCGTAGCCGATGCCGAGCTGGCGGAAGGCGCGGGTGTTCTCGCCGATCTTCTGGGTCGGGAAGTCGGCGAAGCAGATGGAGATGTCCATCGCGGTGATGACGAGCTCGACGACCTTGGCGAAGCGCTCGACCTCGAAGGACTGGTTGCCCTTGCCGTCGTCCTTGAGGAACTTCATGAGGTTCAGCGAGGCGAGGTTGCAGGACGTGTTGTCCAGGTGCATGTACTCGCTGCACGGGTTCGAGCCGTTGATGCGGCCGGACTCGGGGCAGGTGTGCCAGCGGTTGATCGTGTCGTCGTACTGGATGCCCGGGTCGGCGCAGGCCCACGCGGCCTCGGCCATCTTGCGGAAGAGCGACTTGGCGTCGACCTTCTCGATGACCTCGCCGGTCATGCGGGCGCGCAGACCGAACGAGCCGCCGGTCTCCACGGCCCTCATGAACTCGTCGTTCACGCGGACGGAGTTGTTGGCGTTCTGGTACTGGACGGACGTGATGTCGTCGCCGCCCAGGTCCATGTCGAAGCCCGCGTCGCGGAGGGCGCGGATCTTCTCCTCCTCCTTGACCTTGGTCTCGATGAAGTTCTCGATGTCGGGGTGGTCGACGTCGAGGATGACCATCTTGGCGGCGCGGCGGGTGGCGCCACCCGACTTGATGGTTCCCGCGGAGGCGTCGGCACCGCGCATGAAGGAGACCGGGCCGGAGGCGTTGCCGCCGGAGGAGAGCAGCTCCTTGGAGGAGCGGATGCGGGACAGGTTCAGGCCGGCGCCGGAACCGCCCTTGAAGATCATGCCCTCTTCCTTGTACCAGTCGAGGATCGACTCCATGGAGTCGTCGACGGACAGGATGAAGCAGGCGGAGACCTGCTGGGGCTGCGGCGTGCCGACGTTGAACCAGACCGGCGAGTTGAAGCTGAAGATCTGGTGGAGGAGGGCGTAGGTGAGCTCGTGCTCGAAGATCTCCGCGTCGGCCGGCGACGCGAAGTAGCCGTAGTCCTCGCCGGCCTTCGTGTAGGTCTTCACGATGCGGTCGATGAGCTGCTTCAGACCGGTCTCGCGCTGCGGGGTGCCGACGGCCCCGCGGAAGTACTTGCTGGTGACGATGTTGACCGCGTTCACCGACCAGAAGTCGGGGAACTCGACGCCGCGCTGCTCGAAGTTGATCGAGCCGTCGCGCCAGTTGGTCATGACGACGTCACGGCGCTCCCAGTTCACCTCGTCGTACGGATGCACGCCGGGGGTGGTGTGGATGCGCTCGATCCGCAGGCCCTTGCTCGCCGCCTTGGCTCCCTTGGTGCGGGAACCACGTGCCGGGCCGCTCGCCGTCTCTGTCATGCCGCCTCCCATATACGGGCAAAACACCCTTTGGCGCCCAGATAATCCCAGAGCACCGTCTTCTGTACTACGTTCTGTACTGCTTGACCCACGGGCAGCACACAGGTCGCCCGGGGCAGGTCTTCACGGCCGCACGGCGGCCGGTCGCCGGGCCGCGCGGGCCCGGGCCGCCGTCAGTCGGCGGCGCCGGCGGGAACGGGCACCTCGGGGGTGCCGGTCCCGCCGTTCTCAGCGGGAGGCCGCACGCGGAGTTCCGCGATGGCGGCCTCGAAGTCTTCGAGCCCCTCGAACGCCTTGTAGACGGAGGCGAAGCGCAGGTACGCGACGAGGTCGAGCTCCTGCAGCGGTCCGAGGATGGCCAGGCCCACGTCATGGGTGGTCAGCTCGGCGCTGCCGGTGGCGCGCACCGCCTCCTCGACCCGCTGGCCGAGCTTGGCCAGGGCGTCCTCGGTGACCGGTCGGCCCTGGCACGCCTTGCGGACGCCGGAGATGACCTTGGTGCGACTGAAGGGCTCGGTGACGCCGGAGCGCTTGACCACCATGAGCGAACAGGTCTCCACCGTGGTGAAACGGCGGGCGCAGTCCGTGCACTGGCGGCGACGTCGGATCGACGTGCCGTCATCGGTGGTGCGACTGTCCACGACCCGGCTGTCGGGGTGCCTGCAGAAGGGGCAGTGCATTGGTTACGACCCTCTTCCTCACGGCACGACTGAACAGCCCCGCGTGGCCCGTCAAGGCCCTCGAAGCGACCACCAGCATAGGCGATGGATAGTGGCCCGGCAGACCGGGGACCACTATCCCTGGGTGGCCGATGCCATCCAACCACTAGATCTTGGGTTGAGCCCGATGCGACACCCCCGCGTGTCGCGAGGCCCCCGGAGCCGCGTCCGTGCTCCTCGGATGGGAGACTGGGAGGGCGCGCCGGGGCCGGAGAGCCCAGCGGCGAAGGCTACCGTAAGGGCGGCGCCGGACTCCGGGGAGCCGCACCCATACACCCCCACCCGTACACGCGTAAGGCAATCTGCGGATTTTCACTCGAACGTGTGTTTGGCGCAACCTTTCGAAAGCTACTACCGTTGTGCCAGCCAGGGAGACCATTCGAGAGGGGCCGACGACGTGACCACCACCGCAGACAGCGCCACCATCACCGCCCAGGACCGCTCCCAGGGCCGACTCGAGCCGGTGCACGCCATGAACGACACAGCCATGAACGGCGAGGAGCCCGGGCGCCCCGCCCGAGCCCTCCCCGGGAGGCCTCCAGGCATCAGGGCCGACAGCTCCGGCCTCACCGACCGCCAGCGCCGGGTCATCGAAGTCATCCGGGACTCGGTCCAGCGGCGCGGCTACCCGCCGTCGATGCGCGAGATCGGTCAGGCGGTGGGCCTCTCCAGCACGTCGTCGGTGGCGCACCAGCTGATGGCCCTGGAGCGCAAGGGCTTCCTCCGCCGGGACCCGCACCGCCCCCGGGCGTACGAGGTCCGCGGCTCGGACCAGCCCAGCACCCAGCCGACCGACACCACCGGCAAGCCCGCCGCGTCGTACGTGCCGCTGGTCGGCCGGATCGCGGCCGGCGGCCCCATCCTGGCCGAGGAATCCGTCGAGGACGTCTTCCCCCTCCCCCGGCAGCTGGTCGGCGACGGTGAACTCTTCGTCCTCAAGGTCGTCGGCGACTCCATGATCGAAGCCGCCATCTGTGACGGCGACTGGGTCACCGTCCGCCGCCAGCCCGTCGCGGAGAACGGCGACATCGTCGCCGCCATGCTCGACGGCGAGGCGACGGTGAAGCGCTTCAAGCGCGAGGACGGCCACGTCTGGCTGCTCCCGCACAACGCCGCCTACCAGCCCATCCCCGGTGACGAGGCCACCATCCTCGGCAAGGTGGTCGCCGTGCTGCGGCGGGTGTGACCTCACCCCGCCGGCTTTGACCGGGCCCCGGGACCCACTGCGCCGGTCCCGGGGCCCGCTGTACGTCCCGCTCCTCCGGCTCGCGTCCGGCCCCGGCATCCGCCGGGGCCGACATGCGTCCGCGCGCCTCTCAGGCGCCGTCCGCCTTCGCGACCGCGTCGATCGCCGCCAGCGACTTCCGCACCTGATTACGGTCGGTCGTGTACCAGAAATCTGGCATGGAGGCCTTCAGATAGCTGCCGTACCGCGCGGTGGCGAGCCGCTGATCCAGTACGGCCACGACGCCTCGGTCGCCCGTCGCCCGGACCAGGCGGCCGGCGCCCTGGGCCATCAGCAGCGCCGCGTGCGTCGCCGCCACGGCCATGAAGCCGTTCCCCCCGGCCTCCTCGACCGCCTTCTGCCGCGCGCTCATCAGCGGATCGTCGGGGCGTGGGAAGGGGATCTTGTCCATGACGACCAGCTGGCAACTGGCCCCGGGCACGTCCACGCCCTGCCACAGCGACAGGGTGCCGAAGAGGCAGGTCCGCGGGTCCGCGGAGAAGTTCTTGATCAGCTCGCCCAGGGTGTCCTCGCCCTGGAGCAGGATCGGGAACTCGGGGATCCGGGTCCGCAGCTCCTCCGCCGCCAGCTGAGCCGCCCGCATCGAGGAGAAGAGGCCCAGGGTCCGGCCGCCGGCCGCCTGGATCAGCTCGGTGAGTTCGTCGAGCATGTCGCCGCGGTCGCCGTCCCTGGCCGGCTTGGCCAGGTGCTTGGCGACGTACATGATGCCCTGCTTGGGGTAGTCGAACGGCGAGCCGACGTCGAGGCCCTTCCATACGGGCAGGTCGTCTCCGGCGATGCCCTCCGGTGCGAGGCCCAGCGAGGCGCCCACCCCGTTGAAATCGCCGCCGAGCTTGAGCGTGGCCGAGGCGAGGACGACGGAGCGCTCGTTGAAGAGCTTCTCCCGCAGCAGCCCGGAGACGGAGAGCGGCGCGACCCGCAGCGAGGCGCCGAAGCGGTCGTGCCGCTCGTACCAGACGACGTCCCACTCCGAGCCTTGGGTGATCCGCTCCGCTACACCGTGCACGGTCTCGATCGAGGCCATCGCCTGCTTGCGCACGGCGTCCTCGTCCTGCACCGACCGGTCCCGGGTGTTCCCCAGCGCCGTGATCACGGCGCGCGCCGCGTCACGCAGGGCCATCAGCGCGTACGCGAGGTCCTCCGGGATCTCCTCCAGACGGCCCGGGAGCGCGAGCTCCATGACCCGCTCGAAGCCCTCCGCCGCGGTCTGGAGCTGGTCGGCGACCTTCTCGTCCACGAGCTTGGCGGAGCGGCGGACCGCCCGGTTCACCTGCCCCGGGGTGAGCTCGCCGGTGGCGACCCCGGTGACCCGGGAGACCAGCTCGTGGGCCTCGTCGACGATCAGCACCTCGTGCTGGGGCAGCACGGGGGCGCCCTCGATCGCGTCGATCGCGAGCAGGGCGTGGTTGGTGACCACGACGTCGGCGAGTTTGGCCCGCTCCCTGGCCGACTCGGCGAAGCACTCCGCCCCGTACGCGCACTTGCTCGCGCCGAGGCATTCCCGGGAGGAGACCGAGATCTGGGCCCAGGCGCGGTCGGAGACACCGGGCGTCAGATCGTCCCGGTCACCAGTCTCCGTCTCGTCCGCCCAGTCGCGCAGCCGCAGCAGGTCCTGGCCGAGCTTGCTGGTGGGAGCGGCCGCCTCGAAGGCGTCGAAGAGGCCGTCCTCCTCGTCCTGCGGGACGCCTTCGTGGAGACGGTGCAGGCACAGGTAGTTCGACCGGCCCTTGAGCATGGCGAACTGCGGGCGGCGGCGCAGCTGCGGGTGCAGGGCGTCGACCGTCCTCGGCAGGTCGCGCTCGACGAGCTGGCGCTGGAGCGCCAGGGTGGCCGTGGCCACCACCACCCTCTCCCCGTGCGCGAGCGCCGGCACGAGATAGCCGAGCGACTTTCCGGTGCCGGTGCCCGCCTGTACGAGCAGGTGGGAATTGTCGTCGATGGCCTCGGCCACGGCCTCGGCCATGGTGACCTGGCCGGGCCGCTCCGTACCGCCGACAGCGGCGACGGCGGCGTGGAGGAGGTCGGGGAGGGATGGCTTCGTCATAGCGTTCCCAGCCTACGGGGCGGCACCGACAGCGGGGGCACTCCCGCCGATCACGCGAGCGGGTTGGGGACGGTGCCGTGGACGGCGGCGTGCGGGCGGTCGGAGCGGTCCCGGTAGCCGTCCATGTGCAGCCGGTTGCGGTTGAGGCAGAGCCGTTCGATCCGCGGGGTGAGCAGATCGAAGAGCTCGAACCGTTCCTTCAGCTCGGGGAAGCGCTCCTGGTGACGGAGGATCTCGGCGCGGACGAGGGCCCAGAAGATGTCCTCGGGTACGTCGAGTTGTTCCTCGCACAGCGGGGCGAGGTAGCGGAAGACGCCGACGAAGAGCCCCGAATGGATGAACTGGGTGAGGAATCCGGGCTCCTCGGTGAGGAGGACGGCACGGACGTCGTCGGGCATCGCGTCGTGCTCGGGGAGCGGGCGGGCGCTGACGTTGACGTCGTCGACGAAGTCCTTGATCGCCAGGCGGACGGGAACGTCCTGCTCGTCGTAGACGACGATCGCGTTCTCTCCGTGCGGGGAGAAGACCGTGCCGTAGCGGTAGAGGAAGTGGAGCAGGGGCGGCAGCAGGGCGGTGAAGAGGTGCCGCAGCCATACTGCGGGGTCCAGTCCGGAGCGCTCGACGAGGGCGGCGACGAAGGCGCGTCCGTCGGGGTCTGTGTGGAGGAGGGCGGCGAGGGTGCGGGCGCGCTCGCCGGGCGGCAGGCGGAGCGGTTCGCGCCAGATCGCGCCGAGGAGTTCCTTGTACTGGTAAGGGACTTCGGGCAGGTGGTCGTACAGGGGGTGCTCGACGGTGACGGAGGCGACCTCGCCGAGGAGGATCACTCCGCACTCCTCACGGAGGAAGGGGTCGGCGTCGCGCAGGCCGTGGACCCAGGCGGTGACGGCGGGGGCGGCGAGGGTGCGTTCGGTGGGGAGGCCGCGCCAGACGAGGGTGTTGAGGACGGAGAGCGGGAGTTTGACGGTGTGCCGTTCGGGGCGGGTGGTGTTGAGGAAGGTGCGGATGGACTGCTGCGGAAGGCGGAGGTCGCCGTCGGCGGGGAGCGGGACGATGTCCCCGGCGGCGATGGCGGGGGCATAGAGCGGGAGCAGGACCTCGTCCCACTGCCAGGGGTGGACGGGGAGCAGCAGATAGGCGTCGGGATCGAGGCCGCGGGTGGTGAGCTCGGCGCGGAACGCCTCCCGGACGGTCGGGTCGAGTTCGCGGGCGTAGAGGCGTTCGGGGGTGTCGAGCCCCGCGACGCCTCGGTAGGCGGCGAGGCGGTCGCTGACCGCGATCCACGGGAGACGGGTGGCGCGGCGGGCCTCGGGGGCCCAGTGGGCGGCGTCGCCGGCGGAGAAGCCGATGCGGCCCTTGTTGAGGACCAGCCAGGGGTGTCCGGTCTGGTGGCCTTCGAGTTCGGCGTACGGGAGGTCGGCGAGGCGGTCGGCGGTGAGCGCGGTGTGGTCGAGGCGGGCCTCGGCGGCGAGGGTGGTGGAGAGTTCGCGGATGAGGTGGCCGAGGGTGGCGCCGTCGAGGTCGAGGAGCCGCCGGGCGCCCACGAGGAGGACCAGGGGGTCGGTGAGCGGCCGCTCGTCGTGGGTGATCGTGTCCGGTGCGACGCGCCAGCTGCCGTAGGCGCCGCGGCGGGCCGTGAAGGCGAGGGTGGTGCCGTCGTCCAGGGTGACGGCGTACCGGTCGGGGGTGTCGCCGCCGACGGGGACGGGTTGGAGGATCTCCTCGTAGGCGAACTCGCCGAGCGCCTTGGCGAGGGTACGGGCGGAGGCGCGGGCCCAGGAGGTGGGGTTGAGCTCCGGGGGCGCGAGCAGTTCGGGGGCGGGGGCCGCCGCGGGTCGTGCGGAGTCGTGGGGTGCTGGGGACGGCGTCACAAAGACTCCTCGAAGTGGGAACCGGTGTGGGTCGAGCGGTGTATCAAAGGCAGAGGGTGTTCACAGAACGTGACGTAGGGCCCGGTCACGGATCATGAGCGCGGCTCGTTTGTCGGGCAGGTCGATCTCCGCGGCGTAGCGGAAGCCTGCGCTGAGGAAGGCCGAGACGGAGGGGGTGTTGCGGATGTCGGGTTCGGCGACGACGCGGGTGCAGCGGGGACGGTGGTCGAGGACGAGATCGGCGACGGTCCGCAGGAGTGCGGTGCCGACGCCGCGGCCACGGTCCGCGACGCCTCCGAGGAGGAGATGGATACCCGTGTCGTGTGGGCGGGCCGGGTAGGCGCGGGCTAGCGGGTCGAGGTCCGCGCGGTAGACCTCGAAGTAGCTCATCGGGGTGGAGTCGAGTACGCCGAGGCAGGGGACGCTGCGGCCGTCGCCTTCGAGCTGGGCGCGGAGGTGATCGGCGGTGACGGTCTCGGGTCCGTCGAGTTCCCAGAAGGCGGCGACGGCGGGGTCGTTCATCCACCGGGTGAGCAGGGGCAGGTCGCGGCCCGGGCGGACGGGGACGAGGCGGAAGCTGCCGAAGGGGGTGTCCGCCGATGCCCAGGAGGCGACGGAGTCGAGCAGGTCGCCGTCGAGACGGCCGTCGACGCCGGTATCGCTGCCGTGGTTCGCGCGCCGGTCGGCCCCTGGAACGATCCCGAGATCGGTCTCGGGTTCGGTGCCGGGCCCGGCGGCGGGGTCTGTGCCGGGTTCGGTGGTGGGAGCGGTGCCGGGTCCGGTGGTGGGGTCTGTGCCGGGTCGGGCTCCGGCGAGGAGGGCGACGAGGTCGTCGACGCGGAGGTCGAGGGTGTCGTCGCCCGCCGATTCGGTCGGTGGCCGGCCGGCGGCTGTGGTGCCGGCGTCGTGTCTGTGCTCCGGATGTATGGACATGGGGCGGGTCTTCCATGGTTCGGGGGCGTCCCCGCTGTGGGTGGTCGGGGATGGGCCGGTGGACTGGGCCGGGAGCGGCGGACGGCGCGTGGTGGGCCGTCGGGGCTCAGGTGCGGAGGGGGTTGGTGATGGTGACGTAGACGGACTGGGTGTCGACGGGGCCGACGAGTTCGTCGAGGCCGTGGAGGCGGGTGAGGAGGTTGGCCTTGCTGCGGAGGGTGGCCGCTTCGAGGAGGCGGTGCGGAAGGGGTGAGCCGAGACCCGTGGCGGAGGAGAGGAAGGAGCGGAAGGCGGCGAGCAGGACCCGCTCGTCGGCGAGGTGCTGGGCGCCGAAGGCGCCGATCAGGCCGAGGACGTTGTTGATGCCGAGGTAGTAGGCGAAGCGCTCGTCGGTGACCTGGTCGGAGACGAAGGTGTCGCTGTGGGTGCCGATGCCGGGGAGGCGGCTCTCCAGCTCGGCCCGGTGGGACTCGCGGAAGTAGTAGCCCTGGTTGTCGCGGTAGCGACCGCCTGTGGGCCAGCCGTCGGCGTCCAGGAGGACGAGGGTGTTCTGCTGGTGGGCTTCCAGGGCGATGCCGGCGTGGCCGTCGAGCCAGAGGACGGGGCGGACCACCTGGTCGAGGTAGCGGAGGAACCACTCGGCGGAGACGGCGGCCACGGGGCGGCCGGTGCGGGCGGAGAGGAGGCCGACGAGGTCGGCGAGGCGGGAGCTCATGCCGGTGTCCGCCGGCCGGGGACGGGGGGAGGTGAGGGCCGCGAGGCAGACGGCGTCGTCTCCGGGCCCGAAGGGGTTGTGCCGGATCATCAGGTCGAGTCCGGGCACGGGGGTGCCGTCGGGTGCGTCGACGGCGAGCCAGGCGGGGTCGCGGACGATGTCGAAGCCGGGGTGGGCGGCCTGCCAGTCGTCGACGAGTCCGGTGCGCAGGAGTCGGTGGACCTCCACGCCGCGGTGGAGTTCCTTGCGGAGGTTCTCGCGGCGGGAGTTGGTGATGCGCAGGCCGAGGGAGAGCTTGAGCATGGCGCGGGCGCCGGGGCGGTGGACGGTGCGGACGGAGGACGTGGGGTGCCAGTGGCTGCCGTGCGGGCCCAGGTCGTGGAGGAGGCCCTGGTCGAGGAGGGCGCGGATGTCGGGGCGGTGGAGGAGTTCGCGGGCCTGCCAGGGGTGCAGGGGCAGCGGGGCGGTGCCCGTGGGGTGGGCGAGTCCTTCGGCGAGGCCGGCGGCGAGCTGTTCGGCGGTGACGGGGCGGCCCTGCTCGGTCCAGGCGGAGTCGGAGACGAGGAGGGAGTGGTCGACGGCGAACCAGTGGAGGGGGAAGGAGCCGTGGAGTTCGGGCGAGTAGAGGCGGGCCTCGGCCTCGGAGAGTCCTTCGCGGCTCTTGGGGGTGGGGTGGAGCGGGTGGCCGAGGAGGAGGGACTGTTCGGCGGCGAGGAAGAGGTCGGCGTCGGGGTGGGGCCGGGGGTCGCGGCGTCGGGCGACGAGGAAGTCGGCGGTGCGGCGGGCGGAGTCGGCGACGCGGCCGACGAGTTCGGTGGCCTCGGGGCGGCCGGTCTCGCGGCTGAGGAGGGCGGCGAGGGTGACGGCGTCGACGGCCGGAGCACTGGAGGGGAGGCTCTCCAGGACGGGCGCGCCGAAGCGGTGCCAGCCGGTGGGCGACCAGTAGCGGACGGGGACGAGGAGGGCGGTGCCGCTGGCGTCGAGGGGGATGCGGAGGGTGGCCGTGTCGGGGGCGGGGAGGTTCTTCTCCCGGACCCAGCAGCGGAGGAGGTTCTCGACGGCGGCGGTGTCGGCGGCCCGCTGGGGGTCGGGGTCGTCGAGCGGGTCGGCGGTGGTGGTGGCCGGCCGGTGCGGGCCGGGGGCAGTGGCGGGGGCCGCTCCGGGGCGGGTCGGCCGGAGAGGGGTGGGGCCGGGGTGCTGGCGCGGGACGGTGCGCTCCTCGGCGTCGGGGCGGGTCTCGGTCTCGGGCACCTGGGAGGTGGGGGTGGCGTTCACGCGGGATTCCTTGGAGAGGGGGCCGGGGGCGGTCCGGGTCAGTGGGACGGGCCGGGGACGGGCCGGTGGGGGGCGGGCGGCCGGGGGACGTGGGCCCGCTCGGCGGCGGCGAGGGCGTCGGCGAAACGGTCCAGGACGGCGGTGGCCTGCTCGTCGGTGAGGGTGAGCGGGGGGAGGAGGCGTACGACGGCGGAGTGTCGGCCGCCGAGTTCGACGATGAGTCCGCGGGCGAGGCATTCGCGTCGGACGGCGCGGGCGAGGGCCGGGGCGGCGGGCGGGACGGGTTCGTCGGGTCCGGAGGCTCCGGGATCGACGAGCTCGACGCCGATCATGAGGCCGCGGCCGCGCACGTCGCCGACACAGGGGTGGGCGGCCTGGAGGCCCTGGAGGTGGCCGAGCATCCGGGCGCCGAGGGTGGCGGCCCGGTCGGCGAGCCGGTTCTCGCGGACGTACGCGAGGGTCGCGGTGCCGGCGGCCATGGCGAGCTGGTTGCCGCGGAAGGTGCCGGCGTGGGCTCCGGGCTCCCAGGCGTCGAGTCCGGAGCGGTACACGACGACGGCGAGCGGGAGGGAGCCGCCGATGGCCTTGGAGAGGACCATCACGTCGGGGACGACTCCGCTGTGCTCGACGGCCCAGAAGGCGCCGGTGCGGCCGACGCCGGTCTGGACCTCGTCGACGACGAGCGGGATCGAATGCCGGGCGGTGATCACCCGCATGCGGCGCATCCAGGCATCGGGGGCGGGGAGGACGCCGCCCTCGCCCTGGACCGCCTCGACGATCATCCCGGCCGGGGTGGTGACGCCGCTCTTGGGGTCGTCGAGGAGGGTCTCGGTCCAGCGGGCGGAGAGTTCGGCGCCGCGTTCGCCGCCGACGCCGTAGGGGCAGCGGTAGGACTGCGGGTACGGGAGGCGGGTGACCCGGACGTCCTCGGCACCCCCGGAGGCGGCGAGGGCACCGGTGGTCATGCCGTGGTAGGCGCCGGTGAAGGCGAAGAGGCCGCTGCGGCCGGTGGCGGTGCGGACCAGGGTGAGGGCGGCCTCGACGGCGTCGGTCCCGGCGGGGCCGCAGAACTGGATGCGGGCGTCGGCGGCGAGTTCCGGCGGGAGGGTGGCGAAGAGTTCGGAGGTGAAGGCGTCCTTCACCGGGGTCGCGAGGTCGAGGACGTGGAGGGGGGCTCCGGAGTCGAGGACCCGGTGGATGGCTTCCAGGACGACCGGGTGGTTGTGCCCGAGCGCGAGGGTGCCGGCGCCGGAGAGGCAGTCGAGGTAGCGGCGGCCGTCGGCACCCTCGATGGTCAGGCCGCGGGCGCGGACCGGGACGATCGGCAGCGAGCGGGCGTACGTGCGGGCGCTGGACTCGCGCTGGGCCTGCCGCCTCAGGATGGCCTCGTAGCCGCCGCCCGCCACCGTGCCGTATCCGCGCCGGGTCGAGGCGGCGGGCCTCCTCACGGCCTCCCCCTCCCCCTCCGGCGCCGGCGCCCGGCCTCCGACGTGCGCCTCGCCGTCCGGGGGTGGTGTCGCCTCCGTGGGCGGGGGCGTCCTCGGGGTCAGGGGCGGGGGCGTCGGGACGGGCCGGGCCGTTTCCGGGGGCGGGGGCTGGGTCGGGGGGGTCACGGGGTGGGTGGGGGAGGTGGCTGGCGCTGATTCGGTCACGGCCACGGCTCGGTGTCCTCCCGCGATAACGGTTGCGTTGCACATCGGAGGGCCGCCGGACCGCGCCCAAAGACCGGTCCGGGCGGTGTCGTTGTGTCCCCCGTACGTACCAACGACGGGAACTGCCCGGGAACACGGGCCGGAGGCAAGATCCTTGGCGTGGCGTGGATCACGGCATGGCAACGGCCATACCGGCTCCGGAACCGCGGGCGGGGCGCGTACCGTCCCCTCCGGCACCGGCATAGTGGGGGCCGTCGCTCCCGTGTCCGTCCGGACACGAGTGCGAGCGATGCTCAGACATGCACCAGTTGACGTAGTCCCAGGGGGATCACGAGATGCGATCGATTCGTCCGCTGCTGATGGCGGCGTCCGCCGTCGCGGCGCTGACGCTCACCGCGACGGCCTGCGGCCCGAGCGAGGAGAACGCGGGAGACAAGCCCAGCGCGCCGGTGAACGAGAACCCGGTCGACAAGATCAAGATTCCGGAGGACCTGAAGCAGCGGCTGAAGGACCACGGGATCGACGTCGACAAGTGGCGCGACGGCGAGTGGCGGAACTGGGACAAGGACAAGTGGCTGCGTGAGGCGAAGGACTTCGTCAACCCGATCATCGAGGACCTCTGGGACCCGGACCGGATGAGGGACGCCGAGCGTCCCGAGCGGCCGGTCGAGGAGGAGGACATCTCGGGCGACGAGGGGGTCACCGACCCGACGCCCGACCCGGTGAAGGCCAAGGCCGTCCCTGCGAAGTACCACGCCAACTCGCCCGCGTCCGGCAAGGTGTTCTTCGACGGGCCCGACGGCTCCATGGTCTGCTCCGCGACCGTGGTCAAGGACCCGGCCCACCCGGGCAAGTCCAACCTCGTGTGGACCGCCGGCCACTGCGTCCACAAGGGCAAGGAGGGTGGCTGGTACCGCAACATCGCCTTCGTCCCCTCCTACAACGACGCCGCGATGGAGACCTCCGCCCTCGAGAAGGCCTCGCGCGAGCAGATCGCCCCGTACGGCGTGTGGTGGGCGGACTGGGTGAAGACCTCCGACGAGTGGATCGCGCAGGGCGCGTCCACCGGCGGCGCGGGCGCCCCGTACGACTTCGCGGTCATCCAGGTGACCCCGGAGAAGGGCTCGTCCGGCAAGTCGCTGGAGGAGACGGTCGGCACGGCCCTGCCGGTCGACTTCAACGCCCCCGCGGTGCCGAAGATCGCGGACATGACCGCGACCGGTTACCCGGCGGCGCCGCCGTTCGACGGCCAGAAGATGTTCCGGTGCGCGGACAAGCCGGGCCGGCTGTCGCTGAAGGCGGAGCAGCCCACCATGTACCGCATCGGCTGCACGATGACGGCCGGTTCGTCCGGTGGCGGCTGGGTCGCCACGGGCAGGGACGGACAGCCCTCGCTGGTGTCGAACACCTCGATCGGCCCGTCGACGGCCGGCTGGCTGGCGGGTCCGCGACTGGGCCCCGAGGCCAAGGCGATCTTCGACGAGGTCAGCAAGAAGTACGCCGGCCAGTGAGCCGCTGAGCCACGGCGTGTGAGCGGAGGGAGGCGGGACCGGTGCGGTCCCGCCTCCCTCCGCTCGCTCAGGACATCTTTCAGGGGGACACCACCACATGCGCTCTGTACGACTCATACCCGCGGCCCTCGGCACGGCGACGGTGCTCGCGCTGACGGTCACGGCCTGCGGGCCCGGCGGGACACAGGCCTCGGACAGGCCGATCGGGGCGAGCAGTTCCGCGCCCGCGCCGACCGAGGGCGGCGACGGCGGCACCGGGACCGGCGCGGGCGACCTCGCCGGCGAGCTCGCCGACAAGCTCAAGAAGCACGGTGTCGACGTCGAGGCCTGGAAACGGGGCGGGTGGAAGGACTGGAACACCTCCACCTGGCTGCGTGAGGCCGAGGACTTCGTCAACCCGGTCATCGACGACCTGTGGGACCCGGCGCGCATGCAGTCGGCGAAGAGCCCGGACCCGACGATCACCGCCCAGGCCGGGACCTCCGGCTCGGATCCGGTGCCACGGCCGGTGACGGCGCAGCGGGAGAAGACGCCGTACCACCGCAACGCCGCCCCGGTCGGCAAGATCTTCTTCGACTCCCCGGAGGGGTCGATGGTCTGCTCGGGCACGATCGTGAAGGATCCGCGCCGGCCCGGTAGGTCGAACCTGGTCTGGACGGCCGGGCACTGCGTGCACGCCGGGGAGCGGGGCGGCTGGTATCGCAACATCACCTTCGTCCCCGCCTTCAACGACCTGGGCAAGTCCCCGGCCGCGCTGCGCGGCGCGCGGTCGCAGGAGGTCTACCCGTACGGCCAGTACTGGGCGGACTGGGCGGTGACCTCGGGCGAGTGGATCGGGCGCGGTGGCACGAACCAGGCGTGGGCGTACGACTACGCCGTCCTGCACGTGCAGCCGCAGCGCGGCGGCAAGTCGCTGGAGGAGACCGTCGGCGCGGCGCTGCCCGTCGACTTCTCCGCCCCGGCGCCGTCCCGGGCCGGGACCGTGGGGGCCTGGGGCTACCCGCAGGCCGCCCCGTACGACGGCGTCATCATGCACAAGTGCCTGACCGGGGCCTCGCGGCTCACGGTGGCGCCGGCGACGCCGGTGATGTACCGGATCGGCTGCACGATGACGGCGGGTTCGTCGGGCGGCGGCTGGTTCCGCGCGCTGCCCGGCGGGAAGACGGCGCTGGTGTCGAACACCTCGATCGGCCCGGCGCGGGGCAACGGCTGGCTTGCCGGTCCGCAGCTCGGCCGGGGCGCCGAGGACGCGTACGACATGGTCAGCGAGAAGTTCGCCCGCTGACGCGATCCCGGACGCGAACCGACCCGCGGGCCGAGCGGGACGACCCGGGCGAGCCGACCCGCGAGTCGTCGTGAGTGGGGCCGCCCCGAGCGGGGCCGGCCCAGGCGCACTGACCCGAGCGCGCTGACCCGCGGGCCGTCGCGGGCGGGACGACGACGGGCGGGACCGAGGAAGGCGTGGGACCGAGGAAGGCGTGGGACCGGGGAAGGCGTGGGACCGGGGAAGGCGTGGGACCGGGGAAGGCGTGGGACCGGGGAAGGGGGAGGGGGGGGGGGGGCGCGGCGGAGAAAGGGGCGACCGGGGGGGAGAG
>NZ_JBIBWV010000020.1:75319-138192 GCF_043081625.1 Streptomyces sp. NPDC014861
GTGGGGGTGTTCGGGGGGGGGGGGGGGGGCGCGGGGGGGGGGGGGGGGGGGGGGGGGGGGGGCCGGGGGGGGGGGGCCCCCCCCCCCCCCGGGGGGGGGGGGGCCCCCCCACGCCTTCCTACGGCGGTCCGTGCCTCGTACGGCGGTCCTTGCCCGTACGGGGTTCCGAGCTCAGTGCGCGGCGGGGACGTACGGCGCGAGCGCCGCCGCCAGTTCCTCGTGCACCCGGGCCTTGACCAGGGTGCCCTCGGGGGTGTGCTCCTCGGAGAGCATCTCGCCCTCGGCGTGGACGCGGGAGACGAGACCGCCCTGCGTGTAGGGCAGGAGGACCTCGATCTCCACCTCCGGGCGGGGCAGCTCGCGGTCGATCAGGGCGAGCAGCTCCTCGATGCCCTCGCCCGAGCGGGCGGAGACGGCCATGGAGTGCTTCTCGACACGGAGCAGGCGCTGGAGGACCAGCGGGTCGGCCGCGTCGGCCTTGTTGACGATCACGATCTCCGGCACGTTCACCGCGCCGACGTCCCGGAAGACCTCGCGCACGGCGGCCAGCTGCTCCTCCGGGGCGGGGTGCGAGCCGTCCACCACGTGCAGGATGAGGTCGGCGTCGGCGACCTCCTCCATGGTGGAGCGGAAGGCCTCGACCAGGTGGTGCGGCAGGTGCCGGACGAAGCCGACGGTGTCGGCCAGGGTGTAGATCCGGCCGGACGGCGTCTCGGCCCGGCGGACGGTCGGGTCGAGGGTGGCGAACAGCGCGTTCTCCACCAGGACGCCGGCGCCGGTGAGGCGGTTGAGCAGGGAGGACTTGCCGGCGTTGGTGTAGCCGGCGATGGCGACGGACGGCACCTTGTTGCGGCGGCGCTCCTGCCGCTTGATGTCGCGGCCGGTCTTCATCTCCGCGATCTCCCGGCGCATCTTCGCCATCTTCTCGCGGATGCGGCGCCGGTCGGTCTCGATCTTGGTCTCACCGGGACCACGGGTGGCCATGCCGCCACCGCCGCCGCCACCCATCTGCCGGGAGAGCGACTGACCCCAGCCGCGCAGGCGCGGCAGCATGTACTGCATCTGCGCGAGGGCGACCTGTGCCTTGCCCTCTCGGGACTTGGCGTGCTGGGCGAAGATGTCGAGGATCAGGGCGGTCCGGTCGACCACCTTGACCTTGACGACGTCTTCGAGGGCGATGAGCTGGCCGGGGCTGAGCTCGCCGTCGCAGACGACGGTGTCGGCGCCGGTCTCGACGACGATGTCCCGCAGCTCCTTGGCCTTGCCGGAACCGATGAAGGTGGCCGGGTCGGGCTTGTCGCGGCGCTGGATGACGCCGTCGAGGACGAGGGCGCCCGCCGTCTCGGCGAGGGCGGCGAGCTCCGCGAGGGAGTTCTCGGCGTCCTGCACGGTCCCCGAGGTCCAGACTCCGACGAGCACGACGCGCTCCAGGCGCAGCTGTCGGTACTCGACCTCGGTGACGTCCTCGAGCTCGGTGGAGAGGCCGGCGACACGGCGCAGCGCGGCGCGCTCGGAGCGGTCGAACTGCTCGCCGTCCCGCTCTCCGTCGACCTCGTGGCTCCAGGCGACGTCCTCTTCCATCAGGGCATCGGCCCGAAGGCTCTCGGTGCGGCGGGACTGAGCGAGGCTCTCGTCCGCGAAGCTCTGCTCGTCCTGGGAAGGGGAAGAAGAGGAGGTCATTGGATCCTTACGTCGGTCGGAACGATGATGTCGGTACAACGTGCGGCGGCTCCGGATGATTCCCCCGGAAACCCCAGGGGGGTCCCTCGCGGGTCCGGCGTCCGGCCGCGTCGCCGACGTGAAAATGGTGACACGCCCGCCCGGCGCCCGTCACCCGGGTTTCCTCAGCGTTTCGCCTCCGTGGGCGGGAGGCTGCGCCAGTCCGGGTGGCCGGGCATGGGCGGGGTCTTCTCGCCGTGCAGCCAGCCGGCGAAGAAGGCGTCGAGCTCGCGTCCCGAGACCTGTTCGGCCAGGGCCGTGAAGTCGGCGGTGGAGGCGGTGCCGTCGCGGTGGACGGCGACCCAGCGGCGTTGCAGGCGGTCGAAGGCGTCGGTGCCGATCTCGTGCCGGAGGGCGTAGAGGACGAGGGCGCTGCCGTCGTAGACGACGGGCCGGAAGAGGCTGATCTTGGCGCCGGGCGTGGGCGGGCGGGGCTCCGCCGGCGGCCCTCCGTTCGCGCGCCAGCCGTCGGAGGCGGCGTACGCGGCCTTCATCCGCTGTTCCATGGACCGGCTGGCCTTCTCGTCGGCGTACAGGGCCTCGTACCAGCTGGCGTGTCCCTCGCTCAGCCACAGGTCGGACCACATCCGGGGGGTGACGCTGTCACCGAACCAGTGGTGGGCCAGTTCGTGGACCATGACCGCGTCCACGTACCACTCGGGGAAGCGGGGGTCGGTGAAGAGGCGCCGTTCGAACAGGGAGAGGGTCTGGGTCTCCAGCTCGAAACCGGTGGTGGCGTCGGCGACGAGCACGCCGTACGTCTCGAAGGGGTACGGGCCGACCTTGCCCTCCATCCACTCCAGATGGCCGGGGGTCTTGCGCAGCCAGGGCTCCATCAGGTCTCGGTCCTCGGTGCGGACGACGTCCCGGATCGGGAGGGAGCGGGGGCCCGTGCGGTGCAGGACGGTGGAGCGGCCGATGGAGACCTGGGCGAGCTCGGTGGCCATGGGGTGGCGGGTGCGGTAGGTCCAGGTGGTGGTGGCGCCGTGGTCGGCGCGGCCCGCGGGGAGGCCGTTGGCGACGGCGGTGAGCTCGCGCGGGGCGGTGATCCGGAAGGTGAAGTCGGCCTTGTCGGAGGGGTGGTCGTTCGAGGGGAAGACCCGGTGGGCGGCGTCGGCCTGGTTGGCCATCGCGAGTCCGTCGGAGGTGCGGACCCAGCCGCCGCTCGCGGCGGGGCCGCTCGGGTCGCTGGTGTGGCGGACGGTGACGGTGACGGGTTCGCCGGCGTCGATCGGGACGGCCGGGGTGACGACCAGGTCCTCGCCGCTGGTCTCGTACGCGGCGGGGAGGCCGTCGACGGTGACGGCGGAGACCGTGCCGTGGGCGAAGTCGAGGTGGAGCCGGTCGAGGTCGGCGGTGGCGAGGGCGTCGACCCGGGTGACGGCGGCGAGGGGCTCGGTGTTCACGCCGGAGTAGGTGAGGGCGATGTCGTACGCGCGGACGTCGTAGCCGGGGTTGCCCAGGTGGGGGAAGAGCGGGTCGCCGATGCCGAGGGGCGCGGGGGCGGGCAGCGCGGCGGCGACCAGGCCGACGGAGGCGGCGACGAGGACGGCGGACCGGAGCCAGGGCCGACGGGCCCTCCGGCGCGCGGCGGCGCCGGAGGCGGTGAGGGCAGTGAGGGTGCCGGGGGCATGGGGGGTGCCGGGGGCCGTGGGGTCGCCCGGGGCGGTGGGGGCGCCGGAGGCAGCGGGGGCGCCCGGGGCAGTGGGAGCGGTGGGGGTGCCCGGGGCAGTGGGAGCGTCCGGGGCGGTGGGGGCCGGCGGGCGGGGCGGGGAAGTGTGCGCCATGGCCCCCAGGGCTACCAGGGCCCCGCCCCCTCCCCCGGCCGACGCGCGCGCCCACCACCCGAAGGGGTCACGGACGGGCCGGCGCGGAGGCGGTGGGGGCGGGCCGCAGGCGCGGCGCCGGTCATGGACGCGGCCCCGGTCCGGCGGCCTGCACCCCCGACGGCCGCCCCGCCGCACCCCGGGGTGTCGGGTCAGGGGCGGTGGGTGACGCGCCCCCGGTCCGGCGGCCTGCAACCCCAAGGCCGCCCCGCCGCACCCCGGAGTGTCGGGTCAGAGGCGGTGGGTGCGGGCGACGTCGTAGACGCCGGGGACGGCGCGCATGGCGCGCATGAGGTGGGGGAGTTCGGCGGCGTCGGCGAGTCGCAGGGTGTACGTGTGGCGGACGCGCTGCTCGCTGGGCGGCTCGACGGTGGCGGAGACGACCTCCGCGCCGGCGGTGGCGATGGCCTCGGTGAGGTCGGCGAGCAGACCGGGACGGCCGAAGGACTCGGCGACGAGGGTGACCCGGCAGTGGGCGGCGTCGCCCCAGCGGACGGGGACGGGTGCCCGGCCGAGCCGGTGCATGACGGCGACGGCCGGACAGCCGGTGCGGTGGGCGGTGACGGCGCCGCCCCGGACCCGGAAGCCGGTGATCGTGTCGGGGGGCACGGGCGTGCAGCAGCCGGCCGGGCGTACCGGGGGCGGCGGGCCGCCGTCGAGGTCGGCGTGGAGCTCCGCGCGGGAGCGGCGGTCGGCGGCCACGCTGAGCGGCGGGCGCGGCGCGGCGGCGGGTGGGGCGGCGGCTTCCGGATGGGCCTGGAGCCAGGCGGTGATGGCGATCCGCGCGGCGGGGGTGCGGGCGTGGTCCAGCCATGCCGGGGAGGGCCCGGAGCCGGTGTCCTGGGCGAGGAGCGGCTGCACGGTGTCGCCGTCGGAGAGGACGGTGCTCAGCGGGGCGAGCCGGCCGTTGACGCGGGCGCCGAGGCAGGCGTGGGCGGCCTGGCCGTGCTGGGCGTAGGCGGCGTCGACGCAGGTGGCGCCGGCGGGCAGGCCCAGCGTTCCGCCGTCGGCCCGGAAGACGGTGATCTCGTGGTCCTCCGCGAGGTCGGCGTGGAGCGAGCTCCAGAAGGTGTCGGGGTCGGGCGTGGACTGCTGCCAGTCGAGGAGCCGGGCGAGCCAGCCGGGCCGGGTGGGGTCGGCGCGCTCGCCGTCCTCGGCGGCCGTGTCGCTCTCGGAGGGGTCCGCGGTGCCGTACGGGCTGCCGAGGGCGACGACGCCGGCCTCGGCGACCGTGTGCATGCGGTGGGTGCGGATGAGGACCTCGGCGACGCCCCCGTCGGGCGCGGCGATCGCGGTGTGCAGGGACTGGTACAGGTTGAACTTGGGGGCCGCGATGAAGTCCTTGAACTCCGAGATGAGCGGCGTGAAGCAGGTGTGCAGTTCGCCGAGGACCGCGTAGCAGTCGGCGTCCTCGGCGACGAGGACGAGAAGCCGCCCGAAGTCGCAGCCGCGTAGTTCCCCGCGCTTGAGACGGACGCGGTGGACGGAGACGAAGTGGCGGGGGCGGACGAGGACTTCGGCGGCGATGTCCGCCTCGCGCAGGACGGCGCCGACCTGTTCGGCGACGGCGGCGAGCGCGTCCGGGGAGCCGGAGCCGGTGGCGTCGGCGATGAGCGCGCGGGTGGTCTCGTACTCCTCGGGGTGGAGGATCGCGAAGACCAGGTCCTCCAGTTCGGTCTTGAGGGCCTGGACTCCGAGCCGTTCGGCGAGGGGGATGAGGACGTCCCGGGTGACCTTGGCGATGCGGGCCTGCTTCTCGGGACGCATCACGCCGAGGGTGCGCATGTTGTGGAGCCGGTCGGCGAGTTTGATCGACATGACCCGGACGTCGTCGCCGGTGGCGACGAGCATCTTGCGGAAGGTCTCGGGCTCGGCGGCGGCGCCGTAGTCGATCTTCTCCACCTTGGTGACGCCGTCGACGAGGTACGCCACCTCGTCACCGAACTCCCGGCGCACCTGATCGAGCGTCACCTCGGTGTCCTCGACGGTGTCGTGGAGGAGGGAGGCGGTCAGGGTGGTCGTCTCGGCGCCGAGTTCCGCGAGGATCAGGGTGACGGCGAGCGGATGGGTGATGTACGGCTCGCCGCTCTTGCGGAACTGCCCCCGGTGCGAGGACTCCGCGAGCACGTACGCCCGGCGCAGCACGGAGAGGTCGGCCTCGGGATGGTGGGCCCGGTGCGCCTCGGCCACATGGCTGATGGCGTCGGGCAGCCGGTCGCGCGGGGCGGGGCCCGCGGTGGCGCCGAGCAGGGCGGCCCGGCCGAGCCTCCGCAGATCGATCCGGGCGCGTCCGCGCCTGCGGACGCCCGTGTCGGTGGCGGCGGCGTCGACCGCGCTCACGGGGTTCGTGGCCTCTGCGCTCATGGGGCACCTCCGGCGACGTCGACCGGCGGTGGACGGGCGGGGAGAGCCCGGGGGGCCGGTGCTTGATGCTACCGACCCCACCACGCGGCGAAGTCACGCTCTCGCCCAGCGTGAATCGGATCACCCATTCGAGCGACACGGCAGTCGTTGACTGTTTCGATTCCGAGCCGATCCCGCCCGGCCCGAGGGCCGGGCTCCGGGTGGGCGCTCAGTCCTGGGCGAGCCAGGAGGGCTCCAGGGTGCCCTCGGCGACGATGACGGCCGGTCCGGTCATCTCGATCTCCCCGCCGGGGTGCTCGGTGATGACGAGGGTGCCGCCGAGGACGTCGACGGTGTACGTGGCGGGGGCTCCGGTCACGGCCGGGTCGGCGCCGTCGCGGCGGGCGGCGGCGACGGCGACCGCGCAGGCGCCGGTGCCGCAGGAGCGGGTCTCGGCGGCGCCGCGCTCGTGCACGCGCATGGCGACGTGGCGGGGGCCCCGGTCCACGACGAACTCGATGTTGACCCCGTCGGGGTAGACGGCCGCGGGCTGGTACGGCGGCTCGTCGTACAGGTTGCCCGCGTGGGCGAGGTCCTCGACGAAGGCGACCGCGTGGGGATTGCCCATGTTCACGTTCCGCGCGGGCCAGCTGCGGCCGTCGACGGCGACCGTGACGCCTTCCTCGGGGAGGACGGCGCGGCCCATGGAGACGGTGACGGAACCGTCCTTGTCGAGGTGGACGCGCTTGACCCCGCCGCGGGTGGCGACGGCGACCTCGCCAGCGGTGACGTGCCCGGCGTGCTCCAGGTAGCGGGCGAAGACCCGGACCCCGTTGCCGCACATCTCGGCGACCGTGCCGTCGGCGTTCCGGTAGTCCATGAACCACTCGGCCTCGCCGGCCATGGCGCGGGCCTCGGGGTGGGCGGCGCTGCGCACGACGTGCAGCACGCCGTCGCCGCCGAGACCGGCGCGGCGGTCGCAGAGCCGGGCGACGAGGGCGGGGGGCAGGTCGATGTCGTTCTCCGCGTCGGGGACGATCACGAAGTCGTTCTCGGTGCCGTGGCCCTTGAGATAGCGGAGCGGGGTGGTCTGCGTGCTGGTCACGAGATCAACTGTACGGTGCCGCCCGGACACCCGTTCCGGTTGTCCACGGGGCGGGCCGGCGGCGGCCTCTCTCCGGGCCGACGACGGGCCCTCTCCGGGCCGGCGGCGCCCTCTCCCCGGGCCGGCGGCGGGCCCTCTCCGGGCCGGGCGAGGGGGCTCGACAGCGGTGGACGAGCCGGCTCGGCCGGGGTCGACCAGGGTGCGGGCGTGGTCGGCGGGTGGCTCGGCCGGGGTGGACCGGGGGATCGGGCGAGGTCGGCGAGTGGCTCGGGCGAGGTCGATCGGGGTTTCGGGCGAGGTCGGCGAGGAGCTCGGGCGAGGTCGACCGGGGGATCGGGGGATCGGGCGAGGTGTCCAAGAGGGCTCGGTCGAGGGCGGCTGGACGGCACGCGACGGCTCGGTCGCGTGGACGAGAGGGCTCAGCGCAGGCGGGCGACGCGCCAGACCGCGAGCGCGACGAGGGCCGCGATGGTGACCACGTACAGGGCGAGGACCCGCCAGTCCGGCCGCTCGCCGGAACCGCGCTGCGGCAGCCCCGGCCAGGTGTAGCCGACCTTGCGGGCGGCCATCATGCCCCAGCCGGCCGCGCAGAAGCTGATGAGCAGGCCGAGCATCGCGACGACCGCGCCGCCATCGCCGGAGCCGAAGGCCAGCGGGAAGGCGAACATCAGGGAGCCGACGGTGGCGAGTCCCAGGATCGGGGCGAGCTGCCAGAACCTCAGCAGGCGCCGGGGACGCAGCTCGACCTCCACCTCGGCCGCGTCGACCTCGACCGCGGAACCCTCGGCGTCGTCGGGCCCGTCGGGCGTCAGCCCCGGGGCACCCCCGGGGACCGACTCGTGCTGTTCTCTGTCACGAGGGCCGGCCTCCATCGCCACGCGCCCTCCCCACTCGGACTCCACTTGGTCGATCGATGCTCGATGATGGCACGCTCACGACCGCCGAAATGACGGGCAGGGCGTCCCGATGCCATCACGTGATCAGGCTGTAACCGCTCGTTCGACCAACGACAGCGCCTCTCGCGGGAGTTCTCCCCGGTGATCGGCGGCCCCGCTGAGCCAGTGGACGCGCGGGTCGCGGCGGAACCACGAGTCCTGGCGGCGGGCGAAGCGCTTGGTGGCGCGCACGGTCTCGGCGCGCGCCTCGTCCTCGGTGCACTCCCCCGCGAGCGCCGTGAGCACCTGCTGGTAGCCGAGCGCGCGGGAGGCCGTTCGCCCCTCGCGCAGGCCGAGTGCCTCCAGGGCGCGGACCTCGTCGACGAGTCCGGCCTCCCACATGCGGTCCACGCGCGTGGCGATCCGCTCGTCGAGTTCGGGGCGGGCCACGTCGACGCCGATCTGGACCGTGTCGTAGACCGACTCGTGGCCGGGGAGGTTGGCGGTGAAGGGCTTCCCGGTGATCTCGATGACCTCCAGGGCGCGGACGATCCGGCGGCCGTTGCCGGGCAGGATCGCGCGGGCGGCCTCGGGGTCGGCGGCGGCGAGCCGGGCGTGCAGGGCGCCGGGGCCGCGCTCGTCCAGCTCGGCCTCCAGGCGGGCCCGGACCTCGGGGTCGGTGCCGGGGAACTCCAGGGCGTCCACGGCGCCGCGCACGTACAGGCCGGAGCCGCCGACGAGGACGGGGGTGCGGCCCTCGGCGAGGAGCCGGTCGATCTCGGCGCGGGCGAGGCGCTGGTACTCGGCGACGCTGGCGGCCTCGGTGACGTCCCAGATGTCGAGGAGGTGGTGCGGGACGCCGCCGCGCTCCTCCCACGTCAGTTTCGCGGTGCCGATGTCCATCCCGCGGTAGAGCTGCATCGAGTCGGCGTTGACGACCTCGCCGCCGAGCTGCTGGGCCAGGAACACACCCAGATCGGACTTTCCGGCCGCCGTGGGGCCGACGACGGCGATGACCCGCGGTGCGGGAGCTGCACTTCTCACCGCCCCAGTCTCGCAAACCTCCGGGGGCGTCCCCGAACGAGCGACGTGACAGGCGGGTGGAGGGTTCGTTGCCCGTGCGTGGTTCCGGCCGGGTTCCCCTGGTGTTCCGGCCGAGTTCGGGCCGTCGGTCCCCCGCGCGGGACCCTCTGACGAGTACGCTATGGAGTGAATATGGGCGTTTTCGCAATGTTTCGCCGGAAGAAGAAGGCAACGGCGGAGGATGTGGCCGAGGTCTCCCCGGAGTCCTCGGCGGCGGAGGCCGACGCGACGGCGGAGACGGGTGCGATGGCGGAGACGGGTGCGACGGAGCGGTCCGGTGCGGCGGCGGAGTGCGGCGAGGCGGAGGAGTCCGGTGTCACGGACGGTCCGGTGACCCGGGTGCCCGTCGCGGGACTGACCGTCCCCGAGGCGGCCGCCGTCACCGCCGCCGTGACCGCCCCCGCTTCCGTACCGGAGTCGTCGCCCGAGTCCTCGCCGGAGGCGGCCGGGGACGCCGGTGGCGCCGTGGAGGCCGGGGACGCCGGTGGCGCCGGGGAGGCCGGGAAGGTCGCCGAGGTCGTGGAGATTCCGCGGCAGCAGTCGGCCGGCACCGCCGCGGACTCGACCTCGGACCTGGGCTCCGACTCGGACTCCGGCTCGGGCTCCGACGCCGCCTCCGACGCGGACAGCGAGACCGGCGAAGCCGCCCGCAGGTAGGCAGGACACGGACACGGAGAGGTGCCCCATGGGTCTCCTGGATTCACTGAAGGCCAAGCTGGCCCCGGCCAAGGACAAGGTCTCCGACCTCGCGCAGCAGCACGGGGACAAGATCGACCACGGCCTGGACAAGGCCGCGAAGATGGTCGACGAGAAGACCAAGGGCAAGTACAGCGACAAGATCCAGTCCGGTACCGGCAAGGCCAAGGAGGCCATCGACCGGATCGGGAACAAGGAGGACGGCAAGCCCGCCGGCGAGGGCGGACCCGTCGACGGCACCCCTCCGCCGCCGGCACCGCCGACCCCGGGCACTCCCCCGCCGCCGGCGCCCCCGGCCGCCTGAGGTCACGCGCGGACGGGCGGTGGTCGAGGAGGACGTCTCCTCGACCACCGCCCGTCCGGCGTTTCCGGGGCCGTGGGGGTGCCTCGTCGGTGAAGCCTCCCCTTCGGCTACGACCAGACGGCGACCAGGTACTCGACGCCGTACGGGGCGTCCTCGTGGAGCAGCCGGCCACTCAGCCCCGCACCCTCGGCGGCACCCGCGAGGACCTGCCAGGGGGCGCGCCCTGCCGCCTTCAGTTCGTACGCGAGGGCGGCGTCGAGCGCGAGGACGCCGGGCACGTCGGCGGAGCCCAGGACTCGCGCGGCCTCGGCGTCGAAGCCGGCGGCGCGCTCGTCGAGGTAGCCGGGGGCCTTCACGGTCCGGCACGCGCTGCCGTCGCCCAGGACGAGCAGGGCGACCCGCTCACCGGAGGCGGCCAGGCGGCGGCCGGTCTCGGCGCACTCGGCGGTCGTGGCCCGCTCGTCGATCCCGAACCCCTCGACGGGCACGCCGGTGCGGTCGGCACGGTCGGTCCCGCCGATCCGCTCGGCACGGGAGTCGATGCGGTCGGTCTCACCGGCCCGGTCGGTCCCATCGATCAGGTCGGTACGGGAGTCGATCCGGTCGGTACGGGAGAGGAGCCAGGCGCCGACGGCGAGCGAGGCCGGCAGCGGGCGGCCGCCGGCGCCCTCGCCGAGCCGCACGGTGAGGTCCACGCCGAATCCGGCGAAGGAGCCGGCGGAACCGGCCGGGAAGCCGCCCTGCGCCCCCGCGGGCGCCGGCCCGACGACGAGGAGCCGGTCGGGCCGTGCGGCGGCGAGCACCCCGAGGGCGTCCGCGCAGTGCGTGCGCACGGCCTCCAGCTCGGGAGCGGCGCCGCTCGCGACCTCGGGCACGAGGAGCGGCGGGCAGGGACACACGGCTGCGGCGACAAGCATGATCCGCAGCCTACTGCCCCGGGACACCCCCGGACCTGCCGCTCAGCGGCGTGCGGCCGGTGCGGGGGCGGGCAGGACCCTCACCGCGGGGCGGCGGCGTCGCCGGGCCCCGCCTTCCCCCGTCGTTCTCAGTGGGCGGCCCCGCAGGCCGGGACCTCGGCGGCCGGGAGGGGCTCCGGGACGCCGATCCTGGGGAGGCCGAGGAGGACGCCGGCCGGCTTGGCGGAGGCCGCGGCGGTGCGCTTCTCCCAGGCGTCGCCCGCGCGGGTGCGGCGGACGGCGGTGGTCGGGCCCTCGGCGAGGAGGTGGTGCGGGGCGGCGTAGGTGATCTCGACGGTCACCACGTCGCCGGGGCGGACGTCCTCGTCGGGCTTGGTGAAGTGGACGAGCCGGTTGTCGGGCGCGCGGCCGGAGAGGCGGTGGGTGGCGCCGTCCTTGCGGCCCTCGCCCTCGGCGACCATGACGTCGAGGGTGCGGCCGACCTGCTTCTTGTTCTCGTCCCAGGAGATCTCCTCCTGGAGGGCGACCAGGCGCTCGTAGCGGGCCTGCACGACCGCCTTGGGGATCTGGCCGTCCATCTCGGCGGCCGGGGTCCCGGGGCGCTTGGAGTACTGGAAGGTGAAGGCGTTGGCGAAGCGGGCCTCGCGGACCACGTGCATGGTCTGCTCGAAGTCCTCCTCGGTCTCGCCGGGGAAGCCCACGATGATGTCGGTGGAGATGGCGGCGTGCGGGATCGCGGCGCGCACCTTCTCGATGATCCCGAGGAAGCGCTCCTGGCGGTAGGAGCGGCGCATGGCCTTGAGGATCGGGTCGGACCCGGACTGGAGCGGCATGTGCAGCTGCGGCATCACGTTCGGCGTCTCGGCCATGGCGGCGATGACGTCGTCGGTGAAGTCGCGCGGGTGCGGGGAGGTGAAGCGGACCCGCTCCAGGCCCTCGATCGAGCCGCAGGCGCGGAGCAGCTTGCTGAAGGCCTCGCGGTCGCCGAGGTCGGAGCCGTACGCGTTCACGTTCTGGCCGAGCAGGGTGATCTCGGAGACGCCCTCGGCGACCAGCGCCTCGATCTCGGCGAGGATGTCGCCGGGGCGGCGGTCCTCCTCCTTGCCGCGCAGGGCGGGGACGATGCAGAAGGTGCAGGTGTTGTTGCAGCCGACCGAGATCGAGACCCAGGCCGCGTACGCCGACTCGCGGCGGGTCGGCAGGGTGGAGGGGAAGGCCTCCAGGGACTCGGCGATCTCGACCTGCGCCTCCTGCTGGACGCGGGCGCGCTCCAGGAGGACGGGCAGCTTGCCGATGTTGTGCGTGCCGAAGACCACGTCGACCCAGGGGGCCCGCCGGACGATGGTGTCGCGGTCCTTCTGGGCGAGGCAGCCGCCGACGGCGATCTGCATGCCCGGGCGCGCGGTCTTCATGGGGGCGAGGTGGCCGAGGTTGCCGTACAGCTTGTTGTCGGCGTTCTCGCGGACCGCGCAGGTGTTGAAGACGACGACGTCGGCGCCGTCGGCCTCCTTGGGGGCGCGGACGTAACCCGCCTCCTCCAGCAGACCGGAGAGCCGCTCGGAGTCGTGGACGTTCATCTGACACCCGTAGGTGCGAATGTCGTAGGTCTTCGGTCCTTCGATGCCCACTGTGAGACTCCGGTCGCTGCTGCTGGTCATGCATCCAAGAGTAGGCGGTCCCCGGGCGGCTCCCGGCCGGGCTCCGGAGCTCGTGCCCGGGAGCCCCCGGTGTCCGGATGTGACAGGGAATCGTCATTGCCGTCATGGGGCGGAGCGGGCGAAGGTGGGGTCATGTCCGAGACACGTACCGAGACGGCGGCCGGAGGCCCGGGCGGGGAGCACCCCGTCCACCGGGTCGTCGTCGCGGTCTTCCCCGACGTGGACCTCCTCGACGTCACCGGGCCGGCCGAGGTCTTCGCGCTGGCCAACCGGGAGTCGGGCGGCCGCGCCCGCTACCGGGTGCGCCTCGCCGCGCCCGGCGGCGCCGGGGAGGTGCGGACCTCGGCGGGGGTGCGACTGGTCGCGGACCTCGGCTTCGACGAGGTCGGCGCGGACGTGGACACCCTGCTGGTGCCGGGGGCGGTGGACCCGGCACCGGGTGGCGGGGTGACCGCCCGGCTCGATCCGGAGGTCGTGCGGTGGGTGCGGGAGACCGCTCCGCACGCCCGCCGGGTGGCGTCGGTCTGCGTCGGCGCGCACGTCCTGGCGGCGGCGGGTCTCCTCGACGGGAGGACCGCGACGACCCACTGGTCGACGGCCGCGCAGCTGGCGGCCGACCACCCGGCGATCGCCGTCGACCCCGATCCGATCTTCGTGCGGGCGGACCGGGGCCGGCTGTGGACCGGGGCCGGGATCAGCGCCTGCCTCGACCTGTCCCTCGCCCTCGTGGCGGAGGACCTGGGCGAGGAGACGGCGCTGGCGGTGGCGCGGCAGCTCGTGATGTACCTGAAGCGGCAGGGCGGCCAGAGCCAGTTCTCGGTGCCGCTGAGCCGTCCGGCGGCCGGCCGGCGGGACATCGACGAGCTGCGGCTCTGGATCGCGGACCACCTCGACGAGGACCTGTCCGCGGAGCGGCTCGCGGGCCGGATGTGTCTGAGCGAGCGGCACTTCGCCCGGGTCTTCGCGCAGGAGACGGGGTCGAGCCCCGCCGCCTACGTGGAGGCGGCCCGGATCGAGGTGGCCCGGCGGCATCTGGAGACCTCGGACGCGCCGCTCGCCGAGGTCGCGGCGCGGGCGGGGCTCGGCTCGGTGGAGACCCTGCACCGGGCGTTCCGCCGGCAGCTCGCGACCACGCCCGCGGCGTATCGCCGCCGGTTCCGCACGGGGGCGGGCTGACCCAGGCCCTCTCCGCTTCCCGTCCCCCTCTTCCCTCTGCCCTTTTCCCTCTTCCCTCTTCCCTCTTCCCTCTTCCCTCACATCCGATCTCTCCCTCTCCTCCTCCTTGCGTCTCCGCGGGGCGGGCTGCTTCACCGCGCCCTCCTCACGATCGATTCGTCATGAAAGGTTCTGCCATGAGCATCACCCCTTCCACTCCCCTGCGTTCCCTCTCCGGGCAGTCCGAGGAGCCGGCCCGGCTCTCCGAGGCGGCCCTGGTCCTCATCGACCTCCAGAACACCTACCGGTCCGGCGTGATGGCCCTGGAGGGTGCCGAGGAGGCCGTCGCCGAGGCGGCGCGGCTCCTGGCCCGGGCCCGGGCGGCGGGCACCCCGGTCGTGCACATCCAGCACGACAGCGGCGAGGGCTCCCCGTACGACATCACCGCCCCGATCGGCGCGATCAGCGACGAGGTGGCCCCCGTCGAGGGCGAGCACGTCGTGGTGAAGAACTACCCGAACGCCTTCCACGCCACCGACCTGGAGAAGGTCCTCACGGGCCTCGGCTTCGCCGCCGGCAGCGGCAGGCACCTGGTGCTGGCCGGGTTCATGACCCACATGTGCGTGAACTACACGGCCCAGGCCGCGTTCAACCTGGGCTACCGGCCGACCGTGGTCGCCGAGGCCACCGCCACCCGCGCGCTCACCGCGCCGGACGGCACCGTCGTGCCCGCCGCCGAACTGAAGCGGGCGGCGCTGACCAGCCTCACGGACGTCTTCGCCGTGGTCGTACCGACGGCCGCGGACCTGCCCGCCTGAGCCCTCGGATCCGGTGCCCGCCGCCCCTGCGGTTTTCCGCAGGGGCGGCGGGCGGGAACACGCATACCGGCTGTGACCTGAGGTTTTCTAGGGTGGAGAGCGTCGTCCGGTGGTTCCCCCGGGCGGGCTTCCCTGAACCCTGGAGGGCTCATGACGCCGTACCCGACCGCTCTCGCCCAGGAGCCGGCCGGTGGCATCGCCGGCTGGGCGGCCGGCCTCGTCGACACGCTCGGCGGGCCGGGCGCGGGGCTCGCCATCGCCCTGGAGAACCTGTTCCCGCCGCTGCCGAGCGAGGTGATCCTGCCGCTCACCGGCTTCGCCGCCGGGCAGGGCGTGCTGAGCCTCGCCTCCGCCCTGTTCTGGACGACGCTGGGCTCGGTGGTGGGCGCGCTGGCCCTGTACGCGATCGGGGCGCTCTACGGGCGGGAGCGGATGCACGCGCTGTGGGCGCGGCTGCCGCTGGTGAAGGTGACGGACCTGGAGCGGACCGAGGCGTGGTTCCGGCGGCACGGCACGAAGGCCGTGCTCCTGGGCCGGATGGTGCCGATCTTCCGCAGCCTGATCTCGGTGCCGGCCGGGGTGGAGCGGATGCCGGTCCCCCTGTTCCTCCTGCTCACCACCGTGGGCAGCCTCGTCTGGAACAGCGTCCTCGTGCTCGCCGGCTACGCCCTGGGCGACCGCTGGGAGTTGGTCGAGTCGTACGTGGGCGTCGCCTCCAAGGCCGTCCTCGTCCTGGTCCTCGCGGCCGGCGCGACCTGGCTGACGGTACGGCTCCGGGCGCGCGGGGCGGCCCGCCACCGGCGCCCCTAGGGTGGACGCCGTGAACGGGGGCGGAGGCGAGGACGTGCGCGGGGTCCGGGGCGTGCAGGCGCGGGCGGGGGCCCGGCGGGCCGCGGGGGTGCTCGCAGGGTGCGTGACGGCGCCGGTCGGGCTGGCGTACCTGCTCCTCGCGGGGGCGCCGCTCGGCGCCTTCCTGCTGTGGCCGCGCACGCGACCCCACGCCCTCCGGCTGCTCGGCTCCGGTGCCCGCCGGCTCGGGGAGCTGGAGCGGAGGCGGCGGACCGGCTTCTTCGGCGACCGCTTCCCCGAGCCGTACGGGAGCGGGGCCGGCGGCCCGGACGCGCACGGGGACCACGGCGGGGACGCGGGCGGGGGCGACGGCGGGGACGCGGGCGGGGGTCACGGCGGGGACGCGCACAGGGGCCACGACGGGGACGCGGGCGCGGTCCGGTATCTGGCGGTGCGGTCCTGGTCGGGGCTGGTGTGCGGGGTCGTCCTGGCGCTGCTCGGCTTCGGCCTGGTGCTCGCGGGGATGCTGGCCGGCGGTGTGGCACGCGGGACCATCGGGGCCGCGGAGCTGCTGACCCAACTCGTCCTCGGGGGCGTCCTGCTCTTCCTCGGCCTCCAGGGGCTCACCGCGCTGACCGCGCTCGACGCGCGGCTGGCCCGGGAGCGCTTCGGGCCGTCGGAGCGGGAACTGCTGCGGCGCCGGATCGACGAGCTCTCGGTGAGCCGGGCGGCCGTGGTGCGGGCGGTGGACGTGGAACGGCGACGGATCGAGCGGGACCTCCACGACGGGGTGCAACAGCGGCTCGTGGCCCTCGCGATGCTCATCGGGCGGGCGCGCCGGGGCGGCGACCGGGACCCGGACCGGGCGGCGGCGCTGCTGGGCCAGGCGCACCGGGAGGCGCGGGAGGTGCTGGCCGAACTGCGCGAGGTGGCCTGGCGGGTGTACCCGTCGGCGCTGGACAGCCTCGGCCTGGAGGAGGCGCTGGGCGGGGTCGCCCAGCGATGCGCGCTGCCGCTGCGGATCGCGTACGAGGTGACGGGACCGCCGCTCCCGCGCCCGGTGGAGACGGCCGCGTACTTCGTCGTCTCCGAGGCGGTCACCAACGCGGCCAAGCACTCCGCCGCCTCGGCCGTCTCGGTGCGGGTCACGGGGGCGCCCGGCGCCCCGCTGACCGTGCGCGTCGAGGACGACGGCCGGGGAGGTGCCGATCCGGCGGGCAGCGGCCTGACCGGGCTGCGCGGACGGGTCTCCGCGCTCGACGGCGTCCTGCGCGTCGACAGCCCCCTCGGGGGACCCACCACCATCGTCGCGGAGCTGCCGTGCGTGTGATCCTGGCCGAGGACTCGACCCTGCTGCGGGAGGGTCTCGCCCGCCTGCTCGCGGAGGAGGGGCACGAGGTCGTCGGGGCGTTCGGCGACGCGGTGACCCTGGTCGCCGAGACGGAGGCGCGCCGCCCCGACGTGGTCGTCGTCGACATCCGGATGCCGCCGACCCACACCGACGAGGGGCTGCGGGCCGCTGTCGAGATCCGTGAACGGCTGCCGGGGACGGGCGTCCTGGTCCTCTCCCAGCACGTCGAACGGAGCTACGCGGCCCGGTTGCTCGCGTCCGGCGCCGAGCGGGTCGGCTATCTGCTGAAGGACCGGGTGGCGCAGGTCGAGGAGTTCCTCGACGCGCTGGAGCGGGTCCACGAGGGCGGGGCGGCGATCGACCCGGAGGTCGTACGGCAGCTGGTGGTCCGCAGCGCGCACGCGGATCCGCTGGCCCGGCTGACCCCGCGCGAGCGCGAGGTGCTCCAGGTGCTCGCGGAGGGGTACACGAACACGGCGATCGCGCGGCGGCTGCACCTGTCGCTGAGCGCGGTGGAGAAGCACCTCAACGCCGTCTTCGACAAGCTGGAACTGCGCGGGACCGAGGGCCACAGCCCCCGGATCCTCGCGGTCCTGCGGTATCTGGAGGCGTGACCGGCCGGCCGGCGCTCCTGGCGAGGGGGGCGAGGAGGCGTGGGGCGTGCCGGCGGCGGCAGGACCTGCCGCCGGCGCTCCCGGCGAGGGGCTTGGGGGCAAGAGGGCTTGGGGCGAGAGGGCCTGGGGCCGGCGGCTTAGCGTCAGGCGGGGCTCGCCGTGAGGAGGGCGTGGAGGCGGAGCAGGGTGCGGTCGTCGCCGAAGCCGCCGGCCTTGATGACGACGGGGATACGCGGGACGGCCCCGGGGCCCGTGAGGGTGCCGCGGGCGATGCCCGGTTCGGGCTCGTCGTGGAGGTCGATGCCGTGGGCCCCGAGGGCGCGCAGAACGGCCTCGGCGGTCTCGCCGCCGGTGAGCACGAGCCCGTCGAAGGGGGCGTGACCGGCCAGCGCCGCCACCGAGGCGGCGAGGTGCCGGGTCAACTCCGCCGGATCCGCCCGCCGTTCGTGGGGCGTGTGGAGGATGCGTACGAGGGTGTCGGCGGCCCGCAGCCCCTCGGGGGCGTCGGCGCTGACCGCGCCCGGCTCGGCGGCGAGCAGGGCGAGCTGCCTCCGGGTGGCGGGGTTGGCGCTGCCGACGGCGACCAGCGGACGTACGGCGGGCGGGAGTTCGTCATCGGTGGCGAGGGCCGGGAGGGCGTGGTGGCGGGCGAGGGCGGCGGCCAGGCCCGGGGAACCGACCCACAGGACGGCCCGGTGGTCGGGGACCGAGGCGACGAGGCGGTCGAGGTCGGCGTCCGTCTCGGCGGAGCAGACGAAGAGACCTCCCTCCGCGAGGAGTTCGGGGAGTTCGGGGAGTCCGTCGGTCCGGTCGGGGCCGACGAGGGCCGCTTCGGGGAGGATGCGGGCGAGGTCGGCGGTCCTGACGGGGTGGGCGGGGTCGCGGGCGAACTCGCTCTCGTCGACGCGTACGCCGCGCACGTACTGGACGCCCTCGCGGGTGGTACGGCCCTCGGCCGGGAAGGCCGGAGCGATCACCACCGCCGGCCGGCCCGAGCCCTCCCGCGCGGCGCGGATCTCCGCGGCCAGGTGCCCGCGGAGGGTCGAGTCGACCGTCTTGAGGAGCAGCCCCGCGCCCGCCAGGGCACGGGCCGCCTCCCGGGTGCGGTCACCGGCCGCGGCCTCGTCCAGGAGCCGGCTGCCGAGGTCCACGGCGAGGACCCCGTCCTCCTGCCCGTGGCCCGCGAGGGGGCTGCCGGAGAGCAGGACCCTGGCCGGGAGCCCGGCCCGGCGGAAGGGCGCCGCCCCGTCCCCCGCGCTGGTCAGGTCGTCGGCGAGGACGGCCACGCGGGGCGGGGCGACGGACGGGGTGGGGCGCATCGGCGGCTTCCTCGGGTCGTACGGACGGGGACGGCGTACGCCGTCGGTCCACCCTCACCCCACGCGAACCGTTCAGTCCAGCTGATCGGTCCTGCTGATCGATCGGGCTGACCGGTCCGGCTGATGGTCGGGCTGACCGGTCCGGTTGATCGATCCGGTTGATCGGTCGGGCTGACCGGTGTGGCTGATCGATCCGGCCGACCGGTCGAGCGGCTGTCGGTCCAGCGGCGTGTCCCGCCGACCGCCCGCGCCTCAGGACCGGGAAGCGGTGGCTCCCGGTGGCGGCGAGGCCTCCGGGAGCTGTATGGGCGTCACCGCCCGGCCGCGCACCCGTCCCGACGCCACCGGGACCGCCGTCCGTCGCGGTCAGCGCTCCCGCCGCCACCGGGAGTCGCCTCCCCTCGCGGTCAGCGCTCGCGCCGTCACCGGAAGCGCCCGGCCCGGCGCACATCACAACCGCCCCCGCCCGGTCACCCTGGCCAGGGCCACGGGGCACCTGGCAGGATCGCAGGCATGTTCGCCTCGCTCACCCGCGCCGTCCGCCGCCGCGTCCTCGCGCTCGCGGCCGCGCTGCTCGCGGTGTGCGTGGGGCTGCTGTGGTGGCTGGCCCCCCTCGGGACCTCCGAGCCCAGCGGTGCGATCACCTTCAGCACCGGTGTCCCCACCGGCGTCTACCAGCGGTACGGCGTACTGCTCAAGCAGGTGATGGCCAAGGACCTCCCCGAGGTCTCGATCACCCTCAAGGACAGCGAGGGCTCCCAGCAGAACCTGGCCCGGGTCGCCTCCGGCGAGGCCGACTTCACCGTCGCGACCGCCGACGCCGTGGCGCAGTACATCCGCGACCGCAGGCCGGGCTTCGAGCGGCTGCGCGGCTGCGCCCGGCTCTACGACGACTACGTCCAGCTGGTCGTCCGCACGGGCTCGCCCGTGCGGAGCGTCTCCGACCTGCGCGGGCTGCGGGTCGGCGTCGGCCAGGACGGCTCCGGAGTGCGGCTGATAGCAGACCGGGTCCTGACCGCGGCCGGGCTCGCCCCGTCCCGGAACGTGACCGCCGTGCCGGTCGGCATCGACTCGATGCCGAGGATGCTGGAGAACGGCGAGCTCGACGCCTTCTTCTGGTCAGGCGGGCTGCCGACCCAGGCCGTGCAGTCGCTGTCGGAGCGGATCGCGATCCGCCTGGTCCCGATGGACGGCCCGCTCGTGGAGGCGCTGCGGGAGGCGGGGGCGTCCACCCGCCACTACCGCTCGGCGGTGATACCGCCCGACTCGTACACGGCGGCCCCGGACGGGCGGCGGGTGGAGACGCTGGCGGTGGCGAACCTGATGGTGACGACGGCCGAGGCGGACGCGGACCTGGTGGAGGGGTTCACCCGCTCGGTGATCGACAGCAGGGACGGCATCGGCAGCCAGGTGCACCCGGCCCAGCTGGTGGACCTGCGGACGGCCATCTACACCGAGCCCCTCACCCTCCACGACGGCGCCCGCCGCTACTACCGCTCGGTCAAGCCCTAGCCGTACGCGCTCCGCCACAGCCGCCGCCGGCTCCCGGCCACGCGCCCAATCCTTGCCCCACTCCCGGCCCCACTCGCTCCCGGCCGCGCCCCCACCCCCACTCCCGGCACCGGCCCCACCCCCGGCCCCGCGTCGTCACCCGGTGGGCGCGTACGGCGTGGCTGGCGGCGGTGATCGTCACTCGGTGGGCGCGTACCGCGGCACGGTGACCGTCACCCGCAGCCCGCGGGGCTCGTTCGGGGCGAAGGAGATTCCGCCGCCGGCGGCGGTGAGCAGCACCCGGGCGATGGAGAGGCCGAGTCCCGAGCCCTTGACGTTCTGGTGGCGTCCGGCGCGCCAGAAGCGGTCGCCGACCCGGCCCAGCTCCTCCTCGGTGAGGCCGGGACCGAGGTCGGTGACGACGACCTCCACCACGCCCTTGCCGGGCAGGACCCGTACGGTGACGCGCTCGCCCTCCGGCGTGAACTTCAGCGCGTTGTCGACGACCGCGTCGAGGGCGCTGGAGAGGGCCACCGGGTCCGCCCAGCCGGTCGCCGCCCCGCACTCCCCCACCAGCCGGACGCCCTTGTCGTCGGCGACCGGCCGCCAGGAGGCGATCCGCTCGGCGGTGAGGGCGCCCACGTCGGTGAGCCTCAGGTCGGCGGCGGCGTGCTCGGCGAGGGCCAGGTCGAGGAGGTCGTCGAGGACCCGCGCGAGCCGCTTGCCCTCGGTCCGCACGGAGGCGATCTCCTCGTTCCCCTCGGGGAGTTCGAGGGCGAGCAGTTCGATGCGGAGGAGCAGCGCGGCGAGCGGGTTGCGGAGCTGGTGGGAGGCGTCGGCGACGAACGCCCGCTGCTGTTCGAGGGATTCCTCGACGTGGTCGGCCATCTCGTTGAACGAGCGGGCGAGGCGGCGCAGTTCGGGTGGCCCGCCGGCCTCGGCGACCCGGGAGTTCATCCGTCCGGTGGCGATGTCGTGGGTGACGCCGTCCAGCACGCGGACCGGGCGCAGCACCCAGCCGGTGAGGCGTACGGCCGCGCCGACGGCGAGGAGCATGGCGGCGGCCTCGCCGGCGAAGATCACCAGCCAGCCGCGGAGGATCCGGGCGCGGAGCTCGCCGGTCGGCGAGTCCGTGACGACGACGGCGACGACGTCCCCGTCCCGGACGACGGGGGAGGCCATGATCAGGCGGGCGTGCGACTGCCAGGGCCAGACCTGCGGCGGGTCGTGGCTGCGGCGGCCGAGCAGGGCCTCCTTGAAGGCGCGGCGGCCCTCCCCCTCGTAGGGGACGATGAAGCCGTTGGGGGCGGCGGCCATGACACGGTTGTCGCGGTAGAAGACGCCGGCCCGGATGTCGTACACGTCGTGGTAGCTGTCGAGCTCGCCGCCGAGGGTGGTCCGGCGTTCGTCGCCGCCGTCCGTGGGGTCGCCGACGAACTGGGCGAGGGCGGCGAAGCGCGCGGCGTCGTCCAGGCGGTCCACGACGACCCGCTGCTGCTGGGCGGCGGCGAGGGCTGCGGCGAGCGGGAAGCCGAGGGCGAGCAGGACCCCCGCCATCAGGACGATGAGCAGGGGGAGGAGTCGGGTGCGCACGGGCGGGGCGGCCGGGGGTTACGCGGCCGGGACGACCAGGCGGTAGCCGACGCCCCGCACGGTCTCGATCAGGGCGGGCATCCGCAGCTTGGAGCGGAGCGAGGCGACGTGCACCTCCAGGGTGCGGCCGGTCCCCTCCCAACTGGTCTGCCAGACATCGGAGATGATCTGCTCGCGGCGGAAGACGACACCGGGCCGCCGGGCGAGGAGGGCGAGCAGGTCGAACTCCTTGCGGGTCAGCGCGACGGGCTCGCCGTCGACGCTGACGCGCCGGGTGGGCAGCTCCACGGCGACGGCGCCGAGGTGCAGCACGGCGGCCTCGGCGGCGGAGCCCGTACCGCCCGCGCTGTCGTCGGCCGGGGCGGACGCGGCGGCGCGGCGCCGGGAGACGGCGTGGATGCGGGCGAGCAGTTCGCCGGTGTCGTAGGGCTTGACGACGTAGTCGTCGGCGCCGAGATTGAGGCCGTGGATCCGGGAGCGCACGTCGCTGCGGGCGGTCACCATGATCACCGGGGTGGCGGTGAGCTTCCGGATGCGGGCGCAGACCTGGTAGCCGTCCTGGTCGGGGAGGCCGAGGTCGAGCAGGATCACGCCGTACGAGGGCCGCTCGCCCTGCGCGGTCGGGAGGACGGCCTGGAGGGCCTCCTCGCCGTTGCGGGCGTGGGTGACGGCGAAGCCGTGCTTGGCGAGGATCGCGGAGAGGGCCGCGGCCACGTGGTCGTCGTCCTCGACGAGCAGCAGTCGCATGGTCTTCTCCTCTCGTTCGCCGGGGGCGCCCCGGACCGGGGCATGAACGTTCATGAACGCCGATCGGCGACGTCGCAGTCAAGTGTCCCCCGGCGGACCGTCCGCTTCCGTTATCCACCCGGTACGGCGCCGCAGGTCACCTTCACACAGGGTGTCCGCCCGTGGCCTTATCGTTATCCTCAATTTCCGCTCAGATGTGATGACGGTCATCCGAACGTGTCTCTAGTGTCCTCCCAACCGAGGAGGACGGAGCAAGAGGCCGATGAGCGGAGTGGCAGTGTCCAAGGACAACGAGGTCTCCCCCGGGCCGCAGGAGGATCTGGTCGTCCTGTCCGGAGTGAACAAGCACTTCGGCGCGCTGCACGTGCTGCAGGACATCGACCTCACGATCGGCCGCGGCGAAGTCGTCGTCGTCATCGGGCCGTCGGGTTCCGGCAAGTCGACGCTGTGCCGCACGATCAACCGCCTGGAGACGATCGACGCGGGCACGATCACGATCGACGGGAAGCCGCTGCCCGCGGAGGGCAAGGAGCTGGCCCGGCTGCGGTCGGACGTCGGCATGGTCTTCCAGTCCTTCAATCTCTTCGCGCACAAGACCGTGCTCGAGAACGTGATGCTGGGTCAGATCAAGGTCCGCGGCACGGAGAAGAAGGCGGCGGAGGCCAAGGCCCGCACCCTGCTGGACCGGGTGGGCGTGGCCGCGCAGGCCGAGAAGTACCCGGCGCAGCTCTCCGGCGGCCAGCAGCAGCGTGTGGCGATCGCCCGCGCGCTCGCCATGGACCCGAAGGTGATGCTCTTCGACGAGCCCACCTCGGCCCTGGACCCCGAGATGATCAACGAGGTCCTGGAGGTCATGCAGCAGCTGGCCCGGGAAGGCATGACGATGGTGGTCGTGACGCACGAGATGGGCTTCGCCCGCTCCGCGGCCGACCGGGTCGTCTTCATGGCCGACGGCAGGATCGTCGAACAGGCCACCCCTGAGGAGTTCTTCAGCAACCCGCGGAGCGACCGGGCCAAGGACTTCCTCTCCAAAATCCTGCACCACTGAGCGAGTCGACGACCTAGTCTTCGCAACTCAACGCTACCCAAGGGACGTTCACCCATGAAGCTTCGCAACGCCTCCGCGGCCGCCGCGGCCGCCGTCGTCCTCGCCCTGACCGCCACCGCCTGCGGCAGCGGCTCGGACTCCGGCAGCAACGGTGACAAGATCACCATCGGCATCAAGTTCGACCAGCCGGGTCTCGGCCTGAAGACCCCGGACGGCTCGTACGCCGGTTTCGACGTCGACGTCGCCCGCTACGTCGCCAAGGAGCTGGGCTTCGCCGACGACAAGATCACCTGGAAGCAGGCCCCGTCGGCCGAGCGCGAGAACCTCATCAAGAACGGCGACGTCAAGTTCGTCGTGGCGAGCTACTCGATCAACGAGAAGCGCCTCAAGGAGGTCGACTTCGCGGGTCCGTACTTCCTGACCCACCAGGACCTGCTGGTCCGCGCCGACGACTCCTCGATCACCAAGGTCGAGGACCTCAACTCCAAGAAGCTCTGCTCGGTCACCGGCTCGACCTCCGCGCAGAACGTCAAGGAGAAGCTGGCCCCGCAGGCCGACCTCCAGCAGCTCGGCGGCTACTCCGAGTGCCTGACCGGCCTGGAGAACAAGCGCGTCGACGCCCTCACCACGGATGCCTCCATCCTCGCGGGCTACGCCTCGCAGAAGGAGCACCAGGGCAAGTTCAAGCTCGCCGGCCTCTCCATGAGCGACGAGAACTACGGCATCGGCCTCAAGAAGGGCGACACCGAGCTCAAGGGCAAGATCAACAAGGCCCTGGAGAAGATGGTGTCCGACGGCACCTGGGACAAGCTCGTGAAGCAGCACTTCGGCCCGTCCGGCTACAAGAACGAGCCGGCGCCGAAGATCGCGGGCTGACCCGTCCCCGCGCGCGAGCGGCCGTGGAGCCCCAACCCACCCCGCTCGCGACCCGGCCGTGACGGCCGCCCCGCCTCCGTACGGTGGCGGCCGTCCGCCCGCCGGCCACCGCCCGCGCGGAGGCCGGCCGTCCGACCCACCGACCACCAGGGAGAGCGCGGGGCATCGTGTTCGACTTTCTTGATTCCGGGCAGTACGACCTGCTCGGCGCCTTCTGGGTGACGGCGCAGCTCGCCCTCTACTCGGCCATCGGCTCGCTGATCTGGGGCACCGCCCTGGTCGCGATGCGGGTCAGCCCGGTCCCGCTGATGCGGTCCTTCGGCACCGCGTACGTGAACCTCGTCCGCAACACGCCGCTGACGGTCGTCATCGTGGCCTGCTCCCTCGTCCTCGACCAGACCCTCGGGGTGACGCTCGGCGGCGAGGACTTCGAGTCGATCGGCTTCCGCCTCGCGATCCTCGGCCTCACCGCCTACACCGGCACCTTCGTCTGCGAGGCGCTGCGCTCGGGCATCAACACCGTGCCGTCGGGCCAGGCCGAGGCCGCCCGGGCGCTGGGAATGAGCTTCACGCAGGTGCTGACCGTGGTGGTGCTGCCGCAGGCGTTCCGCGCCGCGATCACTCCGCTCGCCAACGTCCTCATCGCCCTCACCAAGAACACCACGGTGGCGGCGGCGATCAGCGCCGCCGAAGCCGCGTTCCTGATGAAGGGAATGATCGAGAACGAGGCGGACGCACTCTTCGTGATCTTCGCCCTCTTCGCCTTCGGCTTCATCGTCCTGACCCTCCCCACCGGCCTCTTCCTGGGCTGGGCGGCCAAGCGACTGGCGGTGAAGCGATGAGCTCCGTCCTCTACGACGTCCCCGGCCCCAAGGCCAAGCGTCGCAATGTCCTCTACACGATCGTCTTCCTCGCGGTCATGGGGCTGGTGGCCTACTGGGTGCTCTCCGCCCTTGCGGAGAAGAACCAGCTCGCGGTCGAGAAGTGGAGCCCGTTCGTCACGGACTCGCAGGTCTGGACGACATATCTGATCCCCGGTCTGACCGAAACCCTGAAGGCCGCCGCCCTCTCCATCCTGATCGCCCTGCCGCTCGGTGCGGCGCTCGGCATCGGCCGGCTCTCCGACCACCGATGGGTCCGTGTGCCCGTCGGGGCCGTGGTGGAGTTCTTCCGGGCCATCCCGGTGCTCCTCCTGATGATGTTCGCCAGCGCGGTCTATGCGGCGTACACCCCGGTCAGCTCCGACTTCCGCCCCCTCTACGCGGTCGTCACCGGCCTGGTGCTCTACAACGCCTCCGTGATCGCCGAGGTCGTCCGCGCCGGTGTCCTCTCGCTCCCCCGGGGGCAGGGCGACGCGGCCGTGGCGCTCGGCATGCGCAAGGGCCAGACGATGCTGTACGTGCTGCTGCCCCAGGCGGTCACGGTCATGCTGCCGGCCCTGGTCAGCCAGCTCGTCGTCATCGTGAAGGACACCGCGCTCGGCGGCGCGATGCTCGGCTTCGGCGAACTGCTCAGCCAGAACCGGCAGATCACCGCGAACTACGGCGCGAACACGATCGCCACCTTCACCGTCATCGCGCTGATCTTCATCGTGCTCAACGCGGTCATCACCCACCTCGCCGCCCGGCTGGAGCGCCGCCTGCGCCAGGGCCGCAAGGCGGGCGCGGTGAAGGACGTGGCCCCGGTTGTGAACGTCGAGGCGGGCGCGGCGGGCACGGGCGGCTGACCGAAGCCCTCCTGCCCCCGACCGCCATCCGACGGGCACGGTTCCCCCGAAGTTCCGTGCCCGTCCACTTCCGGCCCCGTCGTTCTTCCCCGGACCGCCTGCTTCCGGGGAGAGCGGCGGGGCCGGAGGTCCTGGTGGGGCCGGAAGCGGCCCCGGAGGTCGCTCCGAGCGGTCGGGAAGGGCTCCGGCCCGAGGTCCGCCGCACCACACCCATCGCGTCACTTGACGCAAAACACCCTGACTGGGTTGCATACGGTCTGTGATCAAGCACCGGGCTCGTGCCACACTCGACTGTGCTGCCCCCGTGACTTTCCGGCCTTTTGGAGCCGCGCCGTGGACCCGGTGATCATCGTGGGCGCGGGGCCGGTCGGCCTCGCGCTCTCCCTCGCGCTCGCCGCGCAAGGTGTGCCCAGCGTCGTCCTCGACGAGACCTCCGGCAAGGAGGACCCGCGACCGGCGCGGACCGTCGTGCTGCGCGCCGACACGGCGGGACTGGTCGAGCGGCTGGGCTGCGCGACCGTCCGCGACGAGGGGCTGCGCTGGGTCGGCTGGCGCGGGATGCAACGCCGCCGACCCGTCCGCCAGGTCGCCTTCGACCTGGGGCTCGGCGGTACGGAGGAGTGGTCCGAGGACCCGGCGGCCCCCGCCGCGCCGGCCGCCCCCCTGCACATCCCGCAGCACGCGCTGGCCCGCGGGCTGCGCGACGCCGTCGCCCGCGAGCCGCTGGTCCGGCTCGTCACCGACTCCCGCCTGGACACCGTCGAGCAGGACCGGACCGGGGTCACCGCGCACACCCGCGGCCCGGACGGCACCTGGTGGCGGGGCAGCCACCTCGTCGGCTGCGACGGCGCCCGCTCGACCGTCCGCAAGCTGCTCGGCGTCCGCTTCCCCGGCCGCACCGCCGTCGAACGGCACGCGGTCGCCGCCCTGCGTACCGAACTCCCCTGGCCAGGCGAGGCCCTGTCGTACCGTCAGCCGCCATGGCGCGGGGTCGGCGAGGAGGTCACCGCCCGTCCGCTGCCCGACGGCGTCTGGCGGATCGACTGGCTGCTGCCGCCGCGCGGCGAGCTCGTCACCCCGGACGCGCTCGTGACCCGCATCCGCGAGACCCTGGCCGGCTGGTGCGAGGGCATGACTCCCCCGTACGAGCTCCTCGACACCGGCGTCCACACGCTGCACCACCGACTCGCCCGCCGCTGGCGCGTCGACCGGGTGCTGCTCGCCGGGGACGCGGCCCATCTGCTGGGCGCGATCGGCACCCAGGGCCTCGACGAGGGCCTGCGGGACATCGACAACCTGGCCTGGAAGCTCGCCCTCACCTGGCACCGCGCGGCCCCGGACGCGCTGCTCGACAGCTACCAGAGCGAGCGCCGCACGGCGATCGCCGCACGGCTGCGCGCGGCCGACCAGGCCCTGCCCGTGCTGCGCGGCGGCGGAGGGCTGCGCGCCTATCTGCCGGGCGTGCTGCGCGGCCACGACGCCCTGCTGACCGACGGCCACCTGGGCCGGGGGCCGCTCGGCGCCTCCCCTGCCTATCCGCACTCGCCGCTCGCCGCGCCCTTCGACGAGGGCATGATCCCGGTGGGCACGCCGATCGGCGCCCCCGTCGAGGACGTCCGGGTGACGGCTCCCGACGACACGACGGTACGGCTGCGGGACCGGCTCGGACAGGCCCGCTTCCCCGTCCTGCTCGTCGCCCCCGGCTCCGGGGTGTGGGAGCGCCGGCACTGGCGGACCGCCGGTCTGATGCCCCGTCTGGAAGAAGCGGCCGAGGCGCTGCCGGTGGCGTCGGAGGTGCTGGTGACCGACGCCTACCCGGGCGCTCCCGCCCACGCAGTGCTGCTGATCCGCCCCGACGGGCATCTGGTCGCCGCCTTCGCCGGCGTCCGCGCGGAGGAACTGCGCGCGGCCGCGGAAGCCGCCCGGGGCAACGCCCCCGAGGAGACCGAGACCGCCGCCGCGCCGGAGGAGACCGCTCCGCCCGGCGGCTCCGGCTCCCGCGAGCGGGCCGCCGCAGGGGTGTCCGCCGAGGTCCCGGCACCGGCGGAGGCGTCCGTCGGGCGCGACCGGACTGCGGACGTCCATTGATTCGCGCGGGCGCGCGTGGTGTACTCCGGAACGTGACCGACACCGATGTGCGCCTGTGGCGGAGGGTCCATATGGACCTGATCCGCTACGCGGGCTGCGTGTGTCGCCCGTCCTTCTGAACTCGCTTCCCTTCCCCCGCGCGCCCCGCCGTGCCCACCCTGCCCGGGATCCATGTGTCCGGCGCGGTGTCCCCGGCGTCCTCCGGGTCTCCCGGCGCCCTCCGGGTCTCCCGCCGGTATCCCGGTGGGGTCTCTGCCGGTCCTCCGGCGCGGCGCGCACCCAGCGAACTCCAGGACGGTCACCCGTGCCCGCGACTTCTGTCACCCCCTCCCCCGTCACCACCCGGGCGGTCCCCGGTCCGCCGACCGCCGCCGAACTGCTCGACTTCGCCCGCCGCACCGCCGCCGACCAGGCCCTCGTCGACTCCCTGCCGCTCGACCCGGAGGGCCGGACCTGGGTACGTCTGGACGGCCCCGGCGGCAGTGAGGCGTGGCTCATCGGCTGGCCGCCCGGCACCGGCACCGGCTGGCACGACCACGCCGAGTCCTTCGGCGCCTTCGCCACCGCCCGGGGCAGCCTCACCGAGCACGCGCTCGCCGTCCGCCTCCCGGCGGGCGGCTGGAAGACCCTGGAGCTGGCCGAGGGCCTGGACCGCTCCCGCCGGCTCGACGCGGGCGACGGCCGCGCCTTCGGCCGCGACCACCTCCACGAGGTGCTGAACCTCTCCACCGACACCCACGCGGTGTCGGTGCACGCCTACTACCCGCCGCTCCCGCTGATCCGGCGCTTCAGCCGGACGGGCGCGGTGCTGCGTCTGGAGCACGTCGAGCGTCCGGAGGACTGGCAGTGAGCGAGACCCATGTCGGCATCGACGAACTTCTGGAGCGGGTGCGGTCCGGCCTCGACCGGGTCGACGCCCGCACCGCGTACGAGGAGTACGAGACGGGCGCGGCGCTCCTGGTCGACACCCGATACGCGGCTCTGCGCGATCGGGACGGCCTGGTCCCGGGCGCGCTGGTCGTGGAGCGGAACGAACTGGAGTGGCGGCTCGATCCGCTGGGCAACCACCGCTCCCCCCGGGCGACCGGACACGACCTCCGGGTGATCGTCTTCTGCAACGAGGGCTACGCCTCCTCGCTGGCCGCGGAGTCTCTCCGTCGCCTGGGTCTGCGCCGGGCGACGGACCTCGTCGGCGGCTTCCAGGCCTGGAAGGAGGCGGGCCTCCCGGTCCTCCTCCCCGCCGGCCGGGCGGCCCTCTGACAGCCCGCCCGGCTCCCGGCGCGCCGCCCGCGAGGCCGTCGGCGCCCTCGGAGCCGGGTCCGCTCCCGTCCTCGGAGCCGGGTCCGCTCCCGGCCTCGGTCCCGGGTCCGCTCCCTGCCTCGGCCCCGGGAGGAAGGTCCACCACGGCCTTCCGAGGGCGGGGCTAGTAGCCCTCCTCCAGGCCGTCCGTGGACTCGCCCTCTTCCTCCAGGGCCTGGCGGACCACCCGCAGGGCCATGCCTTCCGGGTACCCCTTACGGGCGAGCATGCCGGCGAGCCGTCTGAGCCGGCGGTCGCGGTCGAGGCCGCGGGTGGCACGGAGCTTGCGCGCCACCAGCTCTCGGGCGGTGGCCTCCTCCTGCTCGGAGTCCAGCCGGCCGACGGCCTCCTGCACGAGGCCGGGGTCGACGCCCTTGGTCCGCAGCTCGCGGGCGAGGGCCCGGCGGGCGAGGCCCCGGCCGTGGTGGCGGGACTCCACCCAGGCGCCCGCGAAGGCCGCGTCGTCGATGAGGCCGACGTCCTCGAAGCGGGCGAGGACCTCCTCGGCGATGTCGTCGGGGATCTCCCGCTTGCGCAGCGCATCGGCCAGCTGCTTGCGCGTGCGGGGGGTTCCGGTGAGCAGGCGCAGGCAGATCGCCCGCGCCCGCTCAGCCGGATCCTGGGGTGACAGCTCCTTCTCGGCCCTCGACGAGTCGGGGCTGTCACCCGGCCATTCGGTGCGACCGGTCACCGGTTCAGCTCTTGGCCACGGTGGCCGCCTTGGTCGCCTTGGCGGTCTTGGCCGCCGTGGCCGGGACGGCCTTGGCGTCGTCCGCGACGGCCGTGTCCGCCGCGCCCGCCGTCTCGGTCTCCGGCTCGGCCTTCGCGGCCTCGGGACGGACGCCGACGCCCAGCTTCTCCTTGATCTTCTTCTCGATCTCGTCGGCGAGGTCGGGGTTGTCCTTAAGGAAGTTGCGGGCGTTCTCCTTGCCCTGGCCGAGCTGGTCGCCCTCGTACGTGTACCAGGCGCCGGCCTTGCGGACGAAGCCGTGCTCCACGCCCATGTCGATCAGGCCGCCCTCGCGGCTGATGCCCTGGCCGTAGAGGATGTCGAACTCGGCCTGCTTGAACGGCGGGGCGACCTTGTTCTTCACGACCTTGCAGCGGGTGCGGTTGCCGACCGCCTCCGTGCCGTCCTTGAGGGTCTCGATGCGGCGGATGTCGATGCGCACCGAGGCGTAGAACTTGAGCGCGCGGCCACCGGTCGTGGTCTCCGGCGAGCCGAACATCACACCGATCTTCTCGCGGAGCTGGTTGATGAAGATCGCGGTGGTCTTGGACTGGTTGAGGGCGCTGGTGATCTTCCGGAGGGCCTGGCTCATCAGTCGGGCCTGGAGACCGACGTGGGAGTCGCCCATCTCGCCCTCGATCTCCGCGCGCGGGACGAGCGCGGCGACGGAGTCGATGACGATGAGGTCGAGGGCGCCGGAGCGGACCAGCATGTCGACGATCTCGAGGGCCTGCTCGCCGTTGTCCGGCTGGGACAGGATGAGGTTGTCGATGTCGACGCCCAGCTTGCGGGCGTACTCGGGGTCGAGGGCGTGCTCGGCGTCGACGAAGGCGACCTGTCCGCCGGCCTTCTGCGCGTTGGCCACGGCGTGCAGGGTCAGGGTCGTCTTGCCGGAGGACTCCGGGCCGTAGATCTCCACGACACGGCCACGCGGCAGACCACCGACGCCGAGGGCGACGTCGAGGGCGGTCGATCCGGTGGGGATCACCTCGATCGGCTCCTGGGTGCGGTCGCCCATGCGCATCACGGCGCCCTTGCCGAATTGGCGTTCAATCTGTGCGAGCGCGGCGTCGAGCGCCTTCTCGCGGTCGGTTCCTGCCATGGGTTCCACCCGGGGTGCTTGAGTCGATCGCTTCATGTGAAAGACGCTAACCCCTGCCACTGACAATGGGCCCCCGCGTCTCTCCGACCTGTGGACAACTCGCCGAGATGCCCGCGATTCCAAGGGCCGGAACCTTCATCAGAATGGATGTTCGATTTTCGTGTCAAGCGCGCCACGCGCTCCCTGTGGACAACCCCTAGTCACCGTCCTCGTCCCAGCCGGGGTCGAATCCCGGGCCCCCGCCCGGCCCTGCCGCCGCCTCGCCTTCGGCACGGGAGAGCGTCTCGCCGATCATGCGGGTGGCGAAGTCGCGGTCGCCGGCGATCCGGTTGATGTGCTCGGCCAGCAGCAGCGCGGTGGCCTCCAGCGCGGTCATCTCCTCCTTCGTCCAGTCCCCGTACTGGCGCCGCCAGAGGCTGGGGCTCAGGCCGGTGCCCGCCGCGACCACCAGGCCGGTCATGGTGGGGATCGCCTCGGGGCTGACGCTGCGGGGCATCATGCGCAGCGTGGCGACGAGACTGGGGACGACGTACTCGATGACATCCTTGTCGTGCTCCTCGTGGACGCCCCGCAGCCATTTCATGAACATGAAGACGAGCGTGCAGGCGCCGTCGAGCAGGTCGTGGACGCCTTGCAGGTCCAGGGACGCGGTGAGCTGGTCCAGCAGCTTCTGCTGTTCGGGGTCGGCCCCGGACCTGCCGTCGTGCACGGCCTTGAGCCGGGAGTCGATCACCATGAGCGCGCCGTCCACGTCGCCGGCGGGGGCGTGGCGGGGGTCGCAGGACGATGACACGGGCTTCCTCCTCGTCGGACCGCGTCGGCGCGGTCAGTCCGTACGGTAGGAGGCTGATCGGACGACTTCCGGCGGATCGCCGGAAACGACCTTCAGACGACTGAACCCGACCCGGTGCGTTGACCGGCGGGGTACTTGCCGTCCCGCTCACCCCATGGGCAGGAGGTCCGGGCGCTTGGCGGCGCGCCCGTCGCCGGACGACCGTCCGCGCAGGCGGCGCCCGATCCACGGCCCGAGGAAGGATCCGGCCCAGACGACCTCGCCGGCGGCGGCGCGCAGGCCGGTCGGGACCGGTCGGGGCGGCAGCGGCCTGGTCCAGGCGTCGTCGCTGCCCGGCAGGGCCAGGGCCTCGGCGACGGCCGCGGCGATGCGGGCGTGCCCGAGCGGCGAGGCGTGGAGCCGGTCGGCGCTCCACAGCCGGGCGTCGGTGACCACGTCGTGGTGGGCGGTCTCCGCGACGGTCACGCCGTGCCGGCGGGCGGCCTCCCGGATCCGGTCGTTGAGGGCGTGGACGCGGGGCGCCAGGGGGCGGGCCAGCGGGGTGATGCGGCCGACGTCGGGGAAGGTGACGGTCGCCACCCGGGCCCCCTGGGCGGTCAGGGCAGCGAAGGCGGCTTCCAGGTGCCCCGCGGTCTCGTCCGCGTCGAAGCCCGGCCGGAGCAGGTCGTTCACGCCGGCGACGACGGTGGCGAGGTCGGGCCGGAGCGCGAGGGCCGCGGGGAGCTGCTCCTCGCGCACCGCGCGGGCCAGGCGGCCCCGTACGGCGAGATTGGCGTACCGGACGCCGGGGTCCGCCCGGGCGAGGTGCTCGGCGAGCCGGTCGGCCCAGCCGCGCAGCCCGGTCCGGTCGTCGCCGTCACCGACGCCCTCGGTCTGGCTGTCCCCGAGAGCCACGTACCGCCGGTATCCCGCCGCGTCCATCTGTCGGCCACCTCTCCCGTACCCCACACGCCACCTATTCAATTTTTTGAGTATAGAGGGAGCGGGGCGGGTTCCGGGACCGATTCGGGGGTGCCCGCCGGTTCAGGCGTCCCCGGACTCCCCCGAGCTCTCCTTCTTGTGGTGCAGGGCCTTCTGGAGCCGGGCCACGACCGCCTCGCCGTACCGCCGGTGGCCGTGCACCCGGGGGTCGTCCGTCACGTCGTACCGCTTCACGTACGCCCCCAGGAACGCCTGGAGGGTCGCCACGGCGGGGATCGCGATCAGCGCGCCGACCGCGCCCAGCAGGGCGGTGCCCGCGATCACCGAGCCGAAGGCCACCGCCGGGTGGATGTCGACCGTCTTGGAGGTGAGCTTGGGCTGGAGGACGTAGTTCTCGAACTGCTGGTAGACCACGACGAAGCAGAGCACCCACAGCGCGTACCAGGGGTTCACGGTGAAGGCGATCAGCATCGGCAGCGCGCCGGCCAGGTAGGTGCCGATGGTGGGGATGAACTGCGAGACCAGGCCGACCCAGACCGCGAGGGCGGGGGCGTAGGGCACCTCCAGGATCTCCAGGAGCACGAAGTGGGCGACGCCGGAGATGAGGGCCATGAGGCCGCGCGAGTAGAGGTAGCCGCCGGTCTTGTCGACCGCGATCTCCCAGGCGCGCAGCACCTCGGCCTGGCGCTCGGGGGGCAGGACGGAGCAGAGCGCGCGGCGGAGCCGGGGTCCGTCGGCGGCGAAGTAGAAGGCGAAGAGGAAGATCGTCAGCAGCCGGAAGAGCCCGCCGAGGACGGTCGCGGAGACGTCGAGGACCCCGGTGGCGCTGTTCTGCACGTACTTCTGCAGCCAGTCCGACTTGAGGATGTTGTCCTGGACCTCGACCCGGGAGAGCTCCGTGTGGAAGGTCTCGTTGATCCAGTTGATGAGCGAGTCGAGGTACTTGGGGAAGTTCTCGACCATGTCGACGATCTGCCCGGCGAGCATCGAGCCGAGCAGCACGACGAAGCCGATGCCGACGGCCAGGACGCCGAAGAAGACGAGGAAGGTGGCGAGCCCCCGGCGCATCCCGCGCGCCGCCATGCGGCCGACGGCCGGTTCGATGGCGAGCGCGAGGAAGAAGGCGAGCAGGATGTTGACGAGCAGGCCGACGAGTTGGTGGAAGGCCCAGTCGCCCAGCAGGAAACAGGAGTAGAGGGCGAGCGCGAGGACCATCGCGCGAGGCAGCCAGCGCGGCATCCGCGCCCCGGCCGCGGCGGTGGTCACGACACCGTCGGAGGGCGGCTGTCCGCCGGGGTCCGCCGCGACGCCGGGCGACGCGCTCGCCTCGGTCGCCGCGCTCCGGGCGGCGACGGGCGCCGCGGCCGGCGCGGCGGGCGTCGCCGGTGTCTTCTGGGTGGTCTTCTCGGTGTCGTCAGTCGGGGCCACCCCGCCAGTCTCGCGCACCCGGCGGGCGATCCGTCCAGGCCCTGGCGGATCGCCGGCGGGGCGCGCCCGGCGCTCCCCGCCGGAGCGCTCTCGGCACGTGTCGCCGGACCTGCTCGGACTGGGCGCCGGAGCGCGCACGACAGTTGTCGCCGGAACCGCTCAGCGCTTGTCGCCGGACCCGCTCAGCGCTTCTCCGCCGGCACGTCCATGGCGGCGCAGACCACCCGCCACACGTCCTTCGCCTCCCAGCCGGCGTCCAGCGCCTCGCGCACGGTCCGGCCGCCCAGTTCGGACAGGACGTGGTCGCGCGCGAAGGAGTCCGCGTACCCGGAGCCGAAGTGATCGGCCATCCGCTCCCAGAAAATCGTCAACCGCATGACCCCAGTATCCCGCTCCCAAGAGTGCAGCCAGCCCGCCGGGGCTTGTCACCGCGCGGTTCCGCCCTACCGTCGGAACATGGCCGAAAAACCCCTCTCCTCACCGCCCGCTCCCCCGGCTGCACCCGGATCTCCGCTGGCCCGCGCCGAGCGGTTCGTCTGGCTGACGGCCCGCGTGCTCGAACAGCGCCGTTTCGCCTACCACTTCCTGCGCGGCGGCGCGGACCCGGTGGAGGCCGCCCTGACCGCGTACCTCGACGAGGACGGCGGTTACGGCCACGGGCTCGAACCCGACCTGCGGGGCCCGGTCAGCCAACCCCTGCACACCGCCCACGCGCTGCGGGTCCTGGACTCGATCGGCCGCTGCGGCGGGCTGCGGGTGGAGCGCGTCTGCCGCTATCTGACGGCGGTCTCCACGCACGAGGGGGCGCTGCCCGCGATCCACCCCTCGCAGCGCGGCTACCCGTCCGCGCCCTTCGTCCCGGTGGTGGACGACCCGCCCGGGGAGCTGCTGTCGACGGGCCCGGTCGTCGGCACCCTCCATCGCAACCAGGTCTGGCACGCCTGGCTGTTCCGCGCCACCGAGTTCTGCTGGGCGGCGGTGGAGTCGCTGGGGAAGTCGCACCCCTACGAGGTGCAGGCGGCGGTGGCGTTCCTCGACTCCGCGCCGGACCGGCCGCGCGCCCAGGCGGCGGCCGACCGGCTCGGTCGGCTGGTGCGCGAGCAGGGCCTCGCCGTGCTGGATCCGGGCCGGCCGGAGGACTTCCCGGTGGCCGACGGGTACGCGCCCGGCGAGCTGCACTTTCCGCATGACTACGCGCGCGTGCCGGACTCGCTCGCCCGCGGCTGGTTCACGGACGAGGAGGTGGCCCGCTCGCTGGACTTCCTCGCGGCCGAGCAGGCCGAGGACGGCGGCTGGCCGATCCGGTGGCGGGCCTGGGCGCCGGGATCGGAGCTGGAGTGGCGGCCGATCGTCACCATCGAGGCCCTGCGCACCCTGCGGGCGTACGGGCGTCCGCTGGACGACTGATCCCGGTCCACGCGCGCGCGTGGACCGGGATCGGGTGCTCGGCCCCGCGGTTCAGCCGCCCAGGGCCCGCACGCCCGCGGTCACGGCGACGGCGGCCCCCACCACGACCAGGAAGGGGGCGCGCAGGACGAGGGCGAGTGCGGCGGCGGCGACGCCGGCGGCCCGGGCGTCGAGCGTCAGGGCGGTGCCCGTGCCGAAGGTCTGCTGGGCGGTGAGCGCCGCGAGCAGGGCGACCGGGAGGAGCGCGGCGAGCCGCTGCACCAGCGGACGCTCCAGCGTCTGGGCCGGCACCAGCAGGCCGGTCAGCTTGACCAGGTAGCAGCCGACGACGGTGAGACCGATCGCGATCCAGACCTGGGTGGTGTTCAGCGCGTTCATCGGGCGGCCTCCGTGTCCTCGTCCTTCTTCCCGTCCCGCTCCTGGGCCCGGCGTCCCTGGAACCAGAGGACGGCCGGGGCGGCGAGCGCCGCGACGAGCACCGGCACGCCGGCCGGGAGGACGGGCAGCAGGCCCAGGCCGAGGACGACGGCGATCCCGGCCGTGGCCCGCTCGGTCGCGGTCCTCAGCATCGGGGCGAGCAGGGCGAGAAAGACGGCGGGACCGGCGGCGTCGAGACCCCAGGCGGCGGTGTCCCCGATGGCCTCGGCGCCGAGCGCCCCGAGCAGCGTGGTGAGGTTCCACAGGACGTACAGGGTCAGCCCGGTGACCGTGAAGCCGATCCGGGCGGAGCGCCGGTCCGGCTGCGCGAGCGCGACGGCCGTGGTCTCGTCGATGACCCACTGCGCGGCGAACGGCTTCACGGCCCTCGGCAGGGCGAGGAGCTGGGAGAGGCGCAGCCCGTAGAAGGCGTTGCGGGTGCCCAGGAAGAAGGCGCCGGCGGCGGCCGTGAACGGGTTCCCGCCGCCGGCGAGGGCGCCGACGAGGGCGAACTGCGAGGCGCCCGTGAAGACGAGCAGGCTGAGCACGCAGGTCTGGAGGAGGGTCAGCCCGGCGCCCGCCGAGGTGACGCCGAAGGCGAAGCCGGAGAGCCCGACGGCGACGCCGACGCCGAGCGCGTCCCTGACCACGGCCGCGTCGGCCTTCCGGGGCTCGGCCCCCAGGGCGCCGACGGCCCCGGTCCCGCCGCTCCCGGTCGTACCGGCGGGCGGGTCCTCACGTATGTCCCGCGTGGCGGGGTGTGCTGTCTGTTCTGCCACGCCCCCGACGTTACGGAGCGGCCGGCGGCCCGTCTTGTACGTTCTTGCGCACCAGGCCCCGGGCACGCTGGTAGGCCCCGGGCGGGACGCCGACACTGCGGGTGAAGTGCCGGTTCAGGTGCGGCTGGTCCGTGAAGCCGACGGCGACGGCGGCCTCGGCCGGTGGCGTCCCGGTGTCCAGCAGCCGCCGGGCCCGCCGCACGCGCGCGTCGGTGAGCCAGGTGTGCGGCGGCATGCCGTACTCGGTACGGAAGGCGCGCAGCAGGGCGAACGGGCTGGTGCCGAGGTCGGCGGCGAGCCGTTCCAGGGTGGGCGGCTCCGCCATCCGCTCCTCCAGGACGGCACGCGCGCGTGCCGCGTCCCTGGCGCCCGCGCTACGGGGCGTGAGCGGGCGCAGCCGGCCGCCGTGACTGCGCAGCATCCGCGCGGTGACCAGGCGCAGCAGGCTGTCCGCGGCGAGCGCGTTGCCCTCCTCGGCGGCCCGGTGCACGCCGATGACGAGCTCGGCGGCGTGGGGGTCGTCGACGACGGGCTGTGTGAAGCCGACCGGGCCGCGGACGGCGAGGACGTCGGCGGCGATGGACCGGATCAGCTCCGCGTCCGGGTAGATCGTGCGGTAGGTCCAGCCCTCGGGTGTGCCGGCGTACCCGGTGTGCGGGGTGTCCGGGTTCACCAGGGCGATCTGGCCCGGCCCGGCCCGGACGAGGTCGTTCTTGTAGTGGAACGCCTCGACGCCCTCGGTGATGGCGGCGTAGACGAAGCTCTCATGGGTGTGCCGGGAGAACGTCTTCTCTATGTAGTGGGCGTGCAGCAGGTCCACACCAGGCAGCTCGGCGTACTGCCAGTACCGTGCCCGCTCGCCCCTCGCCATGCCTCCATTCTGCGCCGACCCGGGCCGGGGCGACGACCGGGTGTCCACAGGTCAGAACGGGTGCGGACAGATCCAGCGGGGAACGGGACGGCCTCGGGACAGAGCTGGGGCGGGTCCGGGGCCGGACCCGGGCCGGGGCGGGGTAGGCCAGGATCCGGAGCCGGGTGGGCCAGGAGCCGGAGCCGAGTAGGCCAGGAGCCAGGACCGGACCGGAGCCAGGACAAGGACCAGCGACCAGGGACCAGGCAGGGCCTGATCCGGCCCCGGGGCGGGAAGCCCGGAGCGGGACCGACGCCCGGCCGACGCCCGGCCGACGCCCGGCCGACTGCGGGCCCACGCCCCGCCGACGCCGGGTTGTCCACAGGTCCGAGCGCTTGTCGGTGCCGGGGTGCACGATGGGGAGCATGGTCACGTCCGCACTCGAAGACTTCTCCCCGGCCACCCGCGGGTGGTTCACCGGGGCCTTCACCGCGCCCACAGCCGCCCAGGAAGGTGCCTGGCGGGCCATCGGCGCGGGTTCCGACGTGCTCGTCGTGGCTCCGACCGGCTCGGGCAAGACCCTGGCCGCCTTCCTGGCCTCCCTGGACCGGCTGGCGTCCGCCCCGGCCCCGGCCGACCCGAAGAAGCGCTGCCGGGTGCTCTACATCTCCCCGCTGAAGGCGCTCGCGGTGGACGTGGAGCGGAACCTCCGCTCACCCCTGACCGGCATCCGCCAGGAATCCGTCCGGCTCGGTCTGCCCGAGCCGGACGTACGGGTCGGCATCCGCTCCGGGGACACCCCGCCCGCCGAGCGCCGCGCCCTCGCCACCAAGCCGCCGGACATCCTGATCACCACGCCCGAGTCGCTCTTCCTCATGCTGACCTCGGCCACCCGGGAGGCGCTGGCCGGGGTGGAGACGGTCATCCTGGACGAGGTCCACGCGGTCGCCGGCACCAAGCGCGGCGCGCACCTGGCCCTCACCCTGGAGCGGCTCGACGAGCTGCTGCCCCGCCCCGCGCGCAGGATCGGCCTGTCGGCCACGGTCCGCCCGGTCGACGAGGTCGCCCGTTTCCTCTCGCCCGGCCGCCAGGTGGAGATCGTGCAGCCGCCGTCGGGCAAGGAGTTCGACCTCTCCGTCGTCGTGCCCGTGGAGGACATGGGCGAGCTGGGCGGCTCCCCCGCCTCCGAGGGCAAGGACGGCGGGGACAAGCCGTCGATCTGGCCGCAGGTCGAGGAGCGGATCGCCGACCTCGTCCAGGCCCACCGCTCCACCATCGTCTTCGCCAACTCCCGGCGCCTCGCCGAGCGGCTCTGCAACCGGCTCAACGAGATCGCCTACGAGCGGGCGACCGGGGAGCCCGCTCCGGAGGACGCCCCGCCCGCCGAGATCATGGCCCAGTCGGGCGCGGCGAAGGGCGCGCCGCCGCTGCTCGCCCGCGCCCACCACGGCTCGGTCTCCAAGGAGCAGCGGGCCCAGGTCGAGGAGGACCTGAAGGCGGGCCGGCTGCCCGCAGTGGTCGCCACCTCCAGCCTGGAGCTCGGCATCGACATGGGCGCGGTGGACCTCGTCGTCCAGGTCGAGTCGCCGCCCTCGGTGGCTTCCGGGCTCCAGCGCGTGGGCCGCGCGGGGCACCAGGTCGGCGCGGTCTCCACGGGCGTGGTGTTCCCCAAGTACCGGGGCGACCTGGTGCAGGCGGCCGTGGTCACGGAGCGGATGCGGTCGGGCTCGATCGAGTCGATGCGGATCCCCGCGAATCCGCTGGACGTGCTGGCGCAGCAGCTGGTGGCGATGGTCGCCCTCGACACCTGGCAGGTGGACGACCTGCTGACGGTGGTCCGCCGCGCCGCCCCCTTCGCCTCCCTCCCGGAATCGGCCTTCACGGGCGTGCTGGACATGCTCGCGGGCCGCTACCCCTCGGACGCGTTCGCCGAGCTGCGCCCGCGCGTGGTGTGGGACCGGGTCGCGGGCACGGTGACCGGCCGTCCGGGCGCGCAGCGGCTCGCGGTCACCTCCGGCGGCACCATCCCGGACCGGGGCCTGTTCGGAGTGTTCCTGGCCGGCGCGGACCCGAAGAAGGGCGGTGGCCGGGTCGGCGAGCTCGACGAGGAGATGGTGTACGAGTCGCGGGTCGGCGACGTCTTCACGCTGGGCACCACGTCCTGGCGGATCGAGGACATCACCCGCGACCGGGTCCTCGTCTCGCCCGCGCCGGGGGTGCCGGGCCGGCTGCCGTTCTGGAAGGGCGACCAGCTGGGCAGGCCGCTCGAACTGGGCCGCGCGGTGGGCGCGTTCCTGCGCGAGCTGGGGGCGCTCGGCGAGGAGGACGCCCGGCTGCGGCTGGTGTCGGCGGGCCTGGACGCCTGGGCCGCGGACAACGTCCTCTCGTATCTGCGGGAGCAGCGCGAGGCGTGCGGGCACGTGCCGGACGACCGGACGATCCTGGTGGAGCGGTTCCGCGACGAGCTGGGCGACTGGCGGGTCGTCGTCCATTCCCCGTTCGGGGCGCAGGTCCACGCGCCGTGGGCGCTGGCGCTGGGCGCCCGGCTCGCCGAGCGGTACGGCATGGACGCGCAGGTGATGCACGCGGACGACGGCATCGTGCTGCGGCTCCCGGACGCCGACCTGATGGGCCTCGACATGGGGCTCGACCTGCTGGACCACGAGCCGGTCGACCCGGGCCGCCACCAGGACACGGCGTACGACGCCGACCAGGCGCCGGTCGGGGCGGCGGACACGCTGTTCGACAAGGGCGAGGTCGCGCAGATCGTCACCGATCAGGTGGGCGGCTCGGCGCTGTTCGCCTCCCGGTTCCGTGAGTGCGCCGCGCGTGCCCTGCTGCTGCCGAAGCGGAACCCCGGGAAGCGGACCCCGTTGTGGCAGCAGCGGCAGCGGGCCTCGCAGCTGCTCCAGGTGGCGAGCGAGTTCGGCTCGTTCCCGATCGTCCTGGAGGCCGTCCGCGAATGCCTCCAGGACGTCTTCGACGTCCCCGGTCTGATCGAGCTGATGGGGGACGTCGAGGCCCGTCGGGTCCGCCTCGTCGAGGTCACCACCCCCGAGCCCTCGCCCTTCGCCCGCTCGCTGCTCTTCGGCTACGTGGCGCAGTTCCTGTACGAGGGGGACTCCCCGCTCGCCGAGCGCCGGGCGGCCGCGCTCTCCCTGGACTCCCGGCTCCTCGCGGAGCTGCTGGGCCAGGCGGAGCTGCGCGAGCTGCTCGACCCGGAGGTGCTGACGGAGCTGGAGCGGGAGCTCCAGTGGCTCACCGAGGACCGGCGGATCAAGGACCTGGAGGGCGTCGCCGACCTGCTGCGGGTCCTCGGTCCGCTGACCGACGCGGAGCTGGCCGCGCGCGGCGCCGAGGAGGACTGGGTGCGCGAGCTGGCCCGGGCCCGCCGGGCGATCGCGGTGCGGATCGGGGGTGCCGACCACTGGGCGGCGATCGAGGACGCGGGCCGGCTGCGGGACGCCCTCGGCACCGCGCTGCCGGTCGGCGTCCCGGAGGCGTTCACCGAGCCGGTCAAGGACCCCCTCGGCGACCTCCTCGCCCGGTTCGCCCGCACCCACGGCCCCTTCACCTCCTCGCAGGCGGCCGCCCGTTTCGGTCTGGGCGCGGCCGTCACCGACGGCGCCCTCCAGCGCCTCGCCGCGGCCGGCCGGGTCGTGCAGGGCGAGTTCCATCCCTCGGGCATCGGGCAGGAGTGGTGCGACGCGGCCGTCCTGCGCCGGCTGCGCCGCCGCTCCCTGGCGGCCCTGCGGCACGAGCTGGAGCCGGTGCCCCCGGCGGCGCTGGCCACCTTCCTGCCCCAGTGGCAGCACCTCGGCGGCAACAGCCTGCGCGGGATCGACGGGCTGGCCCGGGCGGTGGAGCAGCTCCAGGGGGCGCCCGTGCCGGCCTCGGCGCTGGAGAAGCTGGTCCTGCCTTCCCGGGTCGGGGGCTACGCGCCGGCGATGCTCGACGAGCTGACCACCACCGGCGAGGTCGTCTGGGCCGGTGCGGGCTCGCTGCCCGGCAAGGACGGCTGGGTCTCGCTCTATCTGGCGGACGCGGCCCCGCTGCTGCTGCCCCCGCCGCACCCGCTGGAGCTCACCGCGCTCCACGAGTCGGTCCTGACGGCGCTCTCCGGCGGGTACGGCCTGTTCTTCCGCCAGATCGCCGATCAGGTCCGGATCACCACCCACCCGGACGCCACCGACCCCCAGCTCGCCGACGCCCTGTGGGACCTGGCCTGGTCGGGCCGGCTCACCAACGACACCCTGGCGCCGCTTCGCTCCCTCCTCGGTTCGGGCCGCACGGCCGGCTCCACCGCCCACCGGGCGCGCCGCACGGTGCCGCGCGGCCGGTTCGGGACGCTGGGCGCCACCCGTCCGGCGTCCCGCTCGGGCCCGCCGACGGTCTCGGGCCGCTGGGCGCTGCTGCCGCCCCCCGAGCCGGAGCCGACGCACCGGGCGCACGCGCTCGCCCGCACTCTGCTGGACCGGCACGGTGTGGTGACCCGCGGTGCCGTCGCCGCCGAGGGGGTGGAGGGCGGTTTCTCGGCCGTCTACCGGATCCTGTCCGCCTTCGAGGAAAGCGGCCAGGCCCGGCGGGGCTATGTGGTGGAGGGACTCGGCGCGGCCCAGTTCGCGATGGACGGGGCCGTGGACCGGCTGCGGGCGGCGGCGACCGCCCGGGACCGGGGCGCCGAGGCGGGGACAGGCCCGCGCGCGGTGGTCCTGGCCGCCGCCGACCCGGCGAGCGCGTACGGGGCGGCGCTGCCCTGGCCCGAGCCGCCGACCGGCGCCGGACACAAGCCGGGCCGCAAGGCGGGTGCGCTGGTGGTCCTGGTCGACGGCGAGCTGACGCTGTACGTGGAGCGCGGCGGCAAGACGGTGCTGTCCTGGCCGATGGAACCGGACGATCCGGCCCTGGCGGCGGCGGCCGGAGCGCTGGCCGACGCCGCCCGGGCGGGCGCGCTGGGGACGGTCACGGTGGAGCGGATCAACGGCGCGACGGCCCTGACCTCCCCCCTGTCCCGGCCCCTGGAGGCGGCGGGCTTCGTGGCCACTCCCCGCGGCCTCCGTCTGAGGGCCTGACCACCGCGGAGGATCGCCGATGCCCGAAGGAGACACGATCTGGCAGGCCGCCCGCCGGCTGCACGAGGCGCTGGCCGGGCGGGTCCTGACCCGGGCGGATCTACGGGTGCCGCGCTTCGCGACCGCCGACCTCACGGGCCGGAAGGTGCTGGACGTCACCCCGCGCGGCAAGCACCTCCTGACCCGTATCGCCGGCGGGCTCACCCTCCACTCGCACCTGCGGATGGACGGGGCGTGGCGGCTGTACGCGACCGGGGAGCGCCCGCGCGGCGGCCCCGAGCACCAGATCCGCGCGATCCTCGGGAACGACCGGTACACCGCGTACGGCTACCGTCTGCCGGTCCTGGAGCTGATCCGTACCGCCGAGGAGGCCGGCGCGGTGGGCCATCTCGGCCCCGACCTCCTCGGCCCGGACTGGGATCCGGAGGAGGCGGTGCGCCGGCTCCTCGCCGACCCGGCCCGTCCGCTCGGCGAGGCCCTGCTCGACCAGCGCAACCTCGCCGGCATCGGGAACGTGTACAAGTCGGAGCTGGCGTTCCTCGCGGCCGTCACCCCGTGGCTGCCGGTCGGGGAGCTGGCGCCCGACGTGCCGCCCCGCCTGGTGGCGACCGCCCATCGCCTTCTGGAGGCGAACAAGGACCACCCGGACCGGCGCACCACGACGACCCGCCGCCCCCGCACACCGCTGCACGTGTACGGCCGCGCGGGCCGCCCCTGTCTGCGGTGCGGCGCCGCCGTCCGCAAGGCGGAGCTGGGCGACCGGGTCACGTACTGGTGCCCGGGCTGCCAGCAGGGCCCCGACGCCGACCGGTGAGACCCCACCGGTGGCCGGCGGGGCCCGCCCATGCCCGACAAGGCCCCCCGACCGACAAGACCCCACCCTCGACCCACCAGACCCACCGACGCCCGGCAGGGCCCCGACCGCCGAGCAGCACACCCCCGTCGCCCCTCCCCGGGATCGGCGCCCCGCCGGATTGACGGCCCGTCAGATCCGGCCGTACGGTCCCCTCATGAGCCTCCCGGCGTACGACCTCACCGGCCGCACCGCGTTCGTGACGGGCGCCGCGAGCGGCATCGGCCGCGCGAGCGCGATCCTCCTCGCCCGGGCGGGCGCGCGCCTGCACGTCGCGGACCGCGACGAACCGGGACTGGAGGAGACGGCCGCCCTGATCGTCGGCGAGGGCGGCACGGCCCGCGTCCACCCCCTCGACGTGACCGACCGGGCCGCGCTCGCCGCCGCCGTGGACGCGGCCCGCCCCCTGCACGTGATGGCGGCGGTCGCCGGGATCATGCACACCAGCTCGGTCCTGGAGACCCGGGAGGAGGATCTCGACCGGGTCCTCGCCGTGAACTTCAAGGGCGTGCTCCACGCCTGCCAGGAGGCGGCCCGCTCGATGATCGCCTCCGGCACCCGGGGCTCCATCGTCACCATGGCCTCGGGCGCGATGGACACCGCGAGCCCCGGCCTGCTCTGCTACAGCGTCGCCAAGGCCGCCGTCGTCCAGCTCACGAAGACGCTCGCGGTCGAGGCGGGCCCGCACGGCATCCGGGTGAACGCGGTCGCGCCCGGCTGGGTGCGCACCCCCATGACGGACCGCCATGAACCGGCCGCCCAGGAGCAGGCCGAGGCCGCGATGGTCCGTCACTCCCCGCTGCGCAGGGTCGGCGAACCGGACGACATCGCGCACGCGGTCCTTCACCTCGCCTGCGACGCCTCCTCGTTCACGACGGGCCAGATCCTGCGCCCGAACGGTGGCGTCGCCATGCCCTGGTGAGACGCGCGGGCGGGCGGGAGGAGGCGGCCACGTGCACCGGCAGCAGGCTCAGCCCCCAGCCGCCCGCGGCGACCGCCCCCTCGACCGCTCCGGACTCGCCCGGAACCAGCAGCAGGCGCAGCACCGCCCACCACCAGAGCCCCCCGGCCACCAGTCCGACCGCGATCAGCGTGAGCGTCACCAGCGGAACCCGTCGCCGTACCATGGCCGCCTCCTGCGCTCGACGCTAGACCGGCGGGATCACCCGGCGGGAGGGCGCACCGGTGTCAGTCCCGGCGCGCACTCCGCGCACGATCCGGCGGACGCCCCCGCGCGCGGAACACCGCGCGCCCTCGGGACCGGCCCCGCGGGGGGCGGAGGACCGCCCGTTCGCCGAGCCGCCCCCGTGCACCCCGCAGACCTTCTCGCCCCCGGCCTCGCGTATCGCCATGCCGGCCGCCTAGGCGCTCTCGGCCTGGAACATCCACGAATGCTTCTCGAGGTCGGCCGTGAGCGAGATCAGGATGTCCTGGCTGACCGGGTCGGGCTCGCCGGTGGCGTCCACGCGCTCCCGCATCCGGGTGATGACCGCGCCCAGCGAGGCCACCAGGATCTTCACCGCCTCGGCGTCCTTGATCCACCCCTCCGGCACGGTACCGATGGCGCTGTCGGAGGCCACCGTCGCGGCCCGTCCGTCCGGGTTGACCCCGAGCGCGGAGGCCCGCTCGGCCACCGTGTCGGAGTGCAGCCGAGCGGTGTCCACCACCTCGTCGAGCTGCAGATGGACGGAGCGGAAGCGCGGTCCGACCACGTTCCAGTGCACCTGCTTGGCGACCAGCGCCAGGTCGACGAGGTCGACGAGTGCTCCCTGGAGGGCGCCGCCGACCGTCTTGAGGTCGGCGTCGGACAGCGGGCTCTTCACGACAGACATGCGGACTCTCCAACCAGTCGTACGTATCCCCCACCATGGCACGCCTGTCCGGAATCCGACATCTCAAACAAAAGGCCCTACGCTTCGAACGAAAGGCCCCGCGCGCGGGTCTGTCGACACGACGAAGCCCCGACGGGCGCCCCACAGGGGGCACCGACCGGGGCTTCGACCCGTTCGGAATCAGGCGGCGACGACGTCCACGGCCTCCGCGGGCGCCTTGATGGTCACCCGCTCGGTGGGCACACCGGCCACCGACGTCACCGACACCGAATTGAGCATCGGACGGACCGGTGTCGGCACCGGTCCGCTCGAAGCCGCCGACTCGGCCAGTTCGGCCAGTGACAGCTCGTCGCTCACTTCGCGCATGAGCTCGGACATCCGTACGTCCAGCGCGTCGCAGATCGCGGAGAGCAGTTCGGAGGAAGCCTCCTTCTGCCCCCGCTCCACCTCGGAGAGATAGCCGAGCGAGACTCGGGCGGACGAGGAGACTTCGCGCAGAGTACGGCCCTGGCGCTGGCGCTGCCGACGCAGCACGTCACCCAGCAGGCGACGGAGCAGAATCATCGGTGGCTCCCTCCTCGGACCGCGTAGCCGCATCCTTCACGCCCCACCGTACCGCCTCGCGCCGCGGCCGTGCGGGGAGCGATGTCGTGTTCACTCAGGGCTGCAAACATCAATTCCCCCCGTTCTGTTCCGTATCCTGTGCCCGCGCATTTCCCGAGAGTTCCCCGTGGAGCAGTTCCAGTACGCTCCGCACACTCTCTCTACGAATGTCCGCGCGGTCGCCGTTCAATCTCAACGACACCACTTTCCCCGCCGCGGCGCCTGTCGTGGCGGGTCCGGCGACCGCCACGTAGACGGTCCCGACAGGCTGCCCGTCCTGCGGCTCGGGCCCCGCGACCCCGGTCGTCGCCATGCCCCAGTCGGCGCCCAGCCGGTCCCGTACACCCCGTGCCATCTGCACCGCGACCTCGGGATCCACCGCCCCGCGCTCATTCAGCAGGCCGGCCTCCACCCCCAGCAGCGCGTGCTTGAGGGGCGTCGCGTACGCCGTCACCGAGCCGAGGAAACTCCGCGAAGCTCCCGGCACCTCGGTCAGCTCCGCGGCCACCAGGCCCCCGGTCAGCGACTCGGCGGCGGCCAGCGTCTGGCCCCGCTCCGCGAGCAGACCGAGGACCCGGGCGGCCGCCGCGCTCATCGCGCCGACGCCTCCGCGCGGGCGGCGGCCCGCTCGGCGGCGAGCCCCTGCCGCCTCAGGACGACCGCCTGTCGCACATAATCCAGGCCGGTGACGACGGTCAGCACGACCGCCACCGTCATCACCCAGAAGCGGAGCGTCGCCAGCGGGCCGGTGAGCATCAGCACGTACATGCCGACCGCCGTGCCCTGGGCGAGCGTCTTCATCTTGCCGCCGCGGCTGGCCGGGATGACCCCGTGCCGGATCACCCAGAAGCGCATCAGCGTGATCCCCAGCTCACGCGCCAGGATCACCGCCGTCACCCACCAGGGCAGGTCGCCCAGAGCCGACAGGGAGATCAGGCCGGCCGCCATGATCGCCTTGTCGGCGATGGGGTCGGCGATCTTCCCGAAGTCGGTGACCAGGTTGTACGTACGGGCCAGATGTCCGTCGAAGACGTCCGTGATCATGGCGACGGCGAACGCGGCCCACGCCCAGGCCCGCCAGGCGGGGTCGTGCCCGCCGTCCTGGAGGAGCAGCACCACGAAGGCCGGCACGAGGACGAGCCGGATCATGGTGAGGATGTTGGCGATGTTCCACACGCTGACGGGGTTCACGGCCGCCGCGCCCAGCTTGCCGCGGGGCGCGGGCCTTCCGGTCCCGCCCGTCGCGGATGCCGGGACTCCGGTCATCTGCCCACCTCCTCGACAACGGGGGTCTGGGGGTCGCTCCCCAGCAGCTCGGCGCACTCCGCCACGAGGTCGACGCCCTCGGTGCTCACGACCTTCGCCCTGACCATACGGCCCGGGGCCAGGTCGAGGCCCACGCCACCACCGTCGACGAGGTAGACCTGCCCGTCCGTCTCCGGGGCCTGGTGCGCGGCGCGGCCGATCCAGCCGTCCTCCTCGTCCTCGGTCTCGACCAGTACCTCCAGCATCTCGCCGATCCGCTCCTCCGCGCGCTGGGCGGTGAGCTCCTCGGCGAGCCGGGAGAGGTGGGCGAGCCGCGCGTCCACGACCTCCTGGTCGAGCTTGTGCTCGTACGTGGCGGCCTCGGTGCCGTCCTCGTCGGAGTAGCCGAAGACGCCGATGGCGTCGAGGCGGGCGTGGGTGATGAAGCGTTCCAGCTCGGCGAAGTCGGCCTCGGTCTCGCCCGGGAAGCCGACGATGAAGTTGGAGCGGGCGCCGGCCGTCGGGGCCTTCTCGCGGATGGTGGCGAGCAGGTCGAGGAAGCGGTCGGTGTCCCCGAAGCGGCGCATGGCGCGCAGCACGTCCGGGGCGCTGTGCTGGAAGGACAGGTCGAAGTAGGGCACGACCTTGTCGGTGGAGGTGAGCACGTCGATCAGGCCGGGGCGCATCTCGGCCGGCTGGAGGTAGCTGACCCGGACGCGCTCGATGCCGTCGACGGCGGCGAGCTCGGGGAGCAGGCCCTCCAGGAGGCGGATGTCGCCGAGGTCCTTGCCGTACGAGGTGTTGTTCTCGGAGACCAGCATGATCTCCTTGACGCCCTGCTCGGCGAGCCAGCGGGTCTCGTTGAGCACGTCCGAGGGGCGGCGGGAGACGAAGCTGCCGCGGAAGGACGGGATGGCGCAGAAGGAGCAGCGGCGGTCGCAGCCGGAGGCCAGCTTCACGGAGGCGACGGGGCTGCGGTCGAGCCGGCGGCGGAGCGGGGCGCGCGGGCCGGAGGCGGGCGCCAGGCCCTCGGGCAGGTCGCCCGGGACGTTCTGCGGCTCCTCGGCGGCTCCGTGGCCCGGGAGGGCGACGTCGGCGGCGGCCTGCTGGCGGTCGACCGGGGAGAGCGGAAGGAGCTTGCGCCGGTCACGCGGGGTGTGCGCCTCGACACTGCCGCCGTTGAGGATGGTCTGGAGGCGGTTGGAGATGTCGGCGTAGTCGTCGAAGCCGAGCACGCCGTCGGCCTCGGGGAGGGCCTCGGCCAGCTCCTTGCCGTAGCGCTCGGCCATGCAGCCGACGGCGACGACGGCCTGGGTGCGGCCGTGGTCCTTCAGATCATTGGCTTCGAGGAGGGCGTCGACGGAGTCCTTCTTGGCGGCTTCGACGAAGCCGCAGGTGTTGACGACGGCTACGTCCGCTTCCTCGGCGTTCTCGACGAGCTCCCAGCCGTCCGCTGCCAAGCGGCCTGCGAGCTCCTCCGAGTCCACCTCGTTACGGGCGCAGCCGAGAGTGACAAGGGCGACGGTACGGCGTTCGGGCATGGGCTCAAGACTACTTCGTCCCGGACGTGACCCCGTCGCCCAGGGTTCACCTGCGCGACGGAGGTCACACCGGACGCGCCGGTGACACGGGGGTCACACCGGACGCGCCCGTCGCACCGGCCTCAGCCGGCGGTGGGGTCGCCCTTGGTGTAGCTGAGGCGCTCCACCTGGCCGTCCTCGAACTTCTCCGAGACCTTCCTGCCGTTCACATACAGCTCGATCGCGCCGGCGTTGCCGAGGACGAGGTCGACCTGCTCGTCGTCCTGGAAGGTCTTCGTGTCGCCCTCCTGGAGGAAGCCGTCGAAGATCATCTTGCCGTCGGACGCCTTGGCCGAGATCCAGCTCTTGCCGTCGGCGCTGAGCCGGATGGTGACCTTGTCGGCCGGGACCGCCGCGATGGCGCTCTCGGACGGCTTCGGGGCGGGCTTCACCGGCTTCGGCTTGGCCGTGGAGGAGGCCTTCTCGGGGGCGGGGGCGGGTCCGCCCTCGGCGGCCGTGGTCCCCTTCGGCTCCTCGGCGCCGTTGAACATCGTGAAGCCGACGAAGCCGACGACGGCGACGATCGCCGCCACCATGGCCGCGGTCCAGTTGGGCCGCCGGGGCTCGGGGCGGATGCGTTCCGCCTCGAAGAGCGGGGCGGCGGGGGTGGGCGAGGGACGGCCACCGTGCTCGGCGTCGTACTGCTCGATCAGCGGCGCCGGATCGAGCCCGACGGCACGCGCGAGCGTGCGGATGTGGCCGCGCGCGTAGACGTCGCCGCCGCAGCGCGAGAAGTCGTCCTCCTCGATGCCGTGCACGATCGGGATCCGGACACGGGTGGAGGCGCTGACCTCTTCGACGCTGAGGCCGGCGGCGATGCGGGCCTGCTGGAGGGTGCGACCGATCGGTTCCCGGTCGTCTGACGGGAACGTCCGGTCGTCTTCGGGGGAGTTGCCGATGGACACGAGAGCGCCTTTCGAGCGTGTAACCACCTGCTGGACGTTCAGTCTATGGGTGGTACGAAAGGGTGGGGCAACCGGGCGGGTGCGGTTTGTACGCCATGAGGTTGTACTTCGCGAGGATGGGACATCCTTCTGTCCCTCCGTCCAACTTGACGTACGGCCAGGGGAAACGGTTGCCCCCGGTTCCCTTACGAGTGAGTCTCGGCCAGGTCTCGAACGGGTACCCCGCCCCGGCCGCCCCACTCCTCCCGCCCGGTCACTCCTCCGACTCGCCGCGGATCACGGCGAGCACCCCGTCCAGCTCGTCCGGCTTGACGAGGACGTCCCTCGCCTTGGAGCCCTCGCTCGGGCCGACGATGTTCCGCGACTCCATCAGGTCCATCAGCCGCCCGGCCTTGGCGAAGCCCACCCGCAGCTTCCGCTGGAGCATCGAGGTCGAGCCGAACTGCGTCGAGACGACCAGCTCCGCCGCCTGGCACAGCAGGTCGAGGTCGTCGCCGATCTCCTCGTCGATCTCCTTCTTCTGCTTGGTGCCGACCGTGACGTCGTCCCGGAAGACGGGCGTCATCTGGTCCTTGCAGTGCTGCACCACGGCCGCGACCTCGGCCTCGGTGACGAAGGCCCCCTGCATGCGGGTCGGCTTGTTGGCGCCCATCGGCAGGAAGAGGCCGTCGCCCTTGCCGATGAGCTTCTCGGCGCCGGGCTGGTCGAGGATGACCCGGCTGTCGGCGAGCGAGGAGGTGGCGAAGGCGAGCCGGGAGGGCACGTTCGCCTTGATCAGACCGGTGACGACGTCCACCGACGGGCGCTGGGTGGCGAGCACCAGATGGATGCCGGCCGCGCGGGCCAGCTGGGTGATGCGGACGATGGCGTCCTCGACGTCCCGGGGGGCGACCATCATCAGGTCCGCGAGCTCGTCGACGATCACCAGGAGGTACGGGTAGGTCTTGAGCTCGCGCTCGCTGCCGGGCGGCAGCTGCACCTTGCCGTCGCGGATGGCCTGGTTGAAGTCGTCGATGTGCCGGAAGCCGAAGGCGGCCAGGTCGTCGTAGCGCAGGTCCATCTCGCGCACCACCCACTGGAGGGCCTCCGCGGCCCGCTTGGGGTTGGTGATGATCGGGGTGATCAGGTGCGGGATGCCCTCGTAGGCGGTGAGCTCGACCCGCTTGGGGTCGACGAGCACCATCCGGACGTCCTCCGGGGTCGCCCTTATCATCACGGAGGTGATGAGGCAGTTGATGCAGGACGACTTGCCGGAGCCGGTCGCGCCGGCCACCAGCACGTGCGGCATCTTCGCCAGGTTGGCCATCACGTAGCCGCCCTCGACGTCCTTGCCGAGCGCCACCAGCATCGGGTGCTCGTCCCCGGCCGCGTCCGCGAGCCGCAGCACGTCCCCGAGGTTGACCATCTCCCGGTCGCTGTTCGGGATCTCGATGCCGACGGCGGACTTGCCGGGGATCGGCGAGATGATCCGCACGTCCGGCGAGGCCACCGCGTAGGCGATGTTCTTCGTCAGCGCGGTGATCTTCTCGACCTTCACGGCCGGCCCGAGCTCGACCTCGTAGCGGGTGACCGTCGGCCCCCGGGTGAAGCCGGTGACGGCCGCGTCCACCTTGAACTCGGTGAAGACGTTCGACAGCGCGTCGACCACGGCGTCGTTCGCGGCCGAGCGGGTCTTGCCCGGCCCGCCCCGCTCCAGGAGGTCCAGGGACGGCAGCGCGTAGGTGATGTCCCCGGAGAGCTGGAGCTGCTCGGCACGGGCCGGCAGATCCGTCGGCTCCGGCGCCGGCTTGGTCAGATCCGGTACGGACCCGCCCGCCGCACGCTTCTCCCCGCCCCGCGCCGTCGGCACGTTCGGCGGCGACTTCGGCCTGGGCGGTACGGACCCGGTCGCCTCGTCCGTCGCCCCGCCGGCCCCCTCGCCGAGTGCCGCGGCCCGCTCGGCGGCCACGTCCCGGGTCAGGTCGGCGACCAGTGGCGAAGGCGGCATCCCGTTCAGCACCGCCCCGTCCAGCGCGGCGGCCGCCGCGGCGGCCACGTCGACCGGGTCCATGCCATGGTCCTGGCCGGCCGCCGTACGGGACCGGGAGCCGCGCCCGCGCCGCTCCAGCGCCTCCGCCTCGGCCCGGTCCACGTCGTAGGGGTCGGCCGGGCCGCCGGTACGGCGCCGGACCGGGCGGGCGGCGCGCGGCGGCGCCTCCTGCCAGTCGTCCTCGTACGCCTCCCTGCCCTCGTACTCCTCGGCGGTCTCCTCCTCCACGGGTTCGACGAGACCGAGCCGGACGCCGAGCGCGCGCAGCCGCTGCGGGATCGCGTTGACCGGCGTGGCGGTGACGACGAGCAGCCCGAAGAGGGTGAGCAGCACCAGGAGGGGCACCGCCAGCGCCTCCCCCGTCATGAAGACCAGCGGCTGGGACGAGGCCCAGCCGATCAGCCCGCCCGCGTCCTGCATCGCCTCGGAGCCGGCGTCCCGGCCGGGCGAACCGCAGGCGATGTGGACCTGGCCGAGGACGCCGATGACGAGGGCGGAGAGCCCGATGACGATCCGTCCGTTGGCCTCGGGCCGCTCCGGATAGCAGAAGAGCCGGAAGGAGATGGCGCCCAGCAGCAGCGGGACCAGCAGGTCGAGCCGGCCGAAGGCACCGGTGACCAGCATCTCGACGAGGTCGCCGACCGGGTTCTCCAGGTGGGACCAGGTGCCGGCGGCGACGATCAGCGAGGCGGCGAGCAGCAGCAGGGCGAGCCCGTCCTTGCGGTGGGCCGGGTCGAGCCCCTTGGCGCCGCGCCCTATCCCCCGGAACATCGCGCCGACGCCGTGCGCGGCGCCGCGCGCCACCTTGTACACGCCCCCGGTCGGGGACGGCGCCGGCTTGGGCGCGGGCCGCTTCGCCGCGGCCTTCCTCGCGGGAGCCCGCTTGGCGGGCGCGGCCTTCCTGGCCGCCGCCTTCTTCGCGGGCGGCTTGCCCGGGGACTTCGCCGTGGACTTGGCCGCCGCCTTCTTCGCGGCGCCCGTCGTCCGGCCGGCGCGCGACGCCGCGGTGCCCTGAGTACCCTTGCCGGACGTACGTGAAGCCATGGTGCTGAGGTTACCGGTGAGCGGCCGGGCTGTCCGCCTCACCCGAACGTGTCGCCCTTGCCCCGGCGCGGAGCTGACGGCCGGTCACCCGCCCCGGCCGCCCGTCGGGGAGGCACCCGGCGGGCGCCCAGGTCGCCTGCGGGATCGGCCGGGCCCTCAGCCCTGCGCGGGCAGCGAGGGCGCTCCGCCGGTCCCGGGCTCCAGCGCGTCGAGCGCCCTCCGCAGCCCGGTGAGCTTGCGCTCCAGGTGGGCGGCGGTGGCGACGGCCGCCGCGTCGGCGGACTCGTCGTCGAGCTGCTTGGACAGCGCCTCGGCCTGCTCCTCGACGGCGGCGAGCCGGGCGGACAGCTCCGCGAGCAGCCCGGCGGCCTCCTTGCCCTGGCCGCCCTCGCCACCACCCTCCAACTGCAGCCGCAGCAGCGACGCCTGCTCGCGGAGCTTGCAGTTCTTCATGTAGAGCTCGACGAAGACCGAGACCTTCGCCCGCAGCACCCACGGGTCGAAGGGCTTGGAGATGTAGTCGACCGCGCCCGCCGCGTACCCGCGGAAGGTGTGGTGCGGCCCGTGGTTGATCGCCGTCAGGAAGATGATCGGGATGTCCCGGGTCCGCTCGCGGCGCTTGATGTGCGCGGCGGTCTCGAATCCGTCCATACCGGGCATCTGGACGTCGAGCAGGATGACCGCGAAGTCGTCCGTCAGCAGCGCCTTGAGCGCTTCCTCCCCGGACGATGCCCGCACCAGCGTCTGATCGAGCGCGGAGAGAATGGCCTCCAGCGCCAGCAGATTCTCCGGCCGGTCATCGACCAGGAGGATCTTGGCCTTCTGCACCATGCCCTGTCCTCCTCGTCCCGGCAACGGCTCGACCCGGATCCCGGAACCGCTGCCGGAACCGGGGGAAGCACCGGGCGCCGCCCCGGAGGACGGCTTCCTGGCGCCGTCCGTCCTTGTGCCGGTCATCGTAGCCGCACCCCGCACGTCGCCACACCCTGTCACCGTGATGTCACTGTGCACAGTTCGGAAACGGGGCGCGGGTCCAGAAGGTTCCCCGTCCCGGAAGGTCTCACACGCGGACGGCGGGCGCACGCCGCGCGGTACCGGACTCCCGCGGGTCCGGCACCGCGCGGCGACCCGTCACGCGCCGCTCATCCACTGCTCCATGACGGAGAGCAGGTAGTCCGGGTCGACCGGCTTGGTGACGTAGTCGGAGGCGCCCGACTCGATCGCCTTCTCCCGGTCGCCCTTCATCGCCTTCGCGGTGAGCGCGATGATCGGCAGCCCCGCGAACTGCGGCATCCGCCGGATCGCGGTCGTCGTCGCGTACCCGTCCATCTCCGGCATCATGATGTCCATCAGAACGACCGTCACGTCGTCGTTCTGCTCCAGGACCTCGATCCCCTCCCGCCCGTTCTCCGCGTACAGCACCGCGAGCCCGTGCTGCTCCAGCACGCTGGTGAGAGCGAAGACGTTGCGGATGTCGTCGTCGACGATCAGGACCTTCTCACCGGAGAAGGAGTACGTGCGGCGCGGCGCCGGGGGCTCCTCCGGCTCGGCGGCGGCGGTCTCCGCGAGGGTGTCCGGCGGCACCTGCGGACCCGGCTGCCCGGGCACCGCGCCCCGGGCGCCGCCCGCACCCGCCGGGTCCGGCGTCTGTGCCGCGGGCCCGGCCTTGCGCCGGTGGCGGAAGAGCGCCCCGGTGCCCGGCCGCCCGTCGCCCCGTGCGGGAGCGGGCGGGAAGTGCGGGAAGGCGTACCCGCCCGGTCCCGCCTCGGCCTCCGGCTCCGGGTCGTCCGTCTCGCCCTGCCCGTACCCGTGCGGCGGCACCTCGGTCGGGTTCAGCGGCAGGTACAGGGTGAAGGTGGAGCCCCGGCCGGGCTCGCTCACCGCGAAGATCTCGCCGCCGAGCAGCCGGGCGATCTCCCGGCTGATGGACAGCCCGAGGCCCGTACCGCCGTACTTGCGGCTGGTGGTGCCGTCGGCCTGCTTGAAGGCCTCGAAGATGACCCGCATCTTGCTGGCCGCGATGCCGATGCCGGTGTCGGTGACCGAGAAGGCGATCAGGTCGGCGTCGGCGTCCCGCAGCGAACCGGCCTCCAGGAGCTGCTCCCGGATGGACTGCGGCACGTCGGCGCCGGCCGGCCGGATCACCAGCTCGACCGCGCCGGAGTCGGTGAACTTCACCGCGTTCGACAACAGGTTCCGCAGCACCTGGAGGAGCCGCTGCTCGTCGGTGTGGAGCGTGGCGGGCAGCTCGGGCGAGACGCGGACCGAGAAGTCCAGGCCCTTCTCCGCGGTGAGCGGCCGGAAGGTCGCCTCCACGTAGTCGACGAGCTGGACGAGGGCGATCCTCGTCGGGGACACGTCCATCTTGCCCGCCTCGACCTTCGACAGGTCGAGGATGTCGTTGATCAGCTGGAGCAGGTCGGAGCCGGCGCCGTGGATGGTCTCGGCGAACTCGACCTGCTTCGGTGTGAGGTTGGTCTCCGCGTTGTCCGCGAGCAGCTTGGCCAGGATGAGCAGCGAGTTGAGCGGGGTGCGCAGCTCGTGCGACATGTTGGCGAGGAACTCCGACTTGTAGCGCATGGAGACCGCGAGCTGTTCGGCGCGCTCCTCCAGGACCTGCCGGGCCTCCTCGATCTCGGTGTTCTTGACCTCGATGTCCCGGTTCTGACGGGCCAGCAGCTCGGCCTTGTCCTCCAGCTCGGCGTTGGAGTTCTGCAGCTCCTTCTGCCGGTGCTCCAGCTCCGCCGACCGCTCCTTCAGCTGCTCGGTCAGCTCCTGCGACTGCTGGAGCAGCACCTCGGTCTTGGTGTTGACGCTGATGGTGTTGACCGTGGTCGCGATCAGTTCGGCGATCTGGTTGAGGAAGTCCCGCTGGATCTGCGCGAACGGCTGGAAGGAGGCCAGCTCGATGACGCCGAGGACCTTCCCCTCGAAGAGCACGGGCAGCACGATCACGTGCGCGGGCGAGGCCTCGCCGAGCCCGGACGAGATCTTGAGGTAGCCCGGCGGCACGTTGACCTGGATGGTCCGCTTCTCCTCGGCCGCCGTCCCGATGAGGGTCTCGCCGGGGCGGAAGGAGGTCGGCATGGAGCCGGCGGAGTATCCGTAGCTCCCCCGCATGCGCAGCTCGTACGAGCCGCCGCCCTCGCCGACGAGTTCGGCGTCGTGGTTGGCGGCACCGATCGGGGTCGCCACGAAGAAGGCGCCGTGCTGCGCGGAGACCACCGGCGTCAGCTCGCTCATGATCAGCGAGGCGACGTCGTCGAGGTCCCGGCGGCCCTGCATCAGTCCGGAGATGCGGGCCAGGTTGGACTTGAGCCAGTCCTGCTCGTCGTTGGCGAGGGTGGTGTCGCGCAGGTTGGCGATCATCGTGTTGATGTTGTCCTGCAGCGCCTGGATCTCCCCGGCCGCGTCCACGCCGTCGATCTTGACGTTGAGGTCGCCGCGGGTGACCGCGGTGGCGACGGCCGCGATGGCCCGCACCTGCCGGGTGAGGTTCCCGGCCATCTCGTTCACGGAGAGGGTCAGGTCGCTCCAGGTGCCCTCCACGTCACGGACCCGGGCCTGACCGCCGAGCTGCCCGTCGGTGCCCACCTCGCGGGCGACGCGGGTGACCTCCTCGGCGAAGTTGGAGAGCTGGTCGACCATCGTGTTGATGGTGTTCTTCAGCTCCTGGATCTCGCCCCGGGCGTCGATGTCGATCTTGCGGGTGAGGTCGCCCTTGGCGATGGCGGTGGTGACCGCCGCGATCTGCCGCACCTGACCGGTCAGGTTGTCGGCCATGCTGTTCACCGAGTCGGTGAGGTCCTTCCAGGTGCCGGACCCGCCGGGCACCCGGGCCTGCCCGCCGAGGATGCCGTCGGTGCCCACCTCGCGGGCCACCCGGGTCACCTCGTCGGCGAACGCGGACAGGGTCGTCACCATCGTGTTGACGGTCTCGGCGAGCTCGGCGACCTCGCCGCGGGCCTCGACCGTGACCTTCTTCGTCAGATCGCCGTTGGCGACCGCCGAGGAGACGCGCGCGATGTTCCGCACCTGGCTCGTCAGGTTGTTGGCCATCAGGTTGACGTTGTCGCTCAGGTCCTTCCAGATGCCGGTCACCCCGCGCACCCGGGCCTGCCCGCCGAGGATGCCCTCGGTGCCCACCTCGCGGGCCACCCGGGTCACCTCGTCGGCGAAGTTCGACAGCTGGTCCACCATCGTGTTGACGGTGGTGACGAGCTCCAGGATCTCGCCCTTGGCGTCGACGGTGATCTTCTTCGACAGGTCGCCGCGGGCGACCGCGGTGGTGACCTCGGCGATGTTCCGGACCTGGAAGGTCAGGTTGTTCGCCATGAAGTTCACCGACTGGGTCAGGTCCTTCCAGGTGCCGGAGACCCCCTGCACCTCGGCCTGGCCGCCCAGGATGCCCTCCGTACCCACCTCGCGGGCGACCCTGGTCACCTGGTCGGCGAAGGAGGACAGCTGGTCCACCATCGTGTTGAGGGTGTTCTTCAGCTCCAGGATCTCGCCCCGGGCGTCCACGTCGATGGTCTGCGACAGGTCGCCCCGGGCGACCGCCGTGGCGACCTGCGCGATGTTCCGCACCTGGGCCGTCAGGTTCCCGGCCATGCCGTTCACCGAGTCGGTCAGGTCCCGCCACACACCGGCGACGCCCGGCACCTGCGCCTGACCGCCCAGCCGGCCGTCGGTGCCCACCTCGCGGGCCACCCGGGTCACCTGGTCCGCGAAGGCCGACAGCTGGTCCACCATCGTGTTGATGGTGTTCTTCAGCTCCAGGATCTCGCCCCGGGCGTCGACGTCGATCTTCTGCGACAGGTCACCGCGCGCCACGGCCGTCGTCACCTGCGCGATCTGCCGCACCTGTGAGGTCAGGTTGCCCGCCATGAAGTTCACCGAGTCGGTCAGCTCGCGCCAGCGCCCGGAGACCCCGTCCACCCGCGCCTGACCGCCCAGCCGGCCCTCGGTGCCCACGTCCCGGGCCATCCGCGTGACCTGGTCGGCGAAGGACGACAGCTGCGACACCATCGTGTTGACGGTGTTCTTCAGCTCCAGCATCTCGCCGGCGACGTCGACCGTGACCTTCTGCGACAGGTCGCCGTTCGCCACCGCCGTCGTCACCTGCGCGATGTCCCGCACCTGACCGGTCAGGTTCCGGAAGGCGGTGTTCACCGAGTCGGTGAGGTCCTTCCAGGTGCCGGCCGCGCCCTGCACCTGGGCCTGTCCGCCGAGGCGGCCCTCGACACCGACCTCCCGGGCCACCCGGGTCACCTCGGAACCGAACGCCGACAGCTGGTCCACCATCGTATTGACGGTGTTCTTCAGCTCCAGCATCTCGCCGGCGACGTCCACGGTGACCTTCTGCGACAGGTCGCCGTTGGCCACCGCCGTCGTCACCTGCGCGATGTCCCGCACCTGTGTGGTGATGTTCCGGAAGACCGTGTTGACCGAGTCGGTCAGGTCCTTCCAGGTGCCCGCCGCGCCCGGCACCTGTGCCTGACCGCCGAGCAGACCCTCCGCGCCGACCTCGCCCGACACCCGGGTCACCTCGTCGGCGAAGGTCCGCAGGGTCTCGGTCATCTGGTTGATGGTGTCGGCGAGTTGGGCGATCTCACCGCGCGCGCTCACGGTGACCTTCTGCGACAGGTCGCCGTTGGCGACCGCCGTCGTCACCTCCGCGATCCCTCGCACCTGGCTGGTGAGGTTGCCGGCCATCGTGTTGACGGAGTCGGTGAGGTCCTTCCACACGCCGGCCACCCCGGCGACCTCGGCCTGACCGCCGAGCTCGCCCTCGGTGCCCACCTCACGGGCCACCCGGGTCACCTCGGACGAGAACGACGACAGCTGGTCCACCATCGTGTTCACGGTGTTCTTCAGCGACAGCATCTCGCCGGCCACGTTCGCCGTGACCTTCTGCGACAGGTCGCCGTTGGCCACCGCCGTCGTCACCAGCGCGATGTCCCGCACCTGCGCCGTCAGCTGGTTCGCCATCGTGTTGACGGAGTCCGTGAGGTCCTTCCACGACCCGGACACGCCCCGCACGTGCGCCTGCCCGCCGAGGATGCCCTCCGTGCCCACCTCGACGGCGACCCGGGTCACCTCGGAGGCGAACACCGACAGCTGGTCGACGAGGTGGTTGACGGTACGCGCGACCTTCAGGAACTCCCCGCGCAGCGGCCGGACCGTCCCGTCCGAACCCTCCGAACGCAAGTCCATCCGCTGTTCGAGGTCGCCCTCGGCGACCGCCGTCAGCACCCGGCTCACCTCGGACACCGGCCGCGCGAGATCGTCGACGAGCGCGTTGGCCGCCTCGATCGCCGCCGCCCAGGCGCCCTCGGTGGTCCCCGCCTCCAGCCGCTCGGACAGCTTGCCCTCACGCCCGACCACCCGCCGCACCCGCGACAGCTCGCCGGTCACGTGCATCTGCCGGTCGGCGACCTCGTTGAAGACGGCCGCGATCTCGGCCATCACCCCGTCGCCGGAGACGGTCAGCCGCCTCCGCAGATTGCCGTCGCGCATGGACACGAGCGCGGACAGCAGCCGCTCCAGCGCGGCCGCGTCCACCTGTACCGTCCCCCCACGGGAACGACCGCCCCTCGCGCGCGTGCCGCTGCCGCCGCCGCGTCGCGCCGCCGTGCCAGAGTCCACCGTGTCCCTCCCGAAAGGGGTCGACCGTTCCGCTTCGGCTCCCGCCCAAGCATGCCCAGTGTTTCACCGCGACCGAACCAGGCGATAACAGTTCGGCAGCTTCGCACAACGTCCCCACCCCGTGAGGGCGGAAACAGCGGAGACCGGCATCCGCGGGGACGGCGAAGGTAAGTAACCTGGCATCCGGCTGTCCAGCCGCCCCGGTCCGCCCGGCGGGGGCGGTGTGGAGCGTGGACGACCACCGGGCAGTGGGAGGGGCAGACCGAGCATGGCAGAGCCGGGCGTCGAGACGCGTACGAGGAGTGCTGTGATCACCGCGCGGGCGACTGCCACCTTCGACCCCGTCGGACGGTCCGTCGCCGCCGCCCGGGCCTTCGTCCGGGACACCCTCCAGGGCTGGGGCCACCCGGAGCTGGTGGACGACGCCGTCGTCCTCACCAGCGAGCTGGTCACCAACGCCGTGGTGCACGCCGGCACCGCCGCCGACGTCCTGTGCCTGCGCTCCGAGGACAGTGTCCGCATCGAGGTGGCCGACCGCTACCCGGAGCGCGAGATCCCGGTCCAGAGCGGCCGCGGCATCGCGAGCCCGGACCGGGAGAACGGCCGCGGCCTGCTCCTGTGCGCCGCCCTCGCCGACCGCTGGGGCGTCGACTACTCCCCCACCCGCAAGCACGTCTGGTTCCACCTCGACCTCCCCCAGCGCCCGGTCGGCACCCGCTCGGCCGGGCCGGTCCTGCCCGACGCCCTGCTCCCGGTCGCCGACAGCCGCGTCCGTGTCGCCGTCGTCCAGATCGACCAGGCCGGCTCGATCACCTCCTGGAACGAGGACGCCGAGGAGCTCTTCGGGTACGCCTCCGAGCACGTCGTCGGCAAGCCGCTCGGCGACCTCGCCGCCTGGCCCCACACCCCCGGCATCGGCACCGGCCTCGCCGAGGCCCTCCGCCACTCCCGCTGGGAGGGCAGTTACGGACTCCGCCGCGCCGACGGCCGCGTCATCCCCGTGTACGCCTCCCACCTGCGGGTCCGCGACGCGGCCGGCGAGCCGTCCACGGTCTGCCTCCTGGTCCGGGAGGACGAGCGGGCGGTCCTCCAGACCCCGCAGCGTCCGGCGGCCGATTCCGGTGCGGAGAGCCGCGCCACGGACCCCTTCGAGGTCTTCATCGGCTCCCCCGCCCCCGACGACCTGGACGGTCTGCTCCAGCGCACGGTGGAGCGGGCCCGGGACATGCTCGACGGCGACGCCGCCTTCCTCCTGCTGGCCACCGACGACGAGACCGAGCTGGAGGTCCGCGCGACGACCGGCCTCCCGGCGGCCCGCCAGCGCTTCGCCCGCGTCCCGGTGGAGACGGGCGCCAGCCGCTACGGCTCCGCCCGCATGCCCGCCGTCCACGAGGACCTGGCCGCCGTCCCCGGCGCCGTGCCGCTCCTCGAAGGCACCGGCATGCGCTCGGTCGTCACCGTCCCGCTGAAGGTCGAGGGCCGTCTCACCGGCTCCCTCGGCGTCGCCGCGGAGGCCTCGAACCGCTACTCGAACGAGGAGGCACTCCGTCTCCAGTTCGCCGCCGACCGGATCGCCCTGGCCGTCGAGTCGGCCCGCCTGGGCGAGCTGGAGCGGCTCCGCCGCGGCTCCCTCAGCTTCCTCGTCGAGGCCTCCGACCTGCTGGCCGGCACCCTCGACCGCGACCAGACGCTGGCGCTGATGGCCCAGATGACGGTCCCGACCCTGGCCACCTGGTGCGCGGTCTACACGATCGCCGACCCGACCTCGGATCCGTACCTGTCGTACGTGCTCCACGAGGACGAGGACCGCATCGACGGCCTGAAGGCCCTGCTCCTCTCCATCGCCCCGCCCGATCCGGTGCCGTCCCCCGGTGCACGGCTCTGGACGGCCCCGGGCGACGCCGCCCACCGCGCCGCGCTGACCGCGTCGGCCCGCGAGCTGGAGCACCTGGGCAGCCCGCTCTCCTCCGGCATCGACACCGCCCTCGCCACGGCCGGCGCGGTGGCCGGCGAGACGGTGGTCCTGCCCCTGGTCGCCCGCAACAGGGTGATCGGCATGCTCACCCTGGGCCGCCCGGCCGAGGACCACTTCCGCCAGGAGATCCTGGAGCTCGCCGAGGACCTCTCGCGCCGGGCCGCCCTGGCCCTGGACAACGCGCGCCTGTACTCGGAGCGCAACGCCATCAGCCAGTCCCTCCAGCGCAGCCTCCTCCCGCCCGACCTCCCCAAGATCCCGGGTGTCGAGGTGGACGTCATCTACCGCGCGGCCGGCGAGGGCAACGAGGTGGGAGGAGACTTCTACGACGTCTTCCCCATCCGGGACGACGTGTACGGCTTCGCCATCGGCGACGTCTGCGGCACGGGCCCGGAGGCCGCGGCCGTCACGGGCCTGGCCCGCCACGCCCTGCGCCTGCTGGCCCGTGAGGGCTTCGGCGGCCCGGCCGTCCTGGAGCGACTGAACGCGGCCATCCTCGACGAGGGCGCCCGCAGTCGCTTCCTGACCCTCCTGTACGGCGAGCTCCGCCCCCAGCCGGACGGCTCGGCGCTCCTGAAGGTGGTCTGCGCCGGACATCCGCTCCCGCTCCGCCTCCGTCCCGACGGCACGGTCAGCCCGGCCGCGGAGCCCCAGCCACTGCTGGGTGTGATGGAGGACCTGGAGCTGTACGAGGAGACCTTCACGCTCGATCCGGGTGACGTGCTCCTCTGTGTCACGGACGGCGTGACCGAGCGCCGTGAGGGCACCCGCATGCTGGGCGACGACGGCCTCGCCGACGCCCTCGCGACCTGTACGGGCCTGACGGCCGGTGCGGTCGGCGGGCGTATCCTCCGCGCCGTGGAGCGCTTCGCCCACGCCCCCGCGTCCGACGACATGGCCATCCTGACGATGCGCCTGCGGGAGCCGGACCCGAGCTGACACCGGACGGGGCCGGCGCCTCCACCAGGAGGTGCCGGCCCCGCCTCTCCCCTCAATTCCCCGGAAACGCAAGAAGGCCCCCGCCACAAGGCGGGGGCCTTCTTTCTCTGAGCCCTTTAACGGAATCGAACCGTTGACCTTCTCCTTACCATGGAGACGCTCTACCGACTGAGCTAAAAGGGCGGGTTGTTCGGCGGTGTCCTACTCTCCCACAGGGTCCCCCCTGCAGTACCATCGGCGCTGAAAGGCTTAGCTTCCGGGTTCGGAATGTAACCGGGCGT